>NZ_JAWDJT010000047.1:0-506 GCF_032464715.1 Hymenobacter endophyticus | reverse complement strand
GGAGCGGCGGTAGATGATGCCGCAGGGAGGGGTTTCCTCGGCCTTGCCCTTGGCGTAGGGCTCGCCGATCTTGCCGTCGACGATGGGGCATTCGCCGTTGGCGGGGAGGGTGGTGGCGTCCTCGGTGCCCGGGTCGAGGGTGAGGGATACGGGGGTGGCCGTCGTTGTCGCCTGGATGTTGAAGCCGGGGACGTCGATGGCCGCCGTCGCCTGGACGTCGTCGAAGACGGCGTCGTCGATGTCCTGTGGGTCCTGCGTGATGAGGAACAGGCCGAGGCGCTCCTTGCGGCCCTGCTTTGCGGCCTCCGTGAACTTCGTGATGACCTTCCGGGACTGCACGCTGTCGGCGTCGGTCAGGAAGTTGTGGGCCTCGTCCATCCCGACCACGAGCGGCGTCTCCTTGATGCGGGCATCCATGTCCTGCTGCATCCGTTCCCACAGCCCGTACCCGTACGGTCGGATCACCATGGTGCCGCGCACCGGTCCGTTGTCGGCCAGCTCGGCCT
>NZ_JAWDJT010000046.1:0-515 GCF_032464715.1 Hymenobacter endophyticus | reverse complement strand
GTCTTCGAGCATCATGCCGCGCACGCCCCGGGCGTTGCGGCCCAGCGGGCGCACGTCGTTCTCGTCAAAGCGCACGGCCTTGCCGCCGTCGCTGAACAGCATCACATCGTGTTGGCCGTCCGTCAGCGCCGCGCCGATCAGGTAGTCGCCTTCGTCCAGATTCACCGCAATGATCCCGCCCTTGCGCGGGTTGCTGAACTCGTCGAGCGCGGTCTTCTTGACGGTGCCCATGCTCGTTGCCATGAACACATACCGGTCGGCTGGGAAGGTGCGCATCTCGATGGCGAGGTTGCGCATGGCTTCTCCAGGGGCGTGATCGGTCGTCGCCTCAAAATGCCACTTATCGTCGGGGAGTCGGTCGTGTAGCCCCCACGTCAACTGAACGTGCGATCCTGCGTGCTCTGCCGAGAGCGTCAGGTCGCGTTCCAGAGAACGCCAGATTCGAGCACCGTTCCACCCGCGGAACTCTTCTGCGAGCTCGGCCAGAAATACGTCAAGGCCGTCACCGCCCCAGG
>NZ_JAWDJT010000045.1:0-546 GCF_032464715.1 Hymenobacter endophyticus | reverse complement strand
GAGGTGATTCACCGCCGGTATCACGGATGTATTGACGGGCACGAAGAAGCGGCCAACGCGAAGATCATTAAGGCGTTGGAGGAAGAGGGTGACATCGTGTAGACGGTGGTGAAGGGGAAGAAGCCGATTGATTCGCGGGGCCGGTGCCTCAGGTGACAGACTCAGTCCGTGCTTCAGTTCGTCATTTCTGCTCAGCAGCAGACCCCCGCGGCACCTCCCGCATCGATCACGCCCGTCGTCGTAGTTGCGTTGTGCTCCCTCTTGGTAGCGTTGTTTTCCCTGATCTTCACCGTGGCGTCGTTTTGGAGGCTCAACGCCTACCAGGGGAAGTTGAAGTCCTGGGAGCCACGTTCCTTTGTCGCCCTGATCAACGGCTCCGTCCTGAGCTTCCGCTTCCCGCTCGTGCTGCACAACACCGGAGCGAAGCCGATCGTGGTGCAGGAGTTCCGCATGCGCATCATCGGTGAGTCCGTCCCGCCGCTCCCATGGAACGTATGCGGAGAGCATCTGTATCCCAGCGAGGGCGATGGGTTGCCAGCATGTTTT
>NZ_JAWDJT010000044.1:0-567 GCF_032464715.1 Hymenobacter endophyticus | reverse complement strand
GGGCTAAGTCGTAACAAGGTAGCCGTACCGGAAGGTGCGGCTGGATCACCTCCTTTCTGGAGCTTGTTCGACTCGGTTGACAAGTTGGGGCTCACCTCCCATGATTTCGTTGAAATCTGTAACTACACTGTTGTTGTCTTTTCCTTTTATTCAATATTTTCACGGATTCGACTCCGCGAGTCGACCCGGGCTTGTAGCTCAGGTGGTTAGAGCGCTACACTGATAATGTAGAGGTCCCTGGTTCGAGTCCAGGCAGGCCCACTTTACTCATCAATAGGTTGAGTACAAAGTACGGGGGATTAGCTCAGCTGGCTAGAGCACCTGCCTTGCACGCAGGGGGTCAACGGTTCGAATCCGTTATTCTCCACACGTAATGATTGCCAAACGAGCAGCATTGCACATGGAGTTGCCAAATATTACAATCACGCGAATAGCTTGATTGTACTGCACTACTCAAAAGGGGTAGTACACGTTCTTTGACATACAGGGTTAACAAAGAGAAACAAACGAGTAACAAAACGAGACGCTATGCCTTTGTGCGTAGCCCTTGTTGCCGGCTTTGTCTAC
>NZ_JAWDJT010000043.1:0-568 GCF_032464715.1 Hymenobacter endophyticus | reverse complement strand
GTGGGCCGTCCGGTAAAACTGGCTCTTACGCGCCCCCAGATGTTTACCACTTCGCCGACAAAACGGTGGAAATCCGCGGCAACGCCTTGCTGTTTGCCAACCCACTGGGTGCGGGTAGGAGAGGAGGAGGCCGTCCTCCGTGACGAAGACGACGCCCTCGGAGTCGATCTCCAGGCGTTGGTCGACGGTGGATGACCACGACGGACCGAACCAGCGGCCCAGCCGGTAGCCGGACTCCACCCGCCGTTTGAACATCAGAGGCAGGGCGCCCGGCAGGGTTACGTCCGTCTGCGGCAGGTACATCTTGCCGGTGGCGAGGTCGATCGGGTCCGTGTCCTTGTTCACCCGGGAGTCTTCGGTGTGGGAGCCCTTCGCGGGGTCCTCCCCGATGGCGTCGCGCGCCGAGTTCCTGGCCCCCGACTCCGCTGCTCCTTCCGCCGCGCCCTTGACCCCGCCCCGCAGCAGCCCGCGCAACGTCCCCGTCCCCTTGGTACCGATGAGCTCGGGGAAGAGACGGCCGGCGCCTTCGGACGGGTCCTTCATGAAGCCCTCGTACGCGGCCTTCACA
>NZ_JAWDJT010000042.1:0-574 GCF_032464715.1 Hymenobacter endophyticus | reverse complement strand
GGATCGCTGCCGTGGGCGGCGCCTGGTGGCCTTCTACGCGGTCCTGTACTACGCGGGGATCCGGCCCGCTGAGGCGGTCGGGCTCCGGCTGTCGGACTGCCACCTGCCGGAGACGGGTTGGGGCACGCTGACGCTGCGGGAGACGCGTCCGGTCTCCGGCAAGCAGTGGACCGACTCCGGGGAGCGGCACGACCGCCGGGGCCTGAAGGCGCGAGAAGCATCCACTGACCGGCCGGTCCCCATCCCGCCCGTCCTGGTGGCCATCCTGCGGGCCCATCTGAAGGATTTCGGGACCGCCAAGGAGGGGCGCGTCTTCGGGAACGAGCGCGGGGGAGTGGTCGGTTCATCCACCTACTGGCGGGTGTGGGAGGAAGCGCGGGAGTACGCACTACCGCCGGAGCGTATCGCTTCACCGCTGGCCGGGCGCCCGTACGACCTGCGGCACGCCTGCATCACGCGGTGGCTGAACGCGGGAGTGCCGATTGCCGAAGTGGCCCGGCGGGTTGGTAATTCTCCCGAAGTGATTCACCGCCGGTATCACGGATGTATTGACGGGCACGAAGAAGCGGCCAAC
>NZ_JAWDJT010000041.1:0-594 GCF_032464715.1 Hymenobacter endophyticus | reverse complement strand
CTATCCGCTCGAGCGCGAACATGTCAACTAGCGTTCGGCATCCCATCACCACCAACCAATAGCGCTTGTCCGTAAAGGCGCCATACACCTCAAGCAAGAGTTGCTGAACGTCCGTTGGCAGGCGTTTCGCCCAAGCGGGAACCGGGCGTTCTGGTTCGCGTGGTATCGAGCGGTACGACTCTTGCTCGGTTGGAAGCGTGAAGACGTGGATCCGCACCTTCGGCCAGGAGCACACGACACATTCCGTGAACCCACGCGTTAGCGTGTGCTCTAGGAGCCACTGACCAGATTCGTCGCTCTGCGTTTCATCGCGCTGATCGATGTAGAGCACAGCATGCTCGGTGCTCTTCTTGCACCTCTCGCAGTGCAACGGGATCTTGTCTCCGATCTTCACTTGCTTCCCGCTAAGGGTGAGGTCATCGGGCAATACCGGCAACTATTGCCGGCGCGATTACACAGGAACTACACCGACCGACCATTGCCGCAGGGCGCCCCATGATGACCCGGGAGAACCTGCTGGCTCCAAGGCGCCAGGGCGCCAGGGCATAGGCCTCGGCCGGTGACTTCATGCCCAGCGCCTGATGAGGCGCCCGT
>NZ_JAWDJT010000040.1:0-646 GCF_032464715.1 Hymenobacter endophyticus | reverse complement strand
GTTCGCGGAGTACACCCCGGCGATGTTCTCGGCGCCGATGGAGGAGATCGCGGCCATCATGTTGGCCCGCGCGTTCGACGGCTTCCAGTCCTTGGTGTCGTACTGCTTGGCGATGGTCACCTTGTCGCTGAGTTCGGCGAGGGCGGCCTTCTTGAACTCGGCCGCGTTCGGGTCGGTGACCGCGCCGTTCATCATGACGATCTTCTGGGACTTGCCGCCGTCCAGGGGGATGACGTCGAACCAGTCGCCGCCGACCTCCCCGGCGGCGCCCGCGGGCTCGGTGATCCGGGCGCCTGACCGCCCGGTCAGTTCCACGGATCCGCCCTGCGCGGTGTGCGAGCTCTGCCAGTCGTGCAGCGACTCGTACGCCGCGTGGTCCATAAACGAGCCGTCCAACTCCACGACGGCATCGGCCTCTTGGGGCACCAGATGCAGCGTGCGGCTGAGCCGCGGCACGGCGAGAAACGTCAACTGCCCGCGTACGCGCACATGGTGGACGCCGTTCTGGTCCTCCTCGTGGGTGATGCGCGTACGGGTCAGCCGATGCAGCGCGACCGCCACCGCCACGGCGACGCCGATCCCGACGCCTTCGAGGACGCCGAAGAACACCACGCCCATCGTCGTGGCCGCGTACACCGGGACCTCT
>NZ_JAWDJT010000039.1:0-663 GCF_032464715.1 Hymenobacter endophyticus | reverse complement strand
GTCGACCATGATGTTGACGGTGAAGACCCCGTCGCCACTCCGAGACCTCTCAAAGGTGATCCCATGCTCGTGGATCTTCTCGCCCGTCGCGAGCTTTCGCATTGCGGGGCGAGTCAACCTGGCAAACGTCTTGGCCATACCCCGCCCCTTCAGAATGGAATGTCATCGTCAGCGTCGACGGAATCGACCTTGAGGTGAGGCCTCGACGTCGAACGTTCATGCGATGAGGTTGGATCGGTTCTAGGCCAAGTCGGCAACGACTCATGCCCGACCCCGGTATCAGCGACGCGACAGAACGTCGCCCAATGCTCACGCAGTCTCTCGAAGACGAGCGAGTCCTCATCGACGGTCCATGTCCACTCCCTTGGCTGCCCCCTACGCTATGCCCCCCGCCAAAGGAAACCATTCTCGCGAATGAGCTTCCACCGCACCTGCTCCTCGTGACTCAGCAGGTGTGGGTAGCGCAGCGCGAGCTTGGCAAACCTGTCCGCGTCATCCACGTCCCAGAGAAATTCAGCCTCGTCATCGATCGTCGGCCCGCCGCTCGGATCCGAGGGGTCCGACTTGAGCACGTTGTCTGAGAGGCTCTTGACGATGGCCCACTCGATGTAGCTGGAAAGCGTCCTCCGGTGCAGTCGAGCCGCCAGTTCAGCCAGATACCTC
>NZ_JAWDJT010000038.1:0-710 GCF_032464715.1 Hymenobacter endophyticus | reverse complement strand
GTGTCGGTTTGCGGTACGGTCGTCAATAGCTGAAGCTTAGTGGCTTTTCCTGGAAGCAGGGTATCACTCACTTCGTCTGCAAGCAGACTCGTTATCACCCCTCATCTCAGCCCGGCGGATTTGCCTACCAGGCACGACTACAGGCTTGAACCAACTATTCCAACAGTTGGCTGAGCTAACCTTCTCCGTCCCCACATCGCACTATTGATCGGTACAGGAATATTGACCTGTTTCCCATCAGCTACGCATCTCTGCCTCACCTTAGGGGCCGACTCACCCTACGCCGATGAACGTTGCGTAGGAAACCTTGCGCTTACGGCGAGCGGGCTTTTCACCCGCTTTAACGCTACTCATGTCAGCATTCGCACTTCTGATATCTCCAGCAAGCCTTACGGCTCACCTTCACAGACTTACAGAACGCTCCCCTACCACTTGCCTTTCGGCAAATCCGCAGCTTCGGTGTACCGCTTAGCCCCGTTACATCTTCCGCGCAGGACGACTCGATCAGTGAGCTATTACGCTTTCTTTAAAGGGTGGCTGCTTCTAAGCCAACCTCCTGACTGTTTTAGCCTTCCCACTTCGTTTCCCACTTAGCGGTACTTTGGGACCTTAGCTGGCGGTCTGGGTTGTTTCCCTCTTGACGTCGGACGTTAGCACCCGACGTCTGTCTGCCGTGCTCATACTTCCGGGTATTCGGAGTTTGCTATGGC
>NZ_JAWDJT010000037.1:0-798 GCF_032464715.1 Hymenobacter endophyticus | reverse complement strand
GTACAACGACAACCACTACCACGACAACGACTCACATTTGCCCTTAAAGGGGTAGCGACTTGAACTTGAGGGAACTCGAAGCTGACTGGACGTTCACCGCTGACCAGTACCTTCCTTGCGTACAGGCGTCATCACCATGGCGTGCAAGCAGACTGGTCAGTGGTGAAGACCCGGATCAGGGATGGAAGCTCCACGTCTCGGCCACCATTCTGTCAGCTACCAAAATTCTCAGCTCAGTCGGGCCAATGCTTAGAGAGCGCGGAGTGCTGTTTAAGGCCCCTCAAACCCTCGCGGAATTGCAGCGAATTAATATGGGCCTGTTCTACGGAGTCACACAGGTGGGCAAGTTCATCACCGTGTACACCCGCTCAACTGAGGAGGCGGTGGATCTTGCGGGTGCTCTGCACCACCTAACGGTGGGTGAAGCGGCGCCCGCCGTTCCTTTCGAGAAGGAATTCTCTGCTGGTAGCAACGTTTTCTACAGGTATGGAGCCTTCAGAGACATCGTTGACGAGCAAGGGCTCCTCGCGATGCGGGCCCCAGACGGCAGCATTGTGCCCGACATACGCAACTCCTGGCCACCACATCCTGAATGGGTGAGCGACCCATTCCCTGGCTGCGATCATTCACCCATTGAGAAATTCCGCTCCCGGTTTCTAATCTTTGAGTCGCTATCGCAGCGCGGCAAGGGTGGGGTCTATCGAGGACTGGATATCGACTCCTCTCCAGTGCGCCTATGTATCGTGAAGGAAGGTCGGCTCAACGGTGAAACTGAATGGGACGGCCGGGACGGCTGCT
>NZ_JAWDJT010000036.1:0-798 GCF_032464715.1 Hymenobacter endophyticus | reverse complement strand
TAGGAAGTGTTAACAGTCACGCAGCCAGAGTACGGTTGCGGCAAGATGAACAAAGGCCAGAAAATGGGCATCCAACTTGTCATAGCGCGTGGCCACGCGGCGAAACTGCTTGAGGCGGCTAAACAGCCGCTCAATGGGGTGGCGCTGGGCGTAGCGGGCCGCGTCGTAGGCCCGCGGGTGTCGGCGCTTGCGCCGGGGTGGGATGACGGCACACGTGCCGCGGGCGGCCAGCGCAGCCACCAGTGGGTCGGAATCGTAGCCCCGGTCGGCAATCAAATAGGCCGGGGCCAGTCCGTCGAGCAGCGGCAAGGCCCGCGGCGCGTCGTGGCGCTGGCCCGCCGTCAGGCCGCCCCGCATGAAGCGGCCCCGCGCATCGGCCACCGTGTGCAGCTTGGTCGTCAGCCCGCCACGGCTGCGCCCGAGGGCTTGCGGCCCGTTTTTTTGCGTGCCCCGCTGGCATGCTGGTGTGCCCGCACGGTGGTCGAGTCCACGAGCAACGTGTGCAGCGCGTCGTCTTGTTGCACGGCGGCCAGCACCCGGGCCCACACACCCGAGGCTGTCCAGCGTTGGAAGCGCGTGTACGTGGTGTGCCAGTTGCCCCACGCCGGCGGCAAAGCCCGCCACCGGCAGCCGTTGCGTAGCAGCCAGAGCACGGCCTCCACAAAGCGCCGGTTGTCTTGGCCCCGCCCGCCGCTCGTGCCTTCCCGGCCCGGCAGTAACGGCGCGATGCGCGCCCACTGCGCGTCGGTCAACATGTACTCCATTCCCAAACATACTAGCCACTGTTAACACTTCCTA
>NZ_JAWDJT010000035.1:0-820 GCF_032464715.1 Hymenobacter endophyticus | reverse complement strand
GGTAGTGGGGCCGATCGACGATGTCCACGCCGTCCACGGCGAACCCGGCACGGTGGTAGCCCATCGCGGCGCCGCCGGCGCACGAGAACAGATCCAACAGACGTGGCCTCATGCCGCCGCTCCCTCACCCTCGTCGGTGGCGTCGATGGGGTGCAGGCGCCGGCCGTCGGCCCGTTCGCTCAGTAGCAGGTCCCGCAGCACACGGGAGTTGGCAGCCGAGCAGTGCAGCGTGGTGCGGATCGCCTCCGCGTTGATCGCGTCGTCCTTCCACCCGGCGGTGGCTTCGCGTGCTTCGGCCAGCAACTCGGCCGGCGTACGGGACGGCTTGCCGGTCCTGGCCTTGCCCTTGCCGTTGGCGGCGCGCTTGGGCGGCGGCTTGGCCGCCGCCTGCTTCGGCGGGTCCTGCGGCGGGACGGGCGGGACGTCCTCACCGGCCGGGGCCAGCTCACCCAGCTTCAGCAGCACGCGGTCCGGGCGGGGAGTCTTCGAACGCCACCGCCGGCCGAACCGCTGCCGCAGCTCCGCGCGGGCCAACTGCCGCTCCCGCTCCCGCTTCAGGGCGTCCGCGTACGAGGTGACCTCCCACAGCGTCATGCGCCGCCACAGGGCGAACGTCGACAGCGGGGCGAGCAGCCAGCGAGAGCGGCGGATCTTCTCCATCCGACGGCCGGTCACGGCGCCGATCCGGGAGGCGTAGACGTGCGCGGCCACCTCGGACAGCACCACCCACAGCAGCGGCATGGTGCCGTGCGCCACCTTCGCGGACAGCGAGTGTCCGGCCGCGATGTTGAGCCAGCACGTCACCCCGGTCAGCGCCCAC
>NZ_JAWDJT010000034.1:0-848 GCF_032464715.1 Hymenobacter endophyticus | reverse complement strand
ATCTTGACGCCCAGGAAGATTGATGAGTTCGACGTCCGAGGAAACTACTATCTTGTATGTGAATACATCGAAGGTGGGAGTCTCGAGTCGCTTCTGGACCACGGAAAAATGAGCATCGAGGATGCTCTAGATATTTCGATTGATATTGTGCACCTTGTATTGAAGGTGCATGATGCTGGCTTCGCCTGGAGAGACTGTAAGCCGGCAAACCTGCTAATGGATGCTCAAGGTAAGCTGTATGCGATCGATTTCGAAGGTGCTTGCTATATCGATGATCGTCGAGAATCACCGTGGGGTTCGCCTGGCTATCTTATTCCAAAGGTCACTGATATGGAGTTGTCGGACCGTTGGAGATTTCAGGACGTCTACGCAGTCGGGGCTACGATTCATCATAGCCTGACCGGCCGCATGCCGCTTTCTGACGCTAGCCTTCCACCTGTGGGTAAACTGCGGCGAGGCATTCCTTCAGTAGTACGCAAATTGCTAGGGGGGGTGCTTTCGGGAAATCCCAAGCGCATGCCTAACTTACGCGATCTTGCGGCTGGCCTGGAGGAAGGACGAAGGATGGTCTAACGAGGCACCTCCAACGTCTTACGGCGCCATTAGGAGCGGCGGGCCCCGGCGGTGAGCCGGGCAGCGCGCGGCGAGTGGAGCGAGCCGACTTGATCAGGTAGGGAAAGTTCCGCGCCTGCTGTTTGCTCCTCGTGAGGCAGATCAGATCGGAAGTCGCCTCCGGCTCCTACGTTCATTGAGGGGTCGGCTTCGCCGACGGGCTGTACCACCCCGGGGGTGGTACAGCCGTCTGTGACCGGACAGCCCGGACACCCGCACTTTGAGCTGTCCGGCCC
>NZ_JAWDJT010000033.1:0-906 GCF_032464715.1 Hymenobacter endophyticus | reverse complement strand
GGCCCCGCCCGCCGCTCGTGCCTTCCCGGCCCGGCAGTAACGGCGCGATGCGCGCCCACTGCGCGTCGGTCAACATGTACTCCATTCCCAAACATACTAGCCACTGTTAACACTTCCTAGTAATTGCCAAGGAGGGCAGCCTAGCACCAGCCTCGATTACCTGTTTGTCAACCGTTGCACGCTTACACCCGCAACAGTATTGTTGACTGCCAGCGGCGGCACAAACTACGTGTGGGCCGGTAAAGAGCACTTCAACAACACGAATCCCACCACGGCGACGGTAACGGCTACAACAGCGCCGTATACCCCTATCGGAGTATACTCAACCCGTAACGGCTTAGGAGGCACCGCGTTGACATACATTTACTTCGAGGAGAATGTGCAATGCCCACCCGGCGGCGGCGGAAGCGCTTCGCGCACATCTGCCTATCCCAACCCTAGTGCCAGCGATCTAACGGTAGATTACGAGCCGGCACCTGGAAGACAAGACGCGGAATTGGTGTTGCACAATAGCCAAGGCACTATCGTGCAAACCTTCCGCTACCCAGGCAACAGCCAGCGCCGCACCTTCCCCATCCGAGGCCTCAATCGGGGATTGTATTATCTGCGTACGGTTGAAAATGGCCGTACACAGGGCACGTTACGTCTTGTGATAGAATAGTGCTGATTATACTATAGAAAAAGCCAGGCGATGATGTTCGCCTGGCTTTTTCTATGTCATTGTCCTTGGCAGAACAGCACATCATGCTTTCACTGGAGCTTAGCGTGTAAATCCGCCCCGTTGGATACTGTTGGCGAATTGGTTTCCAGCGGTGAGAGCTACCTTCAGAGGTACCTTAATCGCTTCTGCTGATGAGCCTGCACCCCCAACCCAACGCGCCCGTTCCACCCCAAACGCGCCAGGTC
>NZ_JAWDJT010000032.1:0-941 GCF_032464715.1 Hymenobacter endophyticus | reverse complement strand
GTTTTTGTACGCCGACGTACCGAGGATCATGTCGTTCTCCACCTGGCCCGCGACCCTGAGGGCGAACCGGATGGACACGTTGCCGCTGATCCCGGTC
This sequence comes from Hymenobacter endophyticus, assembly GCF_032464715.1. Taxonomy (NCBI): domain Bacteria; kingdom Pseudomonadati; phylum Bacteroidota; class Cytophagia; order Cytophagales; family Hymenobacteraceae; genus Hymenobacter; species Hymenobacter endophyticus. Next base: position 844 of record NZ_JAWDJT010000032.1, on the reverse strand, counting down.
GGGAGCGAGTCCTTGTCCGGCCGCTGCGTGGCCAGGATCAGGACGACCCCGAGCGCGCGGCCCAGCTTGATGATGAACTCGGCGTCCTCACCTGCCTGTTTGCCGTACTTGGGGTGCGCGAACAGGTTCTGGCACTCGTCGAACACCCCGACCAGCGGCCACAGCTTGAGCGAGCGCTTGTCGGCGATCGCGCGGGTGACGCGCTTGTCCGGGCACAGGTCCCGCGGCAGCTTCTTCATGGCCGCCGCCCGGCGCATCACCTCGGCGCGCAGCAGCTTCAGCGAGTCGGCCGCGTACTTGATCGAGTCGTCGTCGATGCCGGACACGAACCGGTGGCTGACGCATTCCAGGGAGTCCAGGTCACCGGTGCCCTTGTTCTCGTGCAGCCACAGTTCCACGCTCGGATCCAGGGCGGCACCGCAGGCCAGCACCCGCACGGAGGCGGTCTTGCCCTGACCGGGCAGCGAACCGACCAGGATGTTGTGCTGGATCATCGGCACCGACTGGGCACGGCCCCGCGGGTCGATACCGAACGGGATGCGCTTGAAGATGTCGTGCCGACGGGCGTTCGCCAGAGCCCACTTGACGATGCCGGTCTTGGACAGGTCCCGGTCCCCCACCCACAGGATGAGCCGTCCCTCGTGCTCGTTGGGGTCGGCGTCCGGCCACACGCACCCCAGCGGGCGGCGAAGTCCCGAGGCGAGCCGGGCGCGCCGGTCGGCCACGTCGGCGACGGTGACCCCCAGCGGCAGGTCGATGTCCGCGCGCCAGCCGGGACCCTCGCGGGTGATGGGGGCGACGAACCTGATGCCGTCCTGACCCTTGGCGACCGCGGAGGCGATCT
>NZ_JAWDJT010000031.1:0-1235 GCF_032464715.1 Hymenobacter endophyticus | reverse complement strand
GGGGTGCCAAGAGCCAGTTCCACGAAGTCCTCAGCGGAGACGGCCTGTTGATGGCCGATGTACATGCGCATAGACGTTCTCCTGAGTCGATGGGGCAGGGAGATGTCCGACAGCGGGCGACCTTGCTGGGGAGTCCCGCCGGTCGGACACATGCACGATCAAGGCGATACGGAATCCGGGGTTCCCGGAGCCCACCTTGAGGAACATTTATTACGTGTTCCTCATCTTGCAGAGAGGGATTCGCCCCGTCAAGCCCTTCGGCTGTTTGAGTCCTGCGAGCCCCTCGCGCTCGATGTACCTACAGACTGGCGTCGGCAACGGCGACGTTCGACTTCGCGGATGTACGACTTGGGTCGCTCTTGGTTACCGTGAAGTCGTACTTGGCTACCGTGAAGTCGTACCAAGTCGTCCCAGCAAGGCGGAGGTTGGACGTGGCTAACGAGCGACTGCGCGGCGCGATAGTGGACTTGGGTCTGACGCTCGATGAGGTCGCCCAACGACTTGGGGTCGCGTCCAAGACGGTCGAACGATGGATCAACGAGCCTGAGCGCAAGCCATATCGCCGCTTCCAGTTCGCAACGGCCTCGCTGTTGAAGTGCGAAGTGTCGTACCTGTGGCCGGACGAACGCACATCAGCTGAGGTCGCGGCCGCTGGCAACGCGGAGTTGGTCAGGCTCTATCCACACCGTTCCGTCGTGATGCAAACCCTCTGGACGAACCTCTACTCCAAGGCGACCCGTCAGTTTGACCTGTTGGTGTACTCCGGGTTCTGGCTCACGGAGGATGCGACGTTCCACCGCATCGTGAAGGAGAAGTCAGCCGACGGAGTGCCCATCCGCTTCATCCTGGGAGAGCCCACGTCGCAGGCCGTCGCGGTGCGCGGTGAGGATGAAGGGATCGGCGCAGCGATGGCGGGCAAGATCCGGAACGCTCTCATCAACTACGGCCCGCTCTTCGGCCTCCCTGGAGTGGAGTTCCGGCTGCACGGTACGACCCTCTACAACTCGATCTATCGGGCCGATGACGAGATGCTGGCGAACGGGCACCTCTACGGCGTCGGCGCCTACATGGCCCCCGTGCTGCACCTGCGACGCGTGCCCGGCGGTGAGCTCTTCGACGCCTACGCTGAGAGCGTTGAGAAGGTCTGGGAATCGGCCCGCCCGATCTCGTCACCTGCCGATTGGGAAGGCACTACCTGATGAGCCGCATCGACTACTTCCGCGACCCGAACGCCC
>NZ_JAWDJT010000030.1:0-1246 GCF_032464715.1 Hymenobacter endophyticus | reverse complement strand
TGAGGTGGTCTAGGCATGACGGACAGAAGAAGGACGTATATTTCTTCTGTCATGGCAGCAAAAACCAGCGGGGCGTCGCCCGATAAACGGCGCAAGTACGACGAGGCGTTTAAGGCGGAGGCCCTGCGCCTGGCCAGCGAGAGCCGCAGCACGCAGGCAGCCGCCCGGCAGTTGGGCATTAGCCCCAAGCTTCTCTACCGCTGGCAGCAAGCGCAGCTCGTGGCCGAGGTGGGCAGTGAAGAAGTGGCGCGCGACCCGGAGGTGCGCGCCCTGCGGGCCCGGTTGAAACGGGCCGAGCAGGAGCTCGACATTTTAAAAAAAGCCTTGGTCATCTTCGGCCAACCGACCCGGTGAGCGCCTACCGCCACATCGCCCAGCGTCGGGCACAGGTGCCCGTGCGCCAGCTCTGCCAGGTGCTGCGCGTGGCCCCGGCCGCCTACTACGCCTGGCGTCGGCAGCAGGACCAACCCGTGTCCGAGCCGGCCTGGCAAGTGGCCGTGCGCGAGTCCTTTGCGCACCACAGCCAACGCTACGGCACGCGTCGGTTGCGCGCTGAAGTGCAGGCCCAGGGCCATGCGGTCGGCCGTTGGCGCATTCGCCGCGTGCTCCAGGCCCACGGCCTGCGCGCCCAACAGCCCCGCTCGTTCGTGCCGCGCACCACCGACTCGGACCCGGCCGTGCGCGCCGCGCCCAACCGCTTGCTCGGCCAGCCGGCCCCCGCGGCCCCGAACCGGGTCTGGGTGGGCGACATCACCTACCTGCCCCGCCAGGGCGGCGGCTGGCTCTACCTGGCCGTGTGGCTCGACCGCTGCTCGCGCAAAATTGTCGGCTGGGACGTGCGCGACACGATGCCCGAAGACCTGGTCAGCGAGGCCTTGCGCCGGGCGCTCGTGGTGCGCCGCCCGCCGGCCGGGCTCGTCGTCCACTCCGATCAGGGCAGCCAGTACACGGCCACCCGCTTCAAGGACCTGCTGGCCCGCCACGGGGCAGTGCAAAGCATGAGCCGGCGCGGCAACTGCTACGACAACGCCCACGCCGAATCGTTTTGGAGCCGCTTCAAAGCTGAACTGCTCGACGGGGGCAGCTTCCCTGGTCTGGCCGAAGCCCGGCTCGAAATCAGCCACCACATCGCCTATTACAACGCCGAGCGACGGCATTCGGCACTCGGCTATCAATCGCCCAACCACTTCGAAACCCAACTCCAAACAACGTCCCAACTCTGTCCGGCTTAGCTAGACCACCTCAG
>NZ_JAWDJT010000029.1:0-1745 GCF_032464715.1 Hymenobacter endophyticus | reverse complement strand
GGATACTGTTGGCGAATTGGTTTCCAGCGGTGAGAGCTACCTTCAGAGGTACCTTAATCGCTTCTGCTGATGAGCCTGCACCCCCAACCCAACGCGCCCGTTCCACCCCAAACGCGCCAGGTCGCGCAGGCCGCTTTTCCGCACGGTAACCGCTACTTGCAGTTGCGCGATACGTTGGGTACGCTGTATGACGATGCGCTCTTTGCCGATCTGTTTCCCGCACGCGGCCAAACAGCCCAGGCACCCTGGCAGCTCGCGGTAGTGACGGTGCTGCAATTCGCGGAAAATCTCTCCGACCGCCAGGCAGCCGATGCCGTGCGCAGCCGCATCGATTGGAAGTACCTGCTGGGGCTGGAGCTGACCGACCCCGGTTTTGACTTTAGCATCCTCTCGGAATTTCGCCAGCGGTTAGTGGCCGGCCACGCCGAGCAGCGCCTGCTCACGCACCTGCTGGCGTGCTGCCAGGACCACCAGTGGCTGAAAGCCGGCGGCAAACAGCGCACGGACTCGACGCATGTGCTGGCGCGTGTTCGGGACATGAACCGCCTGGAGTGCGTGGCGGAAACGATGCGCTTCGCCCTCAACCGCCTAGCCGCGCTCCTGCCCGAGTGGTTGGCCCACCACCTCCAACCGGAGTGGGCCGCCCGGTATGGCCCCCGTGCCGAGGAGTATCGCCTGCCGCACACCACTGCCCAGCGGGTCGCGTACGCCCAGCAGGTTGGGCAAGATGGCTGGTGGCTGCTGGAGCGCATTGCGGACGACCCACAAGCCGCCTTCCTCTGGCAAGTGCCGGCAGTTGACATCCTGCGCCGGGTCTGGATGCAGCAGTTTCGGATAGAAGATGGTCAGGTGCGCTGGCGCGTTGAAAACCAGGGCGAATTACCGCCTTCGGCCCAGTTGATCAGCTCGCCCTATGATGTCGAAGCCCGGTATAGCCGCAAACGCGCCACGACGTGGGTCGGCTACAAGGTGCATCTGACCGAAACCTGCGAGGACGAGCAACCCCACCTGATAACGCAGGTGGCCACCACTGTCAGCACCGCAGGCGATTCGGACACGTTGCCCCACATTCAGCAGGGCTTGGCCGACCAGTCGTTGCTCCCGTCGCAGCAGCTGGTGGACACCGCGTACGTCAGCGCGGAGCTGCTCGTGCAGAGCCAGCAACGCCATCGGGTGGAGTTGGTTGGCCCCGCGCGAAAAGACCAGAAGTGGCAAGCCCTAGCGGGGCAGGGGTATGCGGCGGCGGATTTCCACGTGGATTGGGACGCGCAGCAGGCTACGTGTCCCCAGGGGCAGGTGTCGCAGTCCTGGGTCAGGACGCTGGAAAACGGCCAGCCCCGCGTCTTCATCCGGTTTTCCCAGAAGCAGTGCGGGCCCTGTCCCGTTCGGGTGCAGTGTACGCGCACGAAGCGCCGCGCCATCAAGCTGCGTGCCGATGCCCCTTATCACGCCTTGCAAGCGGCCCGGGCACGCGACAAGCGGGCGGACTGGACGCTGCTCTACAATCACCGAGCAGGCATCGAAGGCACGATTTCGCAAGCCGTACGCGGGTTTGGCATGCGGCGTTCCCGCTACGTGGGCCTGGCCAAAACCCATTTGCAGCACGTCTGTATCGCCGCGGCGGTGAATCTGTGGCGGATCGTGGACTGGCTAAATACCGTGCCGTTAGCCCAGACTCGTCAGGCTGCTTTTGAGCGATTGATGCCTCCGGCAATGACCTAAAACCAATTCGCCAACAGTATCCC
>NZ_JAWDJT010000027.1:0-2042 GCF_032464715.1 Hymenobacter endophyticus | reverse complement strand
CACCACGGCGTCCTTGCTCACGCGGCCCGAAAGGATGTCCTTCGACAGCTCGTTGAGTACCAGGCGCTGCAGTACGCGCTTCAGTGGCCGGGCCCCGAAGGTGGGGTCGAAGCCCTGCTCGCCCAAGAAGTCCAGCACCTCGTCGGTAGCTTCCAAACGGATGCCGGCTTCTTCCAGGCGCTGCTGAATATGGCGGAACTGGATGCACCGCATACAGGTACGGCACCTATTACTGAGGTTTCTGCGTTACCTTTGCAACTGTGTTATCCTCCTGACGCTATGACGACTTCATCTATCCCCTCGCTGGAACAGCAGTTGAACAACTTGGCCAATATGGCCGAGCGGGTAGCTACCCCGGAGTTCCAGCAGGGCTTCCGGGCCAGTGTCTCGGCGCGGGCCAAAGCGGCTGGCTCCTTCCTGACTTACCGTGACCAGCAAGGTCGCCTGGTACGTGAGTGGCCGGGTTCGGGTCGGATAGAGCTACTGGGTTAAGAACCGGATGCTTGTGGCAGTGCCCACCGTGTACGTGCTGGCCGGACCGAATGGAGCAGGCAAAACGTCCATCTATTGGTACGAAGCAACTGACGTCCCGCGCCTCAACGGGGATGCCATGTATCAGCAAGGCATCGACGCGCACACCATCGAAGCTACCCTGCGGCAACAGCAGGAGGAGTGGGTAGCCCAGCGCACGTCCTTTGTCATTGAAACCAACGCCGCTACCGAGCGGGACTACTCTCTGTTTCAAACGCTCCGGCAAGCGGGCTACCGGGTAGAGTTGCGCTTCGTGTGTCTGGAGTCTGTTTCCTTGTGCGAGCAGCGGGTAGCCCAGCGCGTGCGGGAAGGCGGCCACGATATTCCCGCTGCCCTCATTGCCCAACGCTACGCCAACGGCCTCTCCCTGCTAAAGCGCCATTACCGCGCCTTCGACCGGCTGCAACTCTACGATAATACGTCCCTGCCGCGCGAGGTGCTGGATCTAGTACCCGGTCAGCCACCCGTACCAGCAGCCAATCTACCCGACTGGGCCGCGCCGGTGCTGGCGCACATCGTGCGGATGGAAGCGGTGTATGGGCGGCTGTGTTGAGTAAGAGCGTGTTTGGGAATTTGAAAAGAACGTCATGCTGAGCCTGCCGAAGCATCTCTACCGCTTCGTATGGGGCTTTTTCAACGAAGCGGTAGAGATGCTTCGGCAGGCTCAGCATGACGAAAAAGGCGTTTTTATGAATTCCCAAACACGCTCTAATAGCGTAGGCTGCTGTTGCGAGTTTTCAACTCGTCCAACAAAATCAACCTCACGTGGCGTAGTACCGGTTTGCCTTGCTATGGCAGTGGAAACACAGCCTCTATGTCAGGGGTTAGTAATGAGTTAAACCCCACTAAACTCGCGCCAGTTTCGGAGTTATTATTTGATAATATATTTCATATTTAAATACTCAGGATGAGGGAAAGACTCATGCATATTGTCATATAGATCAGTTAGAATAAAGGAACAGTCTTGTTCTTTTACATAGAATTCAGCTTCATGAATAGTTTTTTTGATTAGATACTTGTCACGATAGGTTCCGTGTTTATCACTTACTAAAGTCATATCCAAGTATGTGGCTAAGTAAACATCATCTGAGCTAGAGTCGTAAACTGCCATTAACGCCCCTTTATTTTCATTCGTAAACATATACGACCTACTGAGTTGTAAAAATCTATTGCGTAATTGCTTGTCAGGAATAACTTTTCCGTTTTTTGTCAAATCTTGGTAAAAAATCCATTTGCTTTGAGAGTTTAAATGGAGTATTGATAGAGAGGTCTTGCTGTTCGTAATCATACGCAAAAAGCCCCGCCGGCACAATGCCAGCGGGGCTTTTCATTTAATTCAATGAGGTTACCCTACAGCGGGCATCTCCACGTTGTTGAAGCGGATGTGGCCGTCTTCCAGCACGGCTTCCACCACGGCGTCCTTGCTCACGCGGCCCGAAAGGATGTCCTTCGACAGCTCGTTGAGTACCAGGCGCTGCAGTACGCGCTTCAGTGGCCGGGCCCCGAAGGTG
>NZ_JAWDJT010000026.1:0-3897 GCF_032464715.1 Hymenobacter endophyticus | reverse complement strand
GCCTCCGCCTTAAACGCCTCGTCGTACTTGCGCCGTTTATCGGGCGACGCCCCGCTGGTTTTTGCTGCCATGACAGAAGAAATATACGTCCTTCTTCTGTCCGTCATGCCTAGACCACCTCAATCAAGTCTGCCAGCCCGTCAATTATCCAAAGGTGCGCTTTGGGATATTCCTCGAATAGCTTCTCGACTTTCTTGAGCTTTGTCGCCTTGTTATCCTCGCGGAAGTTGAAGACATGTAGATTTGGAGGCTGCTCCACCACATCCAATACCTTACAGATGTTCTTGACCTGTTTGAGTGTGTTGGCTTTAGGTTGTTCCGTATCGACTAGGATTACTTCGCGGCCATACGCGTAGTTTGTGTGAATGGTAAGTGTGTCAATTCCTGACTTATTGCGGATAAGAGCACTAGCCGCAATAAACGTACACACGGCTGTTTTACCTGCTTTAGGTTTGCCGGCAATGAAAGATATATCACCTTGCACTGCTATTACCTCTCCTGCAATACGAACGACTGGGATTAGGTCTGGTATATTCGAGTTGATGCGAATCTCATCTGCTGCTAAGTCAAAAATTAGAGAGGGTTCAGCCTGTGGCAGGCTATTCTCTTGCACGCTCTGCATGAAAGAAATCAGGTCGTAACTCATGGCTGTGGCTTGCGGGATTGCCTACTGAGAGATTCTATAATATCATCCAAATAGATATTGAGAGCCCCGCCAAAAGGTAGATGTAAGTGGGCAAAGCGTAAGGAATTCTTCAGATTAGTAATCTCAGAGTGCAGGGCTCTGTTTTCGCTTCGTAATAATGTGTCTTCCAAGACGAGTTTGTGAAAAAGGTCATGGTAACCACTATACAGAGCAATCAGAAGCTGCTGCTGTTGGACTTCTATTGAGTTGATAGATAACCTGCGCTTAATAATCTGGTGTTGTCGGTTGTCTAGGTGCTGACGGAAATTGCTTAAGTGGGCTCGATGCTGTTTCTCATCCAGCAGCAATCGGGAAGTTGACATATGGTGCAGCGAATAGGAAATTACTTCCGGCGTTGATATTTCTGATGAGTGCGTCCGGCCTCCAGCACCAAGTGTTTCTGAAAGTAGATGCGGCGGCCCAGACGGATGAATGGAACCTTGTTGTCATTCATCCAAGAGGTCAGGGTAGTCTTAGAAATATCTAGTTCCTGACATATCTCTTCCTTCGTGTACAGACGGTCGTCTAAAGCGGCTTTGCCTGTGGTGGCATCCTGCGGGGCTTGCTGTAATGCTTTACACACTGTTCGGAAGATTCTTTCTTCAAACTGTTCCCAAATGATTTCTACTACATCATGTTTCATCTTGCTCTACGTGTGTTTAGGTGGTTTTTGTGATTGATGCACAAGAGTAGAGTATGACTGATTAAGATGAAAATAGATGTCCACGTATGTCTACTTGTGTCCACGTTTGTCCACTTATGTCCACTTACAAGGGGTGAATCGGATAGAATCACGATAAACCGTGTGCTAGAAACGATAAATAAAAATGGCATCCAGGAATACTGGATGCCATTGAAGTTGTGTTGTTTTAGTTATATTTTCAGCCGAGATACTTCTCAAATTCCTGTTCTGCCACCGAATCAGTAATCTTCGTGTATTGATGCAAGGTCCGATAGTTCTTGTGACCGGTAATACGCATCACTACTTCTGGTCGCATTCCAGCCTCAAGAGCCAGCGTGACGAATGTACGGCGGGCAGTATGGGTACACACCAAATTCCACTTGGGAACCATTAGTTTCTGCCGGTCAGTGCCGCGCATGGTGGCAACTGTTACGAATGCGTCCAAACGAGCTAGTTTGGCAATCTGTTTTAGGTCGGCGTTGGTCTTCTGGTTGGTTTTTGCAGGCAGTGACTTTGCCTGTTTTCCAGCATACTTCTGGAGGATAGCTTGTGCCCGGCTTGATAGCGGGACTTTCAAAAAATCATTAGTCTTTTGCGTTGTAAGCAGGATATAATTTTTGTGTACCTGATGCGGTGATAATGCAATGATATCAGAGAAACGTAGCCCTGTTTCGCAGCCAAATATGAACACGTCGCGCGTCTTTTCCAGACGCGGGAAGTAGTCCAAGTTGAGTTCAATAACAGCCGCTTTCTCTTCCTTCGAAAGACACATCAATTCTGGAGTATGTCCCTCTAGTTTTTTGAAGCGGGTGTGATGCTGGAATTCATGAATGCCCTTATGGTGGGTGGCATTAAGGAATACCTTCAGGTTTTTGATAACATTATTGACGGACGTGTTGGTTAGCTTGACCGTTTGCAGCAAGTAGTTTTTGAATGCTTCGGAAAAGGCTAAATCCAGCGTTGAAAAGTCTAGGCTGTATCGTTTGGCTTTGCCAAAAGCCAGGATGTGGTTTCTGAATGTGATGTAGCTCTTAATAGTAGACGGTTTCACGTCCCGCTTGCTTTCCTCGATCCAGTTTGTGAGATGATCAGAGAAGGTTACTTCTGGCGGTTCAGCCCCTGTGAGGATACGGGTAATAATCGTGCGCAAATCGTCAATGAGGACGATTTTCCCTTTTGAAACTGTAGCCAAGAAATAGTCGTCCAATTCGGTTTCTAAGAATCGGAGCAGACGGTTGGCATTTGAGTAATTGGTGAAGCTTCTGCGGAACTGCTGCGCCTTACTGTCCCATTGACTGGGGAGCACCGATAAAGGCGTGTATAGCTTTTTGCGTTTGCCATCTATGTAGCACGCTGCATAAATAGCCGTTGCAGATGCCGATTGGGCATCTGTCAGGTAGAATTTAGTCCGTAACATGGGGGAGGGGATAAAAACCTCGTCAAAGGTAGATGCATAAAGATACGGGACAAGTCACGGGACAATATTTCTTGTCTGGTCTGTATTCTAATGATTGTGTCTGGTGTAAAAACCTCTTAAAAAGCGTTTAAATGGGTGTTTTAAGGCTGGCTAAGATAAAATGGAATAAAAGGTTGGTAGTCCAGCTGGGCCCACCAAACCGGACTTAGCACGTTTTATCGTGTTGGGTCCGGTTTTTTAATTCTGTATAATGGCTGATAGATAGGGTATTACATCGAACATGCTAGCCCGTGGCTGAAAGCTGTTTGTTGTCATGATGGCAGCGCACAGTATGCTTCAGGAGTCAGTCGGAGAAGAAACTACTTATAAACTGCCCGGCGCTTTGTGGGCTGCATGCCCTCAGAGAGTAGCCACCCGCCAGTTGAAAGGGGCAGGTCAGGGACGAGCGAGGTGAATTAGGTCTACAAAGCAATGAGTTATACAAGTCATGCTTCATTGACTACGGAAAGCTGACCTAGATTATCTTGTCCAGCCTGTCGCGGCGGAAATGAATGGTGGGAAAAGCGGCGCGAAAAAAATAAGGTCAACGATGCGGTACCGGGCGTAACAATGCCGTAGTTTTGCAGCATGCTTCAACCAAAAAACCTGTTGATGAAGCGTGGAACCCTGCTTGGCAAGGAACCGCGAGTAGACCGGAAGGTCTTCGCCGCCAGCGGTTTTTCTGATTTTGCTTCTCGTATTTCTGTTGTTTTTTCTGAGTATTGCCCCTCCACCGTTTCGGAAGCCGAAACGGTTTTTTTATGCCCGTTGGGTTCGTTGGCTACCGTTGCGCAGTCAGCTCATAGCTCTAGCGCTACAGGCGCATCCCTGTGTTCCATGGGTGCCCGCACCCTCCCCGAGCTGTGGTTGCTTCAGCGCCTTGGCTGGCACCGGCAGGTGATTTTTCCGTCGTCGGGAGGGGCCTGTAACACTCCAAATTCTTCGTTTTAGCTAGGAAGTGTTAACAGTAGGGGGTATGTTTGAGCATGGACTATTTGTTGACGGATGCGCAGTGGGCGCGGATTGTGCCGCTGCTGCCGGGCCGGGAAGGGACGAAAGGTGGCCGGGGCCAAG
>NZ_JAWDJT010000025.1:0-4559 GCF_032464715.1 Hymenobacter endophyticus | reverse complement strand
GACCTGGCGCGTTTGGGGTGGAACGGGCGCGTTGGGTTGGGGGTGCAGGCTCATCAGCAGAAGCGATTAAGGTACCTCTGAAGGTAGCTCTCACCGCTGGAAACCAATTCGCCAACAGTATCCTTTGGGAAGAAGAACCCCTTTTAGCCATGGACTCGGAGGTTTTACCCTATTTGTTTAACAACACCCTATATACCGCTACCGGCAGCGTACTACCTCCATGCCCGGCAGCTGTGCACCATGAGCCGGCAGCAGCTGATCCCGGCGGGCACCACTTCGGAGTTTCGGACCCAGGATGCGCCGGGGCGCAGCTGGCCTTGCCCGGCTGAGGCCTACGCGTTTTTCCTCGGTCAGTTGGAACAGCTCCGGCCGGCCGAGCAGGTTGGGGCTTGGTGCATTGCGCCTGATGGAGCAGTGACCCCGCAGCCGGCCGAAGCCGGCGGCATTACGGTAGAGCACCTGGTAAAGTGGCTGGACTGCCACGAACTGTATATGCAGCCGGTCACGACCGGCCCGCTCAACGGGTGGTGGCTGGTAGTGCAGGAAGGAGCGGGTACCAGAGAATGGAATTATCCTGCCTTACCGCTCAATGCTGTTGGGTCAGCCCTTATTCTGCCGGCCCACAAGGTGGGCAAGGTCGGGCAACCGCTGCTGCATGGAACGGTCGTCGTCGTAGAGCCGCAGCAGTGGAAATTGGGCAGTAAGAAGGGGCTCATTGCGGTGTGATAAGTTGAAATAGTTGATATAAAATATAAACAATTAACCGGATTCTATCGTATAACTACTAAATAATCAGAAATCTACGCTATGAGTGCAGATATGAAAGTTGTCGAGGATCGGGTGCAGGTGGGGGATGTGGTCAAGTACAAGATTGCCGGGCGCGAGGTCAAAGGCTGGGCCTTTGAAACCATGCAATTCGTGCTGGAGGTAAACGAGGCGGGCGACGTGCTCACCGAGAAGGACGGGTGGCGGCCGGCCGGCTCGTTTACCTTCCATCGGCCGATGGCGCGCAGTGAGCGGCAGCCCTGCTTGCAGGACTGGAGCATCTTTGTGGCGGGCCGCAGCTGGTACATTCACGGCAAACCCTACGCCAAGGAAAGCGGCCAGATGACGGAGCGGCAAATCCGCAACGGCGGGCGACGGGCCAAACTGGAGATTGCCCGCGTCGAGGAGCGCAATAGACGGAAGCTGGCCGCTGCCCCGCCCCTGTTTACGCAGTTCTTCGGTGCCCCGGAACTGGAAAAGCCCCGTTATACGACCGGGGAGGAGGCCAACGCGGAAAACGTCCGGCGGCGGCAGGATTTTGTGGCGCACTGGCGCAGCTACACCGCCAAGATTATCTGGCAAATCCGGCAGGTGATGCGGGAGCTGGACGAACACACCCTGTCGGCCTATCAGCGGTACTGGGACCGCCGCAATGGCGGGCAAGGGCTGGTGTACCTGATCTCCTTCCTGCGCGACCCGGGGTGTGAGCGGGGCCGCCAGGAAGCATTGAAACTTTATCCACGGCCGCAGGCCACAACTGCCTTTCCATGCGCGCAAGCAGCCTGAATACCATCCGCATCGATCAGGATGCCTCCGCCACGCAGACCCGGTATTTACGGGCAACGTGCCGGCGGGTGAAACAGCGGCTGGGTGGTTTCCCCTGGGTCACCAAGCATCTGTTCGGCTCACGGGACTTCAGTATTTCCATCGGCGGGGACCAGGTCCACCGGCTACGGGACGTACTGGCCAGCGCGCAGCAGCTAACGCTGACGAAGGTTTTTCATAAAGAAGGAATCACGTACGCCTACGTCCAGTTGCGTATCGACTAAGCCTAAATGGCCGGCCCCTTGTAAACAGGTAACGCCCGGCCAGTGGCCGGGCGCTATCAGCACACCTATTGCAACACAAGGTAGATGAGGTAATTGTAGTATTAAGCATTCAACATGTACTGTTTTGGGTTCCCACGAATCCATTTTGAACATGGCGCGAGATAAGGCGCAGCATGGCCGGCGTGATGCACAGTCAGCGGATTGCCTGACTTGACACATTTTATTGATTTGCGGGGCCACCACGTCGGAAGTTCTACTGGCTGACTCCCGCACCTACTCTTTCTGGCCAGTCAGCCCAGATTCACCTGCCTCTATGGCCCAGGGATCGGTATGGATGCCGACGCCAGGTACCGCCTGGCCAAAGGCTAGGCAGTAACCTACACGTCTATTTCACACCTATTGAAATGGATTTTTGAAGGTACTGCGGAGCCGTAAATAAGGATGCGCTTGATATGTACTATTCTGGGGAAGCGATGTCCCGTTTTGACAGCACAGAATAGTCATGCTATCCCTATCCTGTGCTGGAGAAGTAAAAAAGAGCCGCCTACACCGTAGGCGGCTCTTTTTTACTTAATAGATAGGATTGAATTTTCAGGCGATGCAGGGCCTGTTATGCAACATTACTTGTTCAACCAAAAGATGACCTCTGCTGACACGTAGCTGTTACGCGAAGTAAGCTCACCCGCTGTGGGCCGCACATCCGACGCCCCGCGTTCGCTGCCTATTTCTGCTGTATATGCTAAAACCCGTGAGCTGGTGAAGTTGTGCGTATAGCCAACGAAAAGGTCCACACCGTCATACAACCGCAAGCCTACACCCGTTTCGGACCCTGCCAACCATTGCGGCGACTTCCCTGGAGTGTAATCTAGCAGCGTATACATGTTGTTATACGTGTTGCTAGTGAAGGAAAAGCCAGCGCCCGTGAAGCGCATCGTACGATACTCCAGGCTATTAACAAGCCCGGCTTTCAGGTACAGTTGTTTGTTCGTACCCCTCAGTACGATGTATGAAACACCTAGAGCGGCCGCATAGACTGATTGCTTGACCTCCCACCCGTGGCGGACTACTGCATACTCGGGGATGGCTTGCGTCAGGGAGGCATTAAAGCGATTGTGCATAAACTTGGGAGCTAGGTACACGCTGAGCCGGTCGCGTAACTCTTTCTGGCCATACAAGCTTGCCGTAAATCCCAAATTTCCCTCTGCCTGTATCGATTCTCCATCGCGGTAGCTAGCGTACTGGAAGGTATTAAGCAACTGTCTGTTCACGCCAGCTGCTATCCCAACCCTAATGGGAGACTTTACATGCTGTCCTACGGCGGAGAACGAGAGCACTAGCAGCACACCTATAGCAGGTAGTTTCATGGTTTAAGCAATTGAGCGAGCAACAGCATGGTGCGGCGTATGCTTATATCCAACCGAAGGAATTAACACCCACCTAATAGAGTACTGTGCTTGTTAATGCTGGATGCGGATGTTGCGGCGAACAACTTTACTTCCGCGTTGGATGACCAAGTGATACAATCCAGCTGGCAGGGTAGCGGTTGTCAGTCGCGTAAGTCCAACCTGGGTTTCGGCCGTCCCTACAACCTTTCCATTGCCATCATGCAGTTGTGCTTTGAAAGCATGCGGGTTAGCATGGCCTGCCGGTGGTGTCGGAGCAGGTGTGTTGGTGGGACGGGTGCTGATTTCAACATAAGCATCCGCTGGGTTGGGGGCAATTCGGAAAGTAGTGGGGTCGCAGTAGAATCCGCCGTTCGGATCAATGTACGGGGTAATGGTACGCGTCGATGCAGTAACGTTGGTCCCCGTGCAGACGCTGGCAGCTGTGACTGATACTTCCACGGTTTCTTCATCAACGCTAACGGCGTATTCTGGAATCTGCGTCGTGAATGACCCCGTAAGGATGGGCGTACCGTTTCGGTAGCGGGTTTCTGTCCAATAATAAGGGGGGCTCACATTTACTCCTTCCACCCGAACAACAGCAGTAGTGTAAGGACAAACTTTTTGAGCGCCCTGCAGATCCAGCTGAGTATCCACATAGCCATTATTGATGGGAACGGCTAGGGTTATCGGAGGTGAGCAATTGCTTAGTTGTGCTTGAAGGATGATGACGGCACCAGAGCTGGAAAACGGGGCAAAAATGGTGAAGGTTGAGCCAGTGGTACCGTTGAGAGGCGTAACTGTACCAGCTGGCGAAATGCTCCACTGCACGCTTATACCGGGAGGGATGTTCTGAATACCAAAGGTTGCTTGTTGCCCAGGGCAAATGGCATTCGGGCCGGTAATTCGGTTGGTAACAGCGCATTCATTATCAGCCGCGTTGCAGGGTAATACAGTGCCTTGCATCTGCGAAAATATCCACTCGGCATTTCGGGATGTGAAGCTGATGTGCGCAGTATTGGCCAAGGAACTGCCAATCTGCTCCTGGGCGATGTATCGGCTTACGCGGGGTAAGCTGGGATTATCAGTATAACTGTTGACATACTTGGCAAGAACTGTGGATGGGGTTACAGTCGCTACATCAAGAGCACTGTAATTGGGCACGAAACATATGTCCCCATTGTAGAGGCTGGTGCGGAGATATGCGGAATAAATACCTTTGAGGCTACCAAAATCAAATCTGAGGTGGTCTAGCTAAGCCGGACAGAGTTGGGACGTTGTTTGGAGTTGGGTTTCGAAGTGGTTGGGCGATTGATAGCCGAGTGCCGAATGCCGTCGCTCGGCGTTGTAATAGGCGATGTGG
>NZ_JAWDJT010000024.1:0-9965 GCF_032464715.1 Hymenobacter endophyticus | reverse complement strand
TGGCCCCGCCCGCCGCTCGTGCCTTCCCGGCCCGGCAGTAACGGCGCGATGCGCGCCCACTGCGCGTCGGTCAACATGTACTCCATTCCCAAACATACTAGCCACTGTTAACACTTCCTAGTATTCTGTGGTACTCAGACTCGTCCGAAATTGAAGTCATCGTGGGTGATGTAAACACGCCGTTGCTGCACTTCCGCTCCGCCCTGCTCACCATCGGGCACCTGCAAAGCTTGCTACGCGACTACTGGCCCGCCGCCACTGAGGCCAACGCGTAACAAAAAAGCCTTCCTGATCAGGAAGGCTTTTTTGTTGCTTGCCAGCGGGCAAAAGCTAGTTGGTACCGCCCGTGGAGGAAGTACCATTTACCGGCTTTTGCTCCTTCTGCTGCAGAGCCGACTGCTGCTGCATGGGGTTGGGTTGGGCGCGCTGCTGATACTCGAACAGCTCGAAGCGCGAGGGCGCGGCTTTTTGGGGCCAAGCGTTGTTCGAGAGGTCGGTGTCAGCGGTTTGTAGGAAGGGGTCCAGCACAAAGCTTACCACCGGCTTTTCGGTGATGAATACCTTGGTTACCTCGGCGTTGTTCTTGCGCCAGATTTCGGCCGGAATGTTCATGATTTCCTGCTTGCCGTCCTCGTAGGTCATCTGCACAATTACCGGCATGGTCAGGCCGCCCTTGTTCTTCAGGCTCACCTCGTAGAAGTGCAGGCCGCTGTTGAGGCGCTGCTGCTGCTCGGGGGTCATGCCCTTTACCATCTGCTGGTAGCGCTGCTTGTCGGCTTCGGTGGTAGCCAGCGGGTCGTACTGGTTGTAGAAGTCCTTGAGCTCAGGCTTGTCGTCCACCAGGGTTTTCTTGATGTCCTGCAGGTTGCGCTGCTGGGAAATGCTCTGGGGCGCTTTGTTGATCAGCTCCCGCTTGCGGGCATTCTCAATTTCGGGGTTCTTGGAGTCCACCGTATACCATTTCACGCCGTCAATGGCCAGGTCGGTCTTATCTACGGTATAGAACCAGCCGCGCCAGAACCAGTCCAGGTCCACGCCCGAGGCATCCTCCATGGTGCGGAAGAAGTCGGCGGGAGTGGGGTGCTTGTAGGCCCAGCGGGTGGCGTACTCCTTGAAGGCGTAGTCGAACAGCTCCCGGCCCATGATGGTCTCGCGCAGGATGTTGAGGCCGGTAGCGGGCTTGCCGTAGGCGTTGTTGCCAAACTGCAGCACCGACTCCGAGTTGGTCATGATGGGCGTCTGCAGGCTTTTGTCCGACTGCATGTAGGCCACAATGTTGGCCGGCTCGCCGCGGCGGGAGGGGTAGTTACGCTCCCATTCCTGCTCGGTGAGGTACTGCACAAAGGTGTTCAGACCCTCGTCCATCCATGTCCACTGCCGCTCGTCGGAGTTCACAATCATGGGGAAGAAGTTGTGGCCCACCTCGTGAATAATCACCGAAATCATGCCGTACTTCCGGTCAGCCGAGTAGGTGCCGTCCTTTTCGGGGCGGCCACCGTTGAAGCTCAGCATGGGGTACTCCATGCCGCCCACCGGCCCGTGCACCGAAATGGCCACCGGGTAGGCGTAGGGAATGGTGAATTTCGAGTAGGTTTTGATGGTGTGCGCAATAACCTCGGTGGAGTACTTACCCCACAGCGGGTTGCCCTCCTTGGGGTAGTAGCTCATGCACATCACCGGCACGCCGTTCTGCTTCACGCCCATAGCGTCCCAGATAAACTTCCGCGAAGAAGCCCAGGCAAAGTCGCGCACGTTTTTAGCGGCGTAGGTCCAGGTTTTGGTGCCTTTAGCGCGGTTCTGCTCGGCCCGCTCCGCCTCCAGCGGCGACACAATGAGCACCGGCTTGTTGGAGTTCTTGGCCTGCTCCAGGCGCTGGCGCTGCGCTGACGACAGCACTTCCGAGGCGTTTTGCAGCGTGCCGGTTGCGCCCACCACGTGGTCGGCGGGGGCCGTGATGCTCACCCGGTAATCACCGAAGGGCAGGGCAAACTCCCCGTTACCCAGAAACTGCTTGTGCTGCCAGCCCTGGTTGTCGGAGTACACCGCCATGCGGGGGTAGAACTGGGCAATTTCGTAGAGGTAGTTTTTGTCCTCGGGGAAATACTCGTAGCCCGAGCGTTGGTTGATCTTGGTCTGGTCGTTGATGTTGTAGCTCCACTTGATGCTGAACGTCACGGCCTGCTTGGGGCGCAGGGGCGTGGGCAGATCAATGCGCATCATGGTGTGGTTGATGACGTGGGGCAGGGCCTTGCCGCCTTTCATCTTTACCTCGGCAATCTTGAAGCCCCCGTCAAACTCGCTCTTCTGCAGGTACTCCAGGGCCTGAAACGGCATGCGCTGCTGAATCTGGCCTACTTCCGTGGTGGCTGTAATAGAGTTTTTGTCCAATACGTTCTGGTCCAGCTGCACCCACAGGTAGGTGAGTACATCAGGCGAGAGGTTGGTGTAGGTGATGTCCTCGTCGCCGGAAATCGACTGTTTTGCGTCGTCCAGCTTTACCCGGATGTTGTAGTCGGCGCGCTGTTGCCAGTACTGGTTGCCGGGCGCGCCGGAGGCGGTGCGGTAAGTGTTGGGCGTGGGCAGCAGGGTTTCCAGCTGCGCGAATTTGTCGGTGCCGGAGTTTGTATTCTGCGCCGCAGCCGGCAGGGCCAGCAGCGCCACCAGCCCGGCGGCCAGCAGTGGTTGTTTCAGCATATGCAATGAAGGGGAGAAAAAAGCGGCAATAACAAGCAAAACGACCCCGGAAAAACTACCCGCGCCGCGTGCGGCGAAAGACACGGCGGGCAGCGTGAGGTTGCAAATAGCGTAGCCGGAAGATACTACACATCTGGTTTACCCCAGCAACTGCCCCAGCAGCAGGACAAGAGCAATTCCCAGCGCGGCCCCGCTGGTGACCAGCAGCCAGTCGCGGCGGTGTACGCGCAGGCCTCGCAGCAGCACAAAGCCCAGCAGTAAAATCAGCAGCACAATAACCAGCTGGCCCAGCTCCACGCCCAGGTTAAAGCTCAGCAGCTCCACCACCGGCCGACTTTGCTGGCCCAGCAGCTCGCGCAGGTAATTGGAAAAGCCCAGGCCATGAATCAGCCCGAATACCATTGCCAGCAAATTGGGCCAGGCTAGCACCAGGGGCTGGGGGGTAGGACGGTCAGCTGTGCGGCCCGTTCCACTACCGGCCCGGGCCAGGTTTAGCACGCAGGTTAGCAGGATGGTCACCGGAATCAGCACTTCAATCAGCGTGGGCGAGTACTGCACCACGTTCAGCGTAGCCAGGGCCAGCGTAATGGAGTGGCCCACCGTGAAGCTGGTCACCAGGGCCACCACCCGCCGCCAATCCTGCAGTACGTAGGGCGCGCATAAGGCCAGCAGGAACACCAGATGGTCGTAGGCGCGCAGGTTGAAAATGTGATGAAACCCCAGTTGCAGGTAAGTGGTGAAAACGGACATACGAGGTGCTGATTGGAAGGAGCAGGGAGCCAAATATCAGCATCTTGTGTTATTTACCGCAGTCCGGCCCAAGGTGGGTGGCTCTGTTGGCTGGTGTAGAAAGGGTTGCCCAGCGTTCAGAACAAAAAACTCCCCGCCGGCCAGGCCGACGGGGAGTGTATCAAAGCAGCATCAAGGCGACTACTGCTTCACAATGCGGCGTACATCCAGGCCGCCTTCCGTGCGGGCTTTCAGAACATACACGCCCGTGGGCAGCTGCGACAAATCCAGGGGCTGCTCCAGGCGGCCGGCGGGCACCGTGAGGGTACGCACCGACTGCCCGATGGCGTTGTATACCGTCAGCTCCACGGCCTTGCTGTAGCCAGCCAGCTTGAGGGTTACTAGCCCATCGGTAGTGGGGTTGGGGTAGAGCGTGAGCGAGGTACCAGCCAGGGGTTTCAAATTGGTAGTTACCACCTGCGTGGTCGAAGCCAACGAGGCGCAGCCTGCGGTGCTGGTTACCACCACCGTGTACGTGCCGTACTGGGCGGCCGAGTTTACCACGTAGTCCTGGCCGGTAGCCCCGGGAATGAGCGTGCCGTTGAGGTACCACTGATTGCCCATGGCGGAACTGCTGGTAAGCGTAGTCACAGCCCCATTGTAGCGCACCGAAACCGTAGGCCGGGCAGGAGTGGCGTTAATGGTGACGTTGAAGGTAGCCGTAGCCGCCGCGCAGCCACTGCTGGCCGCTACCGTGTTGGTAACGGTATACGTGCCCGGAGTGGAGGTGCTGGGCGTGATGGCGCCGGTAGCAGCATCCAAGGTGAGGCCCGCCGTGCTGCTAAACGTGCCGGCTGTGGCTCCGCTTGCAAAGGCCGGCGCAACGGCACCCGTAACGGAAGTGCAGTAGCTGGCATTGGCATAGCTGAAGCCAGCCGTAGCCGGCGCTGTAATGGTTACGGTAGCGGTGGCCGTAACGGCGGCGCATCCGCCCGAAGCCGCCACTGTATTGGTAACGGTATAGGTGCCGGGCGTAGAGGTAGCAGGCGTTATAGCACCCGTGGTAGCGTTTAGCGTCAGGCCAGCCGTGCTGCTGAACGTGCCAGCACTAGCGCCAGCGGCCAGCGTGGGCGTAACTGTACCGGTAGCCGAAGCGCAATATGCCGTAGCTGCGTAACTGAAGCTGGCAGTAGCCGGAGCCGTAATGGTCACGGTAGCCGTAGCTGTTACGGCGGCGCATCCACCCGAAGCGGATACAGTATTGGTCACCGTGTACGTACCGGGGGTAGAAGTGCCCGGCGTGATGGTACCCGTAGCAGCATCCACTGTAAGCCCGGCCGTGGAGCTGAACGTGCCCGCGGTAGCGCCGCTGGCCAGCGTAGGTGCAACGGTTCCGCTGGCACTGGTGCAGTACGCTGTGGCAGCGTAGCCGAAGCCGGCGGTAGCCGGAGCGGTAATGGTAATCTGGAAAGTAGCCGTCACTGCCGCGCAAGCACCCGAAGCGGCCACTGTGTTAGTTACGGTATACGTGCCGGGCGTAGAGGTGCTGGGCGTAATGGCCCCCGTGGTGGGGTTGAGTGTGAGGCCAGCCGTGGAGCTGAACGTGCCAGCCGTAGCACCGGTAGCCAGCACCGGCGCAGTGTTGCCCGTTGCCGAGGTGCAGTAAGCTGTACTGGGGTAGCTGAAGCCCGCAGTAGCTGGTGCCGTAATGGTTACCGTGGTGGTGGCCGTAGCCGCCGCGCAGCCACCGCTGGCCGCTACCGTGTTGGTAACGGTATATGTGCCCGGAGTGGAGGTGCTGGGCGTGATGGAGCCGGTAGCAGAATCTAGCGTCAAACCAGCTGTGCTGCTGAACGTGCCGCTGGCTGCACCGGCTGCCAGTGTAGGTGTAACCGTACCGGCAGTGCTGCTGCAGTAGGTAGTGGTCGTGTAGCTGAAACCAGCCGTTACTGCGTTGGTAATGGTTACCGTAGCCGTTGCCGACCCAGGGCAGGTGCCGCCCACGCTGTACGTCACCGTATAGGTGCCGGCCGTGCTGGCTGCCAGGTTGATAACGCCCGTAGCTGCGTCAATGGCTAGACCAGGGGTGCTGCTGAAGGTGCCGCCAGCCGTACCCGTAACCGTGGGAGCAGGGTTGGTACCGCTCTGGCAGAACGTGGTATTGGCGTAGCTAAACGCGGCCGAAGCGGCCGGACTCACCGTTACCTGAATGGCCGAGGAAGTAGTAGAGCATGTACCGGAAGTAACGACTACCGAGTACGTACCGCTGGCCGTTACGGTAGCCGTGTACGTGGCCGAAGTAGCTCCGCTGATGGGCTGCCCATCTAGCAAAAACTGGTAGGTAGCACCGGTAACGGGAGTAACATTCAGCGTAAGCGTACCCGAGCCGCAGAACGTGGTGGGCGTGGCCGCCGTGAGCGTAGCCGTAGGAGCAGGCGTTACCGTTACCGTCACCGCCGACGAATACACCACCCGGTTGTCCGCAGTGCGCATAACGGCCCGGAAGGTCGTCGTCTGGGTTAGGTTGGTAAAAGTCAGTGTGCTGCCAGTGTTGGTGCCTGGTACCGCCGCAAAGCCGGTGCCCGTATTGGCTTCGTAGCCCGTAATGGTGCCCACGTTGCCACTAAGCGTAAGGGTGCCGGAGTTGGCACCGCTGCACACGCTGGCTACCGAAGAAGTCAGGGAGCCACCTTCCGTGTTGGCCAGCACAAAAAAGTCGTTGCCGGGCGTAATAGGCTGAGTGGATACCAGACCGGTAGTGGGAGTCGAAGCCGCCAAGCCACCAATGCTGGCGTAAGTACCGTTGGCCGCAGCCGCCTGCGCTACCACCGACGTCAGCGTGCCACCCACCACATCATCACCGCCGTAGCTAAGCTGCACGGTGGCCGAAGTTGGCAAGGCTGCCGTGTTCTGGATGCGCACGTAGCGCGTGGGGTTCAGCGCCGACAAGCCACCGGACAACGACCCACCCGTAGCTCCGCTTACAATGGTAGCCGTGAAGGTTTGTGCCCCCGAGGTGGTGATGCCGCCAAGCACCACCGGCCGCCAGCCCGGACCGTCGCCAATGGCGAAGGTCCGGCTCACGGGGGTAGTGCTGTTGACCGTAATGGCCAGCGGGCCGCGCACGAAGCTGGTCGCCGAGCCCGTGGGCGGAGCGCCCACCGTTTCGGCCAGAATCAGGGTGCTGGTAGCCGAAGTGCTTAATACTCCACTGGTCAGAAACAACGACTGCGTGGCGTCGCCGCGCACGGTGAGGTTGCCGCCCGCCAGCGTTACGCCGTTGGGGTTGTCAATGGTGAGATAATCGATGATGCGGGAAGGGGGAACTTCGAAGCCCGTAACGTGGCCCGTCGACTCAGGAGCGTACAGCAGCTGCAGAACACCGGCGCCGATATTGAAATTGGGTGCCACATCAAAGGTAGCTGCCCGGCTGCCAGAACCGGTGGCCCCTGACTGGATAACGTTCAGCACTGCCGTGCCGTCGCCAACCGTGAGGTTACCGGAGTTTATTATGCTACCCGAGAACAGGTTCACCCGCGATACCACCAATGGAACCGCCAGCGTCACGCCGCCGCCAATGTTGTCGATGGAAAGCGACCGGACCGTCTGGAAGGTGCCCGAGCCGTTTAGAACCTGAGCAACGGCCCCCGCGAAATAGAGGTTGCTATTAGTGGCCGTACCCGTGAGCGTGCCGTTGTTGGTGACGGCGGGGGCCAGCTGCAGCAACAGGTTGCCGTTCAGGTTCAGCGTTCCGCCTACGTTAATCAGCACCGTGCCGTAGCTGTTGGTCTGGCCCGCCAGCAGTACGCTTTTGCCGCTGCTGATGCTCATGTTCGGTACATTGCCCCGGATGCGGAAGTCGAAGTTGGTGGCCGTGGCGGCCGTACCGGGGTTCAGGGTGCCGCCCGTTGCGTTATAGGTGCCCGCTACGTAATAGTCGAGCGGGGTAGTGGCCGTGCTGCGCTGCACCAAGTTGATGCTGCCGCCCGAAACGGTACTGGTGCCATTTACCCCGAACGAGGGCGTGCCGCTGGCATTGGCCACATTGGCCACGTTAATGGTGCCCGCGCTGAGGGTGAATGTCATGGCGGCGGCGGCGGTGGCACTGGTAAAGGAGCCAAACCGGCCGGCGGCCGTGAGCGTACCGCCTTCCATGGTGTACACCGCGCCCGAGCCGAATACCAGCGAGTTGCCGCTGCCCGTGCCCACGTTGTAGGTGCCCGCGCTAATGCGCAGTAGGCCGTTTACGGTGCCGGAGCCCGTTTGGCCCAGTACTGTAAAGTTGGGATTATTGAGCCAGAAGCCGCCCGTAGCCGGAATAATGTAGGAGGCCGAGTTGCCGAACACACGGTTCGTAACCGTGTTAGTCCCCGAAATTTTCAGGGTACCGGTCATATCATCAACAGGGGTAGTGCCCGTAGTCCGCGTCAGCAGAAAACCGTCGGTGGTCGAGGCCGAGCCTTTCACCGTAAGCGTCGGCAGGCTCATTTCCACCACATCCGTCCGGGCCGATTTGGCCAGAGTCATTGTCTGCAGGTCGGTGGTGCCGGAGCCACTGAAGCTGGCATTGCCCGCGCCGGTAAAGCGCAATTCTGAGCCCACCGTGCTGCTGGCGCTCAGGTCCAGGGTGCCGTTGTTGGTTACGCTGCCACCCACCTGCACCTGATAAGGCGTAGTGCCGGAGGTGAGCAACGAGCCTGCGCTGTTGATAGTGAGCGAGGCGCAGCTAGCTGCCACGTCCACCGTTACAGTTGCGCCGCCTGCCACCGTCACATCGTCAGTAGCCGTGGGCACCACGCCACCTGCCCAGGTAGCCGGGCTGCTCCAGTTGCCGCCGGTTGCCGTGGAGCTAATGCTGGCCTGCACCTTGTGCGCCTTCCGCACGGGAGCGGGCGTAGTAGGCCTCGGGGTCACGTTGGTCGAGCCAGCCAGTGCCGGAACAGCAGCGGCCGGTACGCGCACCGCCTCCGTGCTCAGCCGCTGCTGCGCCTGCGCAGGCGGGCTTACCAGTAGGCCACAGGCAGTAGCTACCAGGGGCAGCCAGCTGCGGTTTTTAACAGCCCGCCACTGGCGACCTGTTCCATGCTGTACTGTTGGAATCATGCAAAAATGAGTAAGGGGTGGGAAAAAGAATAAAGCAGGCCTATGGAGCAAGTGCTCTATCTAGACATCAGGTGGGGAAAAAGCATGCGAAGAACTCGTAACCAGCTAAAAAAGGAGTACAGCATACGAAATGACTCCGGGAAATACGCACATAAAATGTTCTATAAATACAAGCGGGTAAGATAAAGTAAATATTTCGATTATTCAGATAATAATATCACGGCTTCATCAAAGCAGGATGATAAATTTACCGAATCCTTTACCCGACTTTAGCTATGAGAAAACGAGTACTGTTGCTGGTAGGAGCCCTGTGCGCAGGCACTATTAGCCGGGCCCAAACAACGCAGCCGCTGCCCGTGGCACCCACCGAAATAACCTTGACCCGCGCCGATACGGCCCGGGCCGTGCATGAGTTGTTCAAGAGTCGGCGTGGTGGGGCCGCAGCCTGGCTGGGGCTGGGAATAGCCGGCCTGGCGGCTTCCATTCTGCCCGCGCAGCAATCCACCAGCGCCGGAGTCTGGACGCCGGGGGTAGTAGCGGGCACTGCGTTTGTGGGCATTGGGCTGAACAAAAGCATCGGGTTCTGGTGGAGCAAGGAGCGCATGGTAATGCGCAACCTGGCCGCTACCGGCCACCTGCCGCCCAACATCCGGCGGCGGCTGAAAGGCGAGTTTGTACCCCTGCGCGGCATGGCCTCCGATCCGAATCCGCTGCTGGCTACCGGTGTACCACTGCCGGTAGATACAACCAGTGCGACTACCCCTACTAAAATCAGTATTCCCTTCGCAGGAGTAGCTACCTCCGGCTACACGCTGGCCGATTCGTTGGATGCGGTAGCGGCTTTATTTAGTGGTAAGCGGTTAGCGGGCCAGTTGCCCGTGCTGGCAGTCCTGCCTGCCGCCCGGCTACTGTCGGGCAGCAGTGAGGCCGACCGGCAGTACAACGTAAACACGGGGCAGTACGAGGAAAGCAAACCGTCGGCGGGAGCAGTAATTGCTGGGCTAGGGCTGGCTATTGGCGGCGTTACCTACATGTTCGTGCATAATGCACCGTACTCCAACGCCAAGTATGCCGAGCTGGTGGCCGCTTCCCAGGCTGGTGCTCCCATTCCGACTAAATGGCGCGCCCAGCTCAAGCCCAAACACTTCGGCCAGGGTCGGGAATTGCGCAATAAGATGCTGCGGCGGGAGGCCCGCAAAAACCGAAACAAGTAAGCAACAAAAAGCCCCGCTGGCACAATGCCAGCGGGGCTTTTCTATTCACTCCAGCCTACTTACCCAACCGTCGGAATTTCCACGTTGTTGAAGCGGATGTGCCCGTCTTCCAGCACGGCTTCCACCACGGCGTCCTTGCTCACGCGGCCCGAAAGGATGTCCTTCGACAGCTCGTTGAGTACCAGGCGCTGCAGTACGCGCTTCAGTGGCCGGGCCCCGAAGGTG
>NZ_JAWDJT010000023.1:0-17588 GCF_032464715.1 Hymenobacter endophyticus | reverse complement strand
GTCCGTGCTGACTGCACGCTTCCAAACACGTCACTTCTTCCGAACTCAACTCGGTGGCAGGTCGTCGCATGCCGCAAGCTACCAATTGCGCACTATACGCTTACTTCTGTATGGCTACTTAAAACGGTCTTATTTTCGGCCAAAAACGCGCTTAAGCAGGTCGGTGGTGCGGGCTACCGGGTTTTCGCGGATGTTGGCTTCCTCTTGGGCCACCAGCGTGAATAAGCCGTCGATGGCTTTGCCGGTGGCGTACTGGTTAAGGTCGGTTTGCACGGGCGTTACCAGCGGAATGCGGTTGTAGCGCGTGGTAAGGTCGGTGTAATACTTGGTGGCCCCTACCTGATCGAGGCTGCGCTGCATGATGGGCTTGAAGGCCGTGGTGAGCTGCTCGGTGGTAGTGCGCTTGAGGTAATTAGTAGCGGCGTTCTTCTCCCCGGTCAAGATACCCCATACATCTTTGAAGGTCAGGCTCTTGATAGCCGACAAAAAGATGGGCTTGGCACTTTTAGCCGCGTCCTCGGCACCCCGGTTCAGGGTAAGCTCAAACCGGTCTACCTGCGCGCCCAGCCCAATGGAGCGCAGCGTGTTGGCAACCCGCTGCGCATCGGCTGGGAAAGGAATCCGAATTAGCTTATTCAGGTAGAAGCCGTCCTGCTGGGAGGCCTGGTCGGCGCCTTTGCTGATACCCAGGCTCAGGGCTTCTTTCAGGCCCCGGGCCGCTTCATCCTGGCTGATACTACCGGTGCTACCCGCTTTGGTGGTCGTGGTGGTGGTAGTCGTCGTGGTAGTAGTCTTGAGGATGTCGCCTAGCTTGGGCAGCTTAAATTGAGCCGAAGCGGAAAGCTGAACGCCCAGCAACACGGCGGGCAACACGAGAAAACGGCGGTAGTTCATGGCGGAAAGAATAAGCAGCAAAGATACTACCCCCACTTTTGCAGAAACCGGACCAACTAATTCCCGGCCACAAAGAAACCGTGAAAGTCCAGCGCTGAGGCAGTCAGCTCGGCTTCCACGGTTTCGCAGGTACTTCGATTTTATTTCCCGAAAACGCGCTTGAGCAGGGCGCTGCCCTGGGCCGTGGGGTTGGCCCGGATGCGGCCTTCCTCAGCGGCAATGAGGGCAAACAGGCCGTCCACGGTTTTCTCGGTGGCGTAGGGCACCAGTTGGGGGTTGAGGGGCGTCACGAGCGGGATTTTGTTGTAGCGGGCCACCATTTCGGCGTACAGCTTAATAGCGCCGGTTTGCTCCAAGGACTGCTGCATAGTGGGCTGGAAGGCGGTGCGCAGGTCGGCGGCGGTTTTTTCGTAGAGCAGCGTGGTGGCCGCGTCACTTTCCTTGCTGGTAGCCAGGGTGAGGGCATCCTGCAGGCTCAGGTTCTGCACCGCGTTCAGGAAAATAGGCTTGGCCTGGGTGGAGGCCGTTTCGGCGGCGCGGTTCAGGGCTACTTCAAACTTATCTACCAGGGCCCCGGCCCGCAGCTTGCGCAGCGTTACGGCTACCAGTTCCGCTTCGGGCGGGAACGGGATGCGGATGTCGGCGTTGCCGTTGAAGCCATCGGTTTCGCCGGCCTGGGCCACGGCCTTGCTCACGCCCTGCGTCAGAGCTTCGCGCAGGCCAGTGCTGGCTTCATCGGCCGTCAGGGGCACGGGAGCGGGGGCCGGGGTTACCACTTTGGTAGTGGTGGTTTTGGTAGTGGTCGTGGCGGGCTTTTTAAACGGCGTGGCTTTCTTAGCCGTGGTAGTCTTCTTGGCCGTCGACGTGGTTTTTTTCGTGGTGGTTTTGGTTTGGGCGGCGGCTAGCTGAGCGGTAGCCAGGGTGAGCGAGAGGCCCAGGGCCAGCGTGCGAAGGGGAGTCATACGGGAGAAAGTAGAAAAACCAAGTAGCCGGAATGGCGTTGTTAGCGGGCGAGGTGCCAATATTGCGCCAAATCTGCTTCCCCTCCTAACTCTCCCGCTTATGACCCGCGTTCCGGACGTTGAAATCATGACCATCGGCGACGAACTGCTCTACGGGCAGGTAATCGATACCAATTCGGCCTTTATGGGCCAGGAACTCGGCAAGCTGGGCCTGCGCGTGCGTCAGATTACCAGCGTATCGGACCGGGCCGAGGAGATTGTAGCGGCCCTGGACCTGGCCCGGCAGCGCGCACAGGTAGTACTGATGACCGGCGGCCTGGGCCCCACCAAAGATGACCTGACCAAGCACGTACTAGCCCGCTACTTCGGCGCGGAGTTGGTGCTGCATGAGCCCACCCTACGCCACGTCGAAGGCATTTTTGCCCGCTACAACCGACCCATGCTGGAGGTGAACCGCCAGCAGGCCTTGGTGCCGGCCAACTGTACGGTGCTGCACAACGCCCTGGGTACGGCCCCCGGTATGTGGTTCGAGGATGGGGGCATCGTGTTTGTGAGCATGCCCGGCGTGCCGTTTGAGATGAAAGGGCTGATGACCAACGAGGTATTGCCCCGCCTGCGCCAGCACTTCCAGACGCCCGCCATTGAGCACGTAGTAGTGCAAACCGTAGGCCTGGGCGAGTCGTTTCTGGCTCAGCGCATCGAGGACTGGGAAAACCGCCTGCCCGCCAACGTAAAGTTGGCCTACCTGCCCTCTTTGGGGGGGGTGCGCCTGCGCCTCACCGGCCACGACGACGGCCAGCCCAACCTGCGCGCCCGCATGAAAGCCTTACTACCCGAGCTGCGCAACCTGCTGGGCAACCATATTTTTGCCGAGGGCGAAATCAACCTGGAAACCGCCGTGGGCACGTTGCTAGCCGAGCGGGGCCTTACTCTGGGAACGGCCGAAAGCTGCACCGGCGGCCTGCTGGCCCACCGCATTACCAGTGTCCCAGGCAGTTCCCGCTACTATCAGGGCAGCGTTGTGGCTTATTCCAACGAAATAAAAATGCGTGAGCTGGGGGTAAAGGCCGAAACCCTGGCCGCCCACGGCGCCGTGAGCGAGCCGGCCGTAGCCGAAATGGCCGAGGGTCTGCGCCAGCGCCTCGGGGTAGATGTGGCCGTAGCCACCAGCGGCATTGCCGGCCCCGAGGGCGGCACCGACGCCAAGCCCGTCGGCACCATCTGCATTGCCTACGCCGACGCCCACCACACGGTAACCCGACAACTGAGCTTTGACCGGGGCCGGCAGCTTAACCTGGAGTACACCACCACTGCCGCCCTGAACCTACTGCGGCAGGAAGTGGAGAAGGGCTGAACGGAGAAAGATCGAAGAATGGATGGGTATAGAACGGGTAAACTGTCATGCGGAACCCAGCCAGGGACCTTATCACGTCAGGTTTACCACTGAACGACTTGTTCACGCGTGATAAGGTCCCTGGCTGGGCTCCGCATGACAGGCTACCAATCTGCTTATCCAACTACCCAGCAATTCACCCATCCAACAGTCCAACACTTCACTTACCTTTGGGGCACCAACCCCCCACCCCACCCTTTTTCTAAAACGACCCCCAACCGCATGGCACGAGTGGAAATGACGATGCCCAAGATGGGCGAATCCATCATGGAAGGCACCGTCCTGAAATGGCTCAAACAAGTAGGCGACACCATTGACCAGGATGAGTCGGTGCTGGAAGTAGCCACCGATAAGGTAGATACTGAAGTGCCCGCCCTGCACGCCGGCGTACTGCAGGAAATTCTGGTGCAGGAAGGCCAGGTAGTAGCCGTGGGTGCCCCCATTGCTATCATCGAAACCGACGCGGCCGCGGCCACCTCGGCGGCTCCGGCGGCAGTTGAGGCCCCGGCCCCCTCCAGCAATGGCGCTGACAAAGCCCCGGCTGAAGTTCCTTACCTCTCGGAGCCCCACGACCCGCAGGCCCGGCCCGCAGCCACCGTCCAGCCCCAAGCCGGCCGCTTCTACTCGCCCCTGGTGCTCAGCATTGCCCGCGAGGAAGGCATCAGCATGGCCGACCTGGAATACCTGCCCGGTACCGGCAGCGAGGGCCGCGTAACCAAAAAAGACATTCTGGACTACGTAGCCGCCGGCAAGCAGCCGCTGACTACGGCAGCTGCTCCGGCCGCCGCACCAGCAGCTACCCAAGCGCCGGCCCCAGTCGCCGTAGCGGCTCCACAAACTCCGGCTGCTCCGGCATCAGCACCGGCCCAACAACCAGCCGCCAACAACCAGCCGCCAACCAAAGCTGTGCCTTCCATCAGCGGAAATCAGGAGCTGCTGGAAATGGACCGCATGCGCAAGATGATTGCCCAGCGCATGGTGGACAGCAAGCGGATTTCGCCCCACGTTACCTCCTTTGTGGAGGCCGACGTAACGGACATCGTAAACTGGCGCAACAAGCACAAGGATGCCTACAAGAAGCGCGAGGGTGAAAACCTCACCTTTACGCCCATCTTCATCCAGGCCATAGCCCGCGCCATTCAGGATTTCCCGATGATTAACGTCTCCATTGAGGGCGACTACATCATCAAGAAGCGCGACATCAACGTGGGCGTAGCCGTGGCCCTGCCCTCCGGCAACCTCATCGTGCCCGTGATTCATAACGCCGACCAGCTGAACCTGAACGGCTTGAGCAAAAAGGTGAACGACCTCGCCAACCGGGCCCGCGCCAACAAGCTCAAACCCGAAGATCTGGAAGGTGGCACCTACACCGTGAGCAACGTGGGCTCCTTCGGCAACGTGATGGGCACGCCCATCATCATGCAGCCGCAGGTAGCCATTATGGCCGTGGGCGCTATCAAGAAAAAGCCCGCCGTTATCGAAACCCCGCAGGGTGATTTGATTGGTGTGCGTCACTTCATGTTCCTGAGCCATAGCTACGACCACCGCGTGGTGGATGGCTCCCTGGGTGGCATGTTCGTGCGCCGCGTGGCCGACTACCTGGAGCAGTTTGACCCCAATACCAGCATTTAGTGCTTAGTGCTTAGTGCTTAGTGCTTAGTGCTTAGTGCTTAGTGCTTAGTATATATGGAAAAGCCTCGCCGTGGTTACGTGGCGGGGCTTTTTTGCGGCGCGAAGCCGTACTTTTGTGTACCGATTATGTACCGGCGGACTTTTCTGTTCGGTGCTTTGTATCGACTTTCTTTTCTGATGAATAAAACCCTGCCTCTGCTGGCGCTACTGCTGGCCCTCGGCCTCATCCTGTTCCTGTACCAGCGCCTACGCACCACCGAAACGGCCCTGGAAATAGCCCAAAAACGGTTCAACGACTGTGAGCAGGTCAACTTCCAGCTCCAGAACCAGCTTACCCAGGCCACCCGCGCCGCCGTGCCCGACAGCCTGCGGGTGCGTAAATAACCCAGCAAAAAGCCCGGCTTCAGACAATCTGAAGCCGGGCTTTTTGCTGAATTGCTATGTACTATGCCACCGCTTCGGGGGTGCGGGTGCGGGCGGCGTCCACGCTCCAGGGGCCGGGGCCAGCCGCCGCTATGTACAGGTACACGAAGCTGTAAACGACGGCCAACTCACCCTGGTTGATGATGGGCAGGGCGTGCTGGGGGGCGTGGGCCATGAAGTAAGCCACGGCCATCAGCCCCGAGAGGATGAACGCCACCGGGCGCGTAAACAGCCCGATGAGCAGCAGCAAGCCGCCGCCAAATTCCAAAATACCCGCCACCAGCATCAGCCCAGTGGCACCGCCCGCGTGGTCAGATGGGGGCCAGCCAAACAGCTTCTGGGTACCGTGGAATATCATGAGTAATCCGACTACAATGCGCATGACGCTCAGCAAGCGGGCCGCCCAGGGCGACAGGAAAAAGGTAGATGTGGCCATACGAGCAGGAAATAATGTGAGTACACGGGTTTCAACGCAGAAGGTAGCTGCCAGGATGCGTGGCGTTATATTTCTGCTGATTGCCTGAGGCACAGTGTGCTAAATGATGCCGTCGGCGCGGCCTGGACAGTTCGCCATACTTTAGCCCAGTTGCTCGCCTTTAGTAGTGTTTCGGGCAGAGTGCCTGAAGCCGCTCCGCGGAAAATCCCGCAGCCAGCTGCTGTGGCGCCATTTCTGCTTTCCTTGCCTTTCCTGATGAGCATTCCGGGGGGCCTTACTGCGGCTGAACTAGCTGGTTGGCAGAGCTTTTACCCCTTCGTCATGCGCAAGACCACCCACAGGTTCCTTCAGAGAATGGCAGGATATCTCCAGTTGAACCTCGCTGGCATAGACGGGGCCGGTGTGGCAGCAGTAGCGAGGCACATTGCTGTCCGTTAGCTGCTTCAACCAGCCGCCGCACCCAGGGTAGGTAACGGGTTAGCCGGGGGCCCAGATAGTTTATTTCTTCGGTAGTTCTCACAACACGTTCCCCAGCACCCGCTCCGCGCTCTGGCACTGCCTGGTGAGGCCCTGGGCTACCCTCTGGCCTGACTATTCCAGCACCCAAGTTACCTTTTCCTCCAAGGGCTTGCGGGTGCTACGAGCCGAAGCACCCGGTTTGGGGTAGCCCAGGTAAAAAAAGCCCAGCAACTGGTCATCGGGGCCCAGACCAAAAAAGGGCTTGGCTTCTGGCAGGTAGGTAACGCCCCCACTACTCCAGAAGCCCGCCAACCCGTGCGCTACGGCCGAGAGGTGCAGATTTTGCACGGCGCAGGCCACCGCCGCTACTTCCTCCACTACGGGCACCTCGGGGTTGCGCTTCAGCCCAATGGCAATGATGTGGGAGCTAAGCAGGGGGTTGTTGCGCATCTTGTCCAGCTTGCTTTCCTGAAACTTCTCCCCCGCCGTAGCCCGGTACAGCTCCGCCTGGAAATCAGCTAACTTCTGCCGACCTTCGCCCGCAAACACCACAAAGTACCAAGGCTCGGTGCGTTTGTGCGTGGGGGCCCAGGTGGCATTTTCCAGCAACTCCCGCACTAACTCGGTGGGTATGGTACGGCCGGGCTCAAATTGCACCGGCTGTATGCTGCGGCGCCCCCGAATAAGCTGGGTAATCTGCCGGGCCTCTGCGGCCGGCGTGGTTGCTGCTGAATACGTCATGGAGAAATAAGCTGTAATAGCCGGCGGATGTTTAGCTGGGAAAACAAAAGACCTTCTGCTGGGCAGAAGGTCTTTCAACTTTTACTACTAGCCTGAGTGCATTAGGGCCGGCCGCCGCTGGCACCCTGGGCGGGCGTAGCGCCGGCACCGTTGCCGCCATCGGAGTTACCGCCTTCTTTCAGGTCGTCGTTGTTTACGGAGCGGCGGCGCTTGGGCTGAGCCATACTCATCTTGCCAATGCGGTAGCTCAGGTTCACGCGGAAGCCGGAGCGACGCAGCACGTTCACGCTGTACTGGTCGAGGGCGGGCGTGCTGATGGAGTTGCGAATTTTGTTGGTGGGCGTGAAGAAGTTGTCGGCCCCGAAGCCGATGCTGCCTTTCTTGTCGGCAAAATCCTTTTTCAGGCCCACGCTGTACACCCCGAAGCCGCCCTGGTAGCCCTGGAGCTGCACTTGTCGGCCCCGGTAGAAGCTAAAGGCCTGAATTCCCCAGCCCTTGGCAAAGGTATACCCGCCCATGAGGCGGCCACTGGCCACCCAGCCCTGGTTGCTGGCCGCAAATAAGGGGTTGCTCACGTTGTTATCCAGGGTGGCGTAATACACGTCCAGGCCCCCGCCCAGGGTCAGCTTGTTCTGGATGTTTACGTTGGCATTCACGCTGGCCCCGTAGGCGTTTTCGGTGCCGATGTTAGCGTAGGTAGTAGTAATGGTGTCGCCGTTGGGCGTACGCACGGGCTGAATGGAGCCGGTGGTGTTGCGGGCAAATGCCGTGAAGGTCAGGGTAGTTTGCTTGATAAAGGTGCTGTAGCCCAGCTCAAAGTTGTTGGTTTTCTCCGGCTCCAGCTCGGGGTTACCCTGAATGATGCTTAGCTGGTTGGGTATCTGGCGGTTGGGGTTCAGAAACTGCAGAGAGGGGCGCTGGATGCGGCGGTTGTAGGCGGCTTTGAGCACGTTGCCGTTGGCCAGCTTGCGCGAGAGGTTTACGCTGGGCACCAGCACGCCGTAGGAGTCAATAGACAGCGGATTATCGGTGCGGAAGTCGGCATCAATGGTGGTGTACTCGTAGCGGGCCCCGGCTTTCAGGGTGTAGCTTTTGAGGAAACCCAGGGTGTAGGAAGCGTAGGCGGCCGCCACGTTCTGGTTGTAGTCGAACACGTTGGAAAGCGTGGTGCCCGTTTGCTGCTGCCCGTTCAGGAAGGTGGCGTAGTCACTGTTCACCTTGCGCATAATGTCCTTGGCCCCGAACTCCAGCAGCTGGGTTTTGCTCAGGGGCGTCTGGTAATCCAGCTGCAGGGTTACTTCCTGGTTGTAGCTGTCATTGAGGTTGCGCAGGGAGTTGCCGGTTCCTTCGCCTTCTTCCACCGTGTTGGTGAAGTTGTTGGTGCGGGTGTTGCGGCTGTACTGGCCCAGCAGGCTCAGCTCCCGCTGGGGCGTCTCAAACGTGCGGGTGTAGTTCAGGGTAGCATCCAGGGTGTTGGAGTTGTCCAGCACTTTGATGTCGCGCACGGAATAGCTAGGCAGGCGGCCGTTGAAGAACGTGGTACTGGAGGTCTGGTCGTCCTGGTAGTTGGTACCGTTGCGCAGGCCCAACTGCACCGAGGCCGAGAGAAAGTTGTACTTGTTGATGTCGTAGTCCCAGCCCAGCGAGTAACGCCCGAACACGTTCTGCTGGCGCGTATCGGCCGACTGCACCGTGCGGCTCAGCAGCTGGCGGTTGGCAATGTCGGTACCCTGAATATCGTAGGTGGTTTGCTCGTTGCGGAAGCTGCCCGGCGTGTTGTACTGGGCCCGGCCGCCCCCACCCAGCGAAAAGCCCATCTTGCCCACCCGGTACGAGGCGTTCAACCCCAAATCGGAGCTGCGCAAACCGGCGCTGGTGCGCAAATCCAGGGTGAAACCCTGCAGGTTGTTCTGCTTGGTGACGATGTTGATGATACCGCCCGAGCCTTCGGCGTCGTACTTGGCCGAGGGCGAGGTAATCACTTCCACGGTCTTGATCTGGTCGGCCGGAATCTGCTTCAGCGCGTCGGCAATGCTGTTGGCTGAAATGGTGCTGGGGCGGTTGTTGATGAGCACCCGGATGTTCTGGCTGCCCCGCAGGCTCACGTTGCCGTCCAGGTCCACCGACAAGTTGGGTACACGCTTGAGCACGTCGGTGGCGTCGCCGCCGCGGGTGGTTTCGTCCTTTTCGGCGTTGTACACCGTGCGGTCCACCTTTTCCTCTACCAGGCTGCGCTGGCCTTCTACCCGCACCTCTCCCAGGGCCTGGGCCGAGGAAGCCAAGTTCACCGTACCCAACGCTACCGTGTTGCCGGCCTCCGTGATGACCACGCCTGGCTTCTCCACCAGCCCGTAGCCGATGAAGCTGATTTGCACGGTGTAAGTGCCCGGGGCAATGCGCGGAATCGTGAATTTGCCGTTGTCGTCGGCGGCGGTGCCATCCACGGGCTTGCCGGTGGCCGGGTTCAGCAGGGCCACGGTGGCGTAGGGCACCGGCTGCTTGGTGGCGGCATCAAGCACGGTGCCGGTGATGCGGCCTGACCCTTCCTGCGGGGCCGTAACGGCCGCCCCACCGGCACCAGCCGGCCGGGTAGCACCAGCGGGCCTACCGGTGCCAGTGGGTGGCGTGCCACCCGGCATTTGGGCCAGCACCGCATGGCTGCCGGAAAGGAGAAGAATGGGAAGGAATAATTTTTTCATGTGCGAGAGGGGAAGCGTCTATTACCCGGCCGCCAAATGGCCGCTACGGGCCTCCGGGCGCTGTATTGGCGTAAACCTAGCACCTCTGGACCCCACCCCCGAAATGAAGCCGACCAACCAGCTGATTTCTGCGGCGGAGCCCGGGAAAAGGTCGGGCGAATACCGGGTAACCGAGCCACAGACGCAACTTCGCCGCCGAGGTGGCACCAAGGCCCGAATATTTGTCGGGTTTCTGGCCTGCCGCGAATAAAGAACGCCCCTCCGGCGGCCGGAGGGGCGTTTTGCGTTTCCGGTCCGGCGGCTGCAAGCCGTCGGGCCGGTTGTCGTTGGCTGATGTTGTTCCGTCGTCGTGCGAATACCGAAGGCGTTGTTCGAGACGTGCTCTACGGCATCGGCTGACGTTGTTACGTCATCGTGTAAATGGCCCGAACGACAACCGGCCCGACGGCTTGCAGCCGCCGGACCGGGGCTTACGCCTTCACGCCGAGCAATAACAGCATAAAGGCAAACTGTCGGGCCGTGTCGTGGATGGACTTGAAGCGGCCGGAAGCGCCGCCGTGGCCGGCGGCCATGTCGGTGTGGAGCAGCAGCAGATTCTGGTCGGTTTTCAGGGTGCGCAGCTTGGCTACCCATTTGGCGGGCTCAAAATACTGCACCTGCGAGTCGTGGAGGCCGGTGGTGACGAGGATGTTGGGGTAGGCATGGGCCTTCACCTGGTCGTAGGGCGAGTATGAGAGCATGTAATCGTAGAACTCCTTCTGGTTGGGGTTGCCCCACTCGTCGTACTCGCCGGTGGTCAGCGGGATGCTTTCATCGAGCATGGTGGTCACCACGTCCACGAAGGGCACAGCGGCCACTACGCCTTTGTAGTACTCAGGGTGATTGTTGACTACCGCGCCCATCAGCAGACCGCCGGCCGAGCCGCCCATGGCAAACAGCTTATCGGCGGAGGTGAATTTCTGATCGATGAGGAATTTGGAGCAATCGGTGAAGTCAGTGAAGGTGTTTTTCTTCTTGAGCTTCTTGCCGTTCTCGTACCACTGTCGGCCCATTTCCTGCCCGCCCCGGATGTGGCAGATGACGTAGGCAAAGCCCCGATCCAGCAAGCTCAGGCGGGCGGCGCTGAAGGTGGCATCCATGGAGTAGCCGTAGGAGCCGTAGGCGTACTGCAGCAGCGGGGCCGAGCCGTCCTTTTTGAAGCCCTTCTTGTACACAATGGACATCGGGATTTTGGTACCGTCGGTGGCAGTGGCGTACACCCGCTCGGTCACGTAATCCTCCTTTTTGAAGCTCCCGAGCACGGTTTGCTCCTTCAGCAGCTTTTTGCTGCGGGCGTTCATGTCGTAGTCGAAGGTGGAATTGGGCGTGGTGAGCGAGGAGTAGCCGTAGCGCAGCACGGGCGTATCAAACTCGGGGTTGATACTGATGGCGGCCGTGTAGGTGGGCTCCCCGAAGTTGAGGTAGTGCTCCTGCTTGTCTTTCCACCGAATCACGCGCAGCTGCAGCAGGCCTTCCTTCCGCTCGCCCAGCACCAGGTAGTCCTTGAACAGCTCCATGTTTTCCAGGAACACGTCGGGGCGGTGGGCAATAACCTCCTGCCAGGCCGTTTTGGCGGTGTTCTTCACCGGCGTTTTAAGCAGCCGGAAGTTGGGCGCCCCGGCGTTGGACAGCACGTAGAAGTCGTTACCGAAGTGCTCCACCTCGTACAGATGGTCGGCCTCGCGGGGTAGGAACACCTGCAGCGCCGCCGTGGGCTCGCTGGCCTCCACGTACCGCACCTCCGACGACATGGTACTGCCAATGGTCAGGAACACGTACTGCCGCGACTTGGAGCGGTGCACCCCGATGCGGAAGGTGTTGTCCTTCTCCTCGTACACCAGTTGGTCCTTGCCGGGGTCAGTGCCCAGAGTGTGGCGGTAGAGCTGGTAATCGAGGAGAGTATTGGGGTCTTTGCGGGTGTAGAAGACGGTTTTGTTGTCGGCGGCCCATACGGCGTTGCCGCTGGTGTTGGGAATCTGCTCGGGGTAGAGCTGGCCGGTTTGCAGGTTGCGGAAGCGCAGCGTGTAGAGGCGGCGGCTCACCACGTCCTCGGAGTAGGCCAGCACCTGGTTGTCGTCGCTCACCTCAAAGCCGCCAATCTGATAGTAGGATTTGCCCTTGCCCAGCTCGTTGGCGTTGAGCAAGATTTCCTCCTTGGCGCTCAGGCTGCCCTTTTTGCGGCAATAAATCGGGTACTCGGCCCCGGCTTCGAAGCGGGTGTAGTAATAGTACCCATTCTCCCGGTACGGCACCGACTCGTCCTGCTCCTTGATGCGGCCCTTTATTTCCTGGAACAGCTTTTCTTCTAGTCCTTTCACCGGGGCCATCTGCTGCTCGGTGTAGGCGTTTTCGGCGTTCAGGTAGCTGATGACTTCCGGGTTTTCCCGCTCATTCAGCCAGTAGTAATTGTCGAGGCGGGTGCCGAAGGGCGACTTCAGTTCTTTGGCCTTGAGGGCCGCAATGGGGGGTTTGGGCATAGTGGCAGTAGTGCTTTGGGCGAAAACCGCGCCGCTAAGCAGCAGGCCCGCGCCCGTGAGCCAGGTGTACAATGGGTTCATAGCGCAACAAGTCAACAAATGAAATGGATGCGCTAAAGAAACGGGAATTTGTTAAGGGCTACGGTCAGCCCATAAAAACGGCAGAGGGCTGCCCGGGTTTACCATAGTAACCGCACCAGCCGGAATGAAGAGACGCGACACTTCGCGTCTCCTCGTTGAACGGTACCGGGTAAAACGGGTCGTTCTGACGGGAGACGCGAAGTGTCGCGTCTCTACATGTTCGTTCGGCTTACAGCGCCGCCAGGCTTTGCTCCAGGGCGGTGATTTTGGCTTCGGTGTCGGCCAGCTTCTGCCGCTCACGCTCCACCAGATCGGGCTTGGCGTTGGCCACGAACTTCTCGTTGGCCAGTTTTTTCAGCACCGAGTCGCGGAAGCCCTGGGCGTATTCCAGCTCCTTAGAGAGGCGCTCCTTCTCGGCCCCGAGGTCAATCTGCCCTTCCAGCGGCACGAAGAACTCCGAGCCGCCCGCCACGAAACCTACCGCCGCAGCCGGAGCTTCCGTCACCACCGATACCTCGGTGAGGGCGGCCAGCTTTCTGATGATAGGGTCATAGTCGGTGAGCAACTGAGTGTCGTCGGTTTTGGCGGCCAGGGTCAGGGGCTTGTTGGGGCCCAGGCCCTTCTGGTTGCGGATGGTCCGCACGCCGGCCACAATGGAAAGGGCCTTTTCCATGCGGGCCAGCACCTCGGCGGCACCCGCCACGGGCTGGGCCTTGGGCCAGGCGGCCACGCACACGTATTCCTTGGGGCCGCGCTCCTTCAGCTCATGCCAGATTTCCTCGGTGATGAAGGGCATAAAGGGGTGCAGCAGCTTGAGCAGGGTTTCGAGGAAACCGGTGGTCAGGCGCAGCGTTTCGGGGTCGATGGGGGCCTGATAGGCGGGCTTGATCATCTCCAGGTACTCCGAGCAGAAGTCGTCCCACACCAGCTTGTACACCGTCATCAGCGCGTCGCTCATCCGGAACTTCTCGAAGTGCTCATCCAGCTCCGTGATGGTGGTGTTCAGCTTAGCCGAAAACCACTCCACGGCCTTCTCGTTGGGGAAGGGCAGCGCGGTATCCACTTCCCAGCCTTGGGTGAGGCGGAAAGCGTTCCAGAGCTTGTTGCTGAAGTTGCGGCCCTGCTCCACCAGCTTCTCGTCGTAGAGCAGGTCGTTGCCGGCCGGGGCCGAGAACAGCATGCCGGTGCGCACGCCATCGGCCCCGAACTGCTTGATGAGGTCCAGCGGGTCGGGCGAGTTGCCGAGCTGCTTGCTCATCTTGCGTCCCTGGGCGTCGCGCACGATGCCGGTGAGGTACACGTTGCGGAAGGGCACTTCCTTGCGGTACTCCAGGCCGGCCATAATCATGCGGGCCACCCAGAAGAACAGGATGTCCGGCCCCGTCACCAGGTCGTTGGTGGGGTAGAAATAGTTGACGTCGGCGTTGTCGGGGTCCTTGAACCCGTCGAACACTGAAATCGGCCACAGCCACGACGAAAACCAGGTATCCAGCACGTCCTCGTCCTGGCGCAGGTCCGTGAG
The DNA here is from genome assembly GCF_032464715.1 of Hymenobacter endophyticus. Taxonomy (NCBI): domain Bacteria; kingdom Pseudomonadati; phylum Bacteroidota; class Cytophagia; order Cytophagales; family Hymenobacteraceae; genus Hymenobacter; species Hymenobacter endophyticus. The sequence goes on along the minus strand of NZ_JAWDJT010000023.1, from coordinate 3,830 downwards.
CTGCAGGTCGGCGTTGCCGCTTTGCTCGCGGGCCTGGATCAGGGCTTCCTCGGCGGTGAGGGCCACCACGTAGGTGCCGTCGGGCAGGTAGTAGGCCGGAATCTGCTGGCCCCACCACAGCTGCCGCGAGATGCACCAGTCGCGCACGTTCTCCATCCACACCCGGTAGGTGTTCTTGAACTTGGCCGGGTGCAGCTTCACGGTGTCGTTTTCCACCACTTCCAGAGCCGGCTTGGCCAGGTGTTCCATTTTCAGGAACCACTGCAAGCTCAGGCGCGGCTCAATTACGGCCTTGGTGCGCTCCGAGGTCTGCACGATGCTGGCGTACTCCTCCACCTTCACCAGGTGACCGGCTTCCTCCAGGTCCTTCACGATGTTGCGGCGGGCCGCGAAACGGTCCTGACCCACGTAGAGCACCGCTTTTTCGTTCAGCGTACCGTCGTTGTTGAGGATGTCGATAACGGGCAGGTTGTGCTTCACGCCCAGCTCGTAGTCGTTCAGGTCGTGGGCCGGCGTCACCTTCAGCGCGCCCGTGCCGAAGTCGATGCTCACGTACTCATCCAGAATCACCGGGATTTCGCGGCCCAGCAGCGGAATACGCACTTTCGCGCCGTGCAGGTGGGTATAGCGCGGGTCGTTGGGGTTCACGGCCACCGCCACGTCGGCCATGATGGTTTCGGGCCGGGAGGTAGCCACGGTCAGGAACTGGCCCTCCTGCCCTACCACTTCGTAGCGCAGATGGTACATCTTGGCCATGACGTCCTTGGGAATTACTTCCTCATCGGACAGGGCCGTTTGGCCCAGCGGGTCCCAGTTCACCATCCGGATGCCGCGGTACACGAGGCCCTTCTGGTGCAAATCCACGAATACGCGCAGTACAGCCTCGGTCAGTTCGGGCTCCATGGTGAAGCGCGTCCGGTCCCAGTCGCAGGAAGCGCCCAGCTGCTTGAGCTGCTCCAGAATGATGCCGCCGTACTTCTCCTTCCAGGCAAAGGCGTGCTCCAGAAACTGCTCCCGGGTCAGGTCCTTCTTCTCGATGCCCTGTTCCTTCAGCAGCGCCACTACCTTGGCCTCGGTGGCAATGGAGGCGTGGTCGGTGCCGGGCACCCAGCACGCTTCCTTGCCCTGCATGCGCGCCCGGCGCACCAGCACATCCTGAATGGTATTGTTGAGCATGTGGCCCATGTGCAGCACGCCCGTCACGTTGGGCGGCGGAATTACCACGGTATAGGGCTGCTTGCGGGGGTTGGCCTTGGCTTTGAAGAAGCCCTGCTCCTGCCAGCGCTGGTACCATTTGGCTTCAACGTCGGCGGGGGTATAGGTTTTGGCGATGGACATCGGCGGGAAAGTCGGTTCAGATACGGGCGCAAAAGTAGGCAATTCGGGCGGGGGCCGGAAATAAGCGGCCCGCCGGTGGCAGCTGACGAGCCGGGCGGCCTGATCCGCTTCCCCCGCATTATCTTTTCCGGCTTATTTCCGGCTTCAATTATTTCATTCTGGGAGAACCTCTATTTTTGGAGCTTAACAGTAGCCCCGTCCTTCCTGCCTCACCCCCCACCTTATTTTATCGGCCCCATTCTACTCTCTCCTTCTTCCTGTTGTTGACGCGTGCGTATGGCTCTTTTCTCCTTTCGTAAACCAGCAGTTGCGCCAACTGTGCCAGTAGCGGCAGTTCTGCCTTCGCCCCCCACTGCCCTCCCCTCATTTGCCGCTTCCATCCGGGTGGGTATGGGCCAGCTGCTGGTAGAAGGCGGGGAACCGGAGCGCAACCTGGAGCGGGCCGAGCGGATGATTGCCGAGGCCGCCTCCTGCCACTGCGACGTGGTGCTGCTGCCCGAAACCCTGGATTTTGCCTGGACCCACCCCAGCGCCCTCACCGAGGCCCAGCCCATTCCCGGCCCCTACTCCGACCGTCTCTGCCAGGCGGCCCGGCGGCATCAGCTCTACCTCTGCGCCGGCCTCACGGAACGCGCCCCCGATGGCCGCAACTATAACGCCGCCCTCCTTATCAACCCGCAGGGCAAAATCATCTGCAAATACCACAAAATCAACCTCCTGGAAGTAGAGCTACCCTTCTACGCGGTGGGTCAGACGCTGAACGTGGTAGATACGCCCCTGGGAAAAATCGGGGTCAATATCTGCGCTGATAACTTCCTGGACGGCCTGCCTATTGGGCACACGCTGGCCCGCATGGGCGCGGAGTTCATCCTCTCCCCTTCGTCCTGGACGGTGGACTATTCCATCACGGAGGAAGACGACCCTTACCGCGAGAAATGGGTGAAGCCCTATTCCATTCTGGCCCAGCTCTATAACGTAACGGTGGTGGGTACTACCTCCGTGGGCTACATTGTGGGCGGCCCCTACGAGGGCAAGAAAAGCGTGGGCTGCTCCCTGGCCGTGGATGCCAGCGGTATTCGCGCTCAAGGCACCTTCAATGAGTTTGCCGGCGAGTTGGTGGTGGCCGACCTGCCCCGGCCCGTACGCGCTGAGCAGGGCACCCAAATCGGCCAAATGCTGCAGCGCAAGGGTTTTCGCTTCGATACGCTACCCGCTTAGCTCGTGGCCGGACCGTTTCTATGAATGGTCACGGCTTTAATCCGACCTTAATCTGGCATGCTTAACTAGTTGCCGGGTTTCTTCCCTTTCGCATGAAACAAGCTTACCAGCAATGTACTCGCTGCATCATGGATACCACTGTTCCCGGTATCCGGTTTGATACGGCGGGTGAATGTAATTTCTGTGCTCTGCATGATAAGCTGGACCGGGCCTTTCCGCTGGGCGCGGCCGGGGCCCGGCATGTGCAGGCTATGGTGGCCGATATTAAAAAAACCGGGCAGGGCAAAAAGCACGACTGCGTTCTGGGTGTTAGTGGAGGCCGTGACTCCTCGTACACATTGTGGTACTGCGTGGTAAAACTTGGGCTGCGGCCCCTGGCGGTGCATTTCAATGACGGTTTCGGCAACCCCGTGGCGGGCGAGAACATGACCAAAGCCTGCCGCAAGCTGGGCGTGGAAATGCGCACCATTACCTCCGACTGGCGCGAATCCAAGGACCTCAAGATTGCCTTCCTGAAAGCCTCCGTGCCCGATATGGAGGAAGGCACCGACGTGGGTATTGCCACCGCTCTGTATGGCGTGGCCGCCAAGGAAGGTATTCAGCGTATCATCATCGGGCAGTCGTTCCGCACCGAAGGCATTGCCCCGCTGAGCTGGAACTACCTGGATGGCAAGTACCTGAGGGCCGTGCACAAGCAGTTTGGCACAATGCCGCTGCGGCCCTGGAAACCTGATGACCCAGGCTTTCACCTGGATATCCCGCAGATGTTCTACTACGCCTTCATCCGCCGCATCAAAACCGTGACCCTGCTCTACCACCTGGACTACGTGCGGGCCGATGTGGACCAATTGCTGGAGCGGGAACTGGACTGGGTAAACCCCGGCGCCCACTATTTCGACGATTTGTACCAGAGCGTCATCTACTACCTCAACCGCACCAAGTTTGGCATCGACCGGCGGCTGTTCAACTACTCGGCCCTGGTGCGCTCGGGCCAGATGCCCCGGGAAGTGGCCCTGGAGCGGGTGCAGCACGTCAATAAGATTGAGGATCAAAAGGTAATTGACCTATGCATCAAGCGTCTGGGCCTCACCCGCCCGGAGTTTGAGCAGATTGTGGCCACTGCACCCAAAACCTTCCGGGCCTACCCCAATAACTAGGAAGTGTTAACAGTGGCTAGTATGTTTGGGAATGGAGTACATGTTGACCGACGCGCAGTGGGCGCGCATCGCGCCGTTACTGCCGGGCCGGGAAGGCACGAGCGGCGGGCGGGGCCA
>NZ_JAWDJT010000022.1:0-18855 GCF_032464715.1 Hymenobacter endophyticus | reverse complement strand
AGCCGCCTCAAGCAGTTTCGCCGCGTGGCCACGCGCTATGACAAGTTGGATGCCCATTTTCTGGCCTTTGTTCATCTTGCCGCAACCGTACTCTGGCTGCGTGACTGTTAACACTTCCTAGTAAGCTCGACCATGAAGGCATGCTTTTTTCCTGACTTTGTATTGTCCAAGGCGGCCGCAATTGCCCTATCTTTGCGGTCGGTTCATCCACACCTTTTCAACCTCAACTGCATGAAAAAGAACTACATTCTGGCCTCGGCCTTATTGCTGGCCGCCACTACCACCTCATTTGGTCAAGGAACTGAACTATTCTTTTCGGAGTACGATGAGGGCGCGCACCAGACGGGCACCAGCTACAACGGCGGCATTTCTACTTCTACCGGCAACGAGCGGGCTATGGAGGTGTTCAACCCTACGCTCGGGCCCGTCAACCTAAATTCCTACTCTATCCGTCGCTACTCGAACGGCGCTACCACGCCCTTCCAGGAGGAGAAATTGAAGCGCACCACGGGCTCCAACGTGCTCAACTCGGCTGACGTATTTGTGTACGCCTGCGGGCAGGCAACGCTGACCAAAATTCTGAATGAAGCCGACCAGCTTTGTGCCCCGTATCAAACCGCTCCTGACGCCACCAACTCGGTGTTGACGTTCGGTGGTGCGGCTTATTTCAGCGGCAACGACGCCATGGCGCTAGTACGTTGGACCGGGGCTTCGGCCGGGCTGGGTACGCCCATTCTGGTAGACATATTCGGCGTAATCGGTCAGGATCCGGGTACTTCCTGGTCGGCGCAGGATGCCGCCGGCACGGCTGTTACTTCCGCAAACCAGTCGTTGGTTCGCCGGGAAACGGTTTCTACTGGCGTCCGCACCAACCCGGAGCCTCAGGGTGGTACTTCAACGGCCCGTACCGGGTTTAATATTGCCACTGAGTGGGAGTCCTACTCTACTGCTTTCCCCAATAATACGCTGGACCCCGCCGCGCAGAGCTACGCCCGCCTGGGTGCACATGAGTACAGCGGCCCTTACGGCAGCTATGCCCCGCTGAAGACGCTGGAGAAGTTCAACTCCTCCATCAGCGTGTTCCCGAACCCGGCCAACGGTCAGGCATTCGTACAGATTAAAGGGGCTAAAGTAGGCTCGGTAACGGTACTGAACAGCCTGGGCCAGCGCATCACCGCTCAGCCCCGCGGCCTGAGCGAGGAAATCCTCACCCTGAACGTTTCGGGCCTCACGCCCGGCCTGTACTTCGTGCAGTTTGTGTCGCAGGATGGCCAGCTGAAGGTATACAAAGAGCTGATGGTGAAGTAATTAGCAGATTTTGCTGGTTACGCAGATTGCACGGATTTTTTCCGTGCAGTCCCCAAAAACAACAACGCCCGCGACTTGTCGCGGGCGTTGTTGTTTTTCAGTGGCTATGCGTGGCTGAAGCAACCGGTAGTACCTGTACCCCCGAGCGGTGTGCTGTTCGTACCTTTGCTCTGCCTGCACAGTCGGGCAAGAAATCTGCGCAATCCGCGTAATCAGCAAAACCCGTGAGTATATGACGCCTTTAGATAAAGTAGGAGAATTTGGCCTCATTCGCCGGATTCAGGAAACCGTGCACCTCAACCAGCCCAGCACCATCCTTGGCATCGGCGACGACGCGGCCATTCTCGCGCCCCCGGCCGGACAGGAGCTGGTCATCAGCACCGATCTGCTGGTGGAAGGTGTGCACTTCGACCTCACGTTCTGCCCGCTCAAGCACCTGGGCTACAAAGCCGTGGCCGTCAACGTATCGGACGTAGCCGCCATGAACGCCCTGCCCACGCAAATCGTGGTGGCCCTGAGTGTGCCCTCGCGCTTCTCGGTAGAAGCGGTGGAGGAACTCTACGAAGGTATCCGGCTGGCCTGCGAGGCCTACAACGTGGACGTTGTAGGCGGCGACACCACCGGCAGCCGCAGCGGCCTCACCATCGGCATTACAGCCCTGGGTCTGGCCGAGGCCGGCAAAGCCGTGCGCCGCAGCGGGGCCGGTCCCAACGACCTGCTCTGCGTAACGGGCGACCTGGGCGGGGCCTACCTGGGCCTGCAGGTGCTGGAGCGCGAAAAGCAAGCCTGGCAGGCCGACCCCGACACCCAGCCCGAACTCGGCAAATACCCCTACGTGCTGCAGCGCCAGCTCCGCCCCGAGGCCCGCATGGACGTGGTGCACGAGCTACGCGACCTGGGCGTGGTGCCCACCAGCATGATTGATATTTCCGACGGGCTGGCTTCCGAAGTGCTGCACCTGTGCCAGGCCAGCGGCACGGGGGCCCGCGTGTTCACCGAGAACCTGCCCATTGCCAACCCCACGCTGGAAGTGGCCGAGGAGTTCAACCTCGACCCCATTATGTGCACGCTCAACGGCGGCGAAGACTACGAGCTGCTGTTCACGGTGCCCCTGTCAGACCACGATAAAATCAAGAACCACCCCGATATCACCATCATCGGCCACATGGTGGACAAGAGCGAAGGCGCCAACCTCATCACCAAAGCCGGCCAGCCCATTCCGCTGCGCGCCCAGGGGTTCAACCATTTCGAGTAGTGGCAGATAATGGAAGTCAAAAACAAACGGCGCTGATATAATATCAGCGCCGTTTGTTTTTGGAGCGAAGTGTCGGCTTAATTAGCAGGTCTATCAACAGAGCAAATGGAAGGCAGCAGACTAGATCAAGAAAGGCCATTACAGGCCGAAACCAATTGTTACAATCGTTGCATTTGCCGCTAGTGCTGGAGTAGAATAGAAAGGGAAACCCAATGAGGTCATAGCCATCTGATGTGCTGTGTAACGAAGCTGTGACCAGTGAAACTACAGCAAATAACAGCAACGTGTAGATAGCTACTTTATACATCAACTAATCCTCTGGGTAGGGGATATACACGAAGTTGGTGAACTCCTCGTCCAGCACGAACAGGCAGCAGTACTCGTTCGGGTCGCGGTAGGTGCTTTGGAAGGCTTCGATGCCGTCCTGGCCCACGATGCCCTGCTGCACAAACAGCTCCAGGTAGCTGGCAAAGACGTGCCACTCCAGGTTCAGCTCATCGGCGTTGATGAGCAGGCCGCCCAGCGGCACTTCCTGGCGGGCAAACACGAAAATGGGATACTTGGAAATATCCCGCTTGCGGATCTGCGAGGAGGCCTCGCTCAGCGTATCGGAAACGGTAGCAAAGTCCTTGGTGATGGTGCCGAGGTATTTGCCGTTCAGTTCAGGGTCGTTGGTGTAGTCCATTAAGTGAAGTCTATTTCTAGTGTTCTTAACACTCCTTGTAACTGTGCAAGGAACAGAATTCGCTCTTGCAACACGTCTGCAGCCGTTGTCGTGATAAACACAATGTCCTGATCATCCTCGTCTAAGGCAAGTTCTATCTGGCATTGCCCGTTTGCGCCCGAAAGATCATACCGTAATAACTTGTTCGTATGACTATTGGTAAGGTGCACATTGTAGTTCACTGCGTCAGCATCTGTTTCTGAATACGAATAACCAGAAAGCAAGGAGAGTAGCTGCAGTATTCCCGGTAACTTATGTTTCCAGCACCAAAAGCTGTGTTGCAATAAGGCTGGCATAGTTATTCTACTTCAACTCCAGCAACACCACATTCTCCACGTGGTGGGTGTGGGGGAACATGTCTACGGGCTGTACTTTTACCACTTGGTAGGCTTCATCGAGCAACTCCAGGTCGCGGGCCTGGGTGCCGGGGTTGCAGCTGACGTACACGATGCGGGGGGCACGCATTTCGAGGAGGCGGGCCACTACGTCGGGGTGCATGCCGGCGCGGGGCGGGTCGGTGATGACCACGTCGGGGCGGCCGTGCTTGGCAATGAACTCGGCGTTGAGCACGTCCTTCATGTCGCCGGCGTAGAACTCGGTGTTGGTGGTGCCGTTGATTTCGGAGTTGATGTAGGCGTCCTTCACGGCCGATTCCACATACTCCACGCCCACGACGTGCCGGGCCTGGCGGGCCACGAAGTTGGCGATGGTGCCGGCACCGGTGTAGAGGTCATACACCAGCTCCGAGCCGGTGAGCTGGGCGAAGTCGCGGGTGATTTTATAGAGGTTGAAGGCGCCTTCGGAGTTGGTCTGGTAGAAGGATTTCGGCCCGACGCGGAAGCGCAGGCCTTCCATTTCCTCGTGAATGTGCGGCTCGCCCTTATAGCACACCACCTCCAGGTCGTGGAAGGTTTCGTTGCCCTTGTCGTTGAGCACGTAGTTGAGGGAGGTGATTTGCGGGAACCGCTCGTGCAGGAAATCCAGCAGCGGAAACAGCGCGTCGTGGGCGTAGTAGCACTGCAGAATCACCATCAGGTCGCCGGTGTTGGCCGTGCGGATGATGAGGTTGCGCAGGAAGCCTTCCTGGGTCACGAGGTTGTTGAAGGGCAGCTCGTGCTCCAGGGCGTAGTCGCGCACAGCCAGCCGAATCTGGTTGCTGGGGTCGGGCTGCAGCCAGCAGTGGTTGATGTCGAGAATCTTGTCGAAGCGGCCGGGCGTGTGGAAGCCCAGTACGCGCCGCTCGTAGTCGTGGCCGCTGGCAATCTGCTCATTGGTCAGCCAGCCGTTGTGGCTGAAGGTGTACTCCAGCTTGTTGCGGTAGTACGTCTGGTCGGGGGAAGGCTGAATGGGCAGGATTTCGGGCAGGGCCACCTTGCCGATGCGCTGCAACGTGTCGGCCACCTGCTGGTGCTTGAACTGGAGCTGGGTTTCGTAGCCCAGGTGCTGCCACTTACAGCCCCCGCAGGTGCCGAAATGCTCGCAGAACGGCTGCACGCGCAACTCGGAGTATTTGTGGAAGTGCGTGGGCACGGCTTCCAGGAAGTTCTTTTTGGCCTTGGTCACGCGCAGATCCACCACGTCGCCGGGGGCCACTTGCGTTACAAAAATGACCAGGTTCTCGCGGCGCACCAGGCACTTGCCCTCGGCCACCATGTCGGTGATTTCGACTTCGCGGAGCAGTTCCGCCGGGATGTTTTTAACGGATTTTCTCACAGGTGCAAAGCTAATCACTGATTACACGGATTTTTCCACGGATTCCACGGATTTTGTGGACGATTGTCCGGGGCATTGGCGGCGGTCCGGAAGTTGTTGGGGAAGGCTTGGAGGTTGTTTGGGACGGTCTGGGAATCGTTGGGGACGGTCCGGAGGTCATGACGAAGGTGCCGAGAGTCGTGACGAAGGATCCGGAGGTCGTGTCGAAGGGGCCGGGAGTCTTGTCGAATGCCCCGAAGGTTGTGACGAAAACATTAACAGCTAGGGTAACGGCTGGAGGGCGGTGGTGGTGGGCAGGAACAGGAGGGCGTCAAACTCCCGGCGCAGGTCGTGGCGCAGAAACTGCGTTGTTGGCAGCGCGTAGCCCACGTCGCGGAGCAACAGGTTCTGGTGCAGCCATTGGGTGCCGGCCGTGAGGCTTGCGGTGCGCAGGTTGAGGTAGGTGAGTGGGAGGCGGGCCGCCTGGAAATAGTACTCGTAGCTGCCCGGCTCCGCGGCCGCCGCTACGGCCGGGCGGAAACTCGTGCTGCCGTTTTCGGCCCGGATTTCCGTGCGGAAACTACCGGCGTTGAAGGCCGTGCCCAGGGCCACGTAGTCGGGGCCGTAGGTGGCCCGCAGCCGCTGGCCGGTGCCATTGGTGGCGGCCAGCACCGAGTTGTGGGCCAGTACCGCCAGTCGGCCATCGGGAGCCTGCTGGTGCAGCCAATAAATGTTTTCGGCCAGGGTATTGGCGCGGTAGGTGGCAGTCAGGTCGGAGTCGAGGGTGTGCTGGCCGGCAAACTGCTCCAGCAGCACCAGCAGCTGGCGTTGCAGAGCGGCTTCGGGCAAAAGCAGGCTGCCGCTGAGGCGGTTTTGCTCCTCCAGGACCGTGCGGATCTGGTGCACGGCAGCCCGCGCGGCCGTGAGCTGCGCAGCGGTTTTGCCGGGTTCGGTGAAGGGGTTGAGGCGGATTTCGGCGGCGGGCAGCTGTTGCAGCTGACGGCCCAGCTCATCCAGGCGGGCGCGTAAAGTGGTGGCGCGTTCGGGCAGCATCTCCCGCAGATACGCCGTGAGGGCCGCTGGCTGCCGGCACTCCAGCCCCCACACCTGCACTTTGGTGGTGGCGCGCTCATTGCAGGTGCGCAGCCACTGCACCAAGGCCAGGGTTTCGGGGGAGTTGTAGGAGCCCAGCGCCTGCACCAGCTGGCGCGGGTTGCCCTGGCCGGTTTGCAGGTAATCGTTCAGGGCGAGGCAGGCGGCGGCATCGGCTTCCAGGGCTACCGTGCGCAGGCCTTTCTGCTCGATGAGGTAGCGGAGCAGGCGGTGGCGCAGCTGGGCAATTTCGCGGGAGCCGTAGGTTGTTTCGCCTAATCCGATAACCTGGGTCTTGCCAACCAGCGTGCCCAGGGCGGCCAGGTCTTTGTTGTCGCCGGCATCGGGCAGGGCGGTGCGCAACGGCACGGCGGCCTGCCGGAGCCAGGCCAGCTCGGCGGCCGTGGGCAAGGTTGGGGCGGCGGGGTCGGGGGGCGGAGCGTAGGGCTTGCCATTTACCAGCAGCTGCACGTTATCTACCCACACCGGCCCCGGGCCCGCCAGGCGCAGCCCCAGTACCAGCTGCGTATAGTAGGCGTTCCAGGTGGTCGGCACTTCCACCCGAAACGGCTGCCAGCCGGTGCCAGGTTGGGCGGCGGTAGTTAAGGGCAGCTCCTGCAACGGGCCCCGGGCTCCGCGTCGGCCTTCCGGGCCATTGCTTTCGGCCAGTAGGGTGTAATATAGAGCAGGCACGGACGTAGCTGCCGCGTATCGTAACTGCCCCTGCACCACCAGCGTTTTGCCCCGCAGGCTGGAGTCCAGCGGGGTCTGGCCGAGGTAGGCGTAGGTGGGAATACCTGTACGGGTGGGTTCCAGCCGCAGACTGTAGCGGCCGTGCGTGGGAGTTGCTGAATCGGGCTGGGTACGGTAGCGTGGGTCGGGTAGGGCGGCGGGGCGGCGCTCAAAGTCCCAGTTGGGCTGGCGGGCGGCGGCGCTGAGTACCAGGGGCTCGGTGCCGGGCAGCAGCTGGTCGGGGTAGCGTTGGCCGGAGTCCCATTCTACCCGCACATCATCCAGCCACACGCGCCCCTGGCCCAGAAACCGCAGCCCCAGCAGCAGACTGGTAGCGCCGGCTGGCACCGGCAGCTGAATCTGCACCCGCTGCCAGTCCGAGCTGGGTGGTAGGGCCGGGGTGGAGAAGTCGTCGTGGCTGGCCAGGTTATCGCCCGTTGTGGCCGCTTGGGCATGGGCGTACAAAAAGGCCTTGCCGGTGAAGTTCCGGGTGCGGAGCTGCCCGCTGATGGTCACCGTGTGCCCGCGCAGGGAGTCAATGGGCGAAATGCTGGTGTACACGGCCCCGCCCACGGGCTCCTCGGCCTGGCTTACATCTAGCAGCAGACTACCCCGGCCGCTGGCGGCGGGGGTGAGGGTATCCAGCCGCAGCACGCGCGCCGGCAGCGCCGGCACCCGGGTATGCCAGAGCAGGAAGGGCTGGTGCCGGTTCGCCTCGGGCTCGAAGCTGAGGTTGAGCCGGGCCTGAGCACGCCCAAATTGGGGAACTGAAACGAGCAGGAGCAGCAGGCAGAGGTAGCGCATCGTATATGGGAAACAGACCAAGTAAAAAGGCCGCCCGGCTATTCCGAACGGCCTTTTGCGAGTGGCTAGTATGGCTGGTATGAATTAGCGCACAATTTCAAACCACCCCTTGTAGCTGGTGCCGTCTTCCAGCTTAAACATATAGTAGTACACGCCTTGGCCCTGCTCCTGACCGCCGTAGTCGTTGCGGTAGTTGCTGGTCTGGTACACCTGCTTACCCCAGCGGTTGAAGATGGTGAGCGTGTTGCGCGGGTACAGGGCCACGTTGTCGATGAACAGCACGTCGTTTTTGCCGTCGCCGTTGGGGGTAATGATGTTGTAGAAGCCCAGCTTGTTATCGAAGCTCACGCAGGCATCATTGGACGAGGAAACGCGGGCCGTGGCCTCGGTGCTGAGGGCCTGCACCCGGAAGCACTGGGCAAAGCCGGCCGTGCTGCTGGGCAGCTCCAGCGTCAGCTGGGAACCAGCCACGGTACCCACCAACTCGGCGGTGCCGTTGTCGGCCACGCGGCTCACGCGGTATTCCTTAACTGCGAAGCCCTGGTAGGCCGTCCAGCTCACTTGTACCTTGCCTACGTCGCGGCCCCCGGTGCTCTGGGTGGCGGTGGCGCGGGTAAGGATGGTGGTGTGGGTTTGGCTGCTGAGCACGGTGCCGCAGGCATTGGTCAGGTTGATTTGGTACTGATAGGCTTTGGCGTCGGCGTCCACGGCATTATCGGTAAACGAGGCGGCAGTGTTGGCCACGTTGCCCACGAGAGTGTAAGCCCCGGTGCTGCCGGCCTCGCGCCGCAGCACCTGCACGCGGTTGGTGTTGCCGGTGTTGTTGGGCACTTGCAGAGCCAGCGTAATACTCCGGTCCTGGGTGGCAGCATCCACCGAGGCCGTGTTCAGGGCCACCGTGGCGTTGTCCGGACGGATGGTGAAGGTGGCAGTGCAGCTCTGGCTGGTGGTTTCCGTGACGCTGAGCGTGGCGTTGGTGGTACCGGCCGGCATATCAATGGTCACGGCATTGGTGCCCTGGCCGCCGGTGATGGTGCCGCCGGTGAGCGTCCACTGGTATTGGCCGCCGGCAAGAGCCGCGGTGGTGTAGGCCAGGCCGGTGCGCGCCTCTGGGCAGTAGCTGGCCGGGCCGCTGATGGCCAGGGGCGGCACTACCACAAAGGTTTTGGTGTAGGGTTGGCCCACGCAGCCGCTGGCCGTGGTTTCCCGGATGGTAACGGTATAGGGCGTGGCGCTGGCCACGGGGTTATTGATGGTCACCGAGTTGCCCGTACCGGCTACCGTAGTGCCATTCAGCGTGAAGGTATAGGAGGAAGTAGCCGCCCCTGGCAGGGAGAAAACCACATTACCCGCGCCCGCGCACACCCGGCTAGGGCCGCTAATGGCCAGGGTAGTAGCGGGCGAGGGCAGCACGTTCACGTACAGCGTGTCACTGGTGCCCCGGCAGATACCGCCGGCTGGGTTGCTCGATTCCGTTACCACCAGCTTCGCCAAGCCCACGCGGGTGAAGCGCACCTGCACTGAGGCCTGGCTGGTGCCTACCTGCGTCCCGCCCACAATCTGCCAGGCATACACCGAGCCATTGGTGAATTGCGTCTGGTAGGTAAACGGTCCATCGGCCAGGCACACCTGCACGGGGCCGGTGGGCCGGGGCGTAGCCAGTTGCTGGTTTACCCGCACGGGCAGCGTAACCGTATCCGACGAACACCCGAAGGAGTTGAGCTGAAACGCGCGCACCGAGGCCGAGGCAGTGGCCGGACCCCAGTTCACGGTAATAGTCGGGGTGCCCTGACCGCTGGCAATGGTGCCGCCGGTTACCAGCCACTGGTAGGCCGTGTTGCGCGGGTTGCGGATGTTGTAGCGCACGCCCTGCACCGTGGGGCACACCGAGGCCGAACCCTGAATGCTGTCGGGCAATGGCCGAGGGTTCACTGTAATCCGCACCGTGTCGCGGGTGGCGCAGCCCAGGGGCGTGGTAGCCGTTAGCACGTAAGTCAGCACCAGGGGCGTTTGGGTGGCATTGCGGGCCGTGAACACCGGGCGGGCAGCCGTGGCGCTGCTCAGGTTGGCGGCCGGGCTCCACTGGTAGGTATAGCCAGCCAGCGCCGCCGTGCCCAGCGTCAGTTGCTTGTCGTCGCAGAGGGCGGCATCGGGGCCCGCGTTGGCGGTGGCGGCGGGGTTCACCCGGATGGTGACGGTGCTGGTGGCCACGCAGCCCTGGGCCGTAGTAACGGTGAGCGTGTAGGTGTAGGTCTGGGGTTGGGTGCTGGTGTTGGTCTGGCTGAAAACCGGTTGGGCAACGGTGCTGCTGCTCAGGCCGGTGGCCGGGCTCCACTGGTAGCGGAAGCCCGCCACGGCCGCCGTGCCCAGCACCGTGGTTTCCCCGGAGCACACGGTGCGGTTGGCCCCGGCTGCTGCTGCTGCCGCCGGATAAATAGTGACGCGCACTGTATCCTGGCTTACGCAGCCCAGCGCCGTAGTGGCCGTTACTACGTAGCTGAACACCTGGGTAGTAGCCATGGTATTGCTGAGGGTAAGTACCGGTTGAGCCGCGGTACTGCTGCTCAGGCCGGTGGCTGGGCTCCATTGATACGTATAGCCGGCCAATGCCGCGCTGCCCAGCGTAACGGGCGTGCCTGAACACACGGCCTGGTCGGGGCCGGCGTTGGCGGTGGCAGCGGGGTTTACGGTGATGGTAACGGCGCTGGTAGCGGTGCAGCCTTGGGCCGTGGTGGCCGTGAGCGTGTAGGTGTAGGTTTGGATGGCCGCGGTGGTATTGCTGAGAGTAAGTACCGGCTGAGCAACGGTGCTGCTGCTTAGGCCGGTGGCCGGGCTCCATTGATACGTGTAGCCGGCCAGTGCCGCGCTGCCCAGCGTTACCGGTACCCCCGAGCACACTGTTTGCGCTGGCCCGGGGCTGACTACGGCCGCCGGGTTCACCGTTACGGTTACCTGCCGGGAAGCCGTGCACACCCCATCCGTAGAACGCACGGTATACACAGTAGTTTGGGCCGGACTCACTGTAATGCTGGCTCCCGTAAACGTCTGGCCGCTGCTGCTGGTCCAGCTGTACAACTGCCCGCCACTGGCCGTGAGGGTAGTTGAGCTTCCAGGACAGATACTTACATCGGCGCTGACAGCCAGCGTAGAGGCCGGCCGAATATCCACGGTGCGCTGGACGGAATCAGTGGGGCAGCCCAGGCTGGATACGCCCCGTACCGTGAGGGTGCCCGTGCCGGTGGTGCCCCACATTACCTGTACGGAGTTACCGGTAGCAGAACCCTGAATAGTACCGCCGCGCACCGTCCAGCGGTAGGAGCCAGCCGTCGGGCCCGCTGCCGTGTAGGGCAGGCTCTGCGTTCGGTCACAGATGATGGTGTCGCCGTTGATGCGGTTGGGGCCGCCCGCCCGCGTTACCGTTATGCGGTACACCCCGGCAATGGTTTTGCTGCCGCAGGTATTGTCGCTCACAGTTACTACCACATCATAAGGCGTGGCACGGGCGTTGCCGCAGCGCGTATTAAACACAAATGTGCCCGTTACGGATGCCGTGGCCGTAACGGTGGCACTACCCGTGGGGCTGCCGGCCGGCACAGTTCCCTGGTTGCCGTTCACGCTGAAATCAAACGGGCCGCTGCCATCCAGCAGAGCACTGTTTACTCGCATGGTCAACAATTTTCCCTCGGGGTCGGTGGAGGTAACTCCAAAGTTCAAGGAGCGGCCTTCCTCCACTGTAAATTCCCGCACAGCCACCGAGGTTGGCGTGAATACCGGGGCCAAGTTGGCCTGGCAAGGCCTTGATACCAACTGAATGTCGCGGCGGGTGGTGCCTACCAGCACTTCACGGCCGTTAACCGTGCGGTACTCCTTCACATCCACGGCCACCACATACTTACCTTGGTTGGGAGCCACGTATGTGCTGATGCCGGTGCTGGCATTCAGGGCCGCATAGCCGCCGGCCGCCGGCCCAAATGGCCTGGTTACGCTGTAGCCGCTGGCGTAAGTAACGGGCGGCGGTGGCGGGGTAAAATTGCCGAAGGGCGCAGCGCCCTGGTAAGGAGTACCAAAGGAATAAATCAGCCGGTCCCCATCAGCATCGTAGGCATTGTTGAGCAGGATGGTGGTGTCGCCCTGGCAGATAACGGCCACGGCCGTATCCGAGAATACGGGGGAGGTATTCGGCAGCAGGGGCGGCGCCATATCCATGTACAGCGTCATGTTGGTGGCGCCGGGGCTCTGCAGGTTAGTTACGTCGTTGTTGCGGGCTATGTCGGTGTACACGGCGTAGTACCCATCAAACGACAGTGGCAGGTTCACGGTAGTTACGTACTTGGCCAGCGTTACGCGGGGTGGCTGGCTGGTAGGTAGCGTACAGCCGCCCGGCGTAGGCGGGGTAATTTCCGCGAAGCTGGTGCGGGAAACTGTCGTGCTGATGATGCGCGCCCCATTCTGCGACTTGTTATAAAACGTAATTTCCACGCTGGGCCGCCCATCGGGGGCCGCCGAGCCAAACTCCTTATTCAGATACACCAATACCGTTACCTGGTAGCGGAAAGGCGCCCCGATGGGGCCTTTAGCATCCAGGTATTTGTAATTCATTTCGCCGCCCAGCAAATGGGTGGCTGCCGCTGGCCGGGCGCTTAGTAACAAGCCAACAAGCAACAGCAGACAGGTACGCAGTAAAGTTGTGCGCATATAAACAAATGAAAGTAGGGGAGGGCGCCCGCCGCCGAGTGGCCGGCGGCAGAGCTGGTGGGAGGCAGAGCTGGAGGGAAGCTAGTTGCGCAGCACGCGCCGGATGGCCGTCTGCCCGTGGGTACCGGCCAGGCGCAGCACGTACAGGCCCGGAGGTAAATGGCTCAGGTTGAGGGAAGCGTCAGTAGAGGCGCTCAGGCGCACGGTGCTGCGGTGCACGCAGGTGCCCACGCTGTTGGTCACTTCCACCGCGTAGGTATCGGCCGCACCGGCATCTGCCACGTGCAAAGCCACCACGCCGGTAGCGGTGGGGTTGGGCGAAACTGACAGAGCCGGCAGCGCCTGCGCCGCCAGAGTGGCAGTAGTTGACACAACCTGCACGCTGTAATCTTCGATTTCCGTATTAGGCTGAGCAACAATGCCCGTGCAGGAGTACGGGGAGTTGTTATTGAGGCGGGCAATGATGCGCATCCGCGTAAACCCTATCAGATTCTGCTGATTAGGCACTGGTACTGAGATGACGCCCGGATTCGTGGTGATGAGGTTGGCAACAAGCTCCGAGGTATCAAACACCCCGTTCCGGTCCCAATCCAGCCACACCGTGGTTATTCGCTGAGTATTGGTATTGCTGGCTACCGTTAACGTATAGGTCTGGCCCAGCCGGAGCGTCATGAGCTTGCCGGCATAGTTTCCGTAGCCGTTGGGGTCAGCATCAGAAGTATTGGTGAATACGGTGGTTTGCCCAGAGTTCAGCGCCACGTTCGTAATCCAAAAGGAAGTGTTGTCTCCGGTGGCGTAGCAATACTGCCGGCACGGAATGGTTACCAGTACTGAGGTGCCACTGGTAAAGCTGTTGGTGCCGTAGGCGTTGGTGGCTGTTAGGGTTACCTGGTAGTTGCCAACTGCGGTGTAGGTATGGCTGGGGTTCTGCAGGGTGCTGGTGGTGCCGTCGCCAAAGTTCCAGCGCCAGCTGGTGGGCAGGTTCTGCGACTGATCAGTGAACTGCACGGTGGTTTGGCAGGAGCCCGGCACATAGTTGGAGGTGAAGTCAGCTACCGGCGGCTGGGTACTCTGGCGCAGCGTTACGGTATAGTCCTCGGCCTGGCCATACTGGATGCCCGCGCAGGCCGTAAAGCCGGAACCCACAAAGTCGGCGGCCACGCGCAGGCGCAGGGGCTGGTTGAGCGGGGCATTAACCGGCACTGTGTAGGTGCCGCTGGGGTTTCTCGTGTTCAGGGCCTGAAATATCTGCTCACTGGCTTCAAAGGTGCCGTTGTTATTCACATCCAGCCACACGCGGGTATCGTGGGGGTTGCTGCCACCGGTAAGCACGCTTAAAGGGTAGCGGTTTCCGGCCAGCAGTTCCAGCTTGCCCGTGCAGGTAAAGTCTTCGTAGCCGGCCTGCCCATCGGCTGAGGTGGAGACAAAGCCTCCGAGGGCAAACCGCGTAATACCGTAGCCGCAGCAGTACGCCGAGGTGGTGGCAGTACAGGTGGCGGCCACTGGCACGGCACTATCGTAGGTAATGTAGCCGGTGCGGGTTTTGGAGCTGCTGCCCACGCTGTTGGTGGTGGTCAGGGTTACGGTAAACGTGCCGGGCGTGGCGTAGCGGTGGCTGGGGTTTTGCAGGGTGCTGGTGGTGCCGTCGCCAAAATTCCAGAGCCAGCTGCTGGGGCCATTCTGGGTTTGGTCGGTAAACTGCACGGTGCCGGAGCAGGTGCGGGTCTGGTCGGCCGTAAACTCGGTTATCGGGGCCTGCGCGCTGGCAGAAGCCACTAAAGCGTAATCCTCGGTTTGCGAGTACTGCGGCGTGGAGCAGGGCGTGGGCACCGGGGCATTCACGTAGTCGGCCGCCACGCGCAGGCGTAGCCCCACGCCCGTAACGGTACCTGCTGGCAGCCGCACCGTGCCCGTGTGCACGCGCTTGGCATTGGAGCTGAACACCAATTCGGAGCTGGGGCTGAAAGTGCCGTCGTTGTTCAAATCGGCCCACACCCGCACATTTTCGTCGGCGTTGCTATTGGTCCGGATAGAAATGGGCGCATCAATGCCAACGGTGAGGGCCGCAGCTCCCAACGTGCAAGCGTAGTTTTTGTAGCCCTCCTGCACGCCAGCGGTGGTAGAGTTAATGCCACCCAGCGTCACGTTCAGAATACCCATGGCAAACGGGTAATTGGCGGCCGGCGCGTTGCCGGGGGGGCAGGCCGCCGCTGCCGGCGGGCAGGTTTGGGCCCGGGCCTGTAAAGCCAAAAGGGGTAGTAGTAAACTGAGTAAGCCGGAAACGTACCGCATCTTCTCACCCAACTGAGTGCGTAAGGGTTGCATCATAGAAAAGCACTAAAGGGAAAAAGAGAATGAGGAACTCCGGGAATAACGGCGAACCAAAATACAATTTTCTCGGCTGCGAATTCAATATATCAGCCTCAAGTGCTACAGTCCTCCAAAATTCGACGGATGCGGGAGTCTGCCCGGCGCTCTGCCGAAATCCGCGTAGTTTTGCCGTGTTCCCAACCGGAATATCCTGATAGTTTTTTCCCTTGCATGAAAGATAAAGTTGTGCTCATCACGGGCGGTACCTCCGGCATTGGCCGGGCTACGGCTCTGGAGTTTGGTCGGGCCGGTGCCCGCATCGTTATTACTGGCCGCGACGAAGCCCGCCTGCAGGAAACGGCCCACGAGCTGGCCCGCCTGGGTATTCAGCACCGCGCCGTGCGGGCCGATGTGGGCGTGGAGGCCGACTCGGCTCGGGCAGTGCAGGAAACCCTGGCCGCATTTGGCCGCTTGGATGTACTCATCAACAATGCCGGTATCAGCATGCGCGCCCTATTCCGCGACGCCAGCCTGGACGTAATTCGCCAGCTCATGCAAACCAACTTCTTCGGCACGGTGTACACCACCAAGTTCGCCCTGCCCTATATCACCCAGGCCAAGGGCTCCATTGTAGGCATCAGCAGCATTGCCGGCTATCGGGGGCTGCCCGGCCGCACCGGCTACTCGGCCTCCAAGTTTGCCATGCACGGCTTCCTGGAGGCCCTGCGCACCGAGCTGCTGCCCCAGGGCGTGCATGTGTTGCTGGCCTGCCCGGGCTTTACGGCCTCCAACATCCGCAACGTAGCCCTGGCCGCCGATGGCACCAAGCAGGGGGAGTCGCCGCGGGATGAGCAGAAGATGATGAGCAGCGAGGAAGTGGCCCAGCATCTGCTGGAGGCCGTGCGTCAGCGCCGCCGCGACCTGGTGCTCACTAGCACGGGCAAGCTTACTGTGTTCCTGAATAAGTGGCTGCCAGGCCTGGCTGATAAGCTGGTGCTGAACCACTTCCGCAAGGAGGAGCCTGATTTCGTACTGTAACTTTTAAGCCGGCCAGGGGCCGCTGTTCTGCATGAACCATCACCTGCAGCAAATTCTGGACAACCCGCTGGCGGCCCTGGCGGTAGTGGGCAACCTGATCATTATCGAAAGTCTGCTCTCCGTGGATAACGCGGCCGTACTGGCTACTATGGTGGGCGACTTGCCCAAGGAGCAGCGTCAGAAAGCCCTGCGCTACGGCATTATTGGGGCCTACGTGTTCCGGGGTATCTGCCTGCTGTTCGCCTCCTATTTGGTGGAGGTCTGGTTTCTGAAGCCCTTGGGTGGTTTGTACCTGTTGTACCTGGCCGCCAGCTATTTTCTGCCCAAGCGCGGCGCTCAGGCAGATGATGAGGTGGACAAAGAGAAGAGTTGGATCTACCGCCGTACCCTGGGGGCCTTCGGGCAGTTTTGGGCCACCGTAGCCCTCATCGAGCTCATGGACCTGGCCTTCTCCATCGACAACGTATTCGCCGTGGTGGCCTTCACCGATAACCTGATTCTGGTGTGCACGGGCGTGTTTATCGGCATTTTGGCTATGCGGCTGGTGGCGCAGGCATTCGTGCTGCTGATGGCCAAATACCCGTTTCTGGAAACTGCCGCCTTCGTGGTTATCGGCATATTGGGGCTGAAGCTGCTGCTTTCCCTGGTAGAGCACTACGCCCCCACGCACCCGTTCAG
This sequence comes from Hymenobacter endophyticus, assembly GCF_032464715.1. Lineage (NCBI taxonomy): Bacteria > Pseudomonadati > Bacteroidota > Cytophagia > Cytophagales > Hymenobacteraceae > Hymenobacter > Hymenobacter endophyticus. Next base: position 2,527 of record NZ_JAWDJT010000022.1, on the reverse strand, counting down.
CCGCTTCCTCACCAGCGAAACCGCCGAAATCGGCCTCACGCTGCTCACGGTGGGCGTATTCGCGGTGCCGTTGCTGGCCGCCTGGGTGCGCCGGCGGCTGGTGAAGGCGAAGTTGTGAAAGGTGGAGTTGTGAATACGGGGATGCACTACCTTGCGGAAGCTTGGTGTTCTGAGCCTGCAAAGGGCCTTACTACGCAAGAACAAGCGCGTTCAGAAGCGACAAACCTAGGGTGCGAAGTAGCCCCAGCGGGGCGATATATCGATAGCAACACCGAATCCAGGCTGTTTTTCAAGCCCCAGCGGGGCGACATTGCCGTAAGCGTGTCGCCCCGCTGGGGCTTTATCGTTCTGGCAAGTGGTTTTTCTACCGATATGTCGCCCCGCTGGGGCTACTCCGCAACGCGGGTTAATAAGGTCTTTCGTCGCCGCTCGATGCGTGGAATACTCAGCACAACGGGTTCCGAACCGCACCAGTAACGCAAGGCCCTGCCTGCTTCACCTGCGCAGGTTGAACATCAAACTCGCAAGTTTCCCACTGACAGCTGCACCACTTATTCCACCAGCAGCAAATCGGGGCGGCGGATGTAAGCGTCGCGGCCCTGCCACTGCACCCGAAACCAAATATCCTGCTGGCCCCGCACCTCAAACCGGTCACCGGCCGCTGCCGTGGTCAGCCAGGCCGAGCCTGCACTGGGCCCGGCCATGAGTGGAGCGCGGGGGTGGGCTACCAGCCCAACCCGGCCCGGAGCTAATAGGTTAAGAAACACGCCCACAACGGTTAGGTAGGCAGCGTACGTAGCCCACCAGGCCCGGTCAGCTGTGCGCCGCCGGATAAGCAGCAAGGTGCCGCCCCCCACCGCCAGGATCAGTAGCCCCTGCAACAGCCGGTAATAGTAGCGCTGCACCGTAATCAGCAGGTTTTGCCGCCAGGTATCGGGGTAGCCGGTGAGGCGGTGCTCCTGTGCCAGACCTACCATTTTGCGCCAGGTAGCCTGCCGGGGTTCCCAGGCCTGCGCCGTGCTCAGGTAGTACAAAGCCGCCGGATAGTGCCCCAGTGCCTCCTGCACGTAGGCCATGCGCAGCAGCTGCCGGGCCGACTGTTGCTGATCTTGCTCCCGGGCTTGGCGATAAAGCGGATATGCCTCCTCTACCTGTCCGGACTGAAACAAAGAATCGGCCTTCAGAAGAGCCGGACTAACTTTTTGGGCCTGAACGAATTGGGAAAGCACCGCTAGAAATAGAAAAAAAAGGTAGGCTTTTTTCAGCAAAACAGTTGCACGGTTAGGTTTGGGCCTCTACTTTTGTGCCACAATCAGCGAGAAACGCCCGCTGGTTACAAAGAAACTGATTCTGTAGCTCAGCTGGTAGAGCAATACACTTTTAATGTATGGGTCCTGGGTTCGAATCCCAGCGGGATCACCAAAGCCTTGTCGGATACGGCAGGGCTTTTTTGTGTTCGTATAGAAGGTATTTTTAGCTGTTTTGCTTGCTATATACTTGATATTCAATACTTCATCAAAAGTTCATGTAACTTAAGAACACTAATAGTAGTCTAGGTAGAGAAACCAACCTTTCTACCCGTATGGCCAGTTCTGCTTCCGTTAAGCGACTACAACACCAAATTGCTCTGGTAACGGGCGGTAGCTCCGGCATTGGCTCTGGGGTGGCCGAGGCCCTGGCCGCAGAAGGCGCTACTGTTTTTGTGAACTATGCGCGCAGCCCGGAGGGCGCGGCAGAAGTGGTGAAAAAGATAGAGGAAGCCGGCGGTAAAGCCTACGCCGTGCACGCCGATGTGAGTAAGGAGGAAGAGGTGCTGGCCATGTTCGAGGAGATTCGGCGGCAGTGTGGTACGCTGCACATTCTGGTAAATAACTCCGGAATTCAGGATGACTCGCCTTTTCTGGACATGACCCTGGAAAAGTGGCAGAACGTTATCAACGTGAACCTGACGGGGCAATTCCTGTGTGCCCGGGAGGCGGCCCGAGAGTTTGTGCGCCGGGGCCCGCAGCCGGAAATATCGAAGGCTACCGGCAAGATTATCTGCATGAGTTCGGTGCACGAGGTAATTCCCTGGGCCGGCCACGTGAATTACGCTACCAGCAAAGGCGGCATTATGCAGCTGATGAAGAGCATGGCCCAGGAGCTGGCTCCGCAGCGTATCCGGGTTAACAGCATTGGGCCGGGTGCCATTGCCACGCCCATCAACGAATCGGCCCGCGATACGCCCGAGGAAGAAAAAAGCCTGCTTACTCTTATTCCCTACGGCCGCATTGGCGAGCCCGCCGACATTGGCAAAGTAGCCGTGTGGCTGGCCTCCGACGAATCGGACTACGTGACGGGCACTACCCTGTTTGCCGACGGCGGTATGACCCTGTACCCTGGCTTCGCGGATAACGGCTGAGTTTTTAGGAAGTGTTAACAGTCACGCAGCCAGAGTACGGTTGCGGCAAGATGAACAAAGGCCAGAAAATGGGCATCCAACTTGTCATAGCGCGTGGCCACGCGGCGAAACTGCTTGAGGCGGCTA
>NZ_JAWDJT010000021.1:0-34794 GCF_032464715.1 Hymenobacter endophyticus | reverse complement strand
CTAGGAAGTGTTAACAGTAGGGGGTATGTTTGAGCATGGACTATTTGTTGACGGATGCGCAGTGGGCGCGGATTGTGCCGCTGCTGCCGGGCCGGGAAGGGACGAAAGGTGGCCGGGGCCAAGACAACCGCCGGTTTGTGGAAGCGGTGCTGTGGCTGCTGCGCAACGGGTGCCGGTGGCGGGCCTTGCCGCCGGCATGGGGCAACTGGCACACCACGTACACGCGCTTCCAGCGCTGGACGGCTTCCGGCGTGTGGGCCCGGGTGTTGGCTGCAGTGCAACAGGACGACGCGCTGCACACGCTGCTCGTGGACTCGACCACGGTGCGGGCGCACCAGCACGCGAGCGGGGCCCGCAAAAAAACGGGCCGCAAGCCCTCGGGCGCAGCCGCGGCGGCTTGACCACCAAGTTGCACGCCGTGGCCGATGCCTGCGGCCGGCCCGTGCGCCTCGGCTTGACCGCCGGTCAGCGCCACGACGCCCCGCAGGCCTTGCCGTTGCTCGACGGGCTGGCCCCGGCCTACCTCGTGGCCGACCGGGGCTATGATTCCGACCCGCTCGTGGCCGTCTTGGCTGCCCGCGGCACCTGCGCGGTGATTCCGCCCCGGCGCAAGCGCCGCAACCCGCGGCCCTACGATTAGCCGCCTCAAGCAGTTTCGTCGCGTCGCAACGCGTTACGACAAGTTAGATGCGCATTTTCTGGCCTTTGTCCATTTAGCGGCTACTGTCCTCTGGTTGCGCGACTGTTAACACTTCCTAGTTGTCCTCATTTTTTCTCACCCTTGGTATGGCACGTAAAGACCTCCTCGACATTGCATCCCTTCACCGTGAGGAAATCGAGTTCCTGCTCGACCAATCCACGTCGTTTAAAAAGCTGTTCACCCACTCGGTGAAGAAAATCCCCGCCCTTGAGGGCAAGTCGGTGCTTATGCTGTTCTATGAGGCCAGCACCCGGACGCACTCTTCCTTCGAGGTGGCAGCAAAGCGCCTCTCGGCGGAAGTCACGAATTTCGACGTTGCCCACTCCTCCATCACCAAGGGCGAATCAGTGCGGGAGACGATTGAGACGCTTCAGGCCATGCGCACCGACTATATCGTGGTGCGCCACAGCCACCCCGGCCTGCCCGGCATGATTGCCCGTCAAACGACGGCCTCGGTTATCAACGCCGGCGACGGGGCGCATGAGCACCCCACCCAGGCGCTGCTGGACGCCTTTACCATTCGGGAGAAATTTCCCGACCCCCGGGGCAAAAAAGTCCTCATCATCGGGGATATTCTTCATTCCCGCGTGGCCCGCTCCACTAGCACCCTGCTGCAGAAGTTGGGCGTTGAGGTAGCGTACCTGGGCCCGGGCTCCCTGGTTCCGAAATATGTACCGGACAGCATCCGCCGCTTCACTGATTACGAGGCGGCTATGGCCTGGGCACCCGATGTAGTGTACCTGCTCCGGGTGCAGATGGAGCGTCAGGACGTGCAGTTTTTTCCCAGCGTCCGGGAATACCACCGGGTTTACGGCATCACCACTGCGCGGCTGGCAGAAATCCGCGACCGGGGCCTCTACATCATGCACCCCGGCCCCGTGAACCGGGGGGTGGAGTTGTGCGACGCCGTGATGGACTACGAGCGTAGTCTGATTACCAACCAAGTCGAAAACGGCATTTCCATTCGCATGGCCGTGCTCGACTGGCTCACGCCGGGCGGGGAGTTTCCGAAGCAGGAATCAACCTATGCCGCGCAGCAGCGCACCAACTCGACGGTAGTTATGCCCTAACTACCGGATACAGCGGCGGCGTTTAGCTCCGTAATTTCATCCTCACCAGCCAGAATGCCTTCCCACCCTTTGCCAGTTTCCGGTACTCCTCCCTCCATGCTTCTTCTTAAAAACGCCCGCATTGCCTCCGAAAATTCACCCGTATTGCCCGAGAGTGATGTGCTGATTGTCGAAGGAAAAATTCAGGACATCGGCAAAAGCCTGACCGCTCCCGAGGGAGCCCGCGTCATTGACGCGCGTGGTCGGATTCTTATGCCGGGTATGTTTGATGCCCACGTCCATTTCCGCGCGCCGGGGTTTGAGAACAAGGAAACCATTACTACGGGGAGCGAGGCGGCCATTAACGGCGGGGTCACCGGCGTGGTGATGATGCCCAACACCCGCCCGGCCCTCGACTCGGCAACAACCGTGGCCACCGTGCTGGAAAATGCCACGCACCGGTCGCGCATTCCGGTGTATACCTCCGGCTGCGTTACCAAGAACCGCGAGGGCAAGGAACTGGCCGAAATTGAAGGCATGCGCGGACTGGGCGTAAAAATGCTCACCGACGACGGCGACACCACCAGCGACCCGGCGGTGCTGCTGCGGGCCATGCAGTACGCTACCGAATTCGGGATGTTTTTCGCCAGCCACTGCGAGGTGCCAGAGCTAGCGGGGCCGCGCGCCCTCAACGAGGGGGTGATGAGCTATCGGCTCGGTATCAAGGGCTCACCGGCCTGCGCCGAGGAAATTATCATTGACCGGGACATCCGGCTGGCCCGGGCGGCGGGTGCGCACGTGCACATCCAGCACGTATCGAGCAAGCTCGGCATGGAAACCATCCGCTGGTGGAAATCCCGCGGTGATGTGAAAGTGACGGCGGAAGTAGCCCCGCACCACCTGCTGTTCACCGATGAACACATCGGCGACTACGACACCAACTACAAAATGAACCCGCCGCTGCGCACGCAAGCTGATTGTGATGCACTGCTCGAAGGGCTCATTGAGGGGGTGTTCGACCTCATTGCCACGGACCACGCGCCGCACACGCCCTTTGAGAAAGCCCAGGACTTCATCAGCGCCCCTAACGGCATCACCGGCCTGGAAACGGCGCTGGTCTCGCTCTACCACTTCTTTGTACGGCCTGAAAAATTCGGGTGGGACCTGGTGGTGAAGCGCTACTCGGCGGAGCCCCGCCGCCTGATGGGCCTGCCGGTACCTACCATTGAAGTCGGTCAGCCGGCCGAGTGCCTCTTGTTCGATACCGAAGCGGAAACGACCTTCACGCAGGAATTCATGAAATCCAAATCCCAGAACACGCCCTTCATCAACCAGACGCTGAAAGGCCGGGTGGATATGGTCATTCTGGGCACGGAAGTTCTGCTGGAACGCTAGCAGTTTGTTGAACATGAGCGCAAAAAGAGCGTCATGCTGAGCGAAGTCGAAGCATCTCTACCGCTTCGTTTGCGCGGCTACAAATACTGAATTCCATGGACACTGCCTCAATGTGGATTGAGCACGTTTTGAATCCTAAAATCATAACGAGTATCTATCCGACTGAACCTCCATCCTTAGAGCAGATACAGTTGTCTGAGGTAGCTATTGTTTGTGGCGGTGACCTACAGTGTAAGCTTCATTTCGACTTGAAGGATTTTCCTATTAACGCCCCGATCAAATGGGCGCAGCGAAAATGTAATACAGTGCAAATGAGCTTAAACTTGACTCAAACCGATTTAATCCGTTGCGCTATTCCTAGCGGAAATGGCATTGGCGACTTGAGTATTATTTACAACGGAACACGCTTTCAGGTAACATTCACTACCCAGCCACAAGGAGTTGTTTTTCAAGCAACGGCTACTTGGATACATGTCGATAATATCTCGGCCTACCAGAACGAACTTCGTTAAACGCCCAACGAAGCGGTAGAGATGCTTCGGCTACGCTCAGCATGACGACTAACTAATTTTCAATGAGTATTTCCGCTTCCGATAAACCCTTGGTTGGGGTAGTAATGGGCTCCAGCAGCGACTGGGACACTATGCAACACGCCGTACAGATACTCGCGGACTTTGGCGTGGCTCACGAAGCGCGCGTAGTATCAGCCCACCGCATGCCCGACGATTTGTTTGCCTACGCCGAACAGGCCGGCCCGCGTGGTTTGCAGGCCATCATTGCCGGCGCGGGTGGGGCTGCCCACTTGCCGGGGATGCTGGCCGCCAAAACGACGGTGCCCGTGCTGGGCGTGCCGGTAGCCAGCCGCCATTTGCAGGGCGTAGACTCACTGCACAGCATTGTACAAATGCCCAAAGGAATACCCGTTGCTACCTTCGCCATCGGCACGGCCGGGGCGGCCAATGCCGCCCTGTTCGCCGTCAGCCTGCTGGCCCTGCACAACCCCGAGCTGGCGAGCAAGCTCCAGGCGTTCCGCGCCGCCCAAACCGAGGCCGCTCGCGCAATGGAACTGCCGGTATGAACGAGGGAACTAACAGTACAACCATGACCCCGGTTTTGCCGGGCAGTACGGACACCGCGGGCCAACGGGCTACGTTAGGGGTAGTAGGAGGTGGCCAACTGGGCCGCATGTTTGTGCACGCCGCGCAGCGCCTGGGGTACTTTACCGCCGTGCTGGAACCCGACGCGCAAAGCCCGGCCGGCCTAGTGAGCCACCATCACATCCGGACCAGCTACGACGACCCGGCCGGGCTGGCGCAACTGGCCCAACTGTGCCAGGCCATTACCACCGAGTTTGAAAACGTGCCGGCCCAAGCCCTGCACCTGCTGGCGCAAACCCGGGCCGTGGCACCCAGTGCAGCCGTAGTGGGCATTGCCCAAAACCGCATCGAGGAAAAAGCCCACTTCGCGGCCTGTGCTGACGTGTCGGGGGTGAACTGTGCACCCTACACGGTAATTGAAACGCCAGCCCAACTGCAGGCGGTGCAGGAGGAGCGGACGGACTTACTGCCTGGCATCCTGAAAACCGCGCGTATGGGCTACGACGGGAAGGGCCAGGTGCGCGTGAAGACCGCCACCGAACTGGGCGCGGCCTGGGAGGAGTTGGGCGGCGTGGCCTGCGTGCTGGAAAAGATGCTGCCGCTCAAGGCCGAGTGCTCGGTGCTGGTAGCGCGTGGCTGGGATGGGCAAATTGTCAGCTTCGCCCCGCAGCGCAACGTGCACGTGGAGGGTATTTTGGCCGTAACCCACGCCTACGAAGGCAACATGCCGCCAGCTTTAGCCGATAGGGCCCGCGACGCGGCCATTTCTATTGCGCACCACCTGGGCTATGTGGGGGTGCTGTGCGTCGAGTTTTTTGTGGTGGAAGATGGCACCGAGCACGGTGGTTTGGTGGTCAATGAAATGGCCCCGCGCCCGCACAACAGCGGCCACTACACCCTAAATGCTTGTGACGCCTCGCAGTTCGACCTGCAGGTACATGCCATGGCGGGCTTGCCCTTGCCGCAGCCGCGCCAACACTCCCCGGCTATCATGCTTAATCTATTGGGCGAGGTGTGGTTCGATGCCGACGGCTTACCGCGGGAGCCGGACTGGTGCTCCGTGCTGCGCTTGCCCGGAACGCACCTGCACCTATACGGCAAGTTGCAGGCGCGTGCCGGTCGCAAAATGGGCCACCTGACTATCACCGGCCCGGATGTGGCTAGTGTTACAAGTGTGGCTCGGCGCGCCGCTGGTCTGCTTGGCTTGCCTGGGCTGGACGCCATCTAGAGTTCTTGCCGGACTTTGACTAGGTAGGTGCTTACTGCTATTCGGCCTGCTGCCCGGCGTCTTGACCTAAGGGCGGGAAGCGGCCGACGTAGCGCTGCTACGGCCGGGTTTCTCCGCATTCACGCGGAGAAACCCGGCCGTAGTAGTAAAAGTAGTACGAGTGTAGGCACAGAAAACCCCGGCTGAGGCCACTGTATCAGGCACTGGCAAGGGTGGCGCTGCCCTAGTATATGGCTGTTCCTGAGCCGGCCCGGTCCTACGCGAGGGAGGCAGATTTCCTTTGCACTGTTCTTGATTTTTTCCGCTGGCGGCAGCTCTAGTAGGACTCAGCTGGGGTGTGGCTGCAGAGGTAAATCCAAATCGTTCAAGTACTGGCCTGGGGTTGAAGCCGTGCGGTTAAGGCTGCTGTGCACACGGGAAGCGTACCTGATTGAGTGCAGCAGCGTAGCCGGCTCCGAGGCAAGGTCAGTGGCGGCCCTGGCTACGCCCTGGCTTACCAGCTGCTACCCGCCCCGCCACCACCCGAGGAGCCCCCACTGCTGCTACTGCTGGAGCTGCTGCTACTCGAGTTACTGCTGCTAGAGTAGGAGGAGCTGGAGGAAGTGCGGGTGGACGGATCGGGGAGGCGCGGAATTACTTCCCTGGTTTTCTCCTCGTGCTTGCAGAAATGACACGTTTCTATTTGCCAGCCCCAGCCCGCCGCTTGGGTAGTAGCCGCCTGCTCTACCCGCAGCCGTCCCGGCTTAAGGGTACGGTGCTTGCAGGCCGGGCACTCCCGAACTTCGCTGTCGGGGTTGGGGTAGGCCAGGGATATTGTATGCTCGTTGGCGCATTCCCACACGTCATAATCAATCGTTTTAATGGCTTCCTCGGCTTGGTGGCCGGGAAGTAGGTGGCGCTTTTCGGCCTTGCCTTTGAGCAGCTGCATGGGCTGGCCGCAGGTGGGGCAGGCGAAGGGCGCTGTGCGGAGCGTAGCCAAATGGCGGCGGTACCATGACCAGTACACCATCAACCCCAGCGGAAACAGATAGGCCGTGAAGGCGAGTCCTCGGTGGGCCATCTGCCGCTGCTTGTAGGCCTGGGGGCGCTCCAGGGGTGGTACGCTACCTGGGGCCCGGTAGTATTGCCAGCCAAAGTAGCCGTGCAGATACAGCAAAGGCAAGCCGTACGCCAGTAGCAGAAAAGCCCACGTGGAATCCGCGACGCCGTAGTTGAACGCCAGTACCAGCAGACCCACAACCAGCGCAAGAGGCACTACTATCAGCCAGCCACGGCCGGGCAGCCCTCGGGTGGTGCAGTACCATAGCACCAAATAGAGAATCAGCGTCAGAAAAGCTACTACCAGGATACCAATCGGGGCGGATGATTCCGGCGCGGAATAGTTGCCGGCCAAATCCTCCCCGGGCAAGGCTGTATCCAGCGGGTCCTGGGTACCAAGCAACCCGTGTTGCGCTTTAAGAGCATGCTGCAGGCTATCCACGTAATACTGGGTCGAATCCTGGGCAGTGCGCAGCACCGGCCTGGGCAATGGGGGCGCAGGGCTGAGCCGCCGGATAAGGGCCGCGACGCCGAGCTGCACGGCTTGGTCGTAGTTGCCGGCGCGGGCGGGCTCCAGCATGAAGCGCTGCTGAATGCGGAAACAGATGATGTCGGGCAGGTCGGCTTCCAGGCCATAACCGGTTTCAAACTCCACCCGGCGCTGATCAAGCACCAGGAGTATGAGCAACCCGTTGTTGGTGGCCTGCTCTCCAATTTTCCAGCGGTTGAACAGCGCCGTGGCCGCCGTTTTGGGCACAGCCTCGCCTATGCTGCGCACCACTACCACATCAATGTGGGCCCGCCGGCTCCGGTCCAGGCTATCGAGGCGGGCGTTGAGGGCGGCTATGGTGCCCGGCTGCAACACCTGGTCCGGGTCGCTCACGTAGGTTTCTCCCAGGGTTTTGGGGTCGGGAATGGCTGTCAGGTAGTTGTCGGCGGTGATGCCAGCGGGAGCCGCGCCCTCCGCGTCCGGCTCCCGCTGGCAGCCGCTGAGCAGTCCCAGTACCCACCAGCCCAGCACGCATAGGCGCAGTAATGACATAGAGAGAACAGGAGCCGTGCTACAGCTGCCGCAGAATGGTTTCATCGGTTATTTTATCGTCGTCCATCAGTAGCAGCGCCTTGCTCAGAATAATGGACAGCACGGCGTCGCCCTCGAAGGGCAGAAACACGTCGGTGGAGCCGAGCTGCTTGCTGGAGCGGTCCGGCACAATGCACAGGTACTGGTCGTTGGGCTCCATGAGGATGTTGCCCGAGCCCAGGTGAATCTTGTAGACGTGGCGGTGGCCCTTCACTACCAGAAAGTTGCCTTTGATTTCGCTTACCCTGCCAATTTTCAGGCGGGGAACCAGCCGCTCCAGGGCCAGCTTGCGGGTTTTGGCCACTTCACTCAAGTCACCAAAGGAGTAGCTCTCCCAGTAGGTACGGAACTGGGCCAACCCGCCATTGTCGCGCCATTGCGGGTCGTTGCCCACCGAGGCCACGCCCACAAACAGGTCCACGTCGCGCATTACTTCCGAGAAAACCAGGGCCGGTACTTCCGGCAGCGGCACCGGCTCGTTGGCGCGGGTGAAGCGCACCTGGTCGGTGCTCACGTAATTGTAAATGCCCGTGTCGTTCCATTCTCCGTCGGCGTACACTTCGCTCACCCAAAATTCGGCCGTCAGGTCATGTATGGGCAGGGGCAGGCTCGCCGTTTCGGAGTCGTAGCCTTTGTCGTAAGCCCCCAGCAGGCTGTAGCGCCAGCCGCGCAGCTTGGCCAGGCTATTGAACTGGTGCTGCTTGAGAATGTGGGCCGCCATGCGGTTGGAGTAGGTGCGGGTGCGCTCCTCGGGGGGCGTGAGCAGGTATACTTCCCGGAACGCCTGCTTGAGCGGCTGTCGTATCTGCTTGGTGTCCAGCATCCGCCGCCAAGCCAGCACCTCATCCGCCGAAGTCAGCACGGGATGCCAGAGCTGCAGTTTCGTGTCGGGAGTAGGGGTGGGTACGGGGTGGCCCAGGGCGTCCTGCCAGGCATCTTCCTGAAAAATAGCATCCTGCACGGAGCTATCAGGGCGGTGCAGGCGCCAGATGAGCGGGCGGGCCAACAGACTCAGCAGGCCGTGCCGGAAGTAATACTGCTCAAACCAGGGCCAGGGAATACGGCGCTGGTCCACGAAGCTACGGTCGAGCCGGTCGCGCTGGGTGGTGTAGGTTTGCTGGGCCTGGGTCTGGGCGGCTTTCAGCTCTTTCAGCTCGTCGGGGTGGGAGGCTTTGAGAGCGGCCGGCGCGCTTTTCAGGGCTTTATCGGCTTTGAGCCACTGCACCTCTGCCTTGCCCTCGCGCAGGGTAAGCGTGGCAGTATACTCGGCAAAGTCCTCCTGGAGGCGGCCGTTTTCCAGCCCGAAGTCCGGTACGGCCATATCCTCAATTTCGGCCGGACTCACGCCCAGCTTAGCCGACTCCTGGGCAATGTAGCGGGCAATGAGCTCCTGGGTGTTGGTCTGGCGAATTTTGGAACGCACCCGGGCCAGGGCTGCCACGCCGGGCAGGCCGTTCTGGGACAGGGCCAACAGGCAGGCATTGCCCAGGCCCGCCGCCAGCGGGCCTTTCCCCGGAATCTTGCGGAAGCACTTGGCTGCCAAGGCGGTCAGCTGCTCTAGCAGGCCCGCGTTGGAGAGGGGTTGCAGCGTCCAGATCAGGCCCTTGGCCACGGTGGCGTTAACTTCCGTAAGAAACTCCCAGGAGGAATAGGTGTGGGTGGAGCCGCTGGCGTATTCGTAGGTGTGCTGCTGCTCCTTCACCGGAAGCTCAATCAGCAGTTGCAGCCAGGTGCGGCCCTGCGCGCGCACCTCATCGGGCCCGATGGCTGCCGTTGCGGCATCCAGCTCCTGACGCAGCTTGGCGGTGGGCTGGGAGCCGGTGGCCTTCTGCCAGCGCTGCAGCAGGCCCAGCCAGGCGGCGGTAGGCGGGGCGCTACGGTCAAGGGCAGCCACAAATTCGGTGAGGCTTCGGCCCAGCGCGTCGCCCTCGGCAAAAACAACGGTGGGCAGGGTGTGCTCACCAGTGGCCTGCCCCAGCATTTCCTGGGTCTTGAGGTGCACTTTCAGCTGGTCGCCGCTTTGTCCGGCCGTGAGGTCGCGCAGCTGGCGCAGAAACGTCAGCATTTCCTCTCCCAGGGGCCCGCGCTTGGTGAGCTTGGCCACTTGGTTTAGCGTCAGGAGCACCGGGAAAGGGTAGAAGTTCACGGATACCTCGTCCGGGTTGGCAAAATCGAGCCCGTAGCCAGCAAACAGCCGCAGGTACTGCGCCTCCGACAAACTGAGGGTTGTGCGCATCAGGGCCGTTAGGGCATCGGCCAAGCTCCACCGGACACGGTAGCTTTCCTCCCGCTCCACACGGTTAATGGCCGCCGTCAGGGCCAGTACCACCCGGCTTCGGTAGGCTACGTCCTGCCCCCGGACAGCCTGGTAGGCGGGTAAATCATTGAGCTTGGTGTAGTAGTCTTTTTCCAGCAGCTGCGGCAGCAGGGCCAGCAGCACGGGTTTCATCTCAACGGCCTCGGGGCTGCCATCCTCAAAAATGGCCGGGTTGAACTCTTCTTTTCGTTGTGTGGGCATGGGGGCAGAAAACAACTTGCGTCAGGAACCAGATCAGTACACGTACGGGCTCAGCCGCCCACCAGTGGCGTGAGCTTGACAAAGCTGGCCGTGGCCCCGTCTCCCAGCCACACCTGCTCATCCAGGCTTTCGGCCTGCCGCTCATTTACCAGTACAAAAAAGCTGTTCTGCTGGAAAGCTTCAAGGGCGCGGTACACCTGCTTTTCGGCATCAATGAGCCGGTGGGGGCGCAGATGGAAGCCGTTGAGGGTGCGCTCCGACTCAGTGGGCTGCACCAGCCCCTGAAAGTTGCCGCTCTGCTGCTCGTTGTAGGCCGTTACTTCCTCGTGCACGCGCTGGGTTATCAGTTCCCGCACGGTGAGGGTTTCCTGGGCAATTTCCATTTCCAGGCGGCGCAAAATGCTGCCGCTGGCGGTTTCATCGAGAATGGTGAGTAGGGGCATAACTAACTGAAGAAGGGTAGATTGATAGGAAAAGAGTGTTGGAGCGGATTTTGGGAGAGCAGGTGAAAGTGCCCCCGCATCGGCACTCAGGCTGGTATGCTCCCGCAGCCGCGTATTTGGCTAGGGCAGCGGTTAGAACATCAAAGGCAACCAGACGCTGCCGCTCCCAGGCCCGTACATCAGCATAATTTGCAGCAGGAAAAGGCCCCGAAACGCAACTGCCCAGCCCCAGCCGCTACAAGGGGTGCGCAGGGCGGCACTCTGCGGCCCGAAGTGCGCGGCCAGCACCTTGGTTAGGGTAGCTAGGCCCCGGGCGGGTAGCCAGGGGTTGCGCAGCTAGCCCCAGTAAGGCAGGCTGCACCACTAGCAGGGGCGCTTTCTGCATGGGCGGCCAGCGGGAGCGTATCACCTTTGGCCTGGTAGGTGAGGGTGGATACCTGGGCGTGGGCATAAGCAAAGTCAGTCATAGCAAGCAGGTAGAGCGGGGCAGGGCCCGCAGAGCGAAAGGGAAACAAAGCTGCAGCGGGAGGCTACCACAGTACTCCCGCACAGGCCATCAGCAACTTCGCCCTCCAGTACCTTGCGCGCAGGGAAGCGGCAGGGTAGCGGAGGGCCCTGATGCTTCGTGCTCGGTTTCGACGGGGGCGGGTCAGGAGCCATGCACGGGATAGAGCAGCCGGGCGCTGCGGCCCAAAACCGCGGGAAAGTAGCGGTTTATTTTCTGAGCTTTACCTAACCTCGGCGGGCAAGGTTACTGCTGACCCGATGCGGGCCGGTGTGCAAGCGGTGCTGTTTTTCTTGTTGGAGCAGTACTTCCCGGCCCATTCCATCAGTTATTTCCTGGGTAGTGAAGCGGCCGATGCGGGCCTCACGGTACTTACCGTAGTTATTTTTGCCGGGCCTCTACTCGTTTCCTGGCTGAGGCAGCGGGTTGCCGGGCAACAACTAGCATCATGGGCCAGGCATTGGTACTCGCATTACATGAGTGCTTGCATTCCGGGCCGGTGCAGGACGAACTCGTAGGTAGCGTACCGGCTCGGGAGCTGCGCCCTAGCAAGCTTACCCAAGGCCTGGGGCTACCTGGCCTGACTGCTGCGGAACATCACTTGAAAATCAGTTTCTTTGAGGGAGTTCATTTCGACTTTCTTCCTTCATGCCTACTCGCCGTAAGTTTCTCTCCTCCTCAGCTGCTGGCTTGGCTGCGCTGGCTGCCAGTCCCTCCGCGGAAGCCCTGAGCCTGCCCCCACTGCCCGTAGCCGGTAAACCGCTGGTAATTTCCACCTGGGATACGGGCTTGTCGGCCAACCTGGGCGCTTGGAAGGTGCTCAGCAAGGGTGGCCGGGCCCTGGATGCGGTAGAGGCCGGCGTGATGGTAACGGAAGCCTCCCAGAACTGCTGCGTGGGCCTGGGTGGCAACCCCGACCGGGAAGGCATCGTGACCCTGGACGCCTGCATCATGGACGACCAGTTCAACTGCGGCAGCGTGGCGGCCCTGGAGCGCATTAAGCACCCTATTAGTGTGGCCCGGCGCATAATGGAACGCACCCCGCACGTGATGCTGGTAGGGGAGGGCGCCCAGCAGTTTGCCGTGGCCCAGGGTTTCCCGCTGGAGGCCCAAAAGCTCAGCCCTGATGCGGAAAAGGCATACAAGGAGTGGCTCAAAACCAGCCAGTACAAGCCCGTGGTCAATATTGAAAACTCGGGCAGCAAGAAAGGCACGGGCCCGGTGGGTGGGGTCAACAACCACGATACTATTGCCATGCTGGCCCAGGATGCCCAGGGGCGCCTCAGCGGCAGCTGCACCACCAGCGGCATGGGCTTCAAAATGCGCGGCCGCCTCGGCGACTCTCCCCTCATCGGCTCCGGGTTGTTTGTGGATAATGCCGTGGGGGCCGCCGCCGCTACGGGCCAGGGCGAAGACGTGATTCGCATAGCCGGGGCCCACACGGTAGTGGAGCTGATGCGCCAGGGAATGAGTCCGAAAGCGGCCTGCAAAGCGGCCATTGAGCGGGTAGCCAACATCAAGGGCGACAAGGCCAAGGACATTCAGGTGTGCTTCATTGCTATTAGTGCCCAGGGCCAACACGGCGCCTTTGCCCTGCAAAAAGGCTTCAGCTACGCCGTCTGCGACGCCCAGAATCAGCAGCAGCTTATCCAGGCCGAGTACCTGCTGAAATGAGCCTGACCCTGGAAATCTGCGCGGGCTCGGTGCAGTCGGCCGTGGCGGCGCAGGCGGGGGGCGCGCACCGCATAGAGCTGTGCCAGAGCCTGGAACAGGGTGGCATCACGCCCTCCTACGGCACTATTGAGCGGGTACTGGCTTTGCTTGCTGTCCCCGTGTTTGTACTGATTCGGCCTCGGCCGGGCAATTTCGTGTACGATGCCGAGGAACTGGCTGTTATGGCGGCTGATATCCGGCAGTGCCGCGCCCTAGGCTGCGCGGGCGTGGTGCTGGGGGCTTTGGATACAGCGGGGCGCGTAGATTTTGCGGCTTGCCAAATGCTCGTGGAAGTGGCGGGGCCTCTGCCGGTAACGTTTCATCGTGCCTTTGATGCCTGCCCCGACCAGCGTCAAGCCCTCGAAGATATTATCAGCCTGGGTTGCCAGCGCCTGCTAACTTCCGGGGGGCAGCCCACTGCGCCGCACGGGCAGCAGCAGCTCGCCGCGTTGGTGCAGCAGGCCGCTGGGCGCATCAGCATCATGCCCGGCTCGGGAGTTACGCCCGCTACCCTTCAGGAGCTGGTGCGGCACACCGGGGCCCGGGAGTTTCACGCCAGCGCCAAACGGCTGCTTCCACCTCTGCCCGCAGCTAAAGCCACCGAGTTTGACGCGCCGCGCTGGGAAACCGATGCTGCCGTTGTGCGGGAATTGGTGGCGCGTCTGGATGCTGCTTAAGCAATGTCATTGCCCGTCTTACCCTCTGCGCATACGGCTTACGCCGGGCGGAAGCCTGGAAGCCGCTGGCGGCAAACGACTGGCGTTACCACTATTTTAATGGCGTATGAAGTTCCGTAAAGCTACTCTCACTCTGGCCCTGCTCACCGCCGCTACCGGCCTGCCCCTACGGGCCCAAAATCAAGGCGTGCACCAGCAGTCCAGCCAGTACGAAGCACCCACTGACCCGCTGGTGCGGCAGAAGCTGGAGAAGTGGCAGGACCAGAAATTCGGGCTGATTTTGCACTGGGGCCTGTACGCCGTGCCGGGCATCATTGAGTCGTGGGAGCTGTGCTCGGAAAGCTGGATTGAGCGGGACAGCACCGTGGCGTATGAGGACTATAAAAAGCGGTATTGGGGCCTGAGCCAGCAGTTCACCCCCACCAAATTCGACCCCGAGCAGTGGGCCCGCGTGGCCCGGCAGGCCGGCATGCGCTACCTGGTGTTCACCACCAAACACCACGATGGTTTTGCCATGTTCGACACTAAACAGTCGGACTTTAGCATCACCCAGGGGCCGTTCCGCAGCAACCCGCGCGCCAATGTGGCCAAGTACGTGTTCGAGGCATTCCGGAAGGAAGGCTTCATGCTGGGAGCCTACTTCTCCAAGCCCGACTGGCACTCGGAGAACTTCTGGTGGCCCAAGTACGCCACGCCCGACCGCAACGTGAACTACGACATCCGCAAGTATCCCTGGCGCTGGCAGCAGTACCAGCAGTTCACCTACAACCAGATTAGCGAGCTGATGCACGACTACGGCTCCCTGGATATTCTGTGGCTGGATGGGGGCTGGGTGCGGCCCCGCGAAACGGTGAATGCTGAAGTTCGGGCCTGGGGCGCCCCCATTCCAGAGTTCAGCCAAGACGTGAATATGCCCCGCATTGCCGCCATGGCCCGCCAGGCCCAGCCCGGCCTGCTCATGGTCGACCGCACCGTGCACGGCCCCTACGAAAACTACCAGACCCCCGAACAGCGCGTGCCCGACCACAAAATCGACAACCCATGGGAAAGCTGCCTGACGCTGGCCAACAACTGGGGCTACGTGCCCAACGACCAGTACAAGTCGCCCACCCGCATTATTCACTCCCTGGCGGAAGTGGTAGCCAAAGGTGGCAGCCTGCTGCTGGGCGTGGGCCCGAAACCCGATGGCACCCTGGCCGACGAAGCCGTGACGCGCCTCCGGGAAATTGGCCAGTGGCTGGACGTGAACGGGGCCGCCATCTACAACACCCGCACCACCGCGCATTACCAGGACGGCCGCACCTACTTCACCCAAAGCAAAACGGGCACGCGCTACGCCATTGCCTGTTTGGCAGAAGATAAGCCCACGCCCACCGTGGTAGAATGGGCCGGCAACGCCCCAAAGAAAGGCAGCCGAATGACCTTGCTGCAAACCGGCAAGCCCGTAACGTGGACCCGGCAGGGAAACAAGGTGCGGGTGACGCTGCCCGCGACGCTGGCCAAACAAGCCGGGGCGTATCCGGCCCTGGCGTTTGCCTTCACGGCGGAGCAGTAACGGGGGCTGCCAGCAAATACGCATGTCATGCAGAGCCGGAGGCGAAGCATCTCGCGTGCTGTTGTTGCCAAACTATTCAAACGTCAGCACGCGAGATGCTTCGCCTCCGGCTCTGCATGACGTGCTCAGAATACCACATCCAGCAAGCATTACTCCTTAATTTACGAATGCGTCAACTCTTCCTCCTCGGGCTATACTTCCTCAGTATGGCCGCCCATGCTCAACCGGCCCAGCCGCTGTACAAGGACGGGAAAGCACCCATCGAAACCCGCGTGCAGGACCTGCTGGGGCGCATGACGGTGGAGGAAAAGGTGGGCCAGCTTTCCACGGTGCTGGGCTGGGAAATGTACCAGAAGGAGGGCCGGCAGGTGGGCACCAGCGCGGCCTACCGGAAGGCCGTGGATGAGCGCCACATCGGGGGACTGTGGGCTACCCTGCGCGCCGACCCCTGGACCCGCAAAACCCTGACTACCGGCCTCAACCCCACGCAGGCGGCCCAAGCTGCCAACGCTTTGCAGAAGTACGCCGTG
Source organism: Hymenobacter endophyticus (assembly GCF_032464715.1). Taxonomy (NCBI): domain Bacteria; kingdom Pseudomonadati; phylum Bacteroidota; class Cytophagia; order Cytophagales; family Hymenobacteraceae; genus Hymenobacter; species Hymenobacter endophyticus. The sequence goes on along the minus strand of NZ_JAWDJT010000021.1, from coordinate 19,265 downwards.
GAGCACACCCGGCTGGGCATTCCGATGTTTCTGGCCGAGGAGTGCCCCCACGGCCACATGGCCATTGGCACCACCGTATTCCCCACGGCCATTGGGCAGGGCAGCACCTGGAACCCGGCGTTGCTGGGGCGCATGGCGGCGGCCATTGCCACGGAAGTGCGTGTGCAGGGCGGCCATATCGGCTACGGGCCGGTGCTGGACTTAGCCCGGGAGCCGCGCTGGTCAAGGGTGGAGGAAACCTACGGCGAAGACCCGGTGCTCACCAGCCAGCTGGGCGCGGCCGTGGTGCAGGGCATGCAGGGCAGTAGCCTGAAAAGCGGCCGAAACGTCATTTCCACGCTCAAGCATTTTGCTGCTTATGGAGTACCGGAAGGTGGCCACAATGGCGGCAGCATCAGTACGGGAGTTCGGGAACTGTACCAGAGTTTTCTACCACCGGTACACGCCGCGGTGCAGGCCGGGGTACAGTCTATCATGACTTCCTATAACTCCATCGACGGGGTGCCGTGCTCGGCCAGTGAGTTCCTGCTGACGGATGTGCTGCGCCGGCAGTGGGGCTTCCAGGGCTTTACCGTGTCCGATTTGGGCAGCATCAGCGGCATCATGACCAGTCACCACGTGGCGGCCACTCCGGCCGAGGCGGCGGCCCTGGCCATCAACGCTGGCCTCGACGACGACCTGAGCGGCTACGGCTACGATAAGGCTTTGCTGGACGCCCTCAAGCAGAAGCTGGTTTCTGCCGAAACCCTGGACCGGGCCGTGGGGCGGGTGCTGCGCCTGAAGTTTGAAATGGGCCTGTTTGAAAACCCGTACGTGGATGTTCGCCAGGCGGCCCGGCAGGTAAACAGCCCGGCCCATGTGCAGCTGGCCCGGCAGGTAGCGCAGGAATCCGTGGTGCTGCTGAAGAACAAGCAAAACCTGCTGCCGCTGGCCAAATCCCTGCAACGCATTGCCGTCATCGGCCCCAACGCCGATAACCTGTATAACCAGCTCGGCGACTACACCGCGCCCCAGCCCGCAAGCAACATCGTGACAGTGCTGGAAGGCATCCGGGCGAAAGTATCGGCGGCCACGCAGGTAACGTACGTGAAGGGCTGCGCCATTCGGGATACGTCCAGCGCTGATATTGCCGCGGCCGTAGCCGCCGCCCGCCAGGCCCAGGTGGCCGTGGTGGTGCTCGGTGGCTCCAGTGCCCGCGACTTCAAAACCGAGTACCAGAGCACCGGCGCCGCCACCGTAGCCACCGGCCCCCAGGCCCTCAGCGACATGGAAAGCGGGGAAGGTTACGACCGGGCCACGCTGGATTTGCTGGGCCGCCAGCAGGAACTGTTGGAGGCAGTAGTGGCCACCGGCACACCGGTAGTGGTGGTGCTCATCAAAGGCCGACCATTGAATCTGAACTGGATGGCCGCCCACGTACCCGCCATGCTCGATGCCTGGTACCCCGGGCAGGAAGGCGGTAACGCCGTGGCCGACGTGCTGTTCGGCGACTACAACCCGGCCGGCCGCCTGCCCATTTCGGTGCCCCGGCATGTGGGCCAGCTACCGGTGTACTACAACGCCCCGCGCCCCGCCCGCCAGAGCTATGTGGAACTGGATTCCAAGCCGCTTTACAGCTTCGGCTATGGCCTCAGCTACTCTCAATTCGCGTATTCCGGCCTGCGCGTAACATCCACCGAAAGCAGCGGCGCAGTGAGTGTAGCGGTGCGCTTCACCGTCAAGAACACCAGCGCCCGCGCCGGCGACGAAGTAGCTCAGCTTTACCTTCGCGACGACGTAAGCTCCGTGGTGACGCCGGACAAGCAGCTCCGCAAGTTTCAGCGGCTCTATCTGAAAGCCGGCGAACAAAAGGAGGTGCAATTCGACCTAACGGCCGAGGATCTGATGCTGCTTAACCAGCGGCTGGAGTGGGCCGTAGAGCCCGGCGCTTTCACGGTGATGATAGGCGCGGCGTCGGATGATATTCGTCTGCAAGGGCAGTTCAGCGTGAAGCAGCTCATCACCGTGTCGACCACTGCGCTGTAGAAGTGAACCGCCTGTGGTGCTAACCCCGGAACCTCATGCAGAGCCGGAGGCGAAGCATCTCGCGTGCTGACGTTGAGTCACCATTGTAACGTCAGCACGCGAGATGCTTCGCCTCCGGCTCTGCATGACGGAAGACGCGGATTCTTGGCTGTATTGTGGCGGGCAGTTGGGAGCAGACGTGGTCGGCTTGAACGTAAGCCAGATAGGCGCTTTTCGCCTGCTTCACTGCGCTTTTGTAAATAGTTTGCCTGAGCGCGCGGGCTAATCAGTAATTTGAAGCGCAAAGCCTTACCAACTGAAAATACACCGGCTCAACCTGCATGCAGCAACCCAAGTACATCGGCATCGACATTGGCGGCACCAAAATCCATATCGGTGTGGTGCAGAATGGGGCGGTAGTGCAGGAGAAACGGTTTGAAACGGCCGCCGCTGCCCCACAGGAGCAGATTCTGGCGGAACTGGCCAACCATCTCGAAGAACTGATAGACGCCGATGTAGCCGGTGTTGGTATCGGGACACCGGGGCTGGTGGAGGAGGAAAACGGCATCATCTACAACGTGCAGAACATCCCGTCCTGGCAGCAGGTGCCGCTCAGGCAGTTTCTCGCGGGCCGCTTCGGGAAGCCCGTGTACATCACCAACGATGCCAATGCCTTTGCCGTGGGCGAGAAAATGTACGGGCAGGGCCGGCCGTATGCCCACTTGGTCGGGCTGGTGCTGGGCACCGGCGTAGGGGCGGGACTCATCCTCAACCACGATGTGCACGCCGGGGTGCTGTCCAGCGCCGGGGAGTTTGGCTGCCTGCCTTACCGGGATAAAACCTTTGAGGAGTACTGTAGCGGTAAGTTCTTTACCCAGCAAACCGGCCGTCCGGGTTCGGAGTGGCACGCCCTGGCCCGGCAGGGCGACCCGGCCGCGTTGGCGGTGCTCACGGAGTACGGCCGCCACCTGGGCCACCTCATCAAAAGTATCCTGTTTACGGTGGCTCCGCAGGCTGTTTTTCTGGGTGGCTCGGTCAGCAAGTGCTTTGCGTATTTTCAAGAGGGCCTGCACGAAAGCCTGCGGGAATTTCCTTTTCCGAAGGTGGTGGAGCAGCTGGTGGTTGCGCCTTCCACCCTGGATAATGCGGCCGTCCTGGGTGCCGCGGCCTTGTGCCATTTAAAGCAGGAGCTACCTTCCCATCCTTCTACCGCGCCTTCCTTGTGAGAAAGAAAACCTGGCTGCCTCTGGCCGCATTACTAGGCCTGTCCGGAGCCGTTTCCGCTCAGCAACCGGCCGCAAACCCGGCCGCTACTTCTATCATTCCGCAGCCGGTGCGCCTCACGGCGGGCCGCGGGAGCTTTGCTGTTACCAAGGCCACCAAAATCTTTGTCGACCCCAAAAACGAGGAACTGCGCCGCATTGGTGAGGCGCTGAGCCAGGATATCAAACGGACTTCGGGTGTGCAGCCTCAGGTGGTGGCCACGCCAGCTAAAGCCAGCGCGGGCAGCATCCGCCTAACGCTGCGGCCCGCGCTGGATACGCTGGGCGCGGAAGGGTACACGCTCAGTGTGCAGCCCGCGCAGGTGGTACTGGCCGCCGGTAATGCCCAGGGCGTATTTCGGGGTTTACAGACCATCCGGCAGCTGCTGCCCACCCAGCGCACTACGGCCGTGAGCCTGCCGGCGGTGGAGGTAGCCGACAAGCCCCGCTACCAGTGGCGGGGCATGCACCTGGATGTCAGCCGGCATTTCTTTGGGGTGGAATTCGTCAAGAAGTACATTGACTACCTGGCTCTGCACAAGATGAACACCTTCCACTGGCACCTCACCGACGACCAGGGTTGGCGCATCGAAATCAAGAAATATCCCAAGCTGACCTCGGTGGGCGGCTGGCGCGACGGCACGCTCATCGGCCACTATACCGACCAGCCCCACCAGTTCGACAACATCCGCTACGGCGGCTTCTACACTCAGGAGCAAATCAGGGAGGTGGTGAAGTACGCCCAGGAGCGGTACATCACGGTGGTGCCGGAAATTGAGATGCCCGGCCACGCCGTGGCGGCGCTGGCGGGGTACCCGGAGCTGTCGTGCACGGGCGGGCCGTTTAAGGTGGAGCGGCTGTGGGGCGTGTTCGATGATATTTTCTGCGCCGGCAACGAGCAGACGTTCACGTTTCTGCAGGACGTGCTGACGGAGGTGATGCCCCTGTTTCCGGGCAAAATCGTGCACATCGGCGGCGACGAAGCGCCCAAAACCCGCTGGCACAGCTGCCCCAAGTGCCAGGCCCGCATGAAGGCCGAGGGGCTGAAGGACGAGCACGAATTGCAGAGCTACTTCGTGCAGCGCATGGAGAAATTTGTCAACTCCAAGGGCAAGAGCATTATTGGCTGGGATGAGATTCTGGAAGGCGGTTTGGCTCCCAACGCCGCCGTAATGTCGTGGCGCGGGCAGGAGGGCGGCACCACCGCCGCCCGGCAGCAGCACAACGTGGTGATGACGCCCGGCTCCCATTCCTACTTCGACCATTACCAGGGCCTGCCCGAGCTGGAGCCGCTGGCCTTCGGTGGCTACCTGCCGCTGTCGAAAGTGTACACCTTCGAGCCCACGCCCAAGGAGCTGACGGCCGCCGAGCAGCGGTACATTCTAGGCGGGCAGGCCAACATCTGGACCGAGTACATTCCCACGGAGCAGCAGGTGGAGTACATGGCGTTTCCGCGCATGTCGGCGCTGGCCGAGGCGCTCTGGTCGCCGGCCCGGCTGCGCAACTGGCCCGATTTCCAGCAGCGCATGCGGCAGCAGTACCGCCGCTACGAAGCCTGGGGCGCCAACTACGCCCGCAGCGCCTTCAACGTGCGCCAGCAGCTCACCCTCGACCCCGCCCAGCGCACTACCTTAGTTACGCTGCAGATGGACGCCGCCGGCCCGCAAATCCGATACACCCTGGATGGCTCCGCGCCCACGGCCAGCTCGCCGGTCTATACCCAGCCGTTCCTGGTTTCCAGCTCGGCCGTTATCAAAGCGGCTTCCTTTGAAGATGGCAAGCTGGCGGGCAAAGTCTCGACGCGGGAGCTGCTCGTGCACAAGGCCTTTGCCACGCCCGTAACGCTGGCCAATGAGCCAAACAAAATATACACCGGCTCCGGCCCCTTCACGCTGGTAAACGGGCAGAAAGGCTCCACCAATCACGCCGACGGGCAGTGGCTGGGCTTCTACGGCACCGACCTGGTAGCCACCCTGGACCTGCAAAAGCCCACCGAAATCAACACGGTTACCAGCACCTTCCTGCGGGCCGTGGGTTCCGGGATTCAGCTGCCCACCAGCGTGGAAGTGGCCGTTTCGGAGGATGGCAAAACCTACAGACCCGTGTACTCGGCTCCCGTTCCGGTGCCGGCCGCGCAAGTGAAGCCCGCCGTCAGTGAAGTGCGGGCCGACCTGAAAAAAACCACGGCCCGGTTTGTCCGGGTTACGGCCAAAAACGCCCAGGCTCCCGGCGCCGCCAAACCTAATACCTGGCTGTTCGTGGATGAAATTGCGGTGCAGTAGCGTGTTGCCTATAGGCCATGCCCGTAAGCCTTGACAGACCGTCATGCTGAGCTTGTCGAAGCATCTCTACCGCTTCGTTTACCCTGAATCGTTCGGTAGAGATGCTTCGACAAGCTCAGCATGACGGTCTTTTTTGTGCATTGGCTACATTTCTAAGCTGAACTCCTTCGGATGAAGAAACATCTACTTGCGCTGCTGCTTACGTTAATCGTTTGGCCCCTGGCCGCGCAGCAGCGCTACGAGCTGAACGCGGGTTGGTTGGCTCAGCCCATTGCCAAGGTACCGGTGCAGGGGCCGCAACTCTCGCAGCCTGCCTACCCGCTCACGGGCTGGCTGCCGGCCGTGGTGCCGGGCACGGTGCTGACTACCCAACTGACCAACAAGCAGGTGCCCGACCCGTTTTTCGGGATGAACAACCAGCGTATCCCCGACATCTACCGCACCGGGCCGGGCTACTACACGTACTGGTTTGTCAGGGATTTTCAGGAAGCTCCTGCCTCTGGCACCGGCCAGGTATGGCTGCACTTGCGGGGCGTGAACTATAGCTGTGAGGTGTACCTAAACGGGCAAAAGCTCAACCAGCAGACGCACCGCGGCATGTTCCTGCGTCAGGCCTACAACATCACGCCCCACTTAGCCCCGGATGGCCGCAACCGCCTGGCCGTGCTGGTGTACCCGCCCGACCCGGTGGGCAACCCCAACGGCGGGCAGGCCGGCGACGGTACTATTGCCCGCAACGTGGCTCACCAGTACGTGGCCGGCTGGGACTGGATTCAGCCCATCCGGGACCGGAACACGGGCATCTGGGACAAAGTGACGATTGAAAAAACCGGAGCCGTCAACCTCCGGAATCCGCACATCATCACCCGCGTGCCCGGCCTGCGCAAACCCACCGGCCCCCAGCCGCCGGCCCTGCTCGACGTGACAGCCGAGCTGGAAAACCCAACCGAAAAAAAGGTAACGGGCACGCTCCAGTACACCATCGACGGGCAGACGGTGCGGCAGAAAGTGACCCTGCCGGCCCGCGCCACCCAGCTGGTGCGCCTGCCTACGCTCACGCTTTCCAACCCTAAGCTGTGGTGGCCGAACGGGTACGGTGCCCAGCCTCTCTATGCTTCGCAGCTACAGTTTCTGGTGGGTAAAACGGTGTCGGATGCGGAGGAGGTGACGGTGGGGGTGCGTGAGATACAGCGCGAGTGGAACGCCCGCACCCAGAGCATGCAAGTGCTGGTGAATGGGCAGCGCATCTTCATTAAGGGAGGCAACTGGATTATTTCCGACGCCCTGCTGCGCTTCTCCGACGCCCGTTACGACGCGGAAATCCGCTTCCACCGGGACATGAACCTGAATCTGATTCGGGTGTGGGGCGGGGCGCTGGTGGAGCGGCCGGAGTTCTACCGGGCCTGCGACCAGTACGGGCTGCTGGTAATGCAGGACTTCTGGATGACGGGCGACGCCAATGGCCGCTGGGTAGACCCTTTGAAGCTCGACGACCAGTACGCCCGCCGTCAGTATCCCCAGGACCACGGCCTGTTCCTGCGCTCGGCCGCCGACCAGGTGAAGCTGGTGCGCAACCACGCCTCCCTGGCCATCTGGTGTGGGGGCAACGAAATCACACCGCCTCGGGATATTCTCACGGCCCTGCAGGATTCCATTCTGCCCCAGCTGGACGGCACGCGCTGGTTTGTGCCCTACTCCAACGCCGACAGCATGTCGATGAACACCCTGGGCGGGGGCGGCGACGGGCCTTACACCATTCAGCCCATCGGCCGCTTCTGGAGCCAGCGCACCTACCCGTTCAACTCGGAAGTAGGCTCGGTGGGCGTGGGCGACGTGGAGTCCTTGGAGCGGTTTCTGCCGGCTGCCAACTTGGTGCCGCCCCGGTTTACGGGCACCCCGGCCCGGCCCGCCGAGCAGGTGGATTCGGTGTGGGACTATCATAAGTACATCGGCTACGAAAACTACCTGCTGCCTTACGGGGCGCCCACCGATGCCCGCGACTTTGGCCGCAAAGCCCAGCTGGTAAACTACGAGCAGTACCGGGCCCTGATGGAGGGCTTCAGTGCCCACATGTGGGACTGGTACACGGGCAGCATCATCTGGAAAACCCAGAACCCCTGGACTGCCCTGCGCGGGCAGATGTATGACTACTACCTCGACCCCAACGCCTGCCTCTACGGCCTGCGCACCGGCAGTGAGCCCCTGCACGTGCAGTACAACCCCGTGGATAGCGTGGTGATGCTGACCAACAACGGCTTCGAGGTGCAGCGTGACCTGATGCTGGAGGTGGACGCCTACGACATGGCCGGCCAGAAGAAAAGCATCACCCAGGTAGTGGTCGAAATCAACCCGTCGATGTCGAAGAAATACCTGCCCATTAACGGCACGGTGCGGCAGCTGGCCCGGGAGAAAGGCATGTTTCTGTCGTTGCAGCTCCTGAACCTGAGCAAGCAGCCCGTCAGCCAGAATCTGTACTGGCTGCCCGATGCCAAAGGCGAATACTCCGGCCTGAAAACCATGCCGAAAGCTGCCCTGCAAGTGGTTGCGAAGTCGGTAGAAACAGGCAAGGTAGAAGTGGTGCTGACTAACCCGGCCGGCGCGCCGGTGGCTTTCTTCAACCGTCTGGCCCTCGTAAACCCCGCCACTCAGAAGCGCATTCTGCCCGTGTTCTACTCCGATAATTACGTGTCGGTACTGCCGGGCAAGCAAAAAACCGTGCTGCTGGATTACACGCCGACCTCTGACGTGCCCGCGCCGGTGGTGGCAGTGGAAGGCTGGAATGTGGTGAAGCAGCTGGTGCCCGTGGCCCTCAAGTAGGCAGGTTTCTGAAAAACCAGAACGTCATTTCGAGCATGTGGCACATCAAGTCAGTTTCTGAGGAATCTCCCATGCCTCGTCATTGGCATCGACGGGTCTTTATTACGTTTTCGAAAGCACTACTCTAATGCGTCAATCAGATTTGCCCGAACGGTGGAAAATCAAGCTGCGAGACTACCTGACTGAGAAAGGGAGTGAACGTGCAACGCTCAGCGCCTCTGATTTTCCGCTTGACTCCGTCGTGCGCATAGTGTTTGAAGATGACTCCAAAGTTGAGTTCAAATATGCATTCGTTATTGAAGCGCCTGAATTCAAAGAAGTAGGTGTATTCACCGAACATTGTGGCCATCATTTATTCCAACTACATGAAGGAATTAGCCTGACAGTAGAAAGGCAATAGAAATGCCCCGGCGTCTCTCCACACGACAGGCGACAGGTGGTATTTTCGTTAGCCGCTGATCTGGCTTACTTTTCAAAAACGTCACTCGATGCGCTCTATTCTCCGCCAAGCCCTCATTCCCGCCATTGCAGTAGCCGGTGTAGCCGCTACGGTGGCCTGCACCCGCACCCAACCGGCCCGTACGCCGGCGGCAACAACAATCAATGCCCCCGAATCCAGTCTCACGCGCTACGTGGACCCCTACATTGGTACAGGCTTCCACGGCCACGTATTTCTGGGGGCCAACTTGCCCTTCGGGGCGGTGCAGCTGGGGCCGGTTAATATTACGGAGGGCTGGGACTGGTGCTCGGGCTACCACTATTCCGATTCCACCATCGTGGGGTTTGCGCACACCCACCTGAGCGGCACCGGCATCGGCGACCTGGGCGACGTGACCGTAATGCCCACTACCGGCCCGGTACGCGTAACGGAAGGTCGGGTGAAAAACCCAGAGCGGGGCCTGCTGTCATTCTTCTCGCATAAGGAGGAAGAGGCCCGGCCCGGTTACTACGCCGTGCGCCTGAAGCGCTACGATATCCGGGCGGAGCTGACGGCCACTGAGCGGGTGGGCTTTCACCAGTACACTTTCCCCCAGTCCGACGCCTCCCACCTGGTGTTCGATTTGCAGCAGGGTATCGGGTGGGATTTGGCCACCGACACCCACATCGAGCAGCTCAACGACAGCACCCTCGTCGGCTACCGCAACTCCAAAGGCTGGGCCGAGGATCAGCGCCTGTATTTCGCGGCAGTGGTTTCGAAACCCATCCGCCAGTTCAGCAGCGTGCAGGTGCTCGATACCTTGGGCAACACCCGGCCCGCCGCCACCGGCAACCGCCTCAAGGGCGTGCTCACCTTCGCCACTCAGGCCGGCGAGAAAATAAAGCTGAAAGTAGGTATTTCGCCCGTCAGCACCGAAGGCGCGCTGACGAACATCCGGGCCGAAATTCCGCACTGGAACTTCGATAAAGTGGTGCGGCAGGCCGATGCTGCCTGGAACCGGGAGCTACAAAAGGTGCAGGTGCAGGCCAATGACACCCGCCTCAAAACTTTCTACACGGCGCTGTACCACACCATGATTGCGCCCTCGGTGTTCAACGACCACAACGGCGACTACCGCGGCACCGACAAGCAGGTACACCGCAACCCCGGCTTCACCAACCTCACCACATTTTCGCTCTGGGACACCTACCGGGCCGCGCACCCGCTGTTCACCATTCTGCAGCCCGAGCGGGTAAATGATATGGTGAGCTCCATGCTGGCCATCTACCAGCAGCAGGGCAAGCTGCCGGTGTGGCACCTGATGGGCAACGAAACCAACTGCATGGTGGGCTACAGCGCCGTACCCGTGGTAGTTGATGCCTACCTGAAGGGCTTCAAGGGCTTCGATGCCAGCCTGGCCTACGAGGCCGTGAAGGCCACCGCCATGCGCGACGAGTTCGGGCTGAAAGCCGTGAAGGCCCAGGGTTTCATTCCGGCCAACGGCGAGGTGGAAAGCGTGTCGAAAGGCCTGGAATATGCCCTGGCCGACTGGTGCATTGCCCAAATGGCCCGAAAAATGGGTAAGCAGGCTGATTACGCCTACTTCAGCCAGCGCGCCCGCAACTACCAGAACTACTTCGACAAGAAAGCCGGTTTCATGCGCGGCCGCGTTTCCCAGACCGAGTGGCGCACGCCCTTCGACCCCTTCAAATCGGTGCACATGAAAAGCGACTTCACCGAGGGCAACGCCTGGCAATACACCTGGCTGGTGCCCCAGGACGTGGAGGGGCTGATTACGCTGCTGGGCGGGGAGCAACGGTTCACGCAGAAGCTGGATTCCCTGTTTTTGGTAAAGGGCAGCATGGGCGCGGAAGCCTCCCCGGATATTTCGGGCCTTATCGGGATGTACGCCCACGGTAACGAGCCGGGCCACCACATCACCTACCTCTACAACTACCTGGGCCAGCCGTGGAAAACGGCCGACAAAGTCCGCTTCATCACCGAGAACTTCTACACCGCCAAGCCCGATGGCATCATTGGCAACGAGGACGTGGGGCAGATGTCGGCCTGGCATGTTTTTTCGACGTTGGGCTTCTATCCGCTGAATCCGGCCAATGGAGCTTACGTGTTCGGCAGTCCGGCCGTGGAGCGGGCCACCATTCGGCTGGCGGCCGGCAAAACGCTCACCATTGAGGCCAAAAACAATAGTTCGGCCAACAAGTACATCCAGCGCGTAACCCGCAACGGGCAGCCTTACTCAAAGTCCTACATCACGCACCAGGAGTTACTGCTGGGCGGCACGCTGACGTTTGAAATGGGCCCGAACCCCAGCCCCACCTGGGGCGTGGCTCCCGCCGACCGGCCGAAGTCGGTGCTGTAAAAAAGCACCTGTTATTTACTCAGAAACAAGAGTGTTTTGCCTACCGAATACAGGAACGTCATTCCTCGGCTTCGCTCGGAATGACGTTCTTCAGTTTTTTCTGCGCACTCTGGTAGACGCAAAGGCCTCATTTTCAACTTCTCCCCGCTAACACCCACTAAGCCCATGAACCGTCGTCACTTCCTTCAGGGACTCACGCTACTTTCGGGCGGCGCGCTGCTGCAACCTACCTCCGTGCTGGCCGTGGCCCCTAATTTTCCGGTGGTGCGGCCCGCGGAGGCGAAGCGGCGGTTCCGGAGCCGCGCGGTGGAGGCAGCCATCAGGGAGTTTCAGAAGAAGGTGCCCAATCAGGAGCTGGGCTGGCTGTTCGGCAACTGCTTCCCGAGTACCCTGGACACCACGGTAACCTACGCCCTGCGCGAAGGCCGGCCGGATACCTACGTCATCACCGGCGACATTGATGCCATGTGGCTGCGCGACTCCTCGGCGCAGGTGTGGCCCTACTTGCAGTTTGTGGGCAAGGATACGGAGTTGCGGCAGCTGGTGGCCGGCGTCATCAACCGCCAAACGCGCTGCATCCTCAAAGACCCCTATGCCAACGCGTTTTACGGCGACGACACGCGGGTGGGGGAGTGGAAATCGGACCTGACAGCCATGCAGCCCGGCGTGCACGAGCGGAAGTGGGAAATCGACTCGCTCTGCTACCCCATCCGGCTGGCCTACCACTACTGGAAAACTACCCGGGATACCGCCCCGTTTGATGCCGCCTGGCAGCAGGCTATCAAGCTGGTGCTGCAAACCTTCCGGGAGCAGCAGCGCAAGGATGGTTTGGGCCCCTACAAGTTCCAGCGCGAAACCGCCAAAGCCACCGATACCCAGCCCATGAACGGCTACGGCTACCCCGTGCGCCCGGTGGGCCTGATCTGCTCGGCCTTCCGCCCCAGCGACGACGCCACGCTCTATTCCTTCCTGGTGCCCAGCAACTTCTTCGCCGTTACCAGCCTGCGCCAGGCCGCCGAAATGCTGACCCAACTAGCCCAGGATACCGCTACGGCCCGGCAACTCACCGCCCTGGCCGACGAGGTAGAAGCCGCCCTGCGCCGGTACGCCATCATCGACCACCCCAAGCATGGCAAGCTGTACGCCTACGAGGTGGACGGTTTCGGCAGCCAGGTGCTCATGGATGACGCCAACGTGCCCAGCCTGCTGGCCTTGCCTTACCTGGGCGCGGTACCCGCCTCCGACCCTATTTACCAGAATACGCGGCGGTTTTTACTGTCCGAAAACAACCCGTTTTTCTTCAAGGGCCGCGCCGCGGAAGGCATTGGCGGCCCCCACGTGGGGCAGGACATGATCTGGCCCATTGCCATTACCATGCGCGGCCTCACCAGCCTCCAGGATGACGAAATCAGGGCCTGCGTGCAGAGCCTGCGCGCCACCCACGCCGGCACCGGCTACATGCACGAATCCTTCCACAAAGACGACGCCGGCAAGTTCACCCGAGCCTGGTTTGCCTGGGCCAACACCCTGTTCGGGGAGTTCCTGTGGAAGGTGTACCAGGAGAAGCCGCAGCTGTTAGCCTAATCTAATGTGCCCGACCCGGCCGCCCACAACTCGGGCAGACGCCGGTTCGGGCACATTAGATCATCTTGCAGGTTCTGTTGTCCCGGTTACGGGCCCTCGCAGCCTTCAGAACCTACCACGGGCAGGTAGCCGGGGCGGGGAAATACTCTTCGCTGAAGAACTTGCCAGTTGGGCCTTCCGGGCCGAGTAGCGCATACTTGACAATGCGTTGTCCGGCCTCTTCCACCGTGCTGCTGCCTTGGTGGCCCGTGAAATCAGTTTTGGTATAGCCCGGGCACACCGCGTTTACTTTGAAAGGAGTGTGGCGCAATGCGTGGGCCAAATGAACAGTGTACATATTCAGGGCCGTTTTCGAGGCCTGATACACCGGATACCGGTTGGCGAAATTGTCGTTGTCCAGGTCGGCGTACAGGGTCAGGGAGGCCATGGCGCTGCTCACGTTAACAATGCGCGGCTGCGCCGACTTCTCCAGCAGGTCAAGGAAGGCCTGCGTGACATCGGCCACCCCGAATACGTTGGTTTCAAACACGGTTCGGAACTGCTCCGGAGTAGCGTTCAGGGCGGTCTGCTCCATTCCGCCCGAAATGCCGGCGTTATTAACCAACACATCCAGCGCCGGCGTTTTTGCGCCAATGACCGTCCGGGCCGCCCGAATAGATGCCGGATCGGTAACGTCGAGTTGAATGGCTTCCAGATTCGTGAGTCCGGCGGCGTTGAGCTGTTGCACGGCCGCTTGGCCGCTGGCCAGGTTCCGGCTGCCCACATACACGAAAAATCCATGCTGGGCGAGGCGTTGGGCGACTTCCAGGCCAATGCCCTTGTTGGCGCCGGTTACTAATGCTGATTTCATGTGTTGGGTGAGGTGAATAAGAGTAGAAAAAGTAGGTAGCAGGACTCTTTCGGCCAGCTTTTGGGCAAGGGCATAGCACTACCCACAAGGTCCCTACTAAGGCCTTGTAGCGCATGTGACAAGAATTGAGAGGGGGCAGGAGAAGCTCGAAGTGCGGGGGCGCCTTCCCTCGTTTACCGACAAATCAGTTTCTATAGCCGGCACAGGGCTAGGCCCTTTACCAGTGCCCGTGACAAGCTCGGGTTAACCAGCTGCCGATTGGTCGTTCTGTTGCCCAGACAGGGCCGTTGGGGAGTAGCCAAATTGCTTTTTGAAGGCGTAGGAGAAGTGGGCCAGGTTCTCGAAGCCCACTTCCAGGTACAGCTCCACGGGCCTTCGACGTTTCTCTGCTAGCTGGTAATGCGCCAAGGCCAACCGTTTCTGAGTGAGCCAGCGTTGGGGGCTCAGTTGAAAGGCTTTCTTGAAGTCGCGCTTAAAAGTGGTCAAACTGCGACCCGTCAGGTAGCTGAATGTGGCCAGGGGCAGGTTGAACCGGTAGTTTGCTTCCATGAACTCAACCAGGTTCACTTTTCCGGGCTCAGTGAAGTTGGCCAGCACTCCGTCGCTGTGGGGGTTGAGGCTGCGCAATATTTCCAGCACCTCCGTCACTTTCACCGCCATCAGCTTTTCCGGCAACGGGTGCTGCAGCTCCAAGTAGGGCAGCAGGGAGGCAAAAAGGCTCTGCAGCAACGGGCTTTTCTGAAACAACAACAGGCTGGCAGACGCGGGTTGGCTGGGCGCCGGCGTGTGCTGGGCATAATACGTCCGCACGATGCCGGTGGGCAGTTTCAGGAGCAGCGCTTGGTAGTCGGCGCCATTCTTTGGGTACTTAATCAGCGTTGCCGGCTGCCTGCGGGGCAGCAGCAGCGTGTCGCCGGCGCCGCAGAAAAGGGTCCGGTCGGCCTGCACCACTTTCAGTTCACCGGCCAGCACACTCACCAAAGTAGTATCCTCGAAGGAGGTTTCTCCTCCATAGCGCTGGTCGCCGCGACACAGGGCCACCAGGTCCGCGTAGGGGTTTAGCTGCTTGTCGGTCATTGGAAAGTGCGGTTGGGTAGAAATGGGCCTTGCTGCAGTACATGACAAAAGTAGGCTGCCCGAAACCAAAGCGCTTTGTTCAAAAGGCCGAAGTTGCTTTGTTCAACGGTCCACTCTCCAACGCAGCAGTGCCCGGCCCCGGCGCAACCTCCCAAGCCGGGCTCCTTCGTATCCTCCCGACAGCCAGAAGCCGAGCAAACGCCAGCTGGCCATCAGCTTTCAGGCCCGCGGAAAGGCAGCAAGCTTCCCGGAGTACCTGAGCATAAGCTGGTTCGTGGCCCGGGTGCCGGCCCCGTCCAGCATCGTCCACCTCCGGAGTGCAGAGCTAGTGCGCGTTGCGGTGTCTGCCCAAGGCAGCATTGATGCCCGTGCCATGCGGGCCCCGCGCCGGCAGGGTGCTGTGAGAAGCTGCTTCTACCGGGTAGGCGCTGACACGGCTTATCAAGTAGAGCCGCCTGCAGCAGGCTACGCAGCAGGCTACGCGGAAGGCTCTACCTTTGGAGCTCGTTTTCCAAGAACAGCCCGTGATGAACGCCACTCAGCAAGAAGAAAAAGAATACCTGGAGGAGATTAAGGAGAAGCTGGGGCTGGCAGTTCGGCGGGTTGATACGGCCGTCAAGCAGTTCTCAGAAGAGCTACGCCAGAAAAAGCAGTACATCCACGAGAACCAGTCGGGCATGGATGAGGCCGATATGGTGGCCGCCGACCAGTCCATCAACCGCATGGCCTTCACGGGCGAAGGAGCCGTGGCCCGCAAGCGCCGCCTGCTCAAGCTGGGCCAGTCGCCCTATTTCGGTCGCATCGATTTTGCCCCCCAGGGCCAGGCCGCTGCGGCGGTGTACATCGGGGTGCACTCTTTTTTCGACGAGCAGCAGCGCCAAAACCTGATTTACGACTGGCGGGCCCCCATTTCCTCACTGTTCTATGATTTCGAGCTGGGAGAAGCGGCCTACGCTACTCCTTCGGGCACCATGGAAGGCACCATCGGGCTGAAGCGGCAGTACAAAATCCGGGATGGGCGCCTGGAATTTATGCTCGACAGCGACGTGAACATTCACGACGACGTGTTGCAGCAGGAGCTGGCCAAATCCTCCGACGATAAGATGAAGAACATCGTCGCCACCATTCAGCGCGACCAGAATGCGGTAATCCGCAACGAGGAGGCCACGGTAATGGTGATTCAGGGCGTGGCCGGCTCGGGCAAAACCTCCATTGCCCTGCACCGCATTGCCTTTCTGCTCTACCGCTACCGCGAAACCATTCAGGCCAAGGACATTCTGATCATCTCGCCCAACAAGGTTTTCGCCGACTACATTTCCAACGTGCTGCCCGAGCTGGGGGAGGAGCATATTCCGGAGCTGGGCATGGAGGAGTTGGCCGCCGACCTGCTGGAAAACCGCTACCAGTTCCAGACATTTTTCGACCAGGTTTCGGCCCTGCTGGAGCACCACGACGCGGCGTTTATCAAGCGGATTCGGTTTAAGTCGTCGTTTGAGTTCCTGAGCCAGCTGAACCAGTACCTGCTGCACATCGAGAATACCTATTTCACGGTGCGGGAGCTGCGCGTGGGCCGCACGGTGGTGCCGGCGGCGTTCATCCAGCAGAAATTCCGGAGCTACCACCGGGTGCCGCTGCTCAAACGGTTTGCCCTGGTAGCCAATGATGTGCGGGCCCAGGTGCGCGACGCGGCCGGCCGCAAGCTCACGGGCCAGGAAAAAGCCGCCATCGGAGAGGGCATTCCGCGCATGTTCAAGCTGCACAACGTGCCGGACCTGTACCGGGACTTTTTCCGCTGGGTGGGCCGGCCCGAGCTGCTGAAGCTGCACCCCGGCCAGCCCCTGGAATACGCCGATGTGTTTGCCCTGATTTACCTGCGCATCCGCCTGGAGGGCCTGCCCGGCTACGACCACATCAAGCACCTGCTGGTGGATGAAATGCAGGATTACACCCCCGTGCAGTACGCCGTGCTGTCCCGGATATTCCGCTGCCGCAAGACCATTCTCGGCGACGTAAGCCAGACGGTAAACCCGTACAGCGCCTCCTCGGCCGAAGCCATTGAGCGGGTGTTTCCCCAGGCCGATGTGGTCCGGCTCTACCGCAGCTACCGCTCCACCATCGAAATTACGGCCTTTGCCCAGCACATTGCGCCCAACCCCAACATCCTGCCGCTGGAGCGGCACGGGCCAGCCCCCATGGTAACGCGCTACCCCACCCGCCAGGAGGAACTGGAGGCCCTGCGCCAGCTAATTACAACCTTCAAGACCTCCGGTAGTCACTCCCTAGGCATCATCTGCAAAACCCTGGAGCAGGCTGAGCAGGCGTACGAGGCGTTGGAGGCTCCCGGCGTGCATCTGCTCACCGACGAGTCCACGAAGTTCAAGGAGGGCGTCATCATTACCACGGCCCACCTGGCCAAAGGGCTGGAGTTTGATGAGGTAGCAGTGCCCTTCGTTTCCGCCCGTAACTACACCACCGAGGTGGACAAAGGCATGCTGTATATTGCCTGCACCCGGGCCATGCACCGGCTCACGCTCACGCACACCAACGAGCCCACGGCCTTCCTGCCTGCCGGATAACCGGCGGGCCCAGGCTGTGTAGAACTAAGCTCTGCATGAAGTGCTTTCAACCGGCTATTCACAGGCCCAGGCCGAGGGTAACCTAATTCCACGCTCACGTATTCCTTCTTCTGATGCTGAAAACTGCGTATTTGCCCGGGTTGTTGCTGGTGGTGCTTAGCCTGCTGACTGTGCATCCGGCCCGGAGTCAGGGCCGCGCGGCTCCGCTGGTTATCGGCGAAACGTTCACGCTTTCCTCGGCCGCCTTGGGCGAAACCCGCCGCATCAACGTGTACCTGCCGCCCGCCTACGCCGATTCGGCCACGGCCGCCCCGCTGCCCGTGCTGTACATGCCCGATGGCGGCCTGGCTGAAGATTTTCTGCACGTGGCCGGCCTGGTGCAGGTGCTGACGGGCAACGGCACCATGCGGCCGTTCATCCTAGTGGGCATCGAAAATACCCAGCGGCGGCGCGACCTGACCGGCCCCACCACCAACCCGGAAGACCAGAAGATAGCCCCGCGTGTTGGGGGTTCCGCCGCCTACCGCGCCTTTATCCGGGCGGAGCTGATGCCCCACATCCGGCAGCGCTACCGCACCAGCCCCGAAACCGCGCTGGTAGGCGAGTCGTTGGCGGGTCTGTTCGTGCTGGAAACGTTGCTGCTGGAACCGTCCTTGTTTACTACTTACGTGGCCTTCGACCCCAGCGTGTGGTGGAACCAGGGCCAACTGGTGAGCCAACTGGAAAAGCAGCTGCGTACCCACACTGGCCCCGGCAAAACCCTGTACATCGGCTCCAGCCGCGACAACGAGAAAATACCCGAGACGCAGCGTTTGGCAATGGTGCTGCGCAAAGCTCCCCAAACCAGCCTGCGGGTACACTACCAAACTCTGCCTGCGGAAACCCACGCCACCATTTATCATCCGGCGGCGCTACAGGCCTTTCGGAGTGTATTCCAGCCCAAGCCGACTTCCGCTAGAAAGTAGTTGATTTGGGCTTACAAAGAAGGCTAAAAAGCCTATGCGGTGATTAAGTGTGCGTTGGCTGACCTGAAAAGCCCGGGCCGCGCGGCCGCCCCGGTTAGTTCTGCAGTGTGAACAAAGGCAGCGGCTTGAGCGCAGCATATTTGCCGCCCAGCTGCTCCAACTCAGCGGCGTGCACCTTCAAATAGTTGTTAAAACGAGTGGCAGCCTCATCGTAGCGGACGCGGTAGCTGACCAGGTCCGTATCGGCAGTTTGAATCTGGGTGGTGAGTTGGGCCACTACCGACCCCGGCTCGGGTTGGGCAGGCACCAGGGCGTACACCACCCGCAACAGCGAGTCCTGGGCCGTATCATACGCATCAATCCGGGCCGATTCGGCCATGGTCTGGCGGTTGTAGCGCAGGCGGGAAAGCCGGTCGTTGGCATACTGCAGACTGGCCAACTGCTGGCGGCTCGCGTTGGGCTGGGCTGTTAACTCCCGCAGCAGGCGGTTGGTGTCGCGCAGCTTGGCGTCGTCGGAAGTTTGCATTTCACTCCAGCGGGCTTCCACGCTGTCCTGCAAAATATCCAGCTGCACCTTCACCGCCTGAGCCGAAGCAGGGTCGATGGCCTTGGGCGTGCGGTTACAGCTGAGGAAACTAACGGTAACCAGCAGCAGCAAAAAAGAAGAAAGGCGCATCATAGCAGCGGTGTAAAGCGAATAGGGTAGCACATCAACGTAATTCCGGCAAAAAACGGTCAATGCAAGGTGTTAGGCTTTTAAGTAGTATCGGCCGCGGCCTGCTGCCCTGCCAAGCCGGCCCCCAACCCAGCAGCCCGGCAAGAGCAGATACCCGCCACCAGCGGAAACATAACAAGCAGGTGTCAGCAGAGTTGCGCGCTATATGAAACATATAAGGTGTTGATGCATTGATAATTACATATAAAGTTGCTAGGAAGTGTTAACAGTGGCTAGTATGTTTGGGAATGGAGTACATGTTGACCGACGCGCAGTGGGCGCGCATCGCGCCGTTACTGCCGGGCCGGGAAGGCACGAGCGGCGGGCGGGGCCAA
>NZ_JAWDJT010000020.1:0-35381 GCF_032464715.1 Hymenobacter endophyticus | reverse complement strand
TGGCCCCGCCCGCCGCTCGTGCCTTCCCGGCCCGGCAGTAACGGCGCGATGCGCGCCCACTGCGCGTCGGTCAACATGTACTCCATTCCCAAACATACTAGCCACTGTTAACACTTCCTAGCTGCTAGCTCTTGTTCAACAATAGAACCGGTTGGAGACGTGTAGCTAAATCCTACCCTGCTTGCTTGTAGGCGGTGGGCGAGAGGCCGAGGCTGTTGCGGAAGAAGCGGCTGAAAGCGGATTGGTCGGCGAAGTGCAGCAGGTCGGCTACCTGGGCTACGGTGAGGTGCCCGTGCTGCAGCAGGGCCTTGGCTTCCAGCATTACGGCCTCTTCAATCCACTCGCCGGCAGTTTTGCCGGTGGTCTGCTTCACGGTTTCGGTGAGGTGCTTGGGCGTGATGCACAGGCGGCCGGCGTAAAACTGCACGCTTCGCTCGGTGGTGCAGTGCGCGTTTATCAGCCGCTTAAACTCGGCGGTGAGCTGCTGACTGCGCGTTTGGCTGGCCTGGTGCGCCGCGTGTTGCTGGTCGTAGAGGCCTACCACTTCGTAGAGCAGGCTGTTGATGAGGTTCTTGATAACCTGATTGCGGTAGGGGGGTGGGGCCTGGAACTTCTGCTGCAACAGCCGCATGGAGGCCGTGATACCAGCCGCCTCGGCCGCTGGGAGGGGCAATACGTGGTGGGTAATCGTCTCCAGAAACTGGAAGTTATCAACCGGAATGTGGTTGCGGGTGGTGATGAACTCGGGCGTGAAAAAGACCGACAGGCTGTCGTGGTCGGCGGAAAAGGACGACCACTCCTTGATGATGTGGGGCGTGATGAGCATCAGGCTGCCCGGCTCGATGTGGTAGGTTTCCAGGTTAGCCCGCAGCTCCGCCGTGCCGCGCAGACACAGCCCGATTTTGTAGTAGTTGCCCCGGTACGGCACGCCCAGGGGCGGCCCGGTGGTGTGGGAGTGCTCATCCAGAAAAAACACCTCGGCCGGGTCCGCATCAGAGGGAGAAAACGCTTGCAGCCGGTAGGTAGGAATCAGGTTGGGCATGGCAGGCATTTTGAAAAAATGGAGGCAGGCACGAGCCCGCTGCGGAGGAGAAGCGCCAGAAAAGTACGGGTGTTCAAGGGAAAAATGGCTGTGGCTGAGCTTGCTTTGGGCAGGTTCCTGCGTACTTGCTGCTCCAAACCACCTAACTCCCCGCATCATGCCCTACCAACCCAACCCCGGCCGCTACGCCGAGATGCCCTACCGCCGCTGCGGCCGTAGCGGCCTGAAATTGCCGGCCGTTTCGCTGGGCCTCTGGCACAACTTCGGCGACGTGGACGTGCTCCAGAACTTCCGCGCCATCCTGCACCGGGCCTTCGACAGCGGCGTGACCCACTTCGACCTAGCCAACAACTACGGCCCGCCCCCCGGCTCGGCCGAAACCAACTTCGGCCGCATCCTGAAAGAGGATTTCTGGGGTTACCGCGACGAGCTGATTATTTCCACCAAGGCCGGCTACCACATGTGGGAAGGGCCCTACGGCGAGTGGGGTTCCCGCAAATACCTCATTTCCAGCCTAGACCAGAGCCTCCGGCGCATGAAGCTGGACTACGTGGACATCTTTTACTCCCACCGTCCCGACCCGGATACGCCCCTGGAGGAAACCATGTCGGCCCTCGACCACATGGTGCGCCAGGGCAAGGCGCTGTACGTGGGCATCAGCAACTACCAGCCCCAGGAGGCCGCCGAGGCCATCCGCATCCTGCGGGAGCTGGGCACGCCCTGCCTGATTCACCAGCCCAAATACTCCATGTTTGAGCGTTGGGTGGAAGGTGGTCTGCTGGATGTGCTGGGCCAGGAAGGCGTGGGCTGCATCCCGTTTTCGCCCCTGGCTCAGGGCCTGCTCACCAACAAGTACCTGCACGGCATTCCCGAGGATTCGCGGGTGGCCAAAGGCGTGGGCTTCCTCACCGAAACCCAACTAACGCCCGAGCGTTTGCGCCAGGTGCAGCAGCTT
Source organism: Hymenobacter endophyticus (assembly GCF_032464715.1). Taxonomy (NCBI): domain Bacteria; kingdom Pseudomonadati; phylum Bacteroidota; class Cytophagia; order Cytophagales; family Hymenobacteraceae; genus Hymenobacter; species Hymenobacter endophyticus. The sequence continues at coordinate 33,384 of NZ_JAWDJT010000020.1, read as the reverse complement.
AATGAGCTGGCCCAGCAGCGGGGGCAAAGCCTGGCCCAGATGGCGCTGAGCTGGATTCTGCGCGACGAGCGGATTACCTCCGTGCTCATCGGGGCCAGCAAACCCGAGCAGCTCACCGACTCCCTGCGCTGCCTGGAAAACCTGCAGTTCAGCCCAGAAGAGTTGGCGCAGATTGAGACGGTATTGAAGTCCTAAACCTATTATTCCGAACGAAGGGAGAAATCTGGGTTAACCATTTGTAGGCTAACCCAGATTCCTCCCTTCGGTCAGAATGACAGGTGGTATTGCAGTGTTGGCTGCTACGGATTCTGCCGCAGGATTTGCAGGGTTTTGCCATCCTGCTCGCCGCCGAAAAACTTGTCCAGAACCCGTTGAAAAACCGGGTTAGTATCTTTCAGCGCGGCAAACAGCGTCATCGACGACTTCAGCTTCACATCATCCGGACTGCCCATGATGCGGGTAGCGTCGAGGCTCTCCAGTGTCAGCAGTGCCTCACTGATTTCCCGCAGGCGGGGCCCTAACACTGGGTGCTGCTGGTAAGCCTCGGCTTCCTGCTGGCTCTGAATGGCGTAAAACCGAGCCGTTTCGCTGTAGCCCAGCCCCTGAATTTGGGGGAAGATATACCACATCCAATGGCTGCGCTTCCGGCCGCCCCGGATTTCGGCCAGGGCGGTGGCGTAGTCACGCTGCTGGGCGTCGAGGAAGCGTTGCAGGTTGGGTTGCTGGGGCATAATGGGGAGAATTAGGTGTTGAACAAATACATCCTGAAACGTCATTCCGAGCGAAGCCGAGGAATCTCGCGTGCTGACGTTACGGAGGTAACCTGACATCAGCACGCGAGATTCCTCGGCTTCGCTCGGAATGACGTTCTACTACAGGCAAGAGGAATTACTCACCGCCCAACTTGTTCAGGGCGTCCATATCCTCAGTAGAAAGCTGAATAGAGGCGGCCTGCACGTTTTCTTCCAGGTGCTTCACTTTGGAGGTGCCCGGAATCAGCAGGATGTTGGGGGAGCGGTGCAGCAGCCAGGCCAGGGCCACTTGCTGGGTGCTGGCGTTGTGGCGCTGCCCGATTTCGGTGAGTTTGCTCAGGGCCTCCTGGTTGCCGCCGGCCAGCGGATACCAGGGAATGAAGGCCAGGCCGTTCTGCTCGCAGTAGGTCAGCTCATCTTCCCACTTGCGGTTGTCCACGCTGTACATATTCTGCACCGACACCACGGGCACCACTTGTTGCGCCTGCTGAATCTGCTCCACGGTAACCTCCGAAAGGCCGATGTGCTTGATTTTACCTTGTTGTTGGGCTTGCTGCAGAAACTCCAGCGTCTGCTCAAACGGCACGTTCGGGTCGATGCGGTGGAGCTGGTAGAGGTCGATTTGCTCCAGTTTCAGCCGTTTCAGGCTGCCTTCCAGGGCTTGGCGTAGGTGGTTGGGGCTGGCGTCAATGGGCCACTGGTTGGGGCCAGTGCGCAGCAGCCCGCCCTTGGTGCCGATGACCAGACCGGCCGGGTAGGGGTGCAAGGCCTCGGCAATCAACTCCTCGGATACGTTCGGGCCGTAGCTGTCGGCGGTGTCGATGAAATTGATGCCCAGTTCCACGGCGCGCCGCAGCACCCGGATGGACTCGGCGTGGTCCTGGGGTGGGCCCCAGATACCCTCGCCGGTGATGCGCATGGCGCCGTAGCCCATGCGGTTCACGGTCAGGTCGTTGCCCAGAGTGAAGGTTTTGGCGGGAGTGGTGGTGTTAGTAGCCATTGAAGGGAGTATGGATGGATGAGGTACGCACGGGCTGGTGAAAATAGCCGTGGTAGATAACCACCAGAGCCGGCAAAAGTCTTAAGCTCCTCTATTGCAGGCCCGCGCCGGCCACCCGCAAAGCCTCAGTTGGGACGCTGGTTTTTCTGCAGCAGCTCTACGGCCCGCTCTATTTCCGCATCACGCCCGGCGGCTACCTGGCGGAGCGTGGGGGTTACTGCTTCATCCGGCGTAATACCCTCACCCTGGTAGGAGCCGCCGCGGCTCACCACCCGCCGCCCGGTCCAGCTCAGCAGGTACGCCCGCCCGATGGCCGCAAAATTCATTTCTCCATTCGTCCCGCCGGTGGTCTGGCCCAGCAGCAAGCCGAGCTGGTGGCGCCGCACCAGCTCGGCAATGGTTTCGCCGTAGCTGTAGGTGTGCGGGCCCACCAGAAATACTTTGGGCGCAGCAATAAACGGCAGCTGCGGCAGCTTCCGGGCCGACTTCTCCCCCTCGAATTCAGCCTGACTGAAAGCCGGCTGGCGCAGCAGCGGCATGGCAAGGCTATCCGTGAGTAGCGGCTGCTGAGTGAAGTGGGGCAGGATGCGCAGCAGGTCGTAATGGGGCCGCTGGCGCACATCAATTACCAACCCTTGGGCGGCCTGCAGCTGTGGCAGGGCCCGTTCGAAATCGGGGTAGCGCAGGCGGGCGGCATCCACGTACACCAGCCCCGGTACCAGCTCCTGAACTGGCGGTGCCTGGTTGTACAGGCTGCCCCGCAGCTGCCGGAAGGGCCACCGGGCAATGGTGCTGTGGCCTAGCGAGTCGCGCAGAGTGAATGTGGCGGCGGGAGCTCTAGTAGTAAGGTTGGTGAGCAACTGCTCGGCGGCCAGCTGCCGCGCTACGGCCGGGGAGGTAGCCGGAATGTGAGTTTGCAGCGTATCGATTATAAACCCAACCGACTGGCCATTTACGTGGGTAAGCACGGTTCCTCTGGCTACGGCGGGCTGCAGCGCCGCCGGAATCTGCCGCACTACCACTTGGTCTTCAACCAACACCAACTGCAGCGCCCAGGGCGGGTCCACAATGCGCAGGCCGGTGCGGGTTTTGGGGCCGATGGCCACGTGCCGGTCGGGGAGGTGGGCCAGCAGGGTACGGCAGGCGGCGAGTAGCTCCGCTTCGGTGGCGGCCTGGGCTGCTTGCTGCAGGGCCGCTGGAAGAACTGCCTCCCACTGAGCCCGCTCCAGCACTGCACGGTAAGGGTAAAAGTGCTGCAGAATGTTCCAGGTCAGCATTACCGTGGCCAGCCGCTGCTCCGGCGTAGCGGCCGACAACCGTCGCACCCGCCGCCCCAACCGGTACGAAAGCCGCCGCCGGTACTGCGCCTCCGTGAGCACCAGTGGTAGCTCCAGCCGCATGGAGTCGGTCAGGGCGGCGGTGTACCGGCGCTGCCCACTCGGAAACAGGCTGTCGGCCACCGCTCCCGAGGCGGCCCGAATGGTACTGGCGTAGGGAATGCCAGCCAGCCTCAGCATCAGCCGGGCCACCGGCAGCCCCGTTTTATCCTGGCCCAGGCTGTGGTGCTCCCAGAAGTAGTAGGGCCCGGTACCCATTGTCGCCAGGGCTGCAGGTGCCGTCGGTGAATTAGGTAGACTCAACCGGATTTCTGGCGCCAAAGGCCGCAGCAGACTGTCGAGGGTGCGAGTCAGGGCCACATCGGTGCGGGCCCGGCGCACGGCCGGAATGCTGCGCACCAGCACCGTTTCCCAGCTCAGGCGAGCCGTGTGGCGGTTGGGGTAGAAATATTTCGCGTCGCCCACCAGCTTGGTGAGGGCCGAGAGGTTGCGGGTTTCGCGGGCGGTAAGAGGCCTGGGTGCGGCCGACGTGGCCAGGGGCAGGGCTGCCAGCAGGAGGGCAGAGTGTAGAAAATGCACAGAAATAGAATAGGGGGAATCAAGCCGTAAGATACCCGCCCCCGGCCGAGCGTTGCATCCTCATAAAGCGCCCGTCATATCCGCCGGTCAAGCAGCGCAAAGCCGGAGTATTCCCACCGGTTTGTTTGGACGTCATTCCGAGCATGTGGCGCATCAAGCCGATAACAGAGGAACCTCGCGTGCTGACGCTGTGGCTGTAAACAATGGCGTTGTCATCCTGAGGGAAGCCAAGGACCTTACTACACCTGCGGCACCCTCGTTGAGTCGTGATAAGGTCCTTCGCTGCGCTCAGGATGACAAGACCAACAGCCTCATGAGATAAACGAGGTGAGAGATACTTTGGCCAGTTCAGCATGACGGGCTTTTTAAATCTCAAACCCGCTCCTAACTATCAACTTCCGGCTTTATCTTCCGGCTCCCGACTATTCTCCCATTCTGCGTGAAAAAAATCTACTCCCTGCTGCTCGGCGGCTTCCTGCTGAGTGCGCCGCTGGCTTCGGCCCAAACCCTGGCCGAAAAGACGAAAGGCCTCCAGAAGTTCCCGGGCTATTTCCCGTTTTACTGGGACGAAAAGGGCGGCCGCATCCTGCTGGAAATCGACAAGCTTGACCAGGAAATTCTCTACGTCAGCAGCCTGCCCCAGGGCGTGGGCTCCAACGACCTGGGCCTCGACCGGGGCCAGATCGGGCAGACGCGCATTGTGAAATTCGTGAAAAGCGGGCCCAAGATTCTGCTGCTCCAGCCCAATTACGACTACCGCGCCGTGAGCCCGAACCCCGAGGAGCGCAAATCGGTGGAGCAGGCGTTTGCACAGTCGGTTATCTGGGGTTTCAAGGCCGAGGCCCAGGAGGGCAGCAAAGTGCTCATCGACCTTACGCCCTTCCTGCTGCGCGACTCCCACCAGATCAGTGACCGGCTGGAAGACCTCAAGCAGGGCAGCTACAAGGCCGAAGAAAGCCGCTCGGCGGTGTTTCTGCCCAATACCAAGGGGTTTCCCCAGAACTCCGAGTTTGAGGCCATCATCACCCTCACCGGCAAAGCCAAAGGCCGCGAAATTCAGTCTGTTACCCCCGACCCGAACGCCGTGACGGTGCACATGCACCACTCCTTCGTGCAGCTGCCTGATGCCGGCTATAAGCCCCGGCCCTTCGACCCCCGCGCCGGCTTCTTCGCCAATGAGTACATGGATTACGCCACGCCCATCGACCAGCCCATCCTGAAGCGGCAGTTGGTGCGGCACCGCCTCGCCAAAAAAGACCCCGCAGCGGCCCAGAGCGAAGCCGTGGAGCCCATTGTGTACTACCTGGATAGGGGCGCGCCGGAGCCCGTACGCTCCGCTCTCATGGAAGGGGCCGCGTGGTGGAACCAGGCGTTTGAGGCGGCCGGCTACCGCAACGCCTTTCAGGTGAAGCTGCTGCCCGAGGACGCCGACCCCATGGACATCCGCTACAACCTCATTCAGTGGGTGCACCGCTCCACCCGGGGCTGGTCGTACGGCGCGAGTATCACGGACCCGCGCACCGGCGAAATCATCAAGGGGCAGGTGTCGTTGGGCTCCTTGCGGGTACGCCAGGATTTTCTGATTGCCGAGGGTCTGTTGCAGCCCTACGAGGACGGCAAGCCTACCAGCCCCGAAATGCTGCAGATGGGCGTGGCCCGCCTGCGCCAGCTGGCCGCCCACGAGGTAGGCCACACCCTGGGTCTCTACCACAACTACTCGGCCAGCACCAAGGATCGGTCGTCGGTGATGGACTACCCCATGCCCCGCATCAAAACCCGCGCCGATGGCAGCATTGATCTGAGCGAGGCCTACGCCACCGGCATCGGCAGCTGGGACAAGCGCGCCATCCTCTACGGCTACCAGGACTTCGGCCCGCAGGCGGATGAAAAAGCTGCGCTGGACGCCGTAATGAAGCAAACCCTGGCTGATGGCTACGTGTTCATGGCCGATGCCGATGCCCGGGCCGCCGGCGGGGCCCACCCCACGGCCCACCTCTGGGACGACGGCCCCAACGCCGCCGACGAGCTGAACCGCCTCATGGACGTGCGCCGCCAGCTGCTGGCCCGCTTCTCCGAAAAAGCCCTGGCTCCCGGTCAGCCCATGGCCATGCTGGAGGAAGTGCTGGTGCCCATGTACCTGCTGCAGCGCTACCAGGTGGAGGCCGTTTCCAAGGAACTGGGCGGCCTTTACTACACCTACGCCGTGAAGGGCGACGGCCAAACCACCACCAAACTGCTGGAGCCCGCCGAGCAATGGAAGGCCCTGGACGCGCTGCTGCGCACGATTTCGCCCCGGGAGCTGGCCCTGTCGGAGGAACTCTTGACGAAGATTCCGCCCCGACCGGTGAACTACGGCCGCAGCCGCGAAACCTTCCCCGCCCGCACCGGCCTCACCTTCGACCCGCTGGGTGCGGCCGAATCAGCGGCGGCCACTACGCTGGAGTTTCTGCTGAATCCGCAGCGGGCAGCCCGTTTGGAGGAGTATCACGCCCGCCACGCCGAGCAGCCCGGCCTTGGCGCGGTGCTGGATAAGCTGCTGGCCGCTACCTGGCAGTCCCGGCCTGAAACTGGCTACCCCGGCGAGCTGCAGCGCCTCGTGCAGATGCTCACGCTACAAAAGCTACTGGCCCTGGCCGCCGCCCCGCAAGCCCCGGCAGGCGTGAAAGCCCTGGCCGCCCTGAAAGTCGAAGACCTGAAAAAACAGCTTCAAAAAGACCAGAAAGCCAAAGAGGAAAACCGCCGCGCCACCGCCCTTGCTGCTCTGCGTACTATCAAGCAGTTCGAGGATAACCCCGAGAAGTTCCAGCCCGCGCCCGCCCTCCCCATGCCCGACGGTGCCCCCATCGGCTCGGATGATTGTGGCACGTTGTAAGGGTGATAAGGGAAATCCGCAGGCTAATAATAGACTGTCATTCCGAGCGCAGTCGAGGAATCTCGCGTGCTGACGTTGCCAAACTATCTGTCATGCTGAGCTTGTCGAAGCATCTCTACCGCTCCATTAGAGTTACCAGCACAACGTCAGCACGCGAGATTCCTCGACTGCGCTCGGAATGACGGCCTAATGATGACTTTGCTTGAAACTGCTTAAAATAGAGAAGCGGTGCCACTGCATTAGTGGCGCCGCTTCTCTATTTTACTACGTCTTGCTACTTACTCTGCCGAAGCCGCCGGCGTCCAGCCGCCGCCCAGGCCGCGGTAGAGGTCGATGAGGAGGAGGAACTGCTGGCGGCGGGTTTGGGTGAGGTTCAGCTCGGCTTCCAGGACGCTGCGCTGGGCGGTTACTACTTCTAGGTAAGAGGCGTAGTTTGCCTTATACAGGTCATCGGATACGCTCACGGCTTTGTTGAGGGCGGCCACTTCCTGCTGTTGCAACTCAAACATGCGCTGGTAGTTGCCGATGCCGCGCAGGCTGGTACTCACTTCCTCGAAGCCTGTTTGCACAGCTTTCTGGTAGTCGTTGTAGGCAATCTGCTGCTCGGCGGCCGAGCGGCGTAGGTCGGCTTTGAGGCCGTTGCGGTTGAGCAGGGGCGCGCTCAGCCCCGAAAGCAGCCCGTAGGCCAGGGAGCCGGGCGTGTTGAACAGCACCGAGGCCCGGTAGGCATTCACGCCCACAAACGGCGTGAGCGTGAGGGAGGGCAAAAACGCCGCCCGGGCGGCCGCTACATCGGCGCGGGCCGCTACCAACTCCAGCTCGGCCTGCTGCACATCGGGGCGGCGCAGGAGCATACTGGCGGGGAGGCCGGCCTGCACCTGGGTGGGCAGAGGCTGCTGCAGGATGGGCAAGCCCCGGGCAATGTGCCGGGGGTAGCGACCCAGGAGGCGGTTCAGCGCGTTTTCGGAGGCGGCAATGCGCTGCTGGGTTTCGGCTTCCAGGCTGCGGGTGCGCAGGAGCTGGGCCGTAAACTGCTGCACGGCCAGCTCGTTGGCGCGCCCGGCCTGCTTCTGCACCCGCACAATATCCAGGGCCCGCTCCTGCAGGCGCTGGTTTTTGGTGAGGACGGCCAGCTCGTTGTCCAGCCCCAGCAGGTTGAAATACAGCCGCGCCACTTCCGCTACCAACGACGTTTCCACCAAATGTCGGCCCTTTTCCGAGGCCAGCACCCGCAGGTAGGCTGCCTGCCGACGCTGGCGCAGCTTGCCCCAGAGGTCAATTTCCCAGGAGCTGCGCAAACCCAGGAAGAAGTCGGGAGTAGGGTTGGGGATGCGCTGCCGGCCTTCAATATTGGGCGAGAGGTTGGTGTCGTAGTTGCCGATGCCGTTGAGGGTGTAGTCGCCGAACTTCTCCACGCCGGCGCTGGCCACCCCGCTCACGGTGGGCAGCAGGGCCCCGCGCTGCACCTGCAACGTGGCCCGGGCAATTTCAATGCGCTGGATGGCCGTGCGCAAATCGGGGTTGGCCTGCAGGGCCGTATCAATCAGGCCCACCAGATTTTTATCCCCAAAGAACTGCCGCCAGGGCTGACTTGCTACCGAAGAGGAGTCAGTGGTAGCCGCCGTAGCCGGGAAAGCCGCCGGCATGGTAGCCGCGGCGGGCTGCACGGTGGGCTGGGCTATCCGGCAGCTGGCCGCCAGGGTTAGCGCGGCCAAAGCGGGTAGCAGGCGGTGGGTGAGGGGACGTATTGAAATTGGTAGGGTCATGGGGCTAGCGAGGCTAGAGTTGTTTGTCTCTTTATGCAGAGATGAGCTAGGTGGGCCGCCGATGTAGAGACGCGACACTTCGCGTCTCAATCGTTGCTGATGTTAGTATACTGCGCGGTTCTGGCCGTTCTGACGTCGAGACGCGAAGTGTCGCGTCTCTACATCGTGCGGGCGTTGGTATGAAATCGTTCTATCCTTATCAACCACCCCCAACCCCTCCTCATCTGAGGAGGGGAGCTAGATTCTTTGGGCCGTTAGGCGTGGGCGGGTTCCAGGGTTTCGGTTGGTTCGGGGAGTTGCTGACGCTGCTTCTCCTGCTTGCTGCGGCGCGAAAACAGCACGTAGAGGCCCGGAATCAGCACCACACCGAACAGAGTGCCGATGAGCATGCCGCCCGCCGCCGCGGTGCCGATGGAGCGGTTGCCTAGGGCGCCCGCGCCGGTGGCAATGGTCAGCGGAATCAGGCCGGCAACGAAGGCGAAGCTGGTCATCAGGATGGGGCGGAGGCGGGAGTAGCTGCCCTGCACGGCCGCTTCCAGCGCCGACATGCCTTCCTTGCGCTTGAGCACCGCAAACTCAATAATGAGAATGGCATTCTTACCCAGCAAACCAATCAGCATAACCAGCGAAACCTGGGCGTAGATGTTGTTTTCCAGGCCCAGCAGCTTCAGGGACAGGAAGGCCCCGAAGATGCCGGTGGGCAAGCTCAGCAGCACCGGCAGCGGCAGCAGGAAGCTCTCATACTGGGCAGCCAGCAGCAGGTACACAAACAAAAGCACCACCGCAAACACGTAGATGGCTTGGTCGCCGCTCAGGATTTGCTCCCGGGTCATGCCGCTCCACTCGTAGCTGTAGCCCCGGGGCAGCTCCTTGGCGGCCACTTCCTCAATGGTCTTAATCACGTCGCCGGAGCTAAAGCCGGGGGCCGCGTCGCCGTTGAGCATGGCCGAGGTGTACATGTTGTAGCGGGTGAGCTGCTCGGGGCCGTATACCCGCTCCAGGCGCACGAAGCTGGAGTAGGGCACCATCTCATTCCGGTCGTTTTTCACGTACATTTTCAGTACGTCCTCGGGGCTGGTGCGGTAGCCGGGGGCGGCCTGCACCATCACCTTGTACATCTGCCCGAAGCGGATAAAGTTGGAGGCGTAGAACGAGCCCATCAGCGTCTGCAGGGTGCTCATGGCCTTATCCACCGTCACGCCCTTCTTGGCCGCCTGGTCCTGATCCACGTGGATGAGGTACTGGGGAAAGCTGGCGTCGAAGCCGGTGAAGGCCCCGCCCACGGCCGGCGTGTTGGTGAGGGCGGTGATAAACTTGTTGGCTACCTGAGCCGTGGCGGGCAGGTCGCCGCGCCCGGTTTTGTCGAGCAGGCGCAGCTCGAAGCCGCTGGAGTTACCGAAGCCCGGTACCGTGGGCGGGGGGAAGAACTGGATGTCAGCGTCGTGAATGTGCTTGGTCTGCTCGTTGAGCTGAGCAATCAGGTCGGTTACCGACTCCTTGCGGTCATCCCAGGTTTTGAGGTTAATCATGCCCATGCCGTAGCTGGCCCCGGCCACCTCGTTCATCAGGCTGTAGCCCGCCAGCGTCGACACCGATTCTACCGGGCCCAGCTTGGCGGCTACCTTCTGGATTTCGTCGAGCACTTTCTCGGTGCGCTCCACGGTGGCGCCGGGCGGGGTGGTCACGTTCACGTACACCATGCCCTGGTCCTCGGTCGGGATGAAGCCGCTGGGCAGCACGGAATTCACGCCCCAGGTGGCCAGGCAAAAGCCCACGAGCAGGCCAATAGTAATGAGGCGGCGACTGGCCACGGTGCGCACCAGCCACTGGTAGCGGGTAGCCAGGGCCTCGTAGCGGCGGTTGAAGCCGGCAAAGAACCGGTCCATCAGCCCCAGCTTCTTGCCTTCTTCTTGGTGCGCTACCGGCTTCAGCATCAGCGCGCACAATGCGGGCGTCAAAGTCAGGGCATTCACGCCCGAAATGACGATGGCAATAGCCAGCGTAAGCGAAAACTGCCGGTAAAACACGCCCACCGGGCCTTCCATGAACGACACCGGCACAAACACCGCCGACATCACCAGGGTAATGGCCACAATGGCGCCCCCAATTTCCGACATGGCTTCCAGCGTCGCGTCCATGGCCGATAGGTGCTTCTCATGCATTTTGGCGTGCACGGCCTCCACTACCACAATGGCGTTATCGACGACAATACCAATGGCCAGCACCAGAGCAAACAGCGTGAGCAGGTTAATGCTAAAGCCCAGCAACTGCATGAAAAACAGCGTGCCAATGAGGGCCACCGGCACCGCCAGGGCCGGAATCAGCGTGGAGCGCCAGTCCTGCAAAAACAGGTACACCACCACAAACACCAGCAAAAACGCTTCCACCAACGTGCGCAGCACCTCGTGAATGGAGGCATCAAGGAAGCGCGACACGTCGTAGGCCACGTTGTAGGTCATGCCGGGCGGGAAGGACGTTTGCTTGAGCTCGGCCATGCGTTCCTTCACCTGTTTGATTACATCGGAGGCGTTGGAGCCGGGGCGCTGCTTGAGCATGATGGCCGCCGAGGGCTTGCCGTCAATCTTGGACACCATGCCGTAGCTGAGCACGTCAAACTTCACCTGGGCCACGTCCTTGAGGCGCAGCACCGAGCCGTCGGGGTTGGCGCGCAGCACAATGTCCTCGTACTGCTTGGGCTCGAAGAGCTTGCCGGTGTAGCGCAGCACGTATTGCAGCATCTGGGCATCCTGGCCCGAGCTTTCCCCCGATTTACCGGGAGCCGCCTCCACGTTCTGGGCCCGGATGGCCTCCACCACTTCCTCGGCCGACACGTTGTAGGCCAGCATGCGGTCGGGTTGTAGCCACACGCGCATAGAATACTCGCGCTGGCCCATGATTTCGGCAAAGCCCACGCCATCAATGCGCTTGAGCTCCTGCAACACGTTTATATCGGCGAAGTTGTAGATGAACTTCTCGCTCACCTTGGGGTCTTCGCTCATCACGTTGAGGTAGAGCAGCATGCTGTTCACCTCCTTCTCGGTGCTCACCCCGGCCCGGATTACCTCCTCCGGCAGCTCATCAATGATAGTTTGCACCCGGTTCTGCACGTTCACGGCGGCCAGATCGGGGTCGGTGCCTACCTGGAAAAACACGGTTATCACCGTCAGGCCGCTGTTGCTGCTCACCGACGACATGTAGGTCATGCCCGGCACCCCGTTGATGGCGCGCTCCAGCGGCGTGGCCACGGCCTTGGCGCACACCTCGGCGTTGGCGCCGGTGTAGCGGGCCGTTACCGTCACGGAGGGCGGCACAATATCCGGGAACTGGGTAATGGGCAGCGAGAACAAAGCCAGTCCGCCCAGAAACGTGATAAACAAGGAAATCACCAGCGAGAGAACCGGCCGGCGAATGAAGAGTGCGAGCATACGGTGTGGGTATCGGAAGGGCTGCGAAGTGGGCTATGGCTTAGGAGAATACCGCCCTCACAAGGCGGAAAAGGGTGGTTAACCGGAGTGTTGAACGGTGGGTTCTCCGCTGGTCCATTGCCTGCCAGTCCCCTCAGCTTGGCACGCAGAAACCAGGGCCAGCAACGTGCCGGCACTATTAACCACCCTTAATCCCGCTTTGCGGAAGTGGGAAATTGACTTTTTGGGCTAGTTGATTCCAGTGAGGCAGCAGTTACCGGGCGTCCTCAATCAACTCGTCCATGGCCACGGGCTGGGGCCGAATGGTGGCACCGTCGCGCAGGTCCTGCACGCCCTCGTACACGATGTTGTCGCCGCTTTTAAGGCCAGATTTCACCACGTAGAAGTCGGAGAGGCGGGTTTGGGGCTGGAAGGCGTGCTGCTTCACCCGGCCCTGCTTGTCCACCATGAACACGTAGTTCTTATCCTGAATCTCGAATACCGATTTCTGGGGCACCAGCACGGCATCTTCCACCGTGTTGCTCAGGCGCACCTTGCCGCTGGCCCCGTGGCGCAGCAGGCCCTGGGGGTTATCGAAGCGGGCCCGGAAGGCAATGGAGCCGGTGTTGGCCTGAAACTGGCTTTCCACGGTTTCTACCTTGCCCTTCACGGAGTACGTGGAGCCGTCGGCCAGCAGCAGGTGGGCCACGTTGGTGCGCCGGGCGGAGTCGCGCTTACTTTTCTTCGCGTACTCCAGATACTCGGCCTCCGACACGTTGAAGTAGGCAAACACGTCGTTGATATCCGACACCGTAGTGAGCAGGGTGCCGTCCTCAATCACGCTGCCCATTTTCAGCGGAATCCGGTTGATGACGCCATCAAACGGCGCCTTTACCGTTGTGTAAGACAGCATGAGGGCCGCGTTGGCGGCCGTGGAGCGGGCCTGCTGAATATCGGCCTGGGCGGCGTGGTACTTGGCCTGGGCTACCTCCAGCTCGGTTTTGGAAATGATGTCTTTGCTGGTCAGCAGCTGCACCCGTTCCAGCTCCAGGCGGGCCACGCGGGCGGCGGCCTGGGCGCTACTCAGGGCGGCCTGCGCCCGGCTCAGCCGGCTTTTATACTCGGTATCATTGATGCGGAACAGCGGCTGCCCTTTGCGCACGGCCTGGCCCTCATCCACGTAAATCTGCTCCAGAAAACCCTCCAGCCGGGCCCGGATTTCCACGTTCTGCACCGCCTGAATATCGGCCACGTAGTCGTGGGTCAGGATGGTGTCGCGGGCCGTGAGCTGGGTGGTGGGCAGCGTAAGTGGTGCTTCCGCTTTAGGGGTTTCGGCCTGGGAGTTGGCCCCACAGCCGGCCAGGGTGGCCGAGGTCAGCGGCAGCAACAGCCAGCAGAAAGACTTAAGGAGGGAGGAGGGCATAGTCAGGTGTTGGGGAAAAGGCACAGAAGAGGAGCGTATCCGGCAAAACTCACCCGCTGGCATTAGAGCCGTGTGAGCCTCACATTAAAAAAGATTAAAACCCGCCTATATCAGCGCCACCCGGCAGGCGTCTTCGCAGCGGCGGCAGGCCTCGGCACACAGGCGGTGCTGGATGGTGTCAAACTGCGCGCATGCGGCGGCGCAGGCCTGGCACAGCTCAGCGCAGGTCCGGAGTAGTTGGGGCATATGCTCGGCCTCCCGGGCTACAAAAGCGGCCGTTAGGCGGCACACGTCGGCGCAGTCGCGGCTGAGACGGTAGCTGCGTTGGTATGTAGTTGGAACCGGGTCAAGTAGGGCCGAGGCGGCGTATTGGTCGCAGATACCGGCGCAGGTGGCCAGCGCATTCAGCACGTGTTGTTGGCGAGGGAGCATGCAGAGAGATGGAAGGGACATACAAAAAGCCACCAGCGGACTGCCGGTAGCTCAGGGAGTAAGGGAAATCAGGGGAGAGGCCAGCGTATCGGCGGGGGCCGAGGCAGTGGTGCGCAGGTGACCGGCTTGGCACTCCACCAGCGCCTGCCGGGTCTGCAGCAGCTCCAATTCCGTCGCCGATTCCAGCAACGGGCCGTCCAGGTCGTAGCTCGCCAGGAATGCCGGCTCCTGACACAGCAAGAAGAGATTCAGCCCCGTCGACAGCAACAGGGTGCCCAGCAGCAACCCCAGCAGCAGTCCGCGCGGGCCGCGCAGGTTGGTCGGTTTACCCATCATAGCCGCAAACCACGCCCCGCGAGATTAAAACGGTATGAGAAGGGAATTAGAAGAAGTTAGAAAGGGGTGTTTTGCGCGCCTCCGCAGCAGCTTGAACGTCCCGGTCCGGCGGGCGCAGCCCATCGGGCCGGTTGAAGTGAGCTGATGTTGTTCCGTCGTCGTCCGGGTGTCAGCTGACGACAACCGGCCCGACGGCTTGCAGCCGCCGGACCGGGACGTTCCGGCGGGCCGACCATCTCACCTGAACGATGCGGTAACAACCTCAGCTCACTTCAACCGGCCCGACGGGCTCCGCCCGCCGGACCGGAGCCTTGCCGCGGCCTGCGCTATCAACTGCCTTACTCCGCTGCGGGTAGCTCCACGGTGGCGGTGGTGCCCTGGTTGGGCTGGGAGGTGAGGCGAATTTCCCCGCCGTGCACCTGCACAATTTTGCGCGTCATGGGCAGCCCGATGCCGTAGCCGGAGGCCGTGCTGGCGCTGCCGGCCCGGTACAGGGGCTCGTAGATGCGGGCCAGTTCGTGGGGTTCCATGCCAATGCCCTGGTCCTGGACCTGCACGCGCAGGGTGGCCGCGGTGAGGTAGCCCAGCGACACGCGCACCGGGCCGGTGGAGTATTTGCAGGCGTTATCGAGCAGGTTGAGCAGGGCCGTGGTGAGGAGCTGCTCGTTGCCGCGCACCATAAACATGTCCTCTACTTCCGGGGGCAGCTTCCCGAATTCCAACCGTAGCTCCCGGCCGGGGTAGCGGCTCTGGCAGGCTTCCAGGGCCTGGGTCAGGCATTCATCTAGGCGCACGGGCTGCTGCTGAAAAGCGGGGTCCGTTACTTTAGCCAGGCTGAGCAGGCCGTTGGTAAGGGCAATAAGCTTCTTGATTTCCTCCACCGCCGAGCCGATACTGTGCTTGGCCTCAGGTAGGGTGGTATCGTAGGCATACGCCGTTTCCAGCGTGCCCAGCACCGAGGCCAACGGGGTGCGCAGCTCGTGGCTGGCGTTGCTCAAAAAGCTTTTCTGCGACTCAAATGCCTGCTCCACCCCGCCCAGCATATGGTTGAAGGTGCGGGCCAGCTGGGCTATTTCGTCGGTACCGTTGCCCTCATCCACCCGCGCGTTCAGGCGAGAGGCCGTGATGCGCTCCACCTGCTGCACCACCCGCGAAATAGGCTTCAACGACTCTTCCGCGAAGTACCAGCCTGCCAGAATAATGAGCACCATGGCTCCCAGGTTGGCCGCCAGCAGAATTACGCCCAGCTTCTCCAGCAGCTGGTGCCCGAAGTCGTCGTGGCCGGCGGCAAAAATCCAGTGCGGCTCTCCATTACGCACGTAGTACATGCCAATCGACTCCAAGTGCCCATCAGTAAAATGCACCGGCCGGTTGGGTTGAATTTGGGATAGATACCGGGAGTTGAGCCGCTGGCTGAGGTTGTCGGCACTGGTATAGATGAGGTGCTGACCGGGCCCGTAAATGCTGATTTGCTCCCCGGGCACCGTGAACAGGTCGCGGCGGTGCATGGTGCGCAGCAGCCCGTGGTTGAGGCTGTCGTGGCGCACCAGCACCCGGGCCGTCATAGTGGCTTTACCGGCCAGCCGGTTGATGAAGCGCTGCTCCCGGGTGGTGGCGTGGAAGTAGTAGATGAAAACGGAAAAACACAACTGAATGCCCACCACCAGCAGGGTAAAGCGCAAAATCAGCTTGTTGCGGATGAGCATGGGGGAGGTGGTGAAGTTGTGAAATGGTGAAGTTGTGGGTAGTAAGGTAGGCGGCTGTCATCCTGAGCAGCGCGAAGGATCTTATCCCGTGTGAATAGCATTGTGTGCCAGACGCCCTCATAGAATAAAGTCCTTCGCGCTGCTCAGGATGATAAGAAAGCGGGAACAGCTCACAACTTCACCATTTCACAACTTCGCCTTTGATTACCCTTCCCGCAGCACGTAGCCCATGCCCACCACCGTGTGAATGAGCTTTACGGGGTAGCCCTTATCCAGCTTTTTGCGCAGGTAGCTCACGTACACGTCGATGACGTTGGTGTTGGTGTCGAAATTCAGCTCCCAGACTTTCTCGGCAATATCTACCCGGGAAATGATTTTGCCCCGGTTCAGCAGCAGGTATTCCAGCAGGGCGTATTCCTTGGTAGTCAGGTCGATGCGGTGGCCGGCGCGGCTGACGGTTTTGGCGTCGAGGTTCAGCTCCAGGTCGGCAATTTGCAGGGTGCGCTTGACGGTGGCGGCCTCGGTGTGGCGGCGCGTGAGCACCCGGGCCCGCAGCAGCAGCTCCTTGAACTCAAAGGGCTTCACCAGGTAGTCGTCGGTGCCGGATTCAAAGCCCGTCACCTTGTCGTCGAGGCTGTCGAGGGCCGTGAGCAGCAGCACGGGTACGTGGGCATCCTGGCGGCGTACCAGGCGGCACAGCTCAAATCCGTTCACGTAGGGCAAGTTCACGTCCAGAATCACCAAATCGTAGCGGTTTTGCTGAATCAGGGACTGGCCCACGCGGCCGTCGTAGGCTATTTCGATTTCGTAGCCCTCATTCTCGAAGCCTTTTTTCACGAAAGACGCCAGCTTGGGCTCGTCTTCCACCAGGAGTATTTTCATGCGAAAGGCAAGGTACGGCAGTTGGCGTATACGGGCCCATGACGCTGGTAAGCGGTGGTTGTCATTCCGAGCGGCGCGAAACGGTCCCAGAACGTCATGCTGAGCTTGCCGAAGCATCTCTTCCGCTTCATCAGGTCCGTTCAACGAAGCGGTAGAGATGCTTCGGCAAGCTCAGCATGACGTTCTTCTGTATTTCTAGACACGCTCCCAGATTCCGTGCGTTACTCGCAATGACAAACCGCCTACACCTGCAGCTTCTGCCCCTGAATGGCCGCCGCCATAAGTCCCGGAAACTGCCCCGGTGTGCAGGCGAAGGAGGGGATATCCAGGGCCGCAAACTGCTCGGCCACGCGCCTATCGAAGCTGGGGGCTCCGTCGTCGGCTAGGGCCAGCAGGGCTACTACCGTAACGCCGGCAGCACGCAGGGCGGCGGCTTTCTTGAGCATTTCCCGCTCGTTGCCGCCCTCGTATAGGTCACTGATGAGCACCAGAATGGTATCGGTGGGGCGGGTGATGAGCTGCTGACAGTAACCCAGGGCCAGGTTGATATCGGTGCCGCCGCCCAGCTGCACGCCGAACAGCAGATCCACCGGGTCCTGCAAATCTTCCGAGAGGTTTACCACGCTGGTATCAAATACCACCATGTGCGTTTTCACCGCTTTAATGGAAGCCAGCACCGCCCCGAATACGCCCGCGTACACCACCGACGACGCCATCGAGCCGCTCTGGTCCACGCACAGCACAATTTCCTTGAGGGCCTGTCCGCGCCGCCCGAAGCCCACCAGCCGCTCCGGAATGATGGTGCGCTGCTCGGGTTGGTAGTGCTTGAGATTGACGCGGATGGTGGCGGCCCAGTCGATTTCCCGGTAGCGGGGGCGGGGGTTGCGCACGGCCCGGCTCAGGGCGCCCTGCACGGCCTGACGCAGTGGGTTCGAAAGTTTCTGCTCCAACTCCTTCACCACCTTGCCCACCACCTCCCGGGCCGTATGCTTCACCTTTTGAGGCATCACCCGGCTCAACGACATCAGCGTGCCCACCAAATGCACATCGGCCTGCACTGTGCGAAGGATTTCGGGCTCCATCAGCAGCTGCTGCAAACCCAGGCGGTCCATGGCGTCGCGCTGCATCACGGCCACCACTTCCGAGGGAAAATAGGTACGGATGTCGCCCAGCCAGCGGCTCACGCGGGGTGCGGAGCCGCCCAGCCCCGCCTTGCGCTCCGACTGGTCGTAGAGCGAGGTCAGCACGTCGTCCATGCCTTTGTAGTCGGCATCGAAGGCAATCTGGTTCTGCGCATCGGCCTCGGAGCCAAGCACCAGCTTCCAGCGGGTGGCGTTGTCGGTAGCGGGTTTCATAGAAATAAGTTGAAAGCGGAAGCCAGTTAATCACAGTCGATGTGCAGCCGGTGCAGGTTGCAATGCCGGCACTGAAACAGGTAGCCGGTCAGGCTTCCATCAGCCGACAGATTACGCAGCAGGAACTCTTCATTCGGCCACGCTTCCAGGTCCGGGCGCAACTCATCGAGCAAAGGCCGAATGTCATTGCCGCCCACGTAGCCCACAAACACGCACATGTCCTGGCAGTGCGTCAGCCACACGCCTTGCTGCCAGGAGTTGTAGGCCGGCGAATGGAATAACACCTCCTCCACCGAAGCCGGATTGAGTGCCGCCGGTGCAGCACCTTGCGGGTTTGGGTCGTGGCCTTCTACCGAGGCCAAATCCTGAAACTCTGCGTCCCATTTCCGCGCCGCCGAGCCATCCGCAATGCACCAGGGGCATAACTCCTCAACGTCGGCCACGCAAAATATCGGCCCGGTGTAGTTGTAGGCGCGGGGTTGCTGGCAACACTCGCACACAATGTCCTGCTGCTCGATAATACCCAATTTGTACGCATTGGGGTTGAAAGGGAAATGGGGCGGTGGAACGGTAGCTCGGATCATGCTCGAAGCGACTAACTGCAAACTGGCTATTCGAAAAAGTCGCCGGGGTCGGCTTGGCTGAGGTATTTGTTGAGGCTGCCCAGGTCGCCGAAAATGGGTTGGATGAGGGCCAGGAACTGCTCGGTAGCAGCGGGACCGTCGGTGAAGGCCAGGAAGATGTCGCCCTGCCCGGCCAGCTCCACGTGGTCCAGCAGGGCCGGGGCGTGCTCTTCCAGAATGGTTTCGATGTGCTCGGCCCAGCTGGCCCCGCTGCCGCTGAAACCGTACTTCTCGAACACGTTGTAGTACTCCTCCAGGTTGGTGAGGTTGACCAGAATACGCTCCTGGCGGCCCGGCTCGGCCTTCTCCGCTAAATCGGCAACGTGGAAAGGGTAGGTGGTAGACATAGGCAAAACGGGCAGAATGAGCCGGCAAGGTAATCAGCTGCGGCTGAGGGCGTACTTTTCCAGTAGAACCGTGTTAGGGCCCCGCTGGTACCAGTCATTGTACACCAGCTCCACGGCATCCACCTCAAACGTGCCAAAATAGCGGTCCTGATGCTGAGCCAGCCTGGCTACCAAAGCCGGCGCATTGGTGAGGGGCTGCGTGAAACGGATGACAGTGGAATGAGCCGTGTGAATACTATAGCGCGCATCAATGGACTGCTGCAAACTGGAATGGCGGAAAAACTCCCGGGTAGCTTCCCGCAGATTTTCCAGGCCGTCATCTTCTGGAAAGCCCTGCACCATAATCCCGCCGGGCGAAGCCGTGAGGCCCTCGTAGCGGATGCGAAACGGTCGTACCCGCCGCGTAATCTGCCGTATTGCCTGGCAGTAGGCGGCCGGGTCAATCTGCGTCAGCGTGAACCCCGGGTAACAGGAAATAATGGAGAGAATGGTGAGGTGAACATCAGAGGCCGGATAATAGTACTGCCCCGGCTCGATGGCCCGAAAATCCGCCAGAATATCCTCTATAGCGGCCGTTATGGCCGCCGGCGGCCGGGCCAGCAGCGTAATGCCCCGGCGAGTATCCTGCGGAGAATGAAGCAGCGGATCCGGGTCGGCCCCCTCGTGCAGGAGCCGGTGCACCGTGGCTTCCCGCATGGCAGTATAATGTTCAGGCAGGTCCATTCGAGGGGTTTTGGTGCTGATTAAAGCGGGCCTTGTAGTTGAACGTCATTCCGAGCTTACCGAGGAATCTCGCGTGCTGACGGTCGAAGGTATCCGTCATTCCGAGCGAAGTCGAAGCATGTCGCGTGCTGATGGTAAGATTACTCTGCAACATCAGCATGCGAGATTCCTCGGCTGCGCTCGGAATGACGTTCAACAATAATTGCGGCTCAAAACCCCAGCAACTCCCGCAGCCCCGGCAGCACCAGCAGGCCGCGTTCCAGGTCGAAATCTTCCTCCTCGGTGGCAATAGCGGCCGGCTGTTGGCCTTGTTTAGAAAGGTCCAGGAGCTGGCGGCGTTCGGGCAGGCTGAAATCGGTGAAGGCGCGGCGCAGCAGGGGCACGATTTCGCGGAAGGTGTCTTCGGGCAGCTCCCCGAGCCAGTCGTTGAGCAAATCGAACAGGGGACGGTGGTGGAGCAGGAGCAGGCCGCTACCGCTGAGGAAACCCTCAATCCAGGCGGTGGCGTAGTTGGTGGGCTGGGCGGGGGCCAGGGCCAGGCCGAGGGCCATGGCGGCTTCGTCCGGGGCTAATTGGTGAGCATCGAACAGCAAGCGTCCGGCCGCTCCGGCCAGTAGCCCCGAGGAGGCCGGATTGCGCAGCACCACGGCCAGGGCCGCGTACCAGTCGGCCTCCTGCGTTTCATCCTGCAGCAGCCGAATAGCCTGGTGGGTGCCTTCGATGCGGGGCAGCAGCTGGCGGGCGCCGTCGTAGTCGAGGCCGGTGCAGGCCTGGGGCAGCCCGATGCACAGGCGCGGCACCAGGTGGTGCACCACGGTGGCTACCTGGGCGGTTTCGGTGCGGCGCACGTTGCCGTAGCGCAGCACGTTCACCAGTGGGGGCAGGGCGGCCAGCAGGTGGGTTACGTCGCGGGTGCCGGCCGAGAGGGTTTCCAGCCGGGCTACCAGCGCCCCAATGGCCGGACCGAGGTCGGCCTGCAGGGCTTCTTCCAGCAGGTGGCTCACGGCTTCCAAGTCGGGCGCTTCGGCGGCGCGGGCGGCGGCTTTGGCGGCGGCAGCGGCCAGCACGGTGTTGCCCAGACGGCCTGCATCCAGCACGTTGAGGGCATATTCGGGCTGCCACTGCAACTCCCACAGCTCGTGGAAGGTACCGGCCTTGCCCTGGGCCCGGTGCGGCTCACCCCAGCGGATATCCAGCAGGCGCAGGCGGTGCAGCAGGTGGCTCCGGCTCAGGTCCAGCTCCTTGCGCAAATCCAGGTCGAGGGTCTTGGAGGTGGCTTCGGGTTTGAGGCGGGTAGCTTTCTGCTGCAGCTGCAAATCCTGCTGCAGGGGCGTGGCGGGCTGCTCGGGCGGCACCGCGCCCAGCCGCTCCCCAATCACTAGCTCCCGCTGCACCAGGTCCAGGGCCTCGGCGTAGCCGCCGCCCAGGATGGCCACGGCGGCTTCCTGCAGCTCCTCGATGCCCGGCAGCTCCCGGCCGCGCACTACGGCCAGGGTTTCGGCCAGGCGCACGCCCTCTATGGCGTGGGCGGCGGAGGCGTCCAGGTCGCGAGTGCGGAGCAGGCGGGCGGCGCGCACCATCCAGTGCGTGACCACCTCGGCGCGGGGCGTGGTAAAGAGCAGTTCGTACCAAGCCGGAGACAAGATGCCCGCTCCGTAACCCGAGGCGTAGGACAGCCGCTCAAACGTCCAGGGAATCCAGGTGGCGGCGGTGGCGACTTTCTTGAGGCCTTTCAGGCGAGTTTTGTCTTCCTTTTTGAGTAGCTCGGGCCGCAGTACCGGCGCATGCCAGGCCCCGCACACTACCGCCACGCGCTGGTAGCCCTGTTGCAGCGTGGCGCGCAGGATTTCGCGCATAAAGGCTTCCCGGAGCAGGGTTTCCTCGGTTTCGGGTAAGTCCAGTTCCTCCCGCAACGCCGTCATCATGTCCAGCACCACCGCAAACGTATCGGCGTGGCCGGGGGCGTGTTCCAGGCGTAGCTCCCACCACCGCTCCCCATCGGTGTAGCCGTCCAGCTCGGCGAGGTAGGAAATCGGGTCGGCTTTGGGAGAGGGCAGAGGTGATGCGTCTGCTTCTGGAGCCGCACTCGTTTCGCTCCCTGGTTCCGAGGTGGCTATATCACCAGCCGCTTCCGCTGTGGGTGGCTCATTGGCCGGCAACAGCTGCTGACTGTCGGCTGCCTGCTCTTTGGCAAAGCGCATACTGGCCGGCAAATCGAAGCAGCGCAGGTGGGCGCCGTGGCGGTGGCACCACTGAATGGCCTGCCACTCGGGTGAAAAATCGGCGAAGGGCAGAAACGAGGCCTGCTGGTGCTGCTTGGGGTTGTACACGAGCAGGGCCACCGGCGGCACCATCTCGGGGTGCGTGGCTGCGGCCAGCGCCGCTTCGGCATCGGCGGGGCACTCCAGCAGCACCACGTCGGGCTGGTAGGCGTTGAGGGCGTGCACGAGGCTGGCGGCGCTGCCGGGCCCGTGGTGGCGGATACCGAAAAGGCGGAGGTCGGTGGGCATCAGATAGTTTTGGCGCGTTGTTGTTCTGCCTTCCAGCGGGGTAAAACTTCACATAACTGCTCAGCAAACTCTTTGGTAAGCCGGTAGGGGGCATCACCCGATTCAAAATGCTCCTCTATGATTCTGTTTATGGCCGGTGAGTAGCAAACCTTTGTGCGAAAGTTCTCCAGATGTTCTACTCGCACGACCAACTTCATCAGTTGGTGTGACTTGCGGTGGTGACCAATTACTGTAACGGCATCACAGGTGCCCGGGAACCAGTCGATGATGTATGCCTTGGCACCCGGTGTAAAATGCTTCGTCCCGTAGCGGATTTCAGCTCCGCTAGGCCCGTAAGGCCGTTTCCGAATTATGTTGCCAACTGCTGTCCAGTATGATTGGGGAGGCGTTTCAAAAGCTTTAGGCTCATCAGTGTTCATATCCACTATCCAGCGTTGTTTTTGAAATAGTTTATCAGTCTTATATCAATAATTCGCCGGACTTCAGTGTCGTCAGCATCAAATAAGACATCACGCAGTGCCTCAGCGGGAATAGCCTCTGCAGCATGAATCAATGACCATTCTATTCCACATGCAGATGTATCGCGCGGCGGCCCCAGATTGATTAGGGTTAGAGAATGACTTGGTTCCAGTGGCTCGGAAAGTTGCTGCACGAGCTCATCAAATTCCTCCAAGGGAAAGTCGTCAACGGCAGGCGTACTATCGTCAGGCAATGAGCCTAGATTGCGCAAACGGGCGATGATAGTGGCGTCATCCATTATTCCACCACCTCCCGGCAGGCGCGGTAGAGGTCTTTCCAGCCGTCCCGCTCTTTTACCACGGTTTCGAGGTATTCCAGCCAGACCGTGCGGTCCTGCACGGGGTCTTTCACCACGGCGCCGGTGAGGCCGGCGGCCAGGTCGTGGGCGCGCAGGCTGCCGTCGCCGAAATAGGCGGCCAGGGCCAGGCCGCTGTTCATCACCGAAATGGCTTCGCCGGTGCTGAGCGTGCCGCTGGGGCTTTTGAGCTTGGTTTTGCCGTTCTCCGTCACGCCCGAGCGCAACTCCCGGAAGATGGTGACGAGGCGGCTGATTTGCTCCAGGGCCGGGGCTTCGGCGGGCAGCTGCAGCGCCTTGCCCTGCTTTTCCACCCGCGTCTGCACAATGCGCACTTCCTCCTCGGCCGAGTTGGGCAGCGGCAGTACCACCGTGTTGAAGCGGCGGCGCAGGGCGCTGCTCAGTTCGTTCACGCCCTTGTCCCGGTCGTTGGCGGTGGCAATGACGTTGAAGCCGCTGGTGGCCTGTACTTCGCTGGATAGCTCGGGGATGGGCAGCACTTTTTCCGAGAGCATGGTGATGAGCGTATCCTGCACGTCGGAGGGGATGCGGGTGAGTTCTTCGAGGCGCACCAGGCGGCCTTCCTGCATGCCTTTGAAGAGGGGCGAGGGCACCAACGCGCCCAAGGAGGGTCCTTCGGCAATCAGGCGGGCGTAGTTCCAGGAGTACCGAATGGCATCTTCGGAAGTGCCCGCCGTGCCCTGCACCAGCAAATCCGACCGGCCGCTGATGGCCGCCGTCAGGTGCTCCGATACCCAGCTTTTGGCCGTGCCCGGCACACCCAGCAGCAGCAGGGCGCGGTCGGTGGCGAGGGTGGCCACGGCAATTTCCATCAGCCGCCGCTGCCCGATGTACTTGGGCTCGATTTCAAAGCCGTTATCCAGCTTGCCGCCCAACAGATACGTGACAGTAGCCCAGGGCGAGAGGTGCCAGTTCGGGGGTTTGGGCCGGTCGTGGTCGGCGGCGCGCAAAGCGGCCAGCTCTTCGGCGTACACATCCTCGGCGTGCGGGCGCAGAACGGTGGTAGGGGCAGTAACGGACATAGGGAAAGGAGAGTTAGATGGTAAAAGCTAGAGCTAGTTCCCCTCTGAAAGGAGGGGCCAGGGGTGGTTGATGCTGGCAGAACGATTATCAGGCCGTCATGCTGAGCGCAGCCGAAGCACCTCGCTCGAACCGTTGAAGTTACCAGTGCAATGTCAGCACGCGAGATGCTTCGGCTGCGCTCAGCATGACGTTCTATTGAATGTTGATTGAGTAAGAATGGCTGTTCATCGATTGGTCAACCACCCTCAACCCCTCGCCGCTTGATGCGCGGAATCATCTGAGGGGAGCTACGTTCTGGCTTCGGCCTAGCCGGGGGCGGGGGGCTCGTGGAGGGCTTCAGCTAGCTGCTGGCGGAAGTGCAGGGTGTTGAGCAGGCGGGCGAGGCTATTGTGGAGGTAAGGTACGTCCTGGAGCAGGGGTTGTAGGGGCTCGGCGCAGAGGTTGTATTGCGCTGCCGGCACCACGCGGGCCATGTGCTCCAGCAACTGGGAAGCGGCGTATTGGATGCGGTACAGCTCGGTGGGTTGGCGCAGGGCCCGGCGCAGCAGCTCCACCACCCGGCGCGTGAGGGTTTCAGGCCAGGGCGCGGGCACGAGTTGCAACAGATGCTGCCAAGGTGCATCGGTGGAGAAATGCGGCGTGGCGTTGAGCAGCGGTAACACCAGTGCGGTAAGCTGAGCGGGCGGTAGCGCGGCTGCCAGCCGGGCAACGGGCAGGTTGGGCGCCTTCTTGCGCGGCTGCGCGTGCAGCCATTCCAGCAAGGCCCCGGCCCAAGCAATATCCTGGTGCAGTACCGCCGCCTCCGACCAGGCCGTGAGCAGCAGCTCCGTCCACTCCGTATCGGCGGCCAGCTCGATGATTTTGGCGGGCGTGAGGTTCCAGTGCTTAGCCCAGCGCTGGGGCGGAATCAGGGCGAGTAGCTGACCCAACAAGGCAGCTTTTTCGCCGGGGAAGCGGCTGTCTTTCTGCTCGATGCCTTCGAGGAGCCAGGTTTTGTCCCAGTCGGTGGCGGGCAGCTCAACCAGCAGCTTTTTGCTGAGCAGGCTGCGTTTGAGTTGCATCAGGGGTTCGGCACGCTGCCAGAGCCGTTCCAGAAGCGGGCTGCCTGGTAGGCGTACCAGCAGGGGCAGCACCGTTTGGCGTACTTCCTTGCTTTTGGCGGCGAGGTAGTGTGTCAGCAAGGGGGCATCGGCAGCGGAAAGCTGTTCCTGCAAGGTGTCCAGCAATTGGGCCTGGTGCCTGGCGGGCTCCTGGGGCAGCACGGCGGCCAGCAGCTCGCGGGCGTGGGTTGGCTCTCGGCGGCGCAGGGTTTCCAAACAGAGGGTGCGCTGCCCAATGGTGCCGGTTTCCCAGGCGGTTTCCTCGGTAGCCTGCTCTGAAGCCGCCAGAAAGGTTTGCCAGGCCGGATTTTGGGCGGCCAGCCAAGCCCCGCGCTGGCCCAGCACGGCGGCCGCGGGCCGGTGCAGCTGGGAGCGGGTGCGGGCGTGTTCCAGTAGCATCACCAGCAACTGGTGCGGCACCCGGCGCTGGTTTTCGGCCAGTGCTACCAGAAATTCAGGCAGCAACTCCGGATACTGGCCGTCCAGCAATTGTTGCAGCAGTTGCGCGCCGCTGACACCCAGGGCATCCTGCGTTTCGGGGGCGGCGGGGGCCGTAGCGGAGGCGGTAGCAACTGCGGGCTGGTAGCCGGCTTTGCGGATGGTACTGAGTACGCCAGCCGTTAGCAACGCTTGCTTTTCGCGGTGGTCGGGCGCGTCGGCGGGGAGGGTGAAGCCGGGTACGGCGGGCAGCTCGTCGGGGCTTTGGCGGGTGCCGAGCAGGACCACGCGTTGCAGGCGCTGCCAGTCGGCGGCGGGGCGCAGGGCGGTTTCCGGAGTAGCGAGGTTGTCAGGCATTGGCTAGGCAGGTTGTAGTTCAGCCACGGTATCCCAGCCCACCAGGGGGCGCAGGCCCTGGCCGGTCCATTCGCCAAAAATCGTGAGCGGAAAGCCCCCGCTGATGGCCCTCAGGTCCCAGCCAAACTGGTCGTCGCAGAGCAGGCGGAGTTCGATGGAGTTGCTATGCAGTGAACCGGAGCCAGCTACAGCCAGCGCCCCGGTTTCCGCCGGAAACCGCAGCACCCAGCCTTCGGCGGCAGGCGTGGGTACGCCCCCACTGAGCAGGGACGGCCACTCGCGCAGCCAGGGCTGCCGGGCCAGGGCCGTGGCGTATTCTGCCAGCAGCTGCCCGGGCCCGATGCCGCCGGTGGGCACCGGGTTGCCGGGTTGAATTCCCTTGAAGGTGAGTTGGCCCGGAATAGCCCGCAGCGGCAGCAACCCAGGGTAAAACGTCAGCTCGCCGGTGTAGGAGCCGTCGGGCACCAGCGGCGTGGCGAAGGGCTGGCCGCCGAAGGAAAACTCCACTACCCGCGCGAAACGGCCGGTTTTCCGACCCCGCAGCCAGGCGCGACGCACCGTCAGGCGCTCTTCCTCGGTGGTGGTCAGGTTCAGCACCCTCCATTCATCGGACACAGCGGGCTGGGTGGCCAGTACGTCTTCCTTCTTGAGGGTGATGCCCACTTGCTGTAGCACTTCCTGGCGGGCATCCTCGGCCAGTTGGGACAGACGCAGAAAGGCGCGCACCAGCAGATACAGCTCCCCAAGGCGGGCCAGCATCCGGGCGGGCCAGTCGGCGCCCTGGTGGCGCAGGGTGGGCAACTCGCGCACCACGGTGGCCAGGCCGGGCAGCTGGTTATCCACGAGGCGGGCGGCCTGGTTTTCCCAGTAGCTGCGGGGCTGCTGGTCAGTGGCGGCCAGGCCGGCCCGCACGATGTCCACCAGCCAGGTTTCCAGCTCCTGCGCCCCACGCTGCATGCGGCTTTGGCGCTGCGCCTCGCGTTTCTGGCGGGCAGCTGCCGCGGCGGCTTCAGTGGCCTCTGGATCGGCAGCAGACGCCGCCGTTTCTACCGCCTTGGCTACCTGCTTTTCCTGGGTTTGCTGGCGCTTATCCAACCACTCGTGCAGCCACTCGGGCGGGGTGGTGCCGCTGAGCAGTTGCGGTTGGCGGGCCAGCAGCAGGAGCAGGCCCGCCCCGTGCTTGCAGGGAAACACGCGGCTGGGGCAGCTGCACTTGAAAGCCGGGGCGGTGAGGTCGATGCCGGTTTGGTAGGGCTTGCTGCCGCTGCCCTTGCACTCGCCCCAGGCGGCGGTTTCGATGCGGCCCAGGTTGCCCCATTTGGCAGGAGCGGCCAGCTCCTGGCCCCGTTTCAGGGTGCCAGGGTCGGTGATGAGGGCGCGGGCCTGTTCTTCGGTCCAGGTCAAAACGGTGTCACGGTTAGGTCTGCCGGAGCAAAACGGTTACCGGGGCAAAGTAGGCGTTCAGACTGGAAATACCGCACCACAGTTTGTGCATTTGAGCAGCGTAGTACCGGCATACACCAGTTTTTTCCACCACGACACCCGCGCCAGCGGCTCCGCGCCTTCCGCCCGGCAGCGTGGGCAGCAGACGGGTTTCGGGGTGGTGCGCTGCAGCTCAAATACTTCCACCGTTTGCTGGGCCAGGTGCACGTCGGCTTCCTCAATCAGCAGCTGATAATACATACCGTCCCCAAACGGAAACGAAGGCGGCCCGCAGGTTTTCACCAACGCATCCACTTCCATCTCCTTCAGCAGATTGTACAGCTCCACCGCCTCAGCATAAGTCAGAAATTGGGCGGCGGGAGTGAGCATAGGGGAACTTGGGAAATAAAAGAACGTCATGCTCCATCTGGCGTCCGCAAAGCCGGAGGCGCAGCCGAAGCATCTCCACCGCTTTGTTGCAATGTCTCTGACGAAGCGGTAGAGATGCTTCGGCAAGCTCAGCATGACGGTCAGCCCGGCAGCATCAGCACGCGAGATTCCTCGCGCTGCTCGGAATGACGTTCTGTTTTACTTCCGTCGCTTGGCCGGGGCACTACGCTGGCCGCGCAGCTTGAGCACGTAGAATAGCAGGCCGGCCGATAGCACAGCCAGGGCAGCGGCCAGCAGCTCGCGGGAGGTGCGGGCGGCGGTGGCTTCGTCGGCGGTGGCTTGCAGGTCCTGGAGTTTCTTTTCGCGCTGCCGGTCCCGCTCCTGCAGGTTGGCAATCTGGTTTTCCAGGTCGTGGAACCGCTCCCGAGTGCTGCTTTGGTCGGTTTGGGCCACGGTAGCCAGCTGTTTCACCTGTTGGTTTTCGGCCACTACGGCGGCGGTTTTGCGCAGGGTGCCGGCCTGCACGGCCCGCACAATTTCGGTGTCTTTGCGGATGATGCCTTTCAGGGCTTCTACCACTTCCTGCAGGTCCTTTTTGCTGGGCTTGTTGGCCAGAAAGGCGTTGCGCTGCCCGTTGGCAGCTTCATAGTCCTGCACCAGCTGCTGACGCTCCTGAATCAGGCGGGGCAGCGGGTCTTCGGGTGGGGCAGTGGCGGGCGTTTGGGCCAGCGCGGCGGTGCTGGCGGAAAGGGCGAACAGGAAGGGCAGGAGGTGTCTTGTCATACAGCGGCAAAGATGGGGCATACGGGGGTAGCCCGCAGAGGACGCAGAAGTGTACGCACAGGACGCGGAGGGCGTTCATCTGCGCCTTCTGCGGGCTACACCATCACCCGCCCAGCGCCGGTATCTGCTCCCGAATTTCCCGGGGCTTATGCCGGTAGAAGGCCAGAATCAGAATCGGCAGCAACGTCAGCTCGGCTACCACCCCAAACAGCAAGGTCAGACCAATCAAAAGCCCCACGTAAAACGTCCCGTCAAACGAAGAAAATATCAGCGTCGAGAAGCCGCCCACCAGAATCAGGGAGGTGACGATGACGGCTTTGCCAGCCATCAGGTAGGTTTTGCGCACGGCCTTAAACAGGCTGGGCTCCTGGAGCAGCACCAGTTTCAGCTTGGAGATGAAGTGAATGGTGTCATCGACGGCAATACCGAAGGCAATGGTGAAGATGATGCTGGTGCTCACCTTCATGCTCACGCCGGCCGCGCCCATTACGCCGGCCACAATCAGGATGGGCACCAGGTTGGGGATGAGCACCACCACCGTCATGCGCACGGAGCGGAACAGCGCCAGTACAATCAGCGTGACCATCAGAATATCGATGCTCATGCCCGTAATCATGTTGCGGGTGAGGGTTTCGTTGTTTTTGTCGATGAGGTTGGCCGAGCCGGTGAGGCGGGTTTGCAGCACGGTGCTATCCACGGAGGTGCGCAGGAAGCGGCGCAGGCCGGCGTTGAGCTGCCCGGCCCGCACGCTGCCCACGTCGGGCATGCGGCCGGTGAGGCGGCCTTCCGAGCCATCGGGCAGGGCCAGGGCCCGGAACTCGGGCTTCTTCCGAAACAGCTTCACCTTGCGCAGCAGCCGCTGCAGCTCGGCTTCCGAATCGGGCAGGCGGTATTCTTCCAATAGGCCGCCATTCAGGGCTTTGCGCACCGATTTGATGAGCGTAACCGGCGAGGCCACGAAGTTGAGGCCGTAATCTTTTTGCAGGTAGTTCTCAATCTGCTCGGTCTGGCGCAGCACCTGCAGGTCGTAGAGCGTGCGGCTGGGAGCCGGCTTCAAATCCAGTTCAAACGGCCGCACGCCGGCAAACTGCCGCTCAAAAAACTTGAAATCCAGCTTTACCGGGTCATTCTTCGACAAGTCGTCGAGCAAAGCGGAGTTGATGCGGATGCGCGAGGCCGATGCCACCGACAGCACCAGCACCAGCCCGCTGATGGCCACCACCCAGTGCCGCCGCGCCAGCACCGTCCGGAACATCCGGCCCAGCACGCCGTCCCAGCTGTGGCCGGTTTCCCGCGGCACCCGCAGCTGGGGCTTGCGCAGCAGCACCAGCATGGCCGGCAGCAGCGTGAAGCTGAGGGCAAAGGTGAGTAGCACCGCAATGCCCGTAAACAGCCCGAAGTTGTAAATCGGCCGGATGGTGCTGGTCATCAGCGTGAAGAAGCCAATGCTGGTGGTGAGGGCCGAGAGTCCCGAGCCGAAGCCCGATTCCTTCAGGGCAATGAGCAGGGAATCCCGCTTGCTGGCCCCGTAGCCCAGCTCCGTGACGTAGCGCGTGATGATGTGAATGGTGTCGGACATGCCCACCACGAACAGCATCACGGGCAGCAGGGCCGTCATCAAATCAATGCTCACCCCGAACGCCGACATCACGCCCAGTCCCCACAGAATGGAGCCCAGCACCACCACCAGCGGCAGCACCATGCCCCACCACGTCCGGAACGTGAGCCACAGCAGCCCCGTCACCAGCACCACCGAGAGGCTCATAAACACCATCAGCTCCAGCTGCAGCCGGTCCACAAACACCGATTGGGCCACCATTTTGCCGGCAAGGTGGTACTCGTTTTCGGGGATGCCCTGGCGGGCCAGCTCCGTGCGCACGGCCGTCAGCAAGGAGTCGCCGGGGGGCTTACTGAGGTTGGGCGAGGTCTGGAACAGGATGGTAACGGCCCGCGCATCCCGCGAAATCAGGTTGCCCACGAGGCCCGGCGTGCGGTACACCAGCGCCGAGTCCTGGGCGCGCCGTTCGGGCTCCTGTGGGTGCAGATAAGGCACATTGAACACGCCCAAACCTTCCACCACCGGGTTACTGGCCGTCGTCGGCGACGATACCTGCGTGACGTGCCGCCGCGCCCGGATAAAGCGCGTCAGCGAATCGACCTTGGTCAGGAACCGGGGCTCAAATACCGTCTGGCCGGCCGGGGCTTCCAGGCCCAGCAGCACGTAGTCGTTGTCGTTGCCGAAGCGGCCCGAGTACTCCTCGTAGTAGTCCAGGTCCGGGTCGCCGGCGGGGTAGAAGTCGTTGAAATTGTAGTTGAACCGCAGCTGAGCCACGAAAAACACCGCCAGTGCCGTGAGCAGCCCGAGGGCCAGCAGCGTAAGGTACGCGAGTTTGCGAAGGGGCATAGAAACCAGTACCGCGCCGGAGCCGCGCGCATCATTGAACGGAAAGGGGCCGCGGGGCAGCCCGCGCAAAGGTAGGGCCACGGCGGCGCGGGTTTCTGCCAAATCCGCGCTACTTTAGGGCACCCAGAAGCCAACCTCGGCTTTCGGGCTTTTGTTTCCTCGTTTCCTAACTCTTCGCCCATGAAAAACGCCCTGCTTGCTCTCTGCCTGTTCGCCTTCGCCGGTTCCGCCGTTGCCCACGAGGGCCATGATGCCGGCAAGAAAGGCAAGAAGAAAGAAGCCTGCACCGCCGAAATGGCCGCCAAGTGCGCCAAAACCGGTGCTACCGCCGCTACGCCCTCGTGTTGCATGAAGAAAGGCGCCAAAACTGCCGCCGTGACGCCCGCCCCGGTAAAATCGTTGTAAGGGGAGCAAGCCGGGAGTTGTGTAGAAAGTCAACAGCCTTGCCACCTTGAGCGCAGCGAAGGACCTTTTCACGGTGCAACAGCTAAAGGGTAACCGTAAGAAGATCCTTCGCTGCGCTCAGGGTGACGGACGAGCAAGTTAACCGGACTTTCCAAACAGCTTCACTGATAAAAAGCCGCTCAGCTGAGCGGCTTTTTGTATTTACATACTTCCGACGGTAAGCCAAGAAAGGAATATGCAAATATTTAACAAGGTACCTTGTTTAACATAGTACCAATGTTATCTTTGGCTTATTCTCTCCCGAAATCTGCCTGAGTCCATGAAATCTATCCATCGAGTTTGTAGTGTAGTAAGTATGTGCGTGGGGCTCTGGGCTGGAACCGCGCAAGCTCAAACCCACACTTACGACCAGCTTTTGCAGCAGGCCTCCGCCAGGCTGGGGCAGCAGGATTTCTGCGGAGCTGTGCAGGGTTTTCAGGCGGCCTTTGCCGACAGCACCAAGGCCGGGCCGTTTGATGTATTTGCAGGAACCATTGCCGCCGCCAATTGCCCCGCCCAGCGCACCCAGGCGCTGCGGTGGCTGCTGCGGATTCCGCGCTTCGCCGATTTGCCCGTTACGGCCCAGGACGTGCGCAACATTGCCCAGGAGCCAGGCTTGCGCAATCTGCATGACACACCTCAGTGGACGTATTTTCTGGCGCGACTACAGGCCCACGCCGCCCGGCGCGAGGCCGCCGCCCGCCAGGCCACCCAGCAATGGCTCACCAGCACCCGGCAGAACGCGCTACCTGGCCCGGCTCGCCGGAAGCACTACGCAAAGGCCGCCACCGGCTTTGCCCGCTACGCGTTGCCCGTGGATACCGTGCAGGCCCCTTACCTGGTGTATGTGCCCAAGAGCTATAATCCCGCCACGGCCGCGCCGCTGCTGGTGTACCTGCACGGGGGCGTGGCCAGCGCCACCCAGTTTCAGGTGCAGGACCCTGGCGTAGCCCAGGAGCCGATTTTCCGGGCGGCCGAACAGCAGGGGGCCCTTGTGCTGTACCCGTACGGGCGAAAATCGTTTGGGTGGCTAGAGCACGAAGCCGCACTGGCCGCCGTGCCCCGGATGGTGGCCGAGGTGCAGGCGCGCTACCGCGTAGATGCCCGGCGCGTGTACCTGGGCGGCATGTCGAACGGGGGCACGGCCGCTTTCTGGTACGCCTGCCAGCAGCCCCAGGGTTTCGCCGGTTTCTACGCCCTATCGGCTACACCCATGAGTAAGCTGGGCCCTTTGCGCTTCCAGACACTGGCCAGCGGCTCCCCACTGTACTCGTTGAATGCGGAGGACGACGAGGTGTTTCCCTACAGAGAAGTTGCCGCCATCCACGACCAGCACAAGGCCCGGACCCCGCAGTGGCACTTCGCGACCCGGCCCACCGGCGGCCACAGCTTCCTCTACGGCCCGGATGGTGACCAGGCTTTGCTGGCGTTGTTGCGGCAAATGATGAATAACGCGGGCCGGTGAGTTCTGCAGATAACCGAGAATTTCTGCAGCCGCGCAGCGTTGTCGGAAATGGCTGGAAACACCCCGGAGCCCCACGCTTTCGGGGTGTTTTGATTTGCAGACGGCGGGTGCATGCGCCTCCGCTCGATTAGCCGTTGGTTGCCGGTTGAACCATGCTCAGAAGAATAGCAGTGGAAGCAAAGCCAATAAATAGTATTATTGTTGATATGTATACTATATTTAAATCAACTAGAAGCTGATGAAACCAGACAATCCCACCCAAACGGTCCTCTACACGCTGGAGCAGGCCATTAAAGCATATCGGCGGCTTTGTCAGCAGAATATCGACCACGTGGCCGCGAACCTGACCGTGGATCAAGCCTTGACCCTGGTGGTGCTGAACAAATTCCCCGAATTGAGTCAGCAGCAGCTGGCGGAGCTGGTTTTCAAGGACAAGGCCTCGCTCACCCGCATGCTGGAGTTACTGGTGCAGAAAGGTTTCGTGGTCCGCGCAATGCACGCTTCCGACCGTCGCAAATTCAGCCTTACCCTTACCCGCCAGGGCCAACAGTTGCTAGGAAGTGTTAACAGTCGCGCAACCAGAGGACAGTAGCCGCTAAATGGACAAAGGCCAGAAAATGCGCATCTAACTTGTCGTAACGCGTTGCGACGCGACGAAACTGCTTGAGGCGGCTAA
>NZ_JAWDJT010000019.1:0-49773 GCF_032464715.1 Hymenobacter endophyticus | reverse complement strand
TTTAGCCGCCTCAAGCAGTTTCGCCGCGTGGCCACGCGCTATGACAAGTTGGATGCCCATTTTCTGGCCTTTGTTCATCTTGCCGCAACCGTACTCTGGCTGCGTGACTGTTAACACTTCCTATACACTGATCCGGCTGCTGAAGTGGCCCATCAAGCTCCTGAGCCAGTTTCGCCTCATTCCGGAGTCGGCCTACGACAAGTACTTCAACTGCGGCACCTGATGCTCCTGCCCTTCCCTAACAACCCCGATGCTGCCGCCGACGACTCCGTGGAGGGACTGGTGTTGGTAGGCGGTATACCAACTGTCGAGAACTTAGTGGCCGCTTACAGCCGGGGTATTTTTCCGTGGCCGGTGCCGGGCTGGCCGGTGCTGCCCTGGTTTTGCCCGCCCCGCCGCGGTATCCTGCGTCTGGAGCGGCTGCACGTGGGCCGTAGCCTAGCGCGGGCGCAACGGCAGTCTACCTGGCGCATCAGCTTCAACGAGGCGTTTGAGCAGGTGATGCGCGCCTGCCAGCAGCAGCCCCGCCCCAATCAGGATGGCACCTGGATTACGCCCCAGCTGCTGCGCGGCTACACGGCTCTGCACCAGGCCGGCTACGCCCACAGCGTAGAAGTATGGGACGGGCTAGAGTTGATTGGTGTCCTCTACGGCGTGGCGGTGCGAGGCGTGTTTGCGGGCGAAAGTATGTTTCACTATCAGCCCAATGCCTCCAAGCTGGCCCTACTGGCACTGGCTGAGAGCCTGCGCAGCCAGGGCGCGGGCCTGCTCGATATCCAGCAGCTGACGCCCCACCTGGCCGCCCTCGGGGCCGAAGAAGTCAGCCGCCGGGAGTTTCTGGCGTTGCTGGCCCAGGAGCAAGCCGCCGGCCGAATTCTCCGCTTCGGCTCCTGATTCGGCAGCACCGCCGGTTGGTAAGTGGCACATAAGTGCTTTATGCTTGTCATCCTGAGCTGAGCGAAGGACCTTATCACGGTTTCGCTCTCACGTGATAAGGTCCTTCGCAAGCTCAGGATGACAGTTTTTTTCATCTTTCCAAACCGTCTCACAGCACACCAAACAAAAAAGCCTCCCAAATGGGAGGCTTTTTTCATTACACGGCAAAAACCACGAAATCCGACAAATCCGTCTTTATCCGTGGAAATCCGTGAGCTAGGCTTCCTGGTGCAGCCACTGCTTTTTGCTCAGCAGCTTGTCCTGGGATTCGCGGTAGTCCGGGTCGTCCACGCAGCAGTCAACGGGGCACACGGCGGCGCACTGGGGCTCCTCGTGAAAGCCCACGCACTCCGTGCACTTATCGGACACGATGTAGTAGTACTCGTCGGAAATGGGGGTTTGCGGGGCCACGCCCGATACTACTTTGCCTCCATCCTGCTGCACTTCTTTCAGGCGGGTGCCATCGGCCCAGCGCCAGGCGGCACCACCCTCGTAAATAGCCGTGTTGGGGCATTCCGGTTCGCAGGCACCACAGTTGATGCACTCGTCGGTTATCATGATGGCCATAGCCGCGGGGTTCAGTTAAACGGTAGAAAGAATCGGTAAGAGAGAGTACGCAACCGGCCGGTGGCAGGATGCGACCCGGCAAAATTAGGAATAAGCCGTACACAGTTGAGTAATTTTGCCGCCGTTCCTGTTTGTTTTTCTTTCTGTCCCGACTTTCCTTCCCCACCGATATGCAGCACCCCGACCGCCTGGCCGCCTTTGTAGCCCTGGGCCACCGCCTCGCCACCCTGCCCACCCAGGAGCCCGACGACGCGCTGTACTCCCTGCTGAGCCAGTGCCGCAACCAAAACCCGTGGTTCGACCAACCCAACGTGCTGGCAGCCCTGCGCGGCGTAGCCGAGCTACTGCGCGAGGAGCCCCTGCGGCGCTGGGCGGCCCGTTACCCTCCGGAGCCCACCACCCCGCGCCTGGTGGGCGTGGTAATGGCCGGCAATATTCCGTTGGTAGGCTTTCACGACGCGCTGTGCGTGCTGCTGTCCGGGCACGTGCTGCTGGCCAAGCTTAGCAAGGATGATACCGTGCTTATGCGCTGGGTGCTGGATGAGCTGGTGCAGCTGGAACCCCGCTTTGCCGACCGGATTCAGCTGGTTGAGCGCCTGAACGCCGCCGACGCCTTCATTGCCACTGGCTCCGACAACACGGCCCGCTACTTTGACTACTATTTCGGTAAGAAGCCCCACATCATCCGGCGCAACCGCACCAGCCTGGCGGTGCTGACTGGCCGTGAAACCGACCACGACCTGGGTTTGCTGGGCGAGGATATTTTCCGGTATTACGGTTTGGGCTGCCGTAACGTGAGCAAGCTGTACGCCCCCCAGGGCTACGACTTCACGCCGCTGCTGGACGCCTTGCAGCCCTGGCACCGCGTGCTGGAGCACAACCGCTACCAGAACAACTACGACTACAACAAGAGCATTCTGTTGGTGAACCGAGTACCCCACCTGGACTCCGGGTTCCTGCTGCTCATGGAAAGTGCCCAGCTGGTTTCGCCTATTTCGGTGCTGCACCACGCGGCCTATGCCAGTGAGGTAGATCTGCTGGATCAACTCACGGATGTAGCTGCCCAAACTCAGTGTCTGGTATCGGGAGGGGCGCAGTATCCGGGCAGCGTGGCGTTCGGCCAAGCCCAGCACCCAGGTATTTCCGACTATGCTGATGGGGTTGACACAATGAATTTCCTGGCTCAGCTTATCTAGGCATAATCCGCAGATATTCCGGGCGCTAGGGCTGGCACAACGGCATTGTGAGGCACTTGGGCACGGTTGTGGTTGTACCCTGAGGGTAGTTGTTACGTACACAGAGGCACACCGCATGGCCATTCCCGGATCAGAAAGCCGCTGGGAATGTTCATCTGCACTCCATCCGGCCTTCCGTATGCTTGCCGCAGCAACCACCTGCCTCCGGCCCTTTTACCTGCTCTCCCATGATACCCGAACTCAAGCCTACCGACGCCGCTATTGAAACCATCGAGAAGGAAGTTATTCCAACCCTGCAGTTCCCTTCTCAGGATGTACTCACCGACCCCGCTGACATCAAGCGCCGCCGTCACGATGCGGAACGCGGCACTACCTTGGGCAACGGCTACCACGGCAAGCTCGACATTTACTTCCAGACGGCTGATGGTGCCACCAAGCGCGTGTATACCACGCTCTGGGCCCTGCACGAGGAATACATTACTCTGAAAGCCGGCATCACCATTCCCCTGCGGGCCGTGGTAGCCTTCGACTTCTACTAAGACCACTGATTCCACGGATTTTTCGCGGATTTCACGGATTTTGTGGACGATTTGTCTTTGGTGTAACTTGGTTTAACAACGAGAGAGGCTTGCCAACTGGCAAGCCTCTCTCGTTGTGTATAATCGGTGCAGGTCATCAGTGCAAACGGCTGAACCTAAAGGGTGGAATCGTCCACAAAATCCGTGAAATCCGCGAAAAATCCGTGGAATCAGTGGTTTTAGAGGCGGTCCAGGGTTTTCTGGATGAGGTCGTTGATTACCTGCTCTGAGTTGGTGGCAAACTCGCCGGTGGCGCGGTTAGCCACAATGGCGTTCAGCGACAGTACTTCGTGGCCCAGCATGCGGCCTAGGGCGTAGTAGCCGGCCGTTTCCATTTCGAAGTTGGTCAGGCGGAACTCGCCCTCGGCGCTCTGGTGGCGGTACTGCTGGAACTCCTGAATCAGATTGGGCAGGCGCAGATCCAGGCGCAGCACCCGGCCTTGGGGGCCGTAGAAACCGGGGCAGGTGAGCGTATTGCCCTTTACCATATCAAAGCCCAGCTGCTCACGCAGCAAATCGGAGCCCCGCACGCAGTACGGGCGGTAGGGCAGCTGCAGGGCTTGCTGAATACCGGTGGCCACTTCTACCTCCAGGCCGGTTTCCACCAGCGGGTAAAATTGCATCAGGGAGTCCAGGCCCACGGCGTGCTCGGAGGCCAGCATAGAGCCCACCGGAATATCGGCCTGCAAAGAGCCGCTGGTGCCTACCCGCACGATGCGCAGGTTGATGCGCTCCTCCAGGGGGCGCGGCTCCCGGGTTACCAGGTCTACGTTCACCAGCGCATCCAGCTCATTCATCAGAATATCAATGTTATCGGTACCCATGCCGGTGCTGATAACGCTGATGCGCTTACCCTTGTAGTAGCCCACGTGCGTCACAAATTCGCGCTTGTGGATTTTGGTTTCGATGGAGTCGAAGTGCTGGCTAACGGAAGGCACCCGCTCCGGGTCGCCCACCGTGATGATGGTTTCGGATAGGTGGTCGGGCAGCAGGTTGAGGTGGTAGATGCTGCCGTCTTTGTTGAGGATCAGCTCCGATTCGGCGATGGGCATAACGGGGGATTTTTGGGAAAGAAAGGTGCAATGGTACGGGAAAAAACATAGCTGAGGCAGCCGGAAAAACTTATCATCCTGAACCGGCCCGGATCTATCCCCGACTGAACTGGTCGTTTGCACCCGTTGCAGTCGTGAGGGGAAGATCCTGCGCAAGCTCAGGATGACAGCTGTGTACTTGGCTCAGCCCTACCGGGCCGGGGCGCGGTAGGAAAGCAAACCCTGCTCAGGGTTGTAGTGGTTGCTGACTTTGGGGTAGGTACCGGTGCCGTCGTAGGGGCGCTTATCGGGGTGCTGCTGGCAGGTAGTGGAGCAGGCACCCTCCAACTGAGCGCCGCAGGTTTCGCAGAGCGGTACGTGAGCGTTGCAGTGGGGGTTGGCGCAGTTCACCATTCGGTCGGAGGGCGTGTGGCAGTGGTGGCACTGGCTGATGACGGTGGGGTTGACGCTGTTTACGTCTACCGCCACGCGGCCATCGAACACGTAGCACTTGCCATCAAAATCCTCGCCCCCAGCCTCCAAGCCGTACTTGATGATGCCACCGTGCAGCTGGTACACATCCTCGAAGCCCTGCTCCAGCAAAAAAGCCGAGGCCTTCTCGCACTTGATGCCGCCGGTGCAGTAGGTCAGGATTTTCTTGCCCCGATACTGCTCCAGCTCCTGTACTTTCTCGGGGAACTCCCGGAAATTCTCAATGTCGAGGGTAACGGCGTTTTTGAAGCGGCCCAGGCTATGCTCGTAGTCAGAGCGCACATCCAGCACCACCACATCTTCCTGGTCTTTCAGGTCCCGGAACTCGGTGGGCGACAGGTGAATGCCGGTGCGCTCGTAAGGCTTGATATGGGGCAGGCCCACGTGCACAATTTCCGATTTCACGCGCACGTGCAGCTTCTGAAAGGTGTGGGCCGGAGCCTCTTCTACCTTGAATTCCAGCGCCGCAAAGCGCGGGTCGACCTTGATCAGGCGCATGTACTCCACGCAATCCTCCCGCCGACCCGATACGGTGCCGTTCAACCCTTCAGCCGCCACAATAATGCGCCCCAGCAAATTCAGGCCCAGGCACAGCCGGTGGTGTTCCTCCCGGAACTGCTCCGGATTATCAATGGGCGTGTAGCAGTAGTACAGTAAAACGAGGTAGTCCATTTTTGTATAGAAGTAAGATGTCAGAACTGAGAGTTGCAACGCCTGTGAGGGAGTTCGGCTCTCCGTTCTATCTTCTAAGTTCTTGGCCCTAAACTTTCTGGGCGGGGTTGCCAAACACGGTTTGACCAGCGGCCACATCGGCTACCACTACCGAGCCAGCACCCACGCGGGCCTTGGCCCCAATTTTTACGCCGGCCACGATTACCGCCCCGGCCCCGATGAAGGCCAATTCGCCTACCTGCACTTCGGCGTTGAGAATAGCGCCCGCGCCGAGTTGAGCGTAGTCGCCTACTTCGGCTTTCACGTCCACTACCACATTGGCGCCCAGAATGCAGCCGTCGCCGAGTTTGGCGGTACCGGCCACCACGGCGTTGGCGCCCACCAGATTGCCGTGGCCCAGCCAAGCGTGGGGTGATACGCTGGCCCGCTGATGAATGGCGTTGACGGGGGCCACGGTGTATTCTTCACGGAGCATGTTAGTGAGGCTGCGGCGGCTGGCGGTGTCTTCGGTGGCCACAAATACCTCGCATTTTTTGCCCAGCAGCTTCAGCAGCTCCTTATCGTCGGTGTTGCCCATCACGGGCACGTCGTTCAGCTCAGTGTTCTGCAGCTCGGCTTTGTCGTCGAGCAGACAATACACTACTACGTCGTTGCTTTGAAAGGCATCGAGGGCGGCGGTGCCTACGGCTTGCGCGCCCAGGATGATTACGGGGTTTTCCATCGGTAGCAAAAACGGCCGCGGGGCGGCCGGTGAGGTTTCATATAAGAAGGGCAAAGATACGGGTAGCCCGGTAGTTTTAAGTGGGGAGTTTCCGGTGGAGCCTGGGGTCACAGCCCCACCCGCCGCAGCAGCCGGGCCGCGTAGTCGTTTTGCAGAACCAGAAACACCAGAAATGGCAGAAACGTTACCCGGTAGCGGTTCAGGGTACCCAGGTTGGGCGTGGTGAGGCCCAATAGCGCCGCCAGAATAACGCAGTACACCAGCAGAGCCAGCACCACCCCAAAGGGCAACCGTCCGCTTCGTCCCTGTACCGTAGCGCCTATGGCCACCACTACCAATGCCAGCAGCAGCAGATTTTCCAAGCCCGCCACCATGTACAGCAGCGTATCGCCTTCCCAGGGCCAGGGCCTCGATAACGTATTGAAAACAGCCTCGGGCGTGTGCTTAAGGACACTTTCGGTGGTAGGCTGCAGCTGGGGGTACTCCAGGTGGGGCCGCTGCCCGGAGGAGGCCAGCAGCTCGGTGTAGTTGCGCTGGAGCTGGGAGGTGAACTTGTTGGCCCGAAATACCGGGCTTACTTCACTGGCCGCCCAAGCCCCCAGCAGCAGCAAACCGACCAACACAACAACCTGTGCCACCCGGGAACGGGCCGTGCCCAGGCGTTGCAGCACCAGCACCAAGGCCAGGCCCGCCAACACGCCAAACAGCACCACGGCAAAGAAATAGCGCATTTTGAAGTGCAGCCCGACCACAACGACCAGGCTTGCCAGTGCCCAGCCGCGGCGCTGCGTGCCGCCGTAGCCCAGATGCATCATTAGG
Organism: Hymenobacter endophyticus; assembly: GCF_032464715.1. Classification (NCBI taxonomy): domain Bacteria; kingdom Pseudomonadati; phylum Bacteroidota; class Cytophagia; order Cytophagales; family Hymenobacteraceae; genus Hymenobacter; species Hymenobacter endophyticus. The sequence continues at coordinate 42,761 of NZ_JAWDJT010000019.1, read as the reverse complement.
GCCAGCACCAAGGCTCCGCTACCCACCAGCAGACTTTCCTTGGTCAGGCCCGAGGTCCAGTACACCACCGTGGGCCAGCCCAAAAAGGCTACCACGCCGGATCCGGCCGGGGTTTCGGGCCAGCGCAGGCGCAGCTTCCGCACCAGTTCCCACCCACTCACGAAGCTGAACAGTGACAGGTAGCAGCCATTGAGCCAGGCATTGCCCAGGCTGGCCAGGTTGAGCACGGAGAGCAGCTTGATGAGAAAGAGCGTGTTGGAAAACCCGTGAAAAACCAGCTCCCAGTTCCGCCACCGAAACTCATCCTGGCCGAGCATGTAAACCCACTGGGCGGGTGCATGGTGCAACTGGTCGGTCATGCGAGCAGACCATAGCATGAAGTACCGGGCATCCTCACTCATCAGCCAGACCACCAGCCCCGTAGTCACCAGCTTCAGGACCAGCGTAGGCACGACCCATTTACCCACCACCGGCAACTGCCGCACCCGGGGCAGCCACCACCACAAGAGCAGTAGTAGCCCGGCGTTCAGGGTCAGGGCAAATACAATTCGAAACAGCAACGGATAGGAAATATAGCCAGCCTCAAAGGTAACAGCCGGCCCGCAGTTACAGAGCCCCGGCCGGCTGCCGCAGCAACCGGGCCCCAATACCGCAGGCCAGACACCGGCGGGGGGCGCAGTAGCCGCGCTGCAACGCCAGCAACCCCTGGGAGTCGGCGGCGGCTTTGTTCTGGAAGCCGGCTGCTTCGTAGGGGGCCGTGAGGTGGTTGTGCTCGGGGGGCAGCTGCTCCAGCAGAGTTACGGCGGTTTCCACCTGCTCGGGGTTGCCGGTGGAGCGGGCGTAGGCCACCCGCAAGGGCACTACCACATTGGTGATGAGCAAATGAATACTGCTCCGGCCCAGCACCGCTATTTTCCCCGGCTTACCCGGCCGGGTGTGCGTTTGCCAGTACTCGGGCAGGGGCGCGGCAAAAAACTGCTCCAAAGCCCGCACGTCCCGGGCCGTTAGCAGGGCATCGAAGAGCGTGGGGCGGGCGTGCAGCAGGGCCAGTAACTGGGCCAGACGCACCGTGGGAAAGTTAGCCGGCCGCATCCGCAGAAAATTCCAGTCGTGGGGGGCCAGGGCGGTACCGTGCAGATTGTACTTATGGCGCAGAAACTCAAACTCCGTGCGCAGCTGCCGGCTGTACGCATCGGCGGGTTCCTCCCCCAGAAAGCCGGCCTGCCCGAAGAGCAAAGCCGCCAGCTGACGGGCATCGTGGCGGTGGCGGCGCACTAAGTTCAGGGGCAGCGCCTGCGCCAGTCGGTTCATGGGTTCGGCGTTTTTCTGGAAGCCGAAGGCCCCGGCCAACGCGTGCCAGGCGGTGGCTTCCCAGTCGTCGGCTACTTGCTGGTGCAGGTCGGCAATGCGGTCGGCCTTCTGCTCCACGCGCTCTAGCAGCGCCCGGCCCAGCATCATGGTGCGGGTAAGCTCGGGCACCTGGGGCAGCAGCGGGGCGCAGGGCAAAGCCGCCTCGAGCGGCTGGTTGCTGAGCTGCTCATAAGCGGCCAGCAGGCCGGGCGCCAGCCGCGCACCCAGGGCCAGGGCCGGAATATCGGAGCCGTTGGTGCGCTGCACCGGTGCATCGGCCGCGTACACCACGTGCAGTATCACCTGGTCGTACTTGCCGTCGGTCTGGTGCTGGTGGCGGTGCCAGTCGGAGGCCCGGATATGGATTTCTACCGCCCCGTTCCACTCCACTTCGCCCAGGGTCAGGCGGGCGTTCAGGAAATCGGGGCCGGCATCGGGGTTACGGTGGCCGGGCCGCAGCACGGTTACGGGCTGGCCATTTTCCGTGCGCAGGTCGGTTTTATCATAGTACTGCAACTGCCACACATAATGCAGAAAGTCTTCTTTCATCACCGGAATAGCCATAGCCCAGGAAATATAGCGGTACCACTGCCGCCACTTTACCAGCAGCTCAACAGTTTAGCCGAAGTACCGCTTTACCGGGCCAAAAAGCAAACGGCCCGCCCCTGCTGCTGCAGAAGCGGGCTGGTCGGCCAGAACTTTTATAGTCCGATTAGCGCAGGTCAATCACCTTCACGCCTTTATACTTGGCTTTGTCGAAGTTGAAGGTGGTGGCATCCACCGGGGCGTTGGGCTGGAACTTGCTGATACGGTAGGTGTAACGGTTGCCGTTTTTCTTGAACATCTGCCAGCTTTTCACCGCCTTATCATTGCGGCCCACTTTCAGGCGCACTTTATACACGGGATTGTTACGGTCCTCGGGCGAGAGGTCAATTACGTCCACCACTTCGCCACCTTCCTTGGCTTCCTGCACGTAGGCGTACTTGTAGCCTTTTTTGTAGAGGGTGTAAATCTGCGAAGGCGACACCTCCCCTTCCTCCGGCTCGTAATCCGAGATATTCACCTCGTTTTCCGACTTCATGTAGGTCCACATGGTTTTGCCGTTGTTGATGACCTCCTGGCCGCTCATCTTCAGGCGAAACTTCTGGCCGCTCACGGTAATATCCCCCGACAGGTTTTCCTTCACCTTGGCCGCGTCGTTTTCCAGGGTTTGGGTGAACGTGGCCTTGAAGGCTTTCATGGCCTGGTACTTGGCGCTCATCTGGTCCAGAATCTTACCCGCTTTGGGGTCCTGCTGCGCCGTGGCCACAGAAGTCAACGACACGGACAAAGCGAGCAGGGCGAAATATTTCTTCATTGCAATGGTTGGTGGATTGGGGAAGTGAGTACAGAGACGTGAGAAACGGGACTTTGTTTACACAACAACTGAAAAACCCGTTGGGCACTCCCGTCTGCCGGTTCGCTTCTTACTTGGACAGGCTATTCAACAACTGTTCCAAACTGTATTCGTCCGGAATTAATACTTCCCGGGCCTTGCTGCCCTCAAATGGCCCCACGATGCCGGCGTGCTCCAGCTGGTCGATGAGGCGGCCGGCGCGGTTGTAGCCCAGCTTGAGCTTGCGCTGAATCAGGGAGGTGCTGCCCTGCTGGTGCAGCACAATCACGCGGGCGGCCTCCTCAAACATGGCGTCCCGGTCGCTCATATCAAACTCGTCCCCGTCGCCGTTGCCGCTGCCGCTTTCCCCGGGTACTTCGGGCAGCTCGTAGGCGTTGGGGTAGCCCTGCTGCTCGCCCACGAAGTCGCAGAGGCGATCCACCTCCGGCGTATCAATGAAGGCGCACTGCACCCGGATGATGTCCGAGCCCTGGGAAATCAGCATGTCGCCCTGGCCGATAAGCTGGTCGGCCCCGCCGGCATCCAGAATGGTGCGGGAGTCGATTTTGCTGGTCACCTTGAAGGAAATCCGGCAGGGGAAGTTGGCCTTGATGATGCCGGTAATAACGTTCACGGAGGGGCGCTGGGTGGCCACAATCAGGTGAATACCGATGGCGCGGGCCAGCTGGGCCAGGCGGGCAATGGGCGTTTCCACCTCCTTGCCGGCCGTCATCATCAGGTCGGCCAGCTCGTCAATTACCAGCACAATGAAGGGCATGTAGCGGTGGCCCTTTTTGGGGTTGAGGCGGCGCTCCACAAACTTGCGGTTGTACTCTTTGAGGTTGCGGCAGCCGGCATCCTTGAGCAAATCATAGCGCCGGTCCATCTCCATGCACAGGGAGTTGAGCGTGTTCACCACCTTCTTGGTATCGGTGATGATGGGCTCGTCCGACTCGGGCAGCTTGGCCAGGAAGTGGCGCTCAATCTTGTTAAAGATGCTCAGTTCCACCTTCTTGGGGTCGACGAGCACAAATTTGAGCTGCGAGGGATGGCGCTTGTAGAGAAGGGAAGCCAGAATCACGTTCAGGCCCACCGATTTACCCTGGCCCGTAGCCCCGGCCATGAGCAGGTGGGGCATTTTGGCCAGATCCACCACAAACACCTCGTTGGTGATGGTGCGCCCAAAGGCAATGGGCAAATCCATTTCGGTGCCGATGAACTTCTCGGTGTTGAATACCGAGCGGATGCTCACCATTTCCTTCTTGGTGTTGGGCACCTCGATACCAATAGTACCCTTGCCCGGAATAGGCGCGATAATCCGGATGCCCAGGGCGGCCAGACTCAGGGCAATATCGTCCTCCAGGCTCTTGATTTTGCTGATGCGCACCCCGGCGTCGGGCACGATTTCGTAGAGGGTGACCGTGGGCCCGATGGTGGCTTTGATGCTGGCGATGTTGATGCCGTAGTGCCCCAGGGTTTCCACGATGCGGTCCTTGTTGGCCTCCAGCTCCTCCTTGGATACCTGGGCTTTGGCCACACCGTAGTCGTTGAGCAGCTCTAGGGTGGGGTACTGATAGCGAGGCAAATCGAGGGTGGGGTCGTACTCGCCGGTGGGCATGGCCTCCTCATCCTCCGCTTCCTCGGCAATAACAGCCATGTCCGCCCCGGCGGAAGGGTCCAGCTCGGGGGTGCTGGTGGAATCTTCTACCTCAAAAGAAAGGCCGGAGGCTACCACCGGCGCAACCGGCGCGGCCACCACCGGCACCGCTGCCGGGGCTACCGGAGCCGGTAGCGGCGCATCGTCATCGGCCAGATCAGCCAAAGAAAGCGGCGTGGGCACGCTGGCAGAAGCCACCGGAGCCGCCGGGCGCACCGGCTGCACGGGCTCTTCGGGGGCCACTTCAAAGGAAAAGCTGGGCCCGGCCGGGGCGGCAGCCGGCAGCGCCGCCGCAGCTACGGCAGCGCCCGTAGCCGCCGCCACGCTCAGCGGCACGGCAGCGGCGGAAGCCGCCAGACCACCGGCCGCCACCGTCGCGGAGGCTGCTACGGGGGCTGTGAAGGGCTCTACTTCCGGCACCGCCGCGCTGAAAGCGGGTGAGGCTACCGGGCCGGTACGGACCGGCTCAGCGGCAACCGGCTCCGGCGCTGCGGGGGCCGCCGGGGTTGCCAGCGGGCCTACTTTCCGGAGGGTGATGCCCAGTTCGGGCTCTTCTTCCTCTTCCTGCTCGGCCCAGGGCGCGGCGGTGGCGGCCCGGTTGCCGGCAAAAGCCAGCGCGGCGGCGGGCTCGTCCTCCTCTTCCTCCTCGTCGCCGGCACTGCGGCGCAGGTTCAGGTTGAGGCTGGTGACGTTGAAGAAGAAGACCACGAAGGAAATCAGCACGAAGGCCAGCAGCAGCACCGTGCCCCAGCCAATGAGGCTATCCAGCCAGAAGGCCGTTTCGTAGCCCACGCGGCCACACAGGAAGTCGAGGCTATGGGCCACAGCCGGGTCGGTGCCGGGGCCCTGGATGCTGAGCACCACGTAACCCATCAGCACGCTCAGCCATACCATAATAAACAGGCACAGCGCCAGCACGTAGGTGAAGGACACATCGGCCCGGCGGAACACGATTTTGTAGCCCAAGAAGAACACGATGGGAATGGCCGCAAAAGCCGCCACCCCGAAGCCGTTCTGAATGAGGAGCTGAGCCGTGAGGGCCCCCAGCAGGCCCAGCCAGTTGCTGGTTTCCTGCCCGGCCTGGTTCACGGTGGCATTGCCCACGTTTTCGGTTACGCTCTGGTCGGCGTGGCCCGTAAACAGGAAGGAAATGAAGGCAATGGTGAGGTAAATGGAGCCGATGAGGAAGAAGAAGCCCAGAAACAGCTGAAAGCGCCGGTCCCGCAGAAAATCGAACAGCCCGCCGAGCTTAACGGAGGGCAGCTTGATGGGCTTGCGTGGGGGTTTGGGCGCGACAGTACGGGGCTCATTCCGGCGGTTCTCCCGGGCCGGCTCCGCAGCCGGGCGCGACTGATTGCGGGCCGTTTTGGGCTCGGCTACGGGCCGGGGCTCGTTGGAGCGGCCCGCGGCCGAGTCAGGTTGTTGCTTGTAGGTATTTTTAGCCATCAGGATACTCGCCAAAGACCAAATCTAGGCATAAACGGTGAGTTGGTGAGGTGGTGAAATGGTGAAGTGGTGAGTTGGTGAAATGGTGAAGTGGTGAAATAGTGAGTTTGACGTTCTGCTTGCACTACTTGCGCGGTTTGCCCGGTGTAGCGCAAGCAGAACGTCTAACTCACCATTTCACCAACTCACCACTTCACCTCGTACACCCACAGCTGCCAGTAGGCCCCCGGCTGGGTGTAGTGCCCGAACAGCCGCAGCCCACTTTCCCGGGGGCGGGCCAGGCGAGCGGCCGACAGCACGTAGCGCCCGCCCAAACGGCGGAACGCGGCCCCGTTGAAAGCCCAGTGCTGTACCACCCGCTCAGGTAACGCCCCCACCCGGAAGTTCTTGCCCAGCTCGGCCGAAAACAGGTAGCATCGGTTGCCCCAGGCATCAAAGTACGTTTGCAATTCCGGGCTTTTGGCCAGCTCCCCGGCTATAATTTCCCGAAATGCGTGCTTATAGGGCAGCGGGTAGTTGTTGAGGTAAGCATCCAGGGTATAGAAGCCGTTGAGCGAGGCCACGGCCGGCGGCAACCCCAGGGAGGCTACGCGGTAGGCGGCCGGCTCCTGGCCAGTGTGCCGCCGGATATCCTGCTGCACCTGGCTCAGCAGTTCGGGGGCTACGTAGGCCGCGTAGGTAGGCTCGGCGGCCGGCAGGCGGCCCAGCTGCCGCTGCACATTGCGCGTCCATTCGGTATTCAGGCCCAGGCCCATTACCAGCTGCAGCCCAATGAGCGCCCACCGGGGCCGGCCGGCCGGCAAATGGCGTAAGCTCAAAACCAGCACCCCAAACCACGCCAGCGGCGTGAGGAAGTGCAGGCGAGTGAGGTTGAAGGTCCGCAGCAGCGGCACGGCCCGTTGCAGGCCTGTTAGTAACTGGGGATAAAAACCACAGAACAACGCCAGTACCGACAGCGCCGCCAACCCCAGGGCCAGGCGCCGCCGGAGTAGCTGCCGAGCCGGGCCGGGAGTGGCCAGGGTAACGGCAGCCCCGGCGGCCAGCAGCGGGGCCAGCCGGGGAAACAAGCTGGCGTGGTACTGGCCCAGGGCAAAATAACGGGCTGCTGCCACCAGCCCCACCCCCACCCCACCGGGGGCCAGCTGACCCAGGTCGAACTCCAGGCGGTGGGGCACGAACTGCCGCTGAATCAGCAGAGACGATACCAGTGGGTATTCGACCACCAAGTAGGTAGCCGCCATGACCAGCAGCCCCAGCCACGGCCCCCACACCAGCCGCCGGTTACGCAGCGCATCGTAGAGCAGTATCCCACCGGCCCCGGCCAGCACAAACAGCCCGGCCAGCACTAGGCTCGACCACAGCGCAAACCCCACCAGAGCCGCAACGCTGGCCGCCCGCTGCTGCCCGGCCCTTAGGTTCAGCGACGCCCACAGTACCCAGGGCTGCCCCAGCACCGATACCCCGTAGGCCGTGTAGGTTGGCAGCACGGCCCAGGCCAGGGCCAGGGCGGCGCAGGCGCAGGCTTGCTGAGGCCCCCTCAAGCCGTAGCGGCGCAGCAGCACGTACATGCCCAGCAGCCCCGCCAGGCGCACCAGCAGCTCGTGCCCGAGGTAGGCCGGCAGGGGAGGCAGCAGGGCAATCAAACCCACCAGCGGCTGCAGGCCCGGCCGCAACGCATTGCGCGGGATGCCGCCCATCAGGTGCTCAACCCGTGTAGTGGGCCGGTAGTCCAGGGCCTTACCTTCCTGCACCAGCACGTAGGGCACTACCAGCTCAGTATCTAGGTTGTCATCGAGGAGGATGTAAGTGCGGCCGCCCGGGGCCAGGTACACCGCGCTGAGCAGGAGTAACAGCAGCACTGCCCCCCATAGCGGCCAGGATACCCGGAGGCGCGAAGGAAAAACAGACCTAACTTCGGGCATATAAAAGGCTACGACGGCGAACCGGCAAAAATAGTCGTTACCTCCACAGCATCCTCAACGGGCTTCTCCGCGTTCAACATGCTTCGCCCTTACTGCTGCCTACCGCTATGACGCAACGCCTACTCTCCTCCCCCGATGCCACTGTGTATTGCCAACTCACCTACGACCCCGCCAGCCAGTGGCTCCGAACCGTGTGGCGGGGCTTTGTGGGGCCCGATCAGGCTCAGCAGGGCGGTATTGTGAGTCTGGAAATGCTCAACGAGTTTCACTGCCCCTACCTGCTCAACGACAACAGCCAGCTCGATGGGCCCTGGTTCGACTCGGTGCACTGGCTGACCCACGAGTGGGGGCCGGCGGCGGCCCGGGCGGGCCTGCGCTACGTGGCCCACGTTACCCAGGCTCACAAGTTTGCCACGTCCTTCACGGCCACTCCGGTACACATGCTGTTCAGCGCCTTTGAAATTCAACTGTTCGATAACGCCCCGGAGGCCATTGAGTGGCTCAGCAGCTGCCAGGAATAACAAGCCTAGCTGCGCGGGTGAAACTCCGTGATAATCTGCCGCAGGTAGTCTCGGTCGAGGTGGGTGTAGATTTCAGTGGTGGTGATGCTCTCGTGGCCCAGCATTTCCTGCACCGCCCGCAAATCGGCCCCGCCCTCTATCAAATGCGTGGCGAAGGAGTGGCGAAACGTGTGGGGGCTGATACTCTTGCGGATACCCGCCGCCTCGGCCGCCGCCTTAATAATGGTAAACACCGACACCCGCGAAATACCACTGCCCCGCTTGTTCAGAAACACGGTATCCTCGTGGCCGGGCCTGATATCCAGGTGGGCCCGAATACCTTGCAGGTAGAAACCCAAGTGCTTGAGCGCGTCCCGCCCGATGGGCACCAGCCGCTCCTTGTTGCCCTTGCCCGTCACGCGCACAAACCCCTGGTCGGCGTAGAGGTTGGAGAGGCGCAGGCCCGTGAGCTCACTCACCCGCAGGCCCGAACTATACAGCACCTCCAGCATGGCTCGGTTGCGGGTGCCTTCGGGCGTACTCAGATCAATGGCGCTGAGCACCTGCTCAATTTCGGGGTAGCTGAGCGTGTCGGGCAGCTTGCGGCCGGTTTTGGGCGCGTCCAGCGTATCGGTGGGGTCAATAGTGAGCAAATCCTCCATGATGAGGTAGCGGTAGAAGGCCTTGATGCCCGAGAGGGTGCGGGCCTGGGAGGTGGCCTCCATGCCCAACCCGCCCAGCCAAGCCAAAAAGTCGCGCAGGATGCGGGTGGTTACCTGCTGGGGCGAGGCCGGCAGCTTCTCCAGCTCCAGGTACTGCCGCAGCTTTTCCACGTCGCGCACGTAGGCTTCCACCGAGTTCGAGGACAACGACTTCTCCAGCTGCAGGTAGCCGGCAAACTGCTTGATGGTGAGGGCCCAGGTAGACATGTTTGAGTAGTGCGTAGTGGTTAGTGCCTAGTGCTGGACATTTGGCCATCGGCCACCGCAACGCAGGTAAAACTTCGCTTTACTTGCCCTGCAGCCGTAGCTTGCAGCACCAGCTTCCTGCGCAAGCTACAAACTCTGTCTTCGGCCTGCCTCACTACCTGCCAGGCACTACGCACTAACCACTACGCACTCCCATGAAAATTCTCCTCCTTAACGGCCCCAACCTGAACCTGCTGGGCCGCCGCGAGCCGGGCATCTACGGCACCCGCTCCTTCGAAGACTACCTGCCCGAACTGCGCGAAGCCTTCCCCAACCTGGAGTTGGAGTATTTCCAGAGCAACCACGAGGGTGAGCTCATCGACAAGCTGCACGAGGTGGGCTTTAGCCACCACGGCATTGTGCTGAACGCCGGCGGCTACACCCACACCAGCGTGGCCCTGGCCGATGCCGTGGCCGCCATTGGCGCGCCCGTGGTGGAAGTGCACCTGAGCAACCTGCACGCCCGCGAGGAGTTCCGCCAGAAAAGCCTGCTGGGCCGCAACTGCATCGGCAGCATCAGCGGCTTCAAGCTCGAGAGCTATAAGCTGGCCCTGCACTACTTCGACGGGCAGCGCCCCAAGCGCGTAGGGTTTAAGGTGTGATGACAAGAGTGAAATTGTGCAATGGTGAAGTTGTGAATCGTTTCTTCCGCGCAGTTTGCGCCTACCAACCACTTCACAACTTCTCCATTGCACAACTTCACCATTTCACCTTTGGTTACCTTTGCCGTTCTCCTTTAGCCTTTCCAACCTATGTATACATTCAATCCGGGCCCTTCTCAAGTGTACCCCCAGGTGCGCCGCTACCTGCAGGATGCCTTTGATGAGGGCTGGCTCTCGGCCCCGCACCGCGGCGAGCGGTTTGTGCAGCTCATGCGCCAGACCATTCAGGAGCTGAAAAATAAGCTCAACGTACCCCAGGATTACACCGTGTTCTTCATGAGCTCGGCCACCGAGTGCTGGGAGGTGCTCACCCAGAGCCTCACGCCCACCAAAAGCCTGCACCTGTACAGCGGGGCTTTCGGGGAGAAGTGGTTTGAGTACGCCCAGGCCCTGCGCCCGGCCAGCACCGGCATCCGGTTCGGGCTGGATGAGGTGCCCGACGTGCACAACCTGCCCGGCCTTGATGAGAAAACCGACCTGGTGTGCATCACGCAGAATGAAACCAGCAACGCCACCCAGCTCCGCGACGGGGTTATTCTGAACCTGTACAACCGCCTGCCCGGCAACGCCCTGCTGGCCGTAGATGCCACCTCCTCCATGGCCGGCGTCCAGCTCAAGTACATCAAGGCCGATATCTGGTACGCCTCGGTGCAGAAGTGCTTCGGGCTGCCAGCCGGGCTGTCCATCATGCTGTTGTCGCCGAAGGCCGTGGAGCGCCTGCGCCGCATTAACGAGCGGAGCCACTACAACTCCCTCACGGCCCAGTACGAGAAGATGCTCAACTTCCAGACCACCCACACGCCCAACGTGCTGGGTATTTATCTGCTGAGCCGCAGCCTCGCCGACCGGCCCCTCATCAAGCAGGTGCACCAGCACCTACAGGACCGCGCCACCAAGCTCTACGACTACTTCGACCAGGCCACCCAGCTCACGCCCCTCGTCAGCAACCCCGAAACCCGCTCCACCACGGTTATCGGCCTGCAGGGTGCGCCGGCCCTGATTGATGAAGTAAAGCGCCGGGCCCTGGCCCAGGGCCTGCAGCTGGGCAGCGGCTACGGCTCCTGGAAACCCACCAGCCTGCGCATTGCCAACTTCCCCGCCATCCCCGATGAGGCCTTCGAGCAGCTCGTCCAGTTCTTCGCCAAGGAATTCGCCTGAAGCGTGAAGTTGTGAAAGGTGAAGTTGTGAGTTGTTCCACCCGCGCAGTTTGCGCATATCAGACAATTCACAACATCACCTTTCACCATTTCACCATCTCACAATTTCACCTATGTTCAGCCTCAAGGAAATATCCGCCGTTACGCTCACGCTCTTTGCCATCATTGATATTCTGGGCTCCATTCCCATCATCATCCAGATTCGGCAGCGGGAAGGCGGCATCAATGCCGAGGTGGCTACGCTGGTGGCTGGTATGCTGATGGTGGCCTTCCTGTTCCTGGGCCAGAGTATTCTCAGCCTATTTGGGGTTGATTTCCAATCGTTTGCTTTAGCCGGGGCCATCATCATCTTCCTTATTGGCATGGAGATGATTCTGGGCGTGGAGCTGTTCAAGCACAACCCGCTCACCGGCACGGGTTCCATTGTGCCGCTGGCGTTTCCGCTGATTGTGGGCGCCGGCACCATGACCACGCTCCTGTCTTTGCGGGCAGCCTACCAGCTGCCCAACGTGCTGGCGGGCATTGTGGTGAACCTGGTGTTTGTATACTTGGTGCTGAAAAGCTCCGCCTGGATTGAGCGTAAGCTGGGCAAGGCCGGCGAAGATATTCTGCGCCGGGTGTTCGGCGTGATTCTGCTGGCTATTGCCATCAAGCTGTTCAAATCCAACTTTTAGGTTAAGTCAAAGCCCCCCTTGTCATCCTGAGCACAGCGAAGGACCTTATCACGTTAGAACACTTGCCGTAACAACGACTCGTTCCATCGTTACGAGGTCCTTCGCTGTGCTCAGGATGACAAGGGGGCTTTGCTTTCTGGCTCTAGTACTCCCCTATTTCCGGCTGCTGCCGGCTCATGAGCAGCCCTACCATCATCAGCACCCCAGTAAGCAGGATAACCACGAACAGGATGTTCTCGCTGACTTCCCCGATGAGGTGTTTTTCCGGAATGCTGTAGAACAGCAGAACCGTAATCAGGCCCTTGGGCGCAATGAACAGCTCCGGAATCAGGTCGGTGCGGGCAATGTAGCGCAGGTACACGAACCGGATGGCCGTGAGGGCCGCCACAATGAGCACGCCCTGGAGTAGCAACTGGGGATTGAGCAGACTGTTGAGCGTGATGCTAAACCCGAACAGCAGGAAGAAGAACGTGCGGATCAGAAACGCCGACTCGGCCGTGATGCTGCGCAGCTGGTGCACCTCCTCGCTCAGCCGCTCGGGCCGGAACCAGCGGCGCAACGGGCCTTTCAGGAAGGTATCGGCATTGTTTACGGCCAGCCCGAACACCAGCACCAGCACCAAGGACGAGAGGTGCAGCTTCTTGGCCACGCTGTAGAGCAGCACCAGAAACGCCAGAATCAGGAAAAACTTCACGTGCAGCCGAATCCGGTCGAGCAGGAAGGCCAGGGCGGCGGTGCTGAGCACGGCCACCACCAGCACGGCCAGCACATCGGCCCCGAAGGTGAATACCGACGCGCCTTGGGCAAAGTTATCCTGTAAGGCAAAGTTGAAGAACATGATGCCCAGGATATCGGAAAACGTGCTTTCGTACACTATGAACTCCTGCTTCTCGCCCTGCAGGCTGGCCACGCTGGGAATGGCAATGGCCGAGCTGATAACGGCCAGCGGCACGGCATTCACCAGGCAGCTTTGGAAGTTGACGTGCAGCCAGAAGTGCAGAATCAGGGCAATGATAACGGCTTGCACCACCAGAATGAGGGCGGCCGCAAAAAACGACCGGCGGATTAGCGGCCCCTTGTCCCGGCTGATTTTCAGGTCGAGGGCGCCTTCCAGCACAATCATGATGAGCCCGATGATGCCGAACATTTCCAGTATCACCTTGGGGATGCCCAGGGTGAAATCAAAGTACTCGGCGGCCTGGCGCAGGGCAATGCCCGAGAGCAGCAGCATGAGCACCGAGGGCACCTTGGTGGCCCGCGCGGCCAGGTCGAAGAGGTAGGACAGGATGATGGCCAGACTCAGGCCAATCAGAATAGAATACGAACCCATACGGCGCAGTTAAGCCCAACAATGTTGGGAGTCTATACGGGTAACCCCGGACAATGGCCGCTGCAAAGGGTTTCCCGGCTACCCACCCAAGCCTAGTACCTTTACCCCATGCAGCAGACTCCTCCCCTTAATGTAGCCATTGTGGGCGGCGGCCCGGCCGGGCTGCTGGCGGCCCAGCACCTGGCCGAAGCCGGCTACCACGTGCGGGTGTATGAGGCGCAGGCCACCGTGGGCCGCAAGTTTCTGGTGGCCGGGCACGGGGGCTTCAACCTGACCAATAGTGAGGAGGAAAGCCGGTTTGCGGCCCGCTACGCAACCCACGCCCCAGCTTTTAGCCACTACCTGCGGCACTTTTCCCCCCATGATTTACGGGCCTGGGCAGCGGCACTGGGCATAGAAACCTTTGTGGGCACCAGCGGCCGGGTATTCCCGACGGCGGAGTACAAGCCGGCCCAGCTGCTGCGGGCCTGGCTGGAGCGGCTGCAACAGTTGGGCGTAGAGCTGCATACCCGCCACCGCTGGCTGGGCTTCACTGCTGACAAAGGCTTGCGCATTCTTCAGGAAACCACCGGCCAGGAGCTGACGGTAAAGCCGGCTGCCACGCTGCTGGCTTTAGGGGGAGCCAGCTGGGCCAAAACCGGCTCTAATGGACACTGGACCAACATCCTGGAGCAACAAAACATAGCCTGCGCGCCCTTTCAGCCCAGCAACTGCGGGGCGGAGGTAGCGTGGTCGGCGTATTTCCGGGAGAAAGTGGGGCGGCAGCCGCTCAAGAACATTGCCCTTAGCTGCGGCCCCCATACTGTGCGCGGCGAGCTTATGCTGACGGAGTACGGTCTGGAAGGGACGCCCGTATATGCCCTCACGCCCCAGTTGCGGGCAGCCCTGGCCACCGGCCACCCCACCTACCTGCACCTCAACCTCAAGCCCGACCTGGCCCCGGCGCAACTCACTACCAGGCTCAGCCAGCGGCGGCCGGGCAGCAGCTGGGCCTCCTTTCTGAAGGAGACTCTGCGGCTGGGGCCGCCGGTGCCCACGCTGTTGCGGGAAGTGGGAATGCTCAACCTCCCTTCCGGGGCCGCTGAAGCCGCTCAATTGCTTACCCAGCTGCCCATTCCGGTGGCGGGGCTGCGGCCCCTGGATGAGGCCATCAGTACGGCCGGGGGGGTAGCCTGGGCGGAGGTGAACGGACAGCTGATGCTGCAAAAGCTCCCCGGCATCTTCGTGGCGGGTGAAATGCTGGACTGGGAAGCGCCCACCGGTGGCTATTTGCTGCAGGGCTGTTTCAGCACCGGGGCCTGGGCAGCGCAGGGCATACGGGAGTGGCTATCGGCTGTTGGCTAACGGGCTGGTTTCAGCAGGTTAGTGCTCTTCGGGATGAGCAGCCCGGGCGGCAGCTGCCAGAATAGCGCGGGCCTCGTTCAGCAGCCGTTGGCCCTGGTTCATGTGCTGATGCAGAATAAGCGCAAACAACACAAAGTACGACACCACGGGCAGCACCAGGCTCAAAGCAAACCATAGCCAGAAGGAGCGGCCGTGGCTCCGGGCGCAATAGGCAGAGGTAAAAGCGACCATCAACAAGCCCGCCAGCAGCAAAAATGCCAGCATTAATCCGAATACCGGCCGCATATCCAGCCAAGGCCCAACGTCTCCTACCATGATTTCTAAAGCCAAAAAGCAGACTGGACGATATAGTGGAAGGCATCGATGGGGTGCGAAGCCGGCCACTTTCCTATAACGTGCCCGCAATCAGGTTGTTTTCAGAAGCTGTGCTGCCAGCTAATTCTTCCGGCGCTACCACCCGTACCAGGCTTTTTGCGTACGTACAGTTTTCCGCTCCTCCCCGTTTTCGTTTAGCTCTCCCGTATGTGGGAAAATCAAAGTCTTTTCCGCGTTTCAGCCCAGTTATTTGCTGATGGCGTTTTTAATCTGCTTGACCGTACGCTGAAACCAGAGGTATTTCTACTGGGCTTAGCCTCCGCCCGCGAAACCAACGAGCCGGATGCCGTGGTAGTGGAGCCTCGTATGCACCGCTACCAGCCCCAGGATTTTGCCGCCATCAAAGCCCACGCCGCCGCTCTGGAGCCCGACGGACCTCGGGAAGTAGTGTACCACCTGCACCCCCTCGACCACGACCGGTTTGAGAAGCAGCGCTGGTATGAGCTGCTGCGCCGCGCCACTGAGCATACCCTCAACGACCTGGTTAGCAGCTTCCGGGAGGAGCGCGTGAGCTTTTGCTCGCAGCCAGTAAGCGTGGGCGGCTACCTGGTAGTGATTGTGCTGCAGCTAAACGCGGAAGCGTACCAGAGCTACTACGCCCTGCCGGGCCCTACCGGCCCCACCCGGCCCGCCTCTTTGCTGGCGGCCACTGTGCAGGAGGTACTTCAGGATGCTTCCCGGGCCCTGCGCGAATCGGATACGGATGATGACCGGCCGGTACTGGACCGGGACTACAACGAGGTGCTGCGCGCCGCTGGCCGCCGCTTTATGCTGCGGGCCGCCGCCGGCTCCCACGGCCTCTACGATGCCTGCAACGGCGTGGCGGCCCTACGCCACGAGGGCGGGGAGGGGGTGGGCACCATGCTCGTGTCCCGGCGTAACCACTCGGCCGTGGTACCGGTTCTTACCCTCGAAACCCCCATTCCCCTGCGCGACTACCGCCGGATCCGCAAGCTACTGGAGCTCAGCGAAGACCGCACATCCCTGATTACCGATGCTACCGACGTATTCGGCCTGGGCTATTTGGTAGAGTCCACCGACCCGCAGTACGAGCCCCTGTTCACGGTGCATTTCACCAAGCACTATAGCTGGGAGCTGAGCCACGATGGGCACACTATGATGAAAGTAGTGTCCAACACGCCCCGCCTGCCCCGGGGCACCGTGGATGAGGACAACTTCACGGAAGCCGTCCGGCGCGTGTTTCCGGCCGTGGATACTGCTGGTATTGCCTACCTCTGGGAGCTGACCCTCAAGGCCACCACGCAGTCTAACGGCACTATTCTGGTTATTTCGGAAGGGGCCGGGCAGGAGGCGGCCCGCCTCACCCGCCAGTGCTTCCGGGTGGCCCCCCGCCTGATGACGCCCTCCGTGCTGCGGCTGGTTACCAACATCGACGGGGCCGTGCTCATCGACCCGGCCGGCACCTGCCACGCCATCGGCGTAATCCTGGACGGGCTGGCCACCGAGAAGGGCGACTCCAGCCGGGGTTCCCGCTACAACTCGGCCCTGCGTTACGTGGAAAGCAGCCGCTACCCCGTGCTGGCCATTGTAGTCAGCGAAGACGGCTGGATAGACCTGCTCCCCCCCGCCCGGCGGTAAGGTGGTGAAATTGTGAAAGGTGAAGTTGTGGATGGGCGGCGTATTATTGCGAGGCCGCAGGCCGAAGCACCCGAAGGACAGCGCAGTTAATCTGTCCTTTACTTCATGCAAAGCCCTTACCTAATCAAAAGCCCCCGGCGTCCTCACGCCAGGGGCTTTGTGCTTTGGGGAAGCACGGATTAGCTACGGTGTCTTTCGGGTGCTTCACAACTTCACCCTTCACAATTTCACCATTTACCCATTCACGCTGTTCATCATGGCTTCGGGGTAGCGCTGGCCGGCGGCGGCGTTGTGGGGGGCTATCCGGTTGATGCGAGCCAGGTCTTCCAGGGAAAGCAGGATTTCGGCCGCTCCCAGGTTTTCCTCCAGATACGCCACCCGCTTGGTACCCGGAATCGGCACAATATCCTCGCCCTGGGCCAGCACCCAAGCCAGGGCCAACTGCCCGGGCGTGCAGCTTTTTTCAGCGGCTATTTCCTTGATGCGGGCTACCAGATCCAGATTTTTCTGAAAATTCTCACCCTGAAACCGGGGCGTGTGGCGGCGGTAATCGTCGGCGGCCAAATCCTCAAACCGCTGGATCTGTCCCGTCAGAAACCCGCGCCCCAACGGGGAGTAGGGCACGAAGCCCACGCCCAATTCCCGGCAGGTAGGCAGAATCTCATCTTCTGGGTCGCGGCTCCAGAGTGAATATTCTGTTTGCAGCGCTGTAATGGGGTGTACTTTGCAGGCCCGGCGCAAAGTTTCAGGGGCCGCCTCCGAGAGGCCTAGGTAGCGCACTTTCCCTTCCTTCACCAGCTCCGCCATGGCCCCCACAGTTTCTTCAATGGGCGTGTTGGGGTCGACGCGGTGCTGATAATACAGGTCAATATAGTCGGTACCGAGGCGCTTCAGGGAGCCCTCCACGGCCTGGCGTACGTACTCGGGCCGGCCGTTGATGCCCCGCTTATCCGGGTTCTGCGGGTCGCGCTGAATCCCGAACTTGGTGGCCAGTATTACCTTGTCGCGCTGACCTTTCAGGGCTTTGCCTACCAACTCCTCGTTGGTGTAGGGGCCGTACATATCGGCCGTGTCCAGGAAGGTAACGCCCAGCTCCAGGGCCCGCGCCAGGGTGCGCAGGCTTTCCGCCTCATCCCGGTCCCCGTAAAAATCGGACATACCCATGCAGCCCAGCCCCATGGTAGAAACAATAGGCCCCTGCTGGCCCAGTTGACGAGTTTTCATACGCTGCGTTGTATTCAGTGAAAAAGTGTGCCCGCGGTGAAGGCGGTCCTAAGCCTGCGTTCCAGCCCGCTCTTGGCGTTGGTAGTACCCACTCCCCGGCCCTATTGTTGCCAACCAGCCCCCGGTTTTCGCGTTGAAGAGCCCGTATGCCTACTCCCATTCCCTCCTTCGACCAAGATGACCGCCTGCGCTGGGTAGAGCGGATTTCCCACCTGCTCGACAGCCAGTTTCGCGTGCCGGGCACCACGTGGCGCTTCGGCCTCGACCCAATAGTGGGGCTGATTCCGGTGGTGGGCGGGCTGCCTTCCCTGGCCGTATCCGGGGTACTCATCCTGACCATGATGCGCCACGGCGCCAGTGGCCACTTGGTGGTGCGCATGGTGCTGAACGTGGTGCTGGATGCTCTGATTGGCGCTATTCCCATAATTGGCAGCATCTTCGACTTCGCCTATAAAGCCAACAACCGCAACGTTGAGCTGCTGCGCCGCCACTACCAGGAGGGCAAGTACCAAGGCTCGGGGGCGGGATTGATTGTGCTGCTGACGCTGGTGCTGCTGGCTATTGGCGGAGGGCTGGTGTGGGGCGGCTGGGCGTTGTGGCAGTGGGCCGCCGCCCATATATAAACCTCTCTGGCACCAAGTGGGGCATAAAGCCGCGCTTCACCCCAATTTCAGGCGTTCCTGTTGTAGCTTTGCGGCCGTGAAAACACTCCGCCTTGCCCCCCTGTTGCTTTTACTATCCGCTTGCCTTTCGCTGCAGAGCGAGGAGCAGCAGGCCGAAGCCGCCGAAAAAGCCCTGCTGGCCCGTCATGATGAGCTAATGGCCCAGATGGGCAACCTGTACACGCTACGGCAGCAAGTGCAGCAGCTACCCGATACGGCCCGAGTGGCTCGTTTACAGGGGGCTTTGCTGGGCGCCGAAGCGGGCATGATGTTCTGGATGCACCACTACCGCAAGCCCGCCGACACGGTGGCCGTAACCCGCCGCATGGCCTACTACGCGGCCCAGCAGCAGCGCATCGATTCCGTGGGCCGGTTGTTCCGCAGCAGCCAGGACTCGGCCCGGCTGGCGCAGCCGGCGGCTTCCTCCACCTCACCTACCCGCTAACATGAACACGTTCCTTTCCCGCGCCCGCCGCACAGTTGCGCTGGCAGCTTTGCTGGCCCTGGGCGGCCTGTTGCCCCTGGCCTGCACCTCCAACCCCAACGAGGAGCCCGAGCGCCTGTCCGTGTACGGTCTCAAGCACGCCGCGCCCACCTCACCTTCCGATACGCTCCCGGACCCGATACCCAATTTCCGGCTTATCAACCAGATGGGCCAGCCGGTTACCAACCAGACGTTTGCCGGCAAAGTGTACGTTGCGGATTTCTTCTTTACCTCCTGCCCCAGCATCTGCCCCAAAATGCAGAGTGAGATGCTGCGCGTGTATAAGGCCTTCGAAGGCAACCCCAACGTGCTGTTCCTGAGCCATACCATCGACCCCAACCACGACTCCATTCCGGTGCTGCGCGACTACGCTGAGCGGCTCGGAATTAAGGATGCCTCGCGCTGGCACTTTGCCCGCACCCAGCAGGATACCGTGTTCAAGCTGGCCAGCGCCTACGTTTCGGGCGCCCAGATTGATAAGAAAGCGGCCGGCGGCTTCTCCCACGATGGGGCTTTTGTGCTGGTCGATTCCCAGCGCCGCATCCGGGGCGTGTACGATGGCATGGTGAAGGAGCAGGTAGACCGCCTGATTGCCGAGCTGCCCGTGCTCTTGAAGGAAGAACAGCTGGATAAGCCCGTGGCCGCCCAATGAACCGGGCCTTGCTAGTGGGGGCTGCCGGCGCAGCATTACTACTGAACCTGACGGGCTGCTTTACGGAGCGCCAGAACGAGGGCGCCCAGCTCTATGCCACGCACTGCGCCAGCTGCCACGGCGACCAGGGCCAGGGCCTGCAACGCCTGATTCCGCCCGTAGCTGGCGTCGACTTCATGGCCCAGCGCCGCGCCGATTTGCCCTGCATTATTCGCAAGGGCTTGAAGGGTCCGCTGGTGGTGAACGGCATCAGCTACAACCAGGTAATGCCCGGCCACGAGGACCTCACCGACTCGCAGATTACCAACCTGCTCAACTTTCTGCATACCAACTGGGGCAACCAGAACCAGCCCTACACCATCCGGGAAGCCTCTGAGCTGCTGGGCCGCTGTAACGGCTCGGATGGGCAGTAGCGGTGAGATAGTGAAATTGTGAAGGGTGAAGTTGTGTATACCTGCTAAAAGAACAGGCCAGGGATTTTTCACAACTTCACCCTTCACAATTTCACCTTTACCAGCAAACCTGCTTAGCTTGCACTTTCATCTGTTTGTTCTGTTATGGGTCTGTTTGACTTCCTGAAAAAGAAAGACGAGGGCACCCCCGCTCCCGCTTCTACCCCCACCCCCGGCGCTACTCCTTCCCCCGAAGCTCCTGCCTCAGATTCGGGCAAGCCAGCTGGCCCCCGCTACAAAGGCTCCAATTACCAAATGCCAGCTACGCCGGCCCCCGCGGCTACGCCGTTCATTCCGCCGGCCCCGCCCATTCCGCTGCCCGGCGTGGGTGAGCCCATGGCCCCACAAATGCCCGATTTCCAGCCGCTCAACATTCTGGAGCAGTTGCTGATGCAAGCCGCCGTGGAGCCGCAGTTCCG
This sequence comes from Hymenobacter endophyticus, assembly GCF_032464715.1. NCBI lineage: Bacteria > Pseudomonadati > Bacteroidota > Cytophagia > Cytophagales > Hymenobacteraceae > Hymenobacter > Hymenobacter endophyticus. Next base: position 22,509 of record NZ_JAWDJT010000019.1, on the reverse strand, counting down.
CACCCCCTTCTACCAGGCTCTGCTGGGCGAGGAAGTTACCGTGGTAATGGCCGCTCAGGAGGGCTTGGAGCCCGGAGAGGTAACGCCCACCGAAGGCATGGAAATTCAGCTGCAGGCCTTGCACGATGGTAAAATTGCCGTATTCACTGCCCCCGAGCGAATTCATGACAACGGAGCCGTACCCGAAGGCAGCGTAACCTTCCTGCGCCTGCGGGGCCACGACTTCTTCACGATGGTGAAAGGAGCCGACTGCGCCCTGAACCCCTTCTCGGCAGTAGGCAAGCTGCTGGAAGCGGCCGAAATTGATGCGCTGCTGGCGGGTCAGCTGTTTGAGGCCCCGCCCCAGCAGGATATGCAGGTTTCCCTGCACGACCCCGAGCCGGAGCCCCTGGCTCTCAAGGAGGCCCTGCGCGAGTACAGCGCCGGCCGCCCCCAGGTGGAGGCCGTGTTCCTGACCGAGATGCGCATGCAGCATAACCCCCAGGAAAGCCGCCTGCTGCTCGCCTTCCAAACTGAAGACCAGGACCCCGCTTTCCTCCAGGATCTGGGCCCCATCATCCAGGGCAACATCGGCGAGGCCCAGTTCGTGGATCTGATGCTGATTGACCCCAACTCGGAGGAGCCCCTGATTCAGTACCTGCTCAACTCGGAGCCCGTGTACAAGCGTGCTTAATATTGAGCCAGCCCGGCTTACGATATAAAAAAGGCCCCGTAACGTAGGTTACGGGGCCTTTTTTATACCTCAGTGTCAAGGGGTCTTTGGCGGGCCATGAAATGGGTTAGGATGGGGCGCAGGAGCAGATACAGAACGGGCCCGAGGATGCAGCAGGCTCCGGCCCAGAGCGCCAGCCCCCCCAATATGGCGTGCCACAGCAGCCGCAACGCTCCCAGGGTATCGTGGCTGAATAGGTACTGAAGCTTTTCCAGGGTGAGGGCCGGCCCGTTGCTACCCCATAGCCTGGCTCCCTGACTCATCAGCGGAATCAGAAGCAGTAGTTGTACCGGGCTCCAGAGGTGAGCAATTAGCAATGTAGCGGCCACATTCAGGCGCAGGCGCACGGCCAGGGCCGTTGCCGTTAGGGTAGTGATGCCAAGTACCGGTACTAAGCCGGTGGCCGTACCCAGCACAATAGTAAGGGCCAGCTGCTGGGGGGTAAGGCCCTGTTTGAGCAGGTTGAGCAGGGGCTGTAGCAGCTTACGGCGCCACCAGCTGGTGGGTGGCTCGGGCGAGGCCGGAACGAGTAAGGGAGACGGCTGCGGCACAAGTAAAATAGTTGCTAAAAAAAAGAGGCTGGGTGATGCCACTACCGGGTGCTACCTTCGTAACTCGGCTTCTGTGCGGCGGCTCGCCCGCAGGTAGTACGCGCCTCTCATGACAAAAGTACACCCGTCCGGCCATGCAGGCCGGCATCCTCTGCGTGATTTCGTAATTCTGCTGCGCCGGGCCGCCCGGGAGTTTGCCGCCAACGACCCCCTCCGGCTGGGCGCAGCCACGGCTTTCTTCACCACGTTTGCCCTGCCGCCCATCGTTATCATCCTGATTCAGCTGCTGGGCTCCCTGTATTCTCGCTCCCAAGTGCGGGTACTGCTGCTCACCAAGCTCTCGGGGTTGCTGGGCTCCTCGGCGGCGGGGCTGGTGGAGCAGATTCTGCAAAACGTGACCAATATTCAGCGCAGCCGGCTGGTTACCTGGCTGGGATTCGTGTTTCTGCTGTTTATTGCCACCACCTTGTTCGGAGTTATTCAGAACTCCCTAAACCAGCTCTGGCAGGTGCGGGTGCGGCGCAGCACCGGGCAGTTCCGCAAGGTGCTGAAGGAGCGGAGCCGCTCGTTGGGGCTGCTGCTGGTAACGGGGCTGCTGTCCCTGCTGGCTTTCCTCTCCGATGCGGCCCTGGCCTTCCTCTCCCACTACGCCCAGGAGTTTGGGGCGGCGTTTTCCTCGGTGCTGTTTCAGGTGGGCAACCAGCTGTTTTCCCTGCTGATTCTGACGGCTTGGTGCGGCGTAACGTTTCGCAACCTGAGCAGCGCCAAAGTTCCGCCGAAGGCCGTATGGCGCGGGGCTTTGCTCACGGCCCTGCTCATTGATTTGGGGGAAAATGCGCTGGGCCTGTTGCTGGTACCCCGCAACCTGGGCCCCATTTACGGGCCGGCTTCCAGTGTAGTGCTGGTGTTGCTGTTCGTGTTCTACTCGGCCATGATTTTCTACTTCGGGGCCTGCTTCACCAAAGCCTACGCCCACTACACCGGCCTCGATATCCGCCCCAAAAAAACGGCCGTGCGCTACAAGCTGGTAGACGTAACAGAGGAGTGATGAGTGAATGAGTGAATGGGTGAATTGTTATTCAGTCATCCACCCATTCATCCATCCAACCATTCTCCCATTCTCCCATTCAACAATTCCCCCATTCATAAAGCGTACCTTTACGGGTAGAACAACCGCTTATGACTTCGACTACTGCTTCCTTTGCCGACCTGGGGTTGGCCCCCGAACTGCTGCAAGCCCTGGAAGAGCTGCAATTCCTGACCCCTACGGCCGTGCAGGAGCAGGTAGTACCCATGGCCCTGGCCGGGCAGGATGTAGCGGGCCAAGCCCCCACCGGCTCGGGCAAAACGGCCGCCTACGGCCTATCGGTACTGCAAACCCTTGATCTGAAGCTGGATGCCGTGCAGGTGATTGTGCTCGTGCCCGCCCGGGAGCTGGCCCTGCAGGTGCGCGATGCCCTCAAAAAGATCGGCAAATACTTGCCCAACCTGCGGGTGGCAGCCTTCTACGGGGGCCACGCCTTCCGCGAGGAAACCGCCTCCCTCACCCAGGCCCCCCACGTGGTGGTAGCCACGCCCGGCCGCCTGCTCGACCACTTTGAGCGGCGCACCATCATCCCCAACAAGCTCAAAACCCTGATTCTGGACGAAGCCGACAAGCTGCTGGAGCTGGGTTTTCAGGATGAGCTGGTGGAAATTGTGAAGCGCCTGCCCCGCCAGCGCCAGACGCTGCTGTTCTCGGCTACCATGTCGGACAAGGTGGTGGAGCTGATTCGCAAGAACCTGACGCGCCCCCGGGTGGTAAACGCCGGCGAGGACACCGACGAGCTGCCTGAAAACCTGACCCTGCTGGGCCACGTGGGCCCGCTGGACAAGAAGCCCGCCGCCCTGCTGCACCTGCTCAACAAGCCCGAAACCGGCCGCGCCCTTATCTTCTGCAATACCCGGGAGAAGTGCATGGAGCTGACCCGCTTTCTGGTAGGCCGGGGCGTAGCGGCCGAGGTGCTGCACGGCAAAATGCCCCAGCCCGAGCGGGACAAGGCCCTGCTGAAGCTGCGTAACGGCTCCAGTCAGGTGCTGGTAGCTACCGACGTGGCTGCCCGCGGCATTGACGTAACCCAGCTGGATACCGTGGTGCAGTACGACGCGCCCGACAAGGCCGACGCGTTTCAGCACCGGGCTGGCCGCACGGCCCGCGCCGGCGCCGAGGGCACGGCCCACATTCTGGTAACGGATAAGGAGCTGGCCCACGTAAAGAAATGGCCCGTGGCAGCCGGCATCACCTGGAAGGACATGCACGCGCCCAAGCTGCCTCCCGCCGCCCCCAAAGCCCCCCGCCCTGAGAACGTAACCCTGCATGTAACCGCTGGTAAAAAGGACAAAGTAAGCGCCCACGACTTGGTGGGAGCTTTTGTGAACGTGGGCGGCGTGAGCCGCGAAGAGGTAGGCCACATCGAAGTATTTGACTACTACAGCTACGTGGCCGTGCCCCGCAGCCAGGCCGAAGCCGTGGCCGAGCGCCTGGCCGGAGCGAAAGTAAAGGGCAAGAAAATACGTGTATCGGTGGTGGCGTAGCTACCTGGCAAGCCCGTAATGATGGCCGGCTGTACAACGCTTTGTACAGCCGGCCATTTTTGTTGTGCTTATGTGCCCTGAATAGTATTGAGCAGCGCCTCGCCCACCGCGACGCGAAGTACTATTTGTTGTTCCTGCTACCCCAGGCCGAGCGCAACAACAACGCCCAGGCTCAGCAGAACCCCGGGTAGTAAAACAGTAGGCGCGGTAAGAGCCCGGTAGCGGCAATCTGCCGGGTCGGGGCCGGCACAACGCAGCCCTTAGCTACCAGAGTTTTTCGTTGTTTCTTATCCGCAAAGCCCCGTTGCCATTTCGCGCCAATGTGCACTCTGAGTGCTGAAAACGATGTTTTGTGAGTGTGTGGTAAGCGTCTACAAGGCACTTATGGGGCAGTTAAACCGGCTTTTACAGTTTGTTTTCTGCCTCCATCAACCGATATATTTGATTCGGTTGCCTACCACGTCCGACGCCTTTTTTCACTCCGGGCCCACTGCGGCCAGCCGGTTGCTGTCCGGCTGGGTTTCGCGGCCCACTCTCCTTCTTTCCCAGCACCAGATCAGATTACTCGTTGCTCACCAGCACAACGGGTTTTGCTCGCCAGGTTGCGCTAGGCCGACCGGGGGTTGGGGGGCCGGCTCTGCTTAAGGGGAGTGGGGCCGGTCCTTAGGGGTGAGTAAGCGGCAACCTACCAGCACCTATCGGTTACTTTGCGGAAAAGAGTCGATGTTGCAGGTTCTTTTTTCATCCAGACGTTTTTCCCTTCTTCCTTTCCTCATGGCTGCTCCTATTTCCGCCGCTACCCACCCACCACTCACCACGCCCCCCGGCACCGAAGCCCCGCGCTATACCTCGGCGCTGGCTTCGCTCACGGTGCTATTCTTTATGATGGGTTTCATCACGGTGTTGAACGACATCCTGATGCCCTATCTGCAGGGTTTGTTTACCCTCAACAACGCCGAAGCTAACCTCGTAAACTTCTGCTTTTTCGGGGCCTACCTGATTATGGGTATTCCGGCAGGCCTGGTGGTGAAGAAGCTGGGCTACAAAAAGGGCATGCTGGTGGGCTTCCTGGTGGCCGCCCTGGGCGCTTTCCTGTTCTATCCGGCCGCCGAAGGGCGCACCTTTCCTCTGTTTTTGGGGGCGCTGTTCATCCTGGCCAGCGGCATCGTAACGCTGCAGGTGGCCGGCAACCCCTACGTGGCTATTCTGGGCCCGCCCGAAACGGCCTCGTCCCGGCTTACCCTCACCCAGGCCTTCAACTCGCTGGCCACTACCATTGCCCCCATTCTGGGCTCCGCGCTGATTCTCTCCAAGCTGCCGAACCTCAAAAAGCTGTCGGCGGCCCAGGCAGCGGCCCTGGATGTCTCGCCCGTTCAAAACCTGTACCTGGGCATTGGCGGGGTTCTGATCCTGATTAGCCTGCTGCTGGCTTTCCTGAAACTGCCCACCATCACGCACGCTCCCGCTGAAGTAGGCGACACTCGCCGCGCCTGGCACTACAAGCATCTGCTACTGGGCCTGGTGGGCATCTTTACTTACGTAGGTGCCGAAGTGGTAATTGGCGCGCACATTGTGAAGTACCTGAGCCAGCCCGAGGTAATGAACCTGAGCCCCGAAAGCGCCGGCTACAAAGTATCATTCTACTGGGGCGCGGCCATGGTTGGCCGCTTCCTGGGCATCTTCCTGTTGCGCACCGTAAAGCCCAGCCGAGTGCTGGCGGTCAATGCCGTTGGGGCCGTATTGCTGGTTCTGATTTCCATTAACACCACCGGGCAAGTGGCTATGTACAGCCTACTGGCGGTGGGCTTGATGAACTCCATTATGTTCCCAGTCATCTTCACACTGGCCGTGGCCGGGCTGGGCCGCCACACCGAGGATGCCTCGGGCCTGCTCTCGGCCGCTATTGTGGGTGGGGCCATCATTCCCCCACTGTTTGGCCTGATTGCCGACAGCACCATTGGCGGCGGCGGTATTCATGCCCTGCGCTGGGCTTTTGTGCTGCCCGTGCTCTGTTACCTCTACATCATGTGGTACGGCCTGAAAGGCCACAAGCCTACTCAGGCCTAAGAGCCAGCCGGTGCTAGCCGGCTAGCCTGCTTCTGCAGCTGATTTTTGCCTTTTTCAGCCGGATTTTTCCGGTTGACAGCCACCCGCTTGCCTTTTCCTTCCGCCCCATGTCCTTTCTTTCCCGCTCTTCCTCCGCTCTTTTTCTGCTGGCCCTCGGGCTGGGGGCCGGCTGTCAGCGCACTCCGCAGTCGGGCCCGGCCAAGGGTTCGGCCGCCTTCTGGCTGACCAACCCCGATAAGTCGGTGCTATTCCAGCAGCAGGCCGCGCCGGCCTGGAGCAGCACCGCGCCGGCCGCCGGCACTCCCGTAATTGAGGTGGATGATAAGCAGACCTTCCAGACCATCGACGGCTTTGGATATTGCCTGACGGGCGGCAGCGCCGAGCTGCTGCACCGCATGACGCCTGAGGCCCGTAAAGCCATTCTGCGGGAGCTGTTTGCCACCGATGGCCCCAACATTGGCGTGAGCTACCTGCGCCTGAGCATCGGGGCCTCCGACCTGGACGCCACCGTGTTCAGCTACGACGATTTGCCCGAAGGCCAGACCGACCCCGGCTTGGCTAAATTCAGCCTGGCCCCCGACAAGGCGAACTTGCTACCGGTGCTCAAGGAAATCCTGGCCATCAACCCCAGCATCAAAATCCTGGGCTCTCCCTGGTCGCCGCCGACCTGGATGAAAACCAACGGCAACTCCAAGGGCGGCTCCCTGAAGCCGGAGTTTTACCCGGCCTACGCCCAGTATTTTGTGAAGTACGTGCAGCAGATGCAGGCCGAGGGTGTACGCATTGATGCCATAACGGTGCAGAACGAGCCCCTGCACCCCGGTAACAACCCCAGCCTGCTGATGCTGGCCGAGCAGCAGGCCGAGTTTGTGAAGAAGCACCTGGGCCCGGCATTTCAGGCCGCGAAAATCGACACGAAAATCATCGTGTACGACCACAACGCCGACCGGCCCGATTACCCCCTGACCATCCTCAACGACCCCGAGGCCAAGAAGTATGTGGATGGCTCGGCCTTCCACCTCTACGCCGGGCCCATTGAAGCCCTGAGCCAGGTGCACAACGCCCACCCCGACCGGAACGTGTACTTCACCGAGCAGTGGGTAGGCTCCAAGAGCAAATTCGAGGAGAACTTCCCCTGGCACGTGCGCACCCTCCTGATTGGGGCTACCCGCAACTGGGCCCGCACCGTGCTGGAGTGGAACCTGGCCGCCGACCCCCAGCAGAACCCCCACACGCCCGGGGGCTGCACCGAGTGCCGGGGCGCCCTCACCATTGACGGCAGCACCGTCATCCGGGAGGATGCCTACTACATCATTGCCCACGCCAGCAAGTTTGCCCGGCCCGGCTCGGTGCGCATTGCCTCCACGGCCTCCGAAACGCTGCCCAACGTGGCCTTTAAAGCGCCCAATGGGCAGAAAGTGGTGCTGGTGCAGAACAACTCCAAACAGGCCCAGCCTTTCAGCCTGCGCTACCAGGGCAAAACCCTCACCTCTACCCTGCAGCCCGGCGCGGCCGGTACCTACGTGTGGTAAACCCGCTGAGCGGCCCTACCGAACCCCAGAAGGTCGGGCCGCACCTTAGCCAGCACATTGCCCGAGTAACCGAATACCCAGAGTACCCCGCCCCCTCTTGCTGCGTGGGAAATGGTAGTGACCTAGCGAATTACACCGGCTTACGGGCTGGTTCCACTGACCTTTTCGGGCCATCCCAAGGCCTTTTTTCAGTTCCTTTTTCACAACCAATTCCCACTTCTATGAACACCACTACTTTTTCAGGGGGCCGCGTGGCCCGGGCGTTGCGGTATGCGCCGCTGCTACTCGCCGGTTTGGGCCTCGGGCAAAGCGCCCAGGCGCAGAGCTTCTTGCGGGCCGATGGGCAGCGCATTGTAAATGCCAGCAACCAGGAAGTAATCCTCAATGGGATGAACCTGGGCAACTGGGCCGTGCAGGAGGGCTACATGATGAAGGTGGGCTGGCCCGGGGCCACAATAAACGGCGCCACCAAGCAGACGCAGGGCGCGGTGAAAAAGAGCCTCTACAACGCGGGCATGAGCGACGCGGCCGTGGAAACCTTCTACCAGAACTACCGCGCCAACTTCATCACCAAGCCCGACATCGACTACATTGCCAGCAAGGGTTTCAACTGCATTCGGCTGCCCCTGCACTACGAGCTGTTTCTGACGCCCAGCCAGCGGGCCGTGCGCAACAGCGTGATGCGCGGCACCGTTACGTACGACTCTTACGTGAGCCAGCTTACTAACTGGTACAACGCCAATCAGCTGTTTACGGACCCCGCTAACATGGCGGCGCTGAGCATGATTGACAATACCCTGGCCTGGGCCCAGGCCAACAACATGTACGTGGTACTGGACATGCACGCCGTCCCCGGCTCCCAGGGTACCGATGCCAACATTGCCGACCAGATTGTGGCTAATGACCTCTGGAACCGGCAAATCAACCAGGATGTGCTTAACCGCTTGTGGTCGTTTGTTTCCAACCGCTACAAAAACGACGCCCGGGTGGCCATGTACGACCTCATCAACGAGCCCAACAACTACCCCAGCAACCAGAAAATCCACGACGTATTTCAGCGGCTCATTACCACCATCCGGGGCCAGGGCGACAACCACCTGATTCTGGTGGAGGGCAACGGCTGGGGCAACGACTACAACTACATGGAGCCGTTTACCTTCCCCAACCGCTCTAACCTAGTGTACAACTCCCACCGCTACAGCGGCACGGGCTACGAGATGGACAACGGCGTAAACTCCACCGGCGGCGGGGCCAACGACCTGCGCTTCATTGGCAACCTGCGCAACTTCCGCTCCACCCACAACGTGCCCATCTGGATTGGCGAAACCGGTGAGAATAACGACAACTGGATGCGCGACGCAGCTAAGAACCTAAACTCGGTGGGCATTGGCTGGTGCCACTGGACGTATAAGCGCTTCGAGGACCGCAGCAACCCGGCCTTCATGCACATCAACCCACCCTACGTGGTGGATGGCCCCGCCGGCCTCAACCAGGTGCTGACTAACATTCGGTTTGCCAACTGCGTGCCCAACACCACCGTGGCGGCCGTCTCGCCGAACCAGAACGGCATTGTAAACTACCCCGGCGGCGGCAACTACAATGGCACCACCGCTACGCCCAGCGGCCCGGCCATTGGGCGCATCTACGAAATCAGCTCCAAAAATGGCGGCAAGGCCCTGGAGGTATCGGCCAACTCCCAGGCCAACGGCGGGCGGGTGCAGCAGTGGACCTGGGTCGGCGCGGCCAGCCAGAAATGGAAGCTGGTGGATGCCGGCAGTGGCTACGTGCGCCTGGTAAACCTGAACAGCAACAAGAGCCTGGACGTGGCCGGCCCCAGCACTGCCGATGGCGCCCTCACCCACCAGTGGGACTGGCTGAGCCAGGACAGCCAGTACTGGCAGATCATCAGCAACGGCGACGGGACCTTCCGCATCATCAACAAGTTCAGCGGCAAGGCCCTGGATGTGCAGAACAACTCCACCGCTGATGGCGCGGCCGTGCACCAGTGGACCTACGGCGGCGGCGACAATCAGCGGTGGTGGTTCTCGGACCAGGGCGCGGCCCGGGTGGCCCTGGCCACGGCCGGCTCCGCCGACGACCTGCGCCTGCAAGTGTACCCCACCACGGCCGATGCCGAGCTGAGCCTGCACTACAACGCCCCCACGGCCCAGCGCCTGCACCTGCGCCTCCTGGACCTTACTGGCCGCCTCGTGGTAAACCAGCCCAACCGCACCGTCACCTCCGGCGACAACCACCTGACGCTGCCCGTAGCCTCCTTACGGGCCGGTATGTATCTGCTGCAGGTGGATACGCCCGCCGGTCAGCTGACCCGACGCGTGGTAATAGCTCACGAATAATCCGTTTTCATAACCGGCTCCGAAGCTTGTTCGGGGCCGGTTTTTCGCCGGTTGCCTATCGATAACACGCCTACTCACAACCTGCTTGCTGCCACAAGCCCACCGCACGCTACCGGGTACCACGGTGGTTGGCAGTGTGCGGCTGGCAAACTACCGCTCACGCAGTTGCCGCCCTTGGTGCAGCTATTGTCACTGGGAAGCTACCTTCCGGTGGCCAATGGAATTCCCCGGAGGTGTGTATTGCTGTTCGATTCCCTATGAAACTCTGCTTCATTTCTTTGTTTGCCGGTTGTCTGCTGGTTGTTCCGGCGGCCCAGGCCACGGTGCGCCTGCCCCGGCTGGTTGGCTCCCACATGGTGCTGCAACGCAACGTGCCGCTGCCGCTCTGGGGCTGGGCGGCGCCGGGCGAGGCGGTGAACGTGACGTTTCGGGGAAAAACTATCCAAACCACTGCCGGCCCCGACGGGCGCTGGAAGCTCAGCCTGCCGGCTCAGCAGGCCGGTGGCCCCTTTGAGCTGGAAGTAAAAGGCACCAATACGCTGCGCCTCACGGATGTGCTGGTGGGCGACGTCTGGCTGGCCTCGGGGCAGTCGAATATGGAGTGGCCCCTGCGCGACACCGAAAAGGGAGCCGCCGCCGCTGCGGCCGCCAACCACCCCCGCATCCGCCTGTTCAACGTGCCCAACCGCGCCGAGCTGCGGCCCCAGGCCGAGTTGGCCGGCGGTGAGTGGCAGGCGTGCACGCCCCAGTCGGTGGCCGGCTTTTCGGCCGTGGCCTACTACTTCGGGCGCGACTTGCAGCAGCAGTACAACGTACCCATTGGGTTGATTGCCTCCGAGTGGGGTGGCACGGCGGCCGAAGCCTGGACCAGCGCCGAGGCCCTGCGTAAGCTCCCCGATTTTCAGCCTAAGCTGGCTTCGCTGGCGCAGCAAACCGGCTCCTTTGCCGAGCAGGAAGCTGCCTATGCCACCCGCCTCAGTGCCTGGCAGCGCAGCCCCGAGGGCCAGGACCAGGGCCTGGTGCCCGGCCAACTTACCTGGGCCGACACTAACCTGCCTACCGCTACCTGGAAAACCATGCCCCTGCCCGGCATCTGGGAGGCCTCCACCCCCGAGCTCAGCGACTTTGATGGCGTGGTGTGGCTGCGCCGTGACCTGACTCTGCCTGCCTCGGCGGCCGGGCAGCCCCTCACGCTGAGCCTGGCCCAGGTAGATGATGCCGACAGCACGTTTTTTAACGGTGTAGCCGTGGGTGGCACCCAGGGTTATGCCACGCCGCGCCGCTATACCGTGCCGGCCAACCTGGTGCGCGCCGGCCGCAACGTGGTAACCGTGCGCGTAACGGATACCGGCAGCGGGGGCGGCATCTGGGGAAAACCCGCCGACATGACGGCCACCGTGGGCGCTACCACTGTGCCGCTGGCCGGGGAGTGGCTGTACCGCCCAGCTTCCACGCCCGGCTCCCAGCCCCGGCCACCCTACCCGGGCGGGGCCCAAAATGAGCCCACCGCCCTCTACAACGGCATGATTGCCCCCCTGCTGCCGTATGCCCTGAAAGGCGTAATCTGGTACCAGGGGGAAAGCAACGCCGGCCGGGCCGGGCAGTACCAGCAGCTGTTTCCGGCACTGATTCAGGACTGGCGCAGCCGCTGGCAGCAGCCGGCCCTGCCCTTCCTGTTCGTGCAGCTGGCCGGCTACATGCATGACCCCGCCACGCCCGCCGACACCGACTGGGCCCACCTGCGCGAAGCCCAGCGCCACACCAGCCTCACGGTGCCCAAAACCGGCATGGCCGTAGCCCTGGACCTGGGCAACGCCGATGACATTCACCCCCGCAACAAGCAGGATGTGGGCCACCGCCTGGCCCTGGCAGCCCGCCGCGTAGCTTACGCCGATAAGGCGGTTGTGGCCTCGGGCCCCACCTTTACCAAGCTCAGCCCCGTTGGCGGCCAGCTGGTTCTGTCCTTTGATAACCTGGGCGGCGGGCTGGTACTAAAGCCGGCCGCTGATGGAATTACCTCCTTTGCCGTGGCCGGGCCCGATGAGAAGTTTGTGTGGGCCCAAGCTCGGGTTGAGGGCAACACGGTAGTGCTGCGGGCTGAAGGTGTACCCAACCCCGTAGCCGTGCGCTATGCCTGGGGCAACAACCGGCCCGCCACGCTCTACAACAAAGCCGGGTTGCCGGCCTCCCCCTTCCGCTCCGATACCTGGCCCCGCTAGCGGGCAGTTTTCTGCTGCCGGCCCGCTTTTCTTTTTCTCCGCTCCTACTGTATTCCTTCCGTATGAAAATCCCCTTCAACTACTCCCTGAGCCTGGCCGGGCTGCTGGCCCTGGGCCTGTTATCCGGCTGCGGCGGCAACGAGAGGGGCTCCGACCCTACCCCCGAACCGCCGCTGCCACCAGGGCCAGTCGGGCCCTCCCAAGTGGCCTTGTGGCTAACCACTACCAACCCCTCCACGCGGTTTTACAAGAGCACCATACCGCTCAACTTTGTCGCGGGCAATGGCCAGAACACGGCCATAACGGTGGATACCACCCAAACTTACCAGTCTATTGATGGATTTGGGTACACCCTCACGGGCGGTAGCGCCCAGCTCCTGCACCAGATGGGCGCTACCGAGCGGGCCGCCCTACTCAACGAGCTGTTTGCCACCGACGGCCCCAACATCGGAACCAGCTACCTGCGCCTAAGTATTGGGGCCTCCGACCTGGACGCCACCGTGTTTACCTACGACGACGGTGCCCCCGACCCTACCCTGGCCCGGTTCAGCCTCGACCCCGACCGTCGGCATTTGCTGCCAGTGCTCAAGGAAATTCTGGCCATCAACCCCAACATCAAAATCCTGGGCTCCCCCTGGACGGCTCCGGTGTGGATGAAGTCCAACAACAACTCGGTGGGCGGCTCTCTAAAGCCTGAGTACTACGCCGCGTACGCGCAGTATTTCGTCAAGTACATTCAGGGCATGAAGGCGGAGGGCGTGATGATTGATGCCGTGACGCTGCAGAATGAGCCCCTACATGGTGGTAATAACCCCAGCATGGTGATGACGGCCGCCGAGCAGGCCACCTTCATCCGCGACCATGTAGGGCCGGCATTCCGGGCGGCGGGCATCAGCACCAAAATCATTCTCTACGACCACAACCTGGACGTACCCGATTACCCCCTGAGCGTTCTGCGCGACCCCCAGGCCAGCCAGTACGTGGATGGCTCGGCCTTTCACCTGTATGCCGGGGATATTTCCACCTTGAGCACGGTGCGCAATGCCTTCCCTAACAAAAACGTGTACTTCACGGAGCAGTGGGTAGGCGGGCCCGGCAACTTCGACGGCGACTTTTCGTGGCACATGGATAACCTCATGATTGGGGCCACGCGCAACTGGAGCCGTAATGTGCTGGAGTGGAACCTGGCTGCCGACCAGAACTACGGCCCCCACACGCCCGGTGGGTGCCCTAACTGCCTGGGGGCCCTCACCATCAATGGCAACTCCGTTACGCGCAACCCGGCTTATTACTCGGTGGCCCACCTGGCTAAGTTTGTGCGGCCCGGCTCGGTGCGCATCGGTACCAATGCACCAAGCAACCTGCCCAACGTGGCCTTCAAAAACCCCGAGGGCAAAAAGGTACTGATTGTGCTGAACAAGGGCGGCGCTACCCAAACATTTGATATCCAGTACCGGAACAAGACGGTTACCACCTCCCTGGGGGCCGGCGCGGCGGGCACCTACGTGTGGTAAGCTCCTTTCGATGATTCTTCCTTTTTTTCCCATGCACAAAACTCTTCTCACCGCGCTGCTGGCCGCGGGCCTCAGCACGGCTGCCACCGCCCAGAAATCTGCTTTGGGTGCAGCCAAACCCTACTCCGCCGCCGGCCGGCAGGTGCAGGTGTACACCACCGCCAGTGGCACGCCCCAGCGGCTGGCTGCGGGCAGCAAACTCACCTTTCAGCAGGTGGGCCAGCCCCTGGAAACCCAGCCCACGGTATTCGTCGATCCTACCCACACCTTCCAGACGCTGCTGGGCATTGGCGGGGCCCTCACCGATGCCTCGGCCGAAACCTTCGCCAAGCTGCCCAAGGCCCTGCAGCAGGAGTTTCTGCAGGCCTATTTCAGCCCCAGCAACGGCATTGGCTACACCCTGGCCCGCACCAACATTGCCAGCTGCGACTTTTCCAGCGGCAGCTACACCTACGTGCAGGACAACGATAAAGAATTGAAAACCTTCTCGGTGAAGCACGATGAGCAGTACCGCATTCCGTTTATCAAGCAGGCCATTCAGGCGGCCGGGGGCAAGCTCCCGCTGTACGTGAGCCCCTGGAGCCCCCCGGCCTGGATGAAGGACAACAACAGCCTCTTGCAGGGGGGCAAGCTCAAGCCGGAATTCCGCCAGGCCTGGGCCAACCACTACGTGAAGTTTATTCAGGCCTATGAGAAGCTGGGCATGCCGGTGTGGGGCCTCACGGTGCAGAATGAGCCCATGGCCAAGCAAAAGTGGGAATCCTGCATTTTCACGGCCGAGGAGGAGCGGGATTTCGTGAAAAACTTCCTCGGGCCCACCCTTAAAAAAGGCGGCATGGGCGGCAAAAAGCTGATTGGCTGGGACCATAACCGGGACCTGATGTTCCAGCGGGCCAGCACCTTGTTCGATGACCCTGAAGCCAGCCAGTACTATTGGGGCCTGGGCTTTCACTGGTACGAAACCTGGACCGGCAGCGCCATGCAGTTCGATAACCTGCGCCGCGTGCACGAAACCTACCCCGAGAAAAACCTGGTGTTTACGGAAGGCTGCGTGGAGAATTTTCAGTTGGCTAAGGTGCAGGACTGGACCCTGGGGGAGCGGTACGGCAACTCCATGATCAACGACTTTAATGCCGGCACCGTGGCCTGGACCGACTGGAACGTGCTGCTGGACGAAACCGGCGGCCCCAACCACGTGGGCAACTTCTGCTACGCCCCCGTTATCGGCGACACCAGAAGCGGCAAGCTCATCTACACCAACAGCTACTACTACATCGGCCACTTCTCCAAGTTCATCCGCCCCGGGGCCAAGCGCGTGGCCGTTACCTCCAGCCGCGACGTGCTGCAGGCCACGGCTTTCCTGAACACCGATGGCAAAGTAGCCGTGGTAGTCATGAACCAGACCGAGAAAGAGCAGCCCTTCCAGCTCTGGATTAAAGGCCAGGCCGCCCAAACCACTAGCCCGGCCCACTCCATCATGACGATGGTAGTGAACTAACTAGCCCCTGCCGGCTGACAAGTGCTAGACCGTCATGCTGAGCGAGGTCGAAGCATCAATACCCTTGGCTAAAAGCTACCAGGGCAACCGCACGGGCCGGGAGGGGCGCGTGTACCAGAAGCTGCTGCCGTTCTTCAACCAGCAGTTGCAGTTTGAGTAGTGAGTTGTCCTTCCGAGCAAAGCGCGGAATCTGGGTTAGCGTTAGAAGTTAAGTCCTGATTCCTCGCCTTGATCGGAAGGACAAACAAAAAGGGCGAGGCCATTGTGGCTTCGCCCTTTTTGTATACACGGCTCCCGGAAAATCAGTCCGCTCCCCTAACTAGCATTCTGGTTTCCGGGAGCCCCCGCGCGCTTGTCCCACACAAGGCGCAGGTTAGGGTTAGGTAGTTATACTCCTGGCGCTTTACTCACCGGCCGGGCCAGCCGCAGGACCCGCTGGCTCAGCCAGGCCCGCACCGGCTCATCGTACAATTTCAGGCAGGCGTAAGCCAGTGCCACCGTGCCCAGCCACACTCCGGCGGCTACGGGCGCACTCTGCGGCAGCGTTAGTCCATGGGTGTGCACCCAGGCAAAATATAGGTGCACGAAGGGAAAGTGCGCCATGTATAAGGGGTAGGAAAGCTCCCCCAGTACCCGGCTCGCGCGCTGAACCGTTGCCGAAGCCTGCGCATGGCTAATGCCCAGATACACCACCAGCGGAAAGCCAATCAGGATGCTGCCCGCCTCGTACAGCCCGTTCTGCCACGGCTGCCCCGCGCTACCTATGCGTGGCAAGGCTAGCAGGGTAACCAACAGCAAGGCGCTCCATAGTAAGCCATAGGGGATGCGGCCGGGCCGCACCGTACGAAACAGCAGCAGCCCCCCAAAAAACGGAAACATTACCCGGGTAAAGCCGATGCGTAATTGCACCGGCTCCAACGACCAGCCGCCCACTACGTCGCCGTTGGGGCTGGTGAGGGTCAGGTGCAGCAGCGCCGCCGCGGCAACCGCCACCAGTACGGCCAGCGCCCTCCGCGAGAACCGGCGCACCACCACGGCGTACAGCAGGTTGGCCACGTACTCAAAAAACAACGACCAACCGGGACCGTTGAGCGGGAAGGTTTCCTGCCACCCCCGCACATCCAGGGCGGGCGGCACCGGCAGCAGCAGGCAGCCCAGCACCGTTACCAGCACCAGTTTACCCACGGAGGTTTGGGCAATAAGCGGCCACTGCGGATTCATTTGCCCGTAAAAGGCCAGCGCCCCAATCAGCATGCCCAACACCACCATGGGCTGCAGCCGCACCAGCCGCCGCCGGCAGAATTCTCCCAGGCTCATCTGGTTCCACCGCTCATCATAGGCGTAGCCAATCACAAACCCGGAGAGCAGGAAGAAGAAGTCGACGGCCAGGTAGCCGTGGTTGATGAGCTGGTCCAAGTGGCTGGTGGCGTGTACTTCCAGCAGGTGAAAAGCCACCACCAGCAATGCCGCCACGCCACGTAGCGCATCCAGAGCCGGAAAATGCGGTTTGGCGGGAACGGTATCAGCCATTACTTACTGCGCAGCCAGCTTGAAAGGGACCATCTGCACGTCGCGGGAGTTGCCGCCCACCATCACCTGGAAGTCGCCGGGCTCGGCTACGAACTGCAGGTCGGCATTGTAGAACTTCAAATCCTCGGGCGTCAGGCGGAAGGTGAGTGTGCGGCTCTCTCCCTTTTTGAGCATCACTTTCTGGAAGCCTTTCAGCTCCTGCACCGGCCGCGAAATAGAGCCTACCATGTCGCGGATGTAGAGTTGGGCTACCTCTTCGCCGTCGTAGTTACCGGTGTTGCGCACGGTTACTTTCACGTCCAGGGTGCCGTTCATGGGCAGCGTGGCAGTGCTGAGTTCGGGTTTGCTGTACTCGAAAGTGGTGTAGCTCAGCCCGTAACCGAAGGGATATAGCGGGTCGTTGCTCACATCCATATACCGCGACTTGTACTTATCCAGGGCCACACCCTGGTAGGGCCGGCCAGTCATTTTGTGGTTGTAGTACAACGGAATCTGCCCCACCGACTGCGGGAAAGTGGCGGTGAGTTTGCCCGAGGGGTTGTAGCTACCGAACAGCACATCGGCAATGGCGTTGCCGGCCTGAGTACCCGCAAACCAGGTTTCCAGAATAGCGTCGGCGTTTTTATCCTCCCAAGGCAATGTCATGGGACGGCCGTTCATCAGCACAATCACCAGCGGTTTGCCGGTTTTCTTCAGGGCCTTGAGTAGTTCCAGCTGCTGGCCCGGCAGGCCAATATCGGCGCGGCTGGCAGCCTCGCCGGTCATGCCTTGGCTTTCGCCTACGGCTGCTACAATCACATCGGCGCCCTGCGCAGTTTGCACAGCTTCCCGAATCATTTCTTCCGAGTTACGCTTGTCCACGTTCAGCTCCCCACCGTGAGCATTGAGGCGGTCAATCATCTGCTGGTCGTCGGTGAAGTTGGCGCCCTGAGCCGTTACAATCTTCACCCCGCTGCCCGCCACGTTCCGGATACCCTGCTCCAAAGACACGGCCTGTTTCCAGTCGCCGGCCCCGCTCCAGGAGCCAATCATATCCCGCTGACGGGTAGCCAGTGGGCCGATAAGCGCAATGGTACCCTGCTTTTTCAGGGGCAGCGTTTGGTTGCTGTTCTTCAGCAATACCATGCTCTTGCGGGAAATGTCGCGGGCATCGGTGATGAACTCTTTCTTCATCATCGTGGCCTTGGCGCGCTTCTCGTTGGTGTAGAGGTAGGGGTCTTTGAACAAGCCCAGCTTCCACTTCGCTTCCAGAATGCGGCGGCAGGCCAGGTCAATCTGCTCCTGCTTCACGGTGCCATCTTTCAGATTCTGAGCCAGGTTTTTGAGGAAGATTTCCCCTACCATGTCCTGGTCGATGCCCGCGTTCAGGGCCAGGGCCGATACCTGAGCATCGTCGCCCATGCCGTGGGCGGTCATTTCGTTGATGGCCGTGTAGTCCGTTGCCACAAAGCCCTTAAAACCCCACTGCCCCCGCAGCAGGTCGGTCATCAGCCACTTGTTGCCAGTGGCAGGCACTCCGTTGATGTCATTAAACGACGACATGGCCGAGCCAGCACCCGCATCGAAGGCCGCTTTGTAGGGTGGCAGGTACTCATTGTACATGCGCACCAGGCTCATATCGGTGGTGTTGTAGTCGCGCCCGGCCTCGGCGGCCCCGTACAGGGCAAAGTGCTTCACGCAGGCCATCACCGTATTGTTCTTGCTCAGGTCGTCGCCCTGGTAGCCGCGCACCATGACGCGGGCAATCTGGGAGCCCAGGTACGGGTCCTCGCCCGAGCCCTCGCTGATGCGGCCCCAGCGCGGGTCGCGGGCAATGTCCACCATCGGCGAGTACACCCAGTTGATGCCGTCGGCGGAGGCTTCCTCGGCGGCAATGCGGGCGCTACGCTCCATGGCCGTGAGGTCCCAACTAGAGGCCAGGCCCAGGGCAATGGGGAAAATAGTACGGTGCCCGTGAATCACATCGTAGCCGAAGATGAGTGGAATATGCAAGCGGCTTTCCTTCATGGCCATTTCCTGCAGCTTGCGGGCGGCCACCGGGGTAAACGTGTTCAGCACCGCGCCCACGTTGCCCTTACGGATGTTGGCGTCCACATCCTTACTTACTACCGGCCCGGTCACATCGAAGCCCACCGTAATCAGGTTCAGCTGACCGATTTTCTCCTCCAACGTCATCTTCTGCATCAACTCGTTGATGAACTTGGTCATCTTCGGGTCGTCGGCCATAGCTGAGGCAGCCATGGGAACGGTGGATTTTTGAGCTTGGAGTTGGGGCGTGAGCAGCCCCAGCGACATGAGCAGGGCGGTTCGGAAAACTCGTTTCATGTAGGAATGACGTATTGAAAAACTAGGGGAAGCTAGGCGTACCGAGGCGGGCAAACCGCTGCCCGGTCAAAACTTCGTATTGAAAAACCAGAATCTGGGAGGGTCGAGGGCCGCGCCGTGGGGCTCCATAGGCCACTA
Organism: Hymenobacter endophyticus; assembly: GCF_032464715.1. Lineage (NCBI taxonomy): Bacteria > Pseudomonadati > Bacteroidota > Cytophagia > Cytophagales > Hymenobacteraceae > Hymenobacter > Hymenobacter endophyticus. Next base: position 3,492 of record NZ_JAWDJT010000019.1, on the reverse strand, counting down.
AAGGGCCACGCTGTATGCACAATACTACCAAATCTGCACTACCTGCAAAAGCCCGGCAGTGCTTCTTAGGTAGGGTTTGCTTGCCGACTGTTCGCACTGCTGCCTGCTTCAAGTTTTGTTGCGTGTTACGTAAGTGTTGATGCCAACCGGCCACCGCTCGTACCAGTGCAACCGGTTACTCCGCAATTTTTTGGCTTGCAACAAATTACCTACTCTACTTACCTCAGGCGTCCAGCCGAAACGTGTGACGTAATGAACGGCAAGGGCTTTTAGCAGTAAAGACTGCTGGTGTTCATTTTTTTGACGTTTGGCTAGTAAAAAGCCCGGCTACTACCTTCGTTGGCGTTTCCTTCTTGCATGCAGTTCTCCCCAACCAAGCTCCTGTTCATCTGCAGCCAGAACTGCTGGCGTAGCCTCACGGCCGAACGGCTGTTTGACAACCACCCGGAGGTAGAGGCCCGCTCAGCCGGCACCGAGCCGGGGGCCCGGGTGCGCGTAACGGCCGGCCATGTGGGCTGGGCCGATATTATACTAGTAATGGAGCGCAAACACACCGACTACCTACGGCACAAATTTCCGGAGGCGGTGGCTGGCAAGCGGCTTATTACCCTGCGCATCCCCGATAAGTTTCAGTTCATGGACCATATCCTGCAGGATGTATTGCGGGAGCGGCTGCGGGAGCATTTGGGCGAGGATATTCTGTAGAACGGAAATTTTTATTTGCGGCATGGCACGCTGAGGCACTTTTGCGAGGCTTCAAGCACACACTATAGGTACTAGATAATTGTGCGGCACTGACAGTTCGCGCCGCTAGTTGCCGCATCCCGAAAAATATTTTTTTTCATTCGGCTGTAACCTTCCCGAAAAGGCGAGGTTTCCACGCCCGAATTCGCCACTCACTCAGCTGCCAACGCCTTGAACTCCTTAACCGACAACTCGCTCATGCTCCAGGTAAAGGCTGGTCAGGTGGAGAAAATGGGCCTGTTGTTTGAGCGCTACCACCGGCCGTTGCTGGCGTTCTTTTACCACTCCAACGGCAACGCCACGGCCAGCGAGGATTTGGTGCAGACGGTGTTTTACCGCATGCTAAAATACCGGCACACCTTCTCGGGGGAAGGCGAATTCCGAACCTGGATGTACCACCTAGCGCGCAATGTGCTGGCGGATACGGCCAGGAAAAACAAACCCTCGGCCCACCACCAGGACATTGCCGACTGGGCCGAAAAAATTGCAGGCGGCGCATCGGCCGACGCCCACCTGCAGCGCACTCAGGAAATGGCGCAGCTTCACCAAGCCATGGCCCGTCTCAGCCCCGACCAGCGCGAAGTGCTGGTGCTGAGCCGGTTTCAGGAGCTGAAATACGAGCAGATAGCGCAGCTGCTCAATACTACGGTAGGGGCCGTGAAGGTGCGCGCGCACCGGGCCCTCTGCCAATTGAAGGACATCTATTTGCAACTGGATAATGGAAGCAAGGTTCAGAAACTGTGAGGAAGTGCAGCAGGAGCTAATGGACTGGCTGGCGGGCGAATTGCCGGAAACGGACAAGCAAACCATGGCCGCCCACCTGGCGCAGTGCCCCGGCTGCCAGCACGAGCTGGACTCGTTGCAGCAGCTCTGGACAAGCATGGGCGCTTTGCCGGTACCGGCGCCCAGCGAGGAGCTTCGACCTAACTTCTACGCCATGCTGGCCGACTTCAAGGCCGAAGAGCAGCGCCGGCAGCGCTGGTCGGTGGCGGGGCTGCTGCAGCGGCTCCGGGAGTGGTGGCAGCCCGCCTTTGCCCAACGCCTGGCCTACAGCGCGGTGTTGCTGCTAGTGGGCCTGGGAATTGGCTATGGACTGAAAGGCCGCGAAACGGGTACTGGTACTGACGAGTCCCTGGCCCGGCTGGACACACCGGCACCTACTGAGGCTACGGCCCAGCAGGTGGGCCTCATTTCCCGACTCAACAACCCCTCGGCTGTGCAGCGCCTGCAAGCCGTGAGCGACGCCGAGGAAGTGGCTCCTACCAACGAGCGGGTACTGGCGGCGCTGTTCAGCACCCTCAACCAAGACCCCAATGTGAATGTGCGCCTGGCTACCCTGGATGCGCTGGCCGGCCTGGCCGACGACCCTACGGTGCGCTTAGGGCTGGTTCGCTCCCTGGCTTACCAGGAGTCTCCGCTCGTGCAGTCGGCCCTGGCCGATTTGATGGTGCAACTGCAGGAGCGCCGCTCGGTGCGCCCCCTGCGCAAACTGCTCCAGCAGGACAACCTGAACGAGCAAGTGAAAAACAAAATCGAGCAAAGCATTCAGACTTTGTCCCATGAGCGTGCCCCCGCGGCACCTCCAACCTCTTCAAAATCAAATGAAACCCTTCCCTATAACTCTGGTACTCTGGCTGCTTCTGTGGCTACCTAGCTGCTCCCTGCAAGCCCAAAACCGGGAAGCCACGGAGAAAATCAGCCGCGACTTTACCCTGACCGCCGATGCCGGCCGCAGTACCCTGGTCCTCTACAACGTCATGGGCTCGGTGCGAATAGTGGGCAGCACGGGCAATAAAATAGAGGTAGAAGCCACCAAAAGCCTGAAAGCCGAAGACGCTGCTTCCCTAGCGCAGGCCCAGAAAGAAGTGCAGTTGGGCTTCCTGCAGCGTAACGACAGCCTGGTGGTATACCAACAGGGGCCCTTCGACTCCCGCCCCCGCCGCAACCAAAACTGGAGCAGCGAGGACCGCCACTACCACTTCAATTTCGACTTTACAGTGAAAGTGCCCCAGGGCATGAACGTAACCGTCTCGACGGTGAACGGCGGCGAGGTGCAGGTGGAGAATGTGAACGGGCTGGTGCAGGCCAGCAACGTGAACGGGGGTATTTCCCTGCAGAATGTGCAGCAGGTTTCGAAAGCCCACACGGTGAACGGCAAAGTAGAAGTAACCCTCACGGCCGCGCCCTCGGCAGCTGCTTCCTACAAGACCATCAACGGCAACATTGTGGTGAGCTACCCGCCCACTGCTTCCGCCGACCTGTACTTCAAGAGCATGCACGGGGAGCTGTATACCGACTTTCCGCAGACGCAAGTGCTGCCCGTGCAGGTTACCCAGAATACCGAGCGGGAAACCGCCGGCACCACCTACAAAATCCGCAAGGAAACGGCCGTACGCCTCGGAAAAGGCGGGCCCAATATTCGCCTGGAAACCCTGAACGGCGACGTTACCATCAAACAGCAAACCCGATGAATCAGCTCCTATATCGTACGCTCTTCACCTGTATCACGCTCCTTTCGCTGCAGTCCGCTCAGGCTCAGCAGACCAGCAAAGAGCAGCTGGTGGTGGCGCTAAGCTCGCCGGGCAAGCCCGGCACCGTGCACCTGAAACTCGTGGGTGGCGGCATTAAGTGGTCAGCTAAAAGTAACCGTATACTCAGTTCCGACTCTGGGCATGAGGTAGTCGAGCTTGTCGCGTAGGGTTTGCTCGGTGCGATAGTCGTCCGGGGTGAGCCAGTAGTGCTTGCAGC
>NZ_JAWDJT010000018.1:0-77083 GCF_032464715.1 Hymenobacter endophyticus | reverse complement strand
CTTGGCCCCGCCCGCCGCTCGTGCCTTCCCGGCCCGGCAGTAACGGCGCGATGCGCGCCCACTGCGCGTCGGTCAACATGTACTCCATTCCCAAACATACTAGCCACTGTTAACACTTCCTAGGTACATCCGACGGTACAGAAACCAGAAGAGCCCCAGAAAAAAGGCCGCCGCATTAAAGGTGATATACTTGCCTTTTTGCCGCAGCCGCCACGTTTGTAAATAGTATTCCGCATTGCGGCCGAAGAAATTCCAAACATATTCTTCCTCAATTTCCTGCGGTGTAGAAGTAGAATTCATGTACTGGTAGGGTGAGAAGTATTCGGCCAAATTACCGGATAGTTGTACACGTTGCCTGCGGTGCAAGCCGAAGCAACGTTTTTTCCAGGGTACTCATTAAACTTCTGCCCTAGCTTAGCCTCTAACCACCCACAACCGCCGCCCTAACCCGCCCTGCCTGCGCCTTGGAAGACCAGGAGATACTCGCCAAGTTTCGTGACCCCGCCGCCCGCAACGTGGCCTTCAACCAGCTCGTGCGCAAGTACCAGAGCAAGGTGTACTGGCACGTGCGCAAAATGGTGGTCGACCACGACGATGCCGACGACCTGACCCAGGACGTGTTCATCAAGGTGTGGAACCACTTGGAGAACTTCCGCCAGGATGCCTCCCTCTACACCTGGATTTACCGCATTGCCACCAACGAGTGCCTGAGCTTTCTGAACAGTAAACGGCGTAAGTTCTTCCTGCCCCTCAACGATGTGGGCGCGGAGCTAACGGCCAAACTGGAGGCTGATGAAAGCCTGGCCGGCGACGCGGTGGAGCTGAAGCTGCAGAAAGCCATCCTGCGCCTGCCCGATAAGCAGCGGCTGGTGTTCAACCTGCGCTACTACGATGAGATGCCCTACGAGCAGATGGCCGAGGTGACGGGCACCAGCGTGGGGGCCCTGAAAGCCTCCTACCACCACGCCGCCAAGAAAATTGAGCACTACCTCAACAACGAGACTCTCACGGATTAAACCCGGCGGCCCCGGCCGCCTCTAACCGCCATGCATACTCCTTTTCGTCTGGATGAACACCGCCGTCGGCCCCAGCCGCCGCTGGCCCCGCCCCCGGACCGCTACTTTGAACAGTTGCCCATGCGCGTAATGCAACGCGTGCAGACTGCCCCCCCGAGTCCGGCGGCCTGGGGCTGGCTGGCGGCGCTGTCGGCCCCGGTGCGTACGGCCCTGGCTGCGGGGGTTGTGTTGGGGGGCTTTGCGGCCTCGTTTCTGCTGAGCCCCGGCGCTGCAGTGCAGCCCCTGGCTACCACTTCCCTGGCCCAGGTTCCGCGCGCAGAATTGGTGCAGTATCTGCTAGCTAGTGAGCAGCGGGTAACGCTTGCCGATTTAGCGGAAGTGCCCGGAGCCGCTCAGCACGCCCCCGTTGGTACCCTGCAGGCCTCCCCCGAAGAGTTGCAGGAGCTGCTGGACGCTCAATCGGCCGACTATTTGTAAGCTGTACTTTTACCGCCCGCGTTGTTTTTCTTTCCAATGAAGTATTTCCTCCGAAGCCTATTCCTGTTCTGCCTGCTGGCGGCCCTGCCCCTGGCGCAGGCACATGCCCAGGGTGGCCTGCGCCGACAGGAGCGCCTCAGCCAGCTCGAAAACGCCCGCATTGCCTACCTGACCGAGAAAATTGCCCTCACTCCCGACCAGGCACAAAAATTCTGGCCGCTTTACAACGAATTCACGGCCAAGCGCCGCGACCTGAGCCGGCGGCTGCGCCAGTTGCGCCCCGCCACTACCGATGGACTCAGCGACCAGCAGATCAGGGAAAGCCTCAACCAGTCGTTTGTGCTGCGCCAGCAGGAAATTACGCTGGAAAAGGACTACTTCGAGCGGTTTCAGCGGGTACTTAGTGTGCGGCAGGTAGGCCAGATGGCCTTGGCCGAGCGGCAGTTTACCCGGGAAGTTCTCAAGCGCGTGGCCAACCGCCCCGGTATGCCCGCCAGCCCCGCCGATGGGTTGGACGATTGAGGCGGGCGCTCTTGTTAAACCCATAGAAAACGGCTGCTTCGGCGGCCGTTTTTTTGTTGATGGAAAAGTAAGCGACCTGGGAGCCGTACCTTTACGGCCCGTTTTTGTTGTTCCAGTCCACCCCTCTGTATAGTGCACGGCGTGGCTTTTCTTACCCTATCGGCTTCTCTGGCCGAATCGTTTTGCTTAGCGTATGCTTACCCCCCGCCAGCTTTTTCTGCGCCACCAGGCCCAAACTTCCGATTTTCCCCTGCTGCTGGAAATTGAGCGGGCCGAAGGTGTATATATGTACGACGCCAACAATGAGCAGTATCTGGATTTGATTTCGGGCATTGGCGTCAGCAACGTAGGCCACCGTCACCCGCACGTGCTGCAGGCCATTCAAAATCAACTGGATAAGTACCTGCACCTAATGGTGTACGGGGAATTGGTGCAGGCCCCACCCGCCCGGCTGGCCCAGGCTCTTACCGCCACCCTGCCCGCCCACCTCGACAATGTGTACTTCACCAACTCCGGCACCGAGGCGGTGGAGGGCGCGCTGAAACTGGCCAAGCGCCATACTGGCCGCACTAAGCTGCTGAGCTGCTACAACGCTTACCACGGCTCCACCCACGGTGCCCTCAGCATCACCGGCTCCGAGGGCTTCAAAAACGCGTTTCGTCCCCTGCTGCCTGATGTGCAGCACCTGCGCCACAACCACTTCGAGGATTTGCAGCTGATTGATGAGCACACGGCCGCCGTAGTAATAGAAACCGTGCAGGGCGAAGCCGGCGTGCGGCTGCCGGCCCCCGGTTACCTGCCCGCCCTGCGCCAGCGCTGCACCGAAGTGGGCGCGCTCCTTATTCTGGATGAGATTCAATCGGGATTCGGGCGCACGGGCACGTTTTGGGCGTTTGAGCAGTTCGGCATCGAGCCCGACATTCTGCTTACGGCCAAGGGCATGGGCGGCGGTATGCCCATCGGAGCTTTCATTGCGCCCCAGCACATCATGGCCAGCTTCAAAACCGATCCGATATTAGGCCATTGCACCACGTTTGGGGGCCACCCGGTTTCGTGCGCGGCGGCCTTGGCTACGCTGCAGGTTATTCAGGAGGAAAACTTGCTGGCCGGTGTGGCCGAAAAAGCTACTCGCTTCCGGCAGCAACTCCAGCACCCGGCCATTCGGGAGGTACGCAACTGCGGACTGATGATGGCCGTGGAATTCGCCTCTTTTGAGGTGCTTAAGCCCATCATCGACCATGCCCTGTGGCAGGAGCATGTCCTGACCGACTGGTTCCTGTTCTGCGACAACTCCCTGCGCATTGCCCCGCCTCTTACCATCACATTGGAGCAAATTGACGATGCCTGCGCGGCTCTGCTGCGAGCCGTTTCTTCGGTTGAAAGCTAGGCAGCACCCTATAAGTAAGAACCGCTGCATGATTCCAGGAAGGGACCATCCAGCGGCTTTTTTCTATAGGCAGTGCTTAACTACTAGCTTCTTAGTAGCGCCAGTGCATCATCTTTGATTTGGTCCCGCTCCATACCATCCTTCACGCACTGGGAAATATGGCGCACTAGGCGGGTCACTACCTCCTTGCGGAAACCGAGCTTTTCGGCCATGTCTACGCAGAAGTTAATTTCGGTGTCATCCACAATACCATCGGCAAGCATCATATCCACCAAGTCAAATATCTGGTCGAAACGCTCAGAGTCGTTATCCGGAATGAGCAGATTGATGGCGCTGCTATTGCCCATAATGGAGCGGACTTCCTCGGTGCGCAGGCCCCCACGCTTGCCCACAGCCATAATAAAGCTCATTTCCCGTTCATCCATGTGACCATCGGCCTTGGCTAGCGCCACCAAGTTCATCAGATGACTTTTCACCCGACGGGTTTGCTCATTCTCAAAAAAACCAAACATGCACGTAAACGTTGGGGGTGGTGGGAATGGGGGGAAGCAAGCAGCGCGTGGTTCTGGGAAACTGTGTTTACCAGTTTGGGAAGTTATTCAAAAACCGGCAGTAGCGCAAGCCCTACCTTACGTAGCTTCTACGAAAACAGTCATTTGACATGGTTAATTTACATTTCATGGAGTTGGGGCTTACCTTTCCGGCTGGAATTAGCACCTTTGCCTGGCCCGGCTACGTCGGGCATTTTGTTGAGTATTGAAGAGCAGTAAGATGAAACGTATTGCAGTTTTAACCAGTGGGGGCGACGCGCCCGGCATGAATGCCTGCATCCGGGCCGTGGTTCGCACGGCCGTGTACCACGGCATTGAAGTGTACGGCATCATGCGCGGTTACAGCGGCATGATTAAGGGCGAGTTTGTGAAGCTGGATTCGGCTTCCGTCGCCAATACAATTCAGAAAGGCGGCACCATTCTCAAATCGGCCCGCTCTCAGAAGTTCATGACCAAGGAAGGCCGGCAGCAGGCCTTCGACCAATTGGTGAACCACGGCATTGACGGCTTGGTAGCCATTGGGGGCAATGGTACCTTCACGGGCGCCACGCTGTTTGAGCAGGAGTTCGGTATTCCAACGGTGGGCGCCCCCGGCACCATCGACAACGACCTGTATGGTACCGACTACACCATTGGCTACGATACGGCGGTAAACACGGCCCTGGAAGCCATTGACAAAATCCGGGATACGGCCGACTCCCACGACCGGTGCTTCTTTGTGGAGGTAATGGGCCGCGACTCGGGCTACATTGCCATTCCCTGCGCCATTGGGGGTGGGGCCGAAATTGTGATGATTCCGGAAACGCAGATGTCGACGGAAGCCGTGGTGGAGAACCTGAAATCCAGCTGGCAGCGCTCCAAAACTTCGTTTTTGGTAGTAGTGGCCGAGGGCGAGGAGGAAGGCAACGCCCACCAGGTAGCTCAGCGCGTGAAGGAGGCCATTCCGGAGCTGGACACCCGCGTCACCATCATTGGGCACATTCAGCGCGGCGGGGCTCCTTCCGCCGCCGACCGGATGCTGGCCTCCCAGATTGGTATTGCCGCCGTGGAGGGCCTGCTCAACGGCATGCGCAACGTAATGGCCGGCATTGTGGACCGCAAGCTGGTGTACACGCCCTTCACCGATACTATCCATAAGAAGAAGCTCATCAACCAGAGCTTTATGCGGATGGTGGAAATCCTGAGCGTGTAGCCGGATTCCCTTTCATTTTACGAAATGCAGCTGTTCCCTACCAGATTCTCTATTCTGGTAGGGAATTTGCGTTTGATAGTATCAGAATAAGTTCCTCAATCCTTCATTATTTTTTCAGTATGCTGAATATTATACGCACCATTGGTTCCGCCGCCGTATTCGGCTTATTTGCTGTACCAGCCTTGGCGCAGGATGCGCCGCCCCGGGCCGGCTTGCAACTCGGTATTGGCTCGGCTGGCGTGGGCACAGGTGATTATATGGCCCTCAAAGCTCATCTGGAATATAGCCGGTTGCTGGGCCGGCACCTGGGCACCGGCACCCGACTGGCTTTCGTGGGCGGCAGCCGCGAAGATATTTCTACCGTCTATCCGCCCGACCCGCGCCAGGGTGGGGCTGGCGTTAACGTGCCGTACGCCCTTACCTACCAGGCCGTGAATCTGGAGCAGGAGTTCTACCTCTACCCTTTCGGTAACGACAAGCGGGTGCTGTTTGCGGTGGGTGGCGGCGGCTACGCGGGCTACTCCAACCGCTACGGGGCTCCATTCAACCGCCTGCCCGACCCCTCATCCTACGCTACCGTACTCGCCCTCGACCACGAAAATGGCCTGCACGCCGGCTACCTGTTTTCGCTGAACCTGGATGTGGCCGTGAACCCGGCCCGCAAATGGCTGGTGGGCGGCAAAGCCCTGTTCCAGAATGACACGTTTGGCAATTCCCTGGCTACACTACAGCTGAAAGTTGGCCGACGCTTCTAGTTTCGTTGGAGTTAATAAGTCATTTCTCCCATAAACGGCCTGCACCGCTACCGGCCCGGTCTATGCCTGAAAAATTGGGCAGAGCGGGCCGGTAGCGGTGCAGTGTATTTCTCCACAGTTGCCAGAATTGGCCACAAAGTATCTTACAGCTCCAGCCATTGATACTCCGCGTCGCGGCGGAGCCAGGTGAGCTGGCGCTTGGCGTAGTGCCGGGAGTTGCGCTTGAGCAGGCGTACGGCTTCCGCGTAGTCGTACTGGCCCTCAAAGTAATCGAACAGCTCTTTGTAGCCCACCGTTTGCAGGGCGTTGTGGTGGCGGTGCGGGTAGAGGGCCCGGGCCTCGGCCTCCAGCCCCTGGGCCAGCATCAGGTCCATGCGCGCGTCGATGCGCTGGTAGAGCTCCTCCCGGCTGCGGTTAAGGGCAATTTTAACGGTTTGGAAGGGGCGCGCCGTGGCAGTTTGGCCGTGGAAGGAGCTAAATGGCTGTCCTGTACCCCGGCTGATTTCCAGGGCCCGCACCACCCGCTGGTGGTTTTGCCGGTCGATGCGCTGGTAGGTTACCGGGTCGAGGCGGGCCAGCTCCTGCACCAGCGGCTCCAGCCCGCGGGCTGCCAGCTCCTGCTTGATTTGCTGACGCACGGCGGGGTCTACGGCCGGGAGAGCATCAAACCCCTCGGTTACGGCCTGCAAATACAGCCCGGAGCCTCCTGTGAGAATCACCACCCGGTGCCGCTGAAACAGCTGGTATAGCAATGCCAGCGCATCCTGCTCAAAGCGGCCGGCGTTGTAGTCCTCGGTAATGCTGTGCGAATTGATGAAGTGGTGGGGCACGCCCTGCATTTCCTCGGGGGTAGGCTTAGCCGTGCCGATGGTCAGCTCCCGGAAGAACTGCCGCGAATCGGCCGATACCACTTCGGTGCCCAGTTGCTGGGCCAGCTGCACGCACAGGGCCGTTTTGCCCACGGCCGTGGGCCCACTGATAACCAGCAGCGTGGGGTGAGTAGCCTCCGCGAGTTCAGCCAGCAGTTTCATAGTACGGGAGTGGGAAGAGGTATAAGTTGAGCGTAAAGCCGGCACAGGTGCCGCTCCTCGTGCTGCCAGCTGAGCACCTGCCGGGCGCGGCGGCAGTTGGTGACCAGCTCCTGATAGTGCCCGACGTCGCCGCCGGGCAGCAGGCGGTTCAGGGCCGTGGCCAGCGTAGCCGGCTCCAGGTCGGATACCAGGTCGGCCACGGCAAACTGTTCATTGAGGGCTCGGTATTCTGGAAAGTCACTGGTAACCTGCGGGATGCCCGCGTGCAGGTAATCGAAAAACTTGTTGGCCAGGGAGTAGTAGTAGCTCAGCCCCTGATTTTCCAGCAGCATCACCCCCACCGTGGCCTGGCGGGTGAGCTCCCGCAGGGCCTTGGGCAGCACAAACCCCCGAAACTCCACTTGCCCGCTTTGCACCAACCCCAGCTCAGCCGCCTGGGCCCGAAGCGCACCCGATAAGTCGCCTTCCCCGCAGATAACCAGCCGCCCGTTTACCCGAGGCATGGCGGCCAGCAACTGCTCCAGCCCCCGCCCCGCGTTCAAGGCCCCCTGGTACAGGATAATGGGCATGGAAGCAGGCCGCGAAGCGGAAAGCGGGCCATCTTCCGTGAGCCGGCTGATGTTGCGCACCACCTGAAAAGCTCGGCCGTGGCGCTGCTCAAACACGCGGGCCAGCGCCGGCCCTACCGTGTAGGCCAGGGCGGCGCGAGGCACAATAAAGTTCTCAATGGCCCGCCACACCCGCTGTACCCGGGGCCGGGCTACCACTTCGGGCACCTCCGTAAACAGCTCGTGGGCATCGTACACGAAGGGTTGTCCGCCCAAGCGGGCCCGCAGCCACACGGGCAGAGCTGTATCTAAATCAATGGCGCACCAGGCGGCCGCGCGCCGGCCCAGCAGGTAGAGCAGCAGGCGCAGGCTAAACTCCAGGTAAAACAGCTTACCCCGCGTAAACCAGCACCGCAGCCGGTGCTGCTGATAGGGCTGCGGCTGCAAAGGCTGGGAGGTGGGCCACTGGCGGCCTACCAGCAGCACCGCGTAGCCAGCCTGGGCCAGGGAGCCGCAAATGCGCTGCATCCGCTGGTCGTAGTTCAGGTCGGTGGTAACGGTGAAAACCAGGCGTGGGGGCACAATCAGCAGTAAACCGGGGAGCAGGGCACCGGTGGTAGTTTCAGGAATTGTCGCAAATTTAAGAACTTCATTCCGGGTCGGCTCCCAGCGGGGCCACAATCTGCCGCGCATCCGCCACTTCCATGTCTATTCTTTCCAGCACCGCCGCCGCCAGCACGCATGGCTCCAGTCTGGCTCCGGATATTTACCGGAACCTGTTCGAGGACTCCTTTGACGGGCTGCTCCTCTACGATGCCACCGGTACACTGCTTGACTGTAACCAGCGGGCCGTCAGCTACCTGCATACCACCCGGCCTATGCTCCTGGGTACTGGCCTCATGGCCTTTGCCTTGGTTCCGGAGCCGGCCTCCCCTATTCAGCTTACCTCCGAGTTGCAGCTGCGGGAGCAAATAATGACCTGTGCCCGTGATGGAGAGCGGCAGTCCTTTCGCTGGAGTGGGCACCGTTCCGATGGGTTGGGCCTGGAAGCCTGGGCCTCGTTGAACCGCATCGGCAACGATGAGACTTCCCTGGTCCTGCTCACTCTCCGCGACATTGCCCAGTACGTGCACCCGGTACCGGAGCCTACCGCCGTGCCGGCCACCACTACCGACATTCCGCTCACTAATTTCTCGCGGGGACAGTTTCGGGACGTGCTCAGCCGGGCCGGTATGTGCTATCTGCTACTGGACAAGGAGGCCCGCATTCAGGATGTGAATGAGTATTTCTGCGAGGTAACCGGCCGGCCCGCCTCCACCCTCATTGGGCGCGACTATTTTGTGCTGTTTGCCCCCCAGGCTGAGCAGGCCCCCCGGCGGTTTGCCTTTCACCGGGCCATTGAGCAGGAGCAGCTCCAGGATTTCTTTGAACGCTCTCTGCTCACCATTTCCGGACAGGGCCGCACCTTCTTCTGGCACTCCGAGTTTGAGCGCGACCCTACGGGCCACATCAACGGCATCCTGTTTGTGGGGCGCGATATTACCGACAAGCAGGTGGCCGTGCGGGCCCTCACCGATAACCGCAACCGCCTGCAGGACTTCCTCGACAATGCCCACGACCTGATTCAGAACCTGAGCATCGACAACCGGTTCCTGTTCGTGAATAAGGCCTGGAAGGAGAAGCTGGGCTATGAGGATGCCGACCTGCCCCACCTCACCCTCTCGGATGTGGTGCACCCCTACTACAAGGCCAAGCTACTCTACCAGCTGCGCAATCTGTACAAGGGCGAGAAGGTGAACAAGCTGGAAACCGTATTCCTCACCAAATCGGGCAAACCCATTCACCTGATTGGCTCCATCAGCTGCTCCTGGCAGGACAATGAGCCGGTGAGCACCCGCGCCATTCTGCACGATATTACCGACCGGATTAAGGCGGAGCGGCTGCAGAAGGTGTACTACAGCATTGCCAACCTGGCCATCAGCTCCAAGGATTTGCACTCCCTCTACGGAGCCATTCACCGGGAGCTGAGCAAAATCATTGAAACCAACAACTTCTACATTGCCCTCTGCGACGAGGCCCGCACCCAGCTGCAGTTTGCCTATTTCGTAGACCAAAACGCCCAGGGCGACCAAGGCATGATGGCCCGCCCGTTTTCCTCGGGCGTATCGGAGTATATTATCCGCACGGGGCGGCCCCAGTACTTGCTCAAAGAGGAGTTGCAGGAGCTAATTGCCAGCGGCACCATTACGGCCTACGGGCTGATGCCGGAGGTCATGCTCTGCTCCCCCCTAAGCATTGGGGAGCGGATTATTGGGGTTATTGCGGTGCAGGATTACCAAAAGGCCGACGCCTACGCCCCCACCGATATTGAGATTCTGCACTTCATTTCCAACCAGGTGGCCCTGGCCATTGAGCGCAAGCGCAACGAGGTACAGATTCAGAAGCAGAACGCCCGGCTGAACGCTATTTTCGAGAGCGGCTCCCACCTGATGTGGTCCGTGGACACGCACTCCCGCCTGTCTTCCTTCAACCGCAACTACGCCGCCTATTTCCTGCGCCGCAACGGCGTGTATCCGGCCCTGAACGTGAACCTCTGGCAGGCCGACGTGGCCCTGATGGAAGAAGATGCTCGCGTGGCCTTTATCGATAATTACCGCAAGGCCTTTCAGGGACATCCGCAGCGGTTTGAAGTGCGCCTGCGCGACGCCCGGGGCCAGGATACCTGGCGCGAAATCTACCTCAACCCCATTTACCTGGACGACGGCTCCTTCGAGGAAATTTCGGGTATTGCCCACGATATCACCGACAAGAAGCGCAGCCAGCTGGAGCTAGCCGCTCAGGAGGAGAAATTCCGGGCCATCTTCGAGTCGTTCCAGGATGTGTACTACCGCACTGATGGCCAAGGCTTGATTACCCTGCTGAGCCCCTCAGTGCAGGATATGCTGGGGTACACGCCGGAGGAAACCATCGGCAACTACATCGGCGACTACTACATGTACCCGCTGGAGCGGGCCACCCTGCTGGAAAACGTGCGCCGCTACGGCGAGGCTCGCAACTTCGAAATTGCCATGCGCCACAAAGATGGCCACGCCGTGAGTGTGCTGGTGAATGCCCGCCGCGTAGCCGACGATGCCGGCAATGGCACCGAAGGCATTGCCCGCGACATTACCGGCCTGAAGCAAATGCAGGACGATTTGCGCCGGGCCAAGGAAGCCGCCGAGCAGGCCCTGGAAGCCAAAACGCTGTTTCTGGCCAACATGAGCCACGAGCTGCGCACGCCCATGAACGGCATCATCGGCATGATTGATTTGCTGCACCAGACGGTAGCTTCCGAGGAGCAGGAGGAGTACGTGGATACGCTGCGCAAGTCGTCGGATGCGCTGCTGGCCATTCTCAACGATATTCTGGACCTGTCCAAGATTCAGGCGGGCAAGCTGCAGCTCAACGAGGCCGGCATCGACCTGCATTATACCCTGGACAAGATTCACTCCCTGTTTGCTAACCGAGCCAGCCAGAAGCATCTCACCTTCACCTACCACATTGCTAATCACACGCCGCGCTTCATCATCACCGACGAAACGCGCCTGCTCCAAATCCTGAGCAACCTCACCTCCAACGCCATCAAGTTTACGGCCCAGGGCACGGTGAGCGTAGTCGTATCCTCCACCGTTACCGATGGGGAGGAGCATCTTCTGCGGTTTGCCGTACAAGATTCGGGCATTGGCATCTCTGAGGACAACGAAAAACTGCTGTTCACCAACTTCACTCAGCTGGACACTACGCCCACCAAAGCCTTTGGCGGTACGGGCCTGGGCCTGGCCATCAGCAAGCAGCTGGCCGAGCTACTGGGCGGCGAAATCGGGGTGTACTCCAACGTGGGTGAGGGCTCCACTTTCTGGTTTACGATGCGTTGCCGGGTGGCCCGCAACGAGGAGGAGATTGTGCAGGAACGGCTGCTGGCCCGGGAGCGGCCCCAGGAAGTAGTGCGCTTCGAGTCGACTCCCCGCATCCTGCTCGTGGATGATAATCCCATTAACCAGAAGGTGGCTACCCGCCTGCTCGACAAGTTGGGCTGCGACATTGTGGTGGCTTCCGATGGGTTTGAGGCTATTAGTCGGGCTACGGCTCCTAGCGCCCGTTACAGCCTGATATTCATGGACATCCAAATGCCGGAAATGGACGGCGTAACGGCCATGAAGGAAATTCGGCAGCGCCTGGGCAGCGCCTGCCCGCCCATTGTGGCCATGACGGCCTACTCCATGAAGGAAGACGCCGAGCGATTCATTCAGCAAGGTATGGACGACTACGTATCCAAGCCCGTGAAAAGCCAGGACCTGTACGCGGTGCTGCGCCGCTGGACCGACGGCCCTCCCCTGGCCGACTCGCTTAAACCCAGCGAGGACCCAGGCGCGCCCGAGCCAGAGGTGGAAGCTGCCCTACCTGATTGCATTGACCTGGAAATAGTGGAGCAGCTACGGCAGCTAGGCGGGGGCGAGTTTGCGGCCCAGCTCTACTCTGACTTTGAGGAGGAGGCCGGGCAAGTGTTGGCGGAAGCCGCCGAATTGGTTGCCGCTGGGCAGTACGAGCAGATTTTGCCACATTTGCACCAGCTAAAAGGCACAGGCTTCACGTTGGGCGTTCGGGATGTGGCAGAAAGCGCCAAACATCTGGAACATGAGTTGAAAAATGGCCGTACGGAAGATACCCCGGAATCATTTCAACAATTACTTGGTTTTTTTGCACAATTTAAGGCTGCGTATCCCAAACTTACGCAAGCTCCTTAACCCTTCCTTTATCACGCACCAAGTAATGTAGTCGCCCTTTAGCTCCCCACAACCTCACCAACCATCCTACTTTCCCTCTCCATGGCCGATTCTAAAACGATTCTGATTGCTGAAGACAGTTCGGTTATTCTCAACCTGACCAAGAAGATTCTGGAACTCCAGAAATACAAGATAGTATCGGCCAAAAATGGCGGCGAAGTAATCAAGCAGATTGAAAGCCAGCCCATTGACTGCGTATTAATGGATATCAATATTCCGGTGAAGGATGGCATGGAGTGCACCCGCGAAATCCGCCGCAGCACTGACCCTCGCATCGCCAAAATTCCGGTTATTGCCATTACCGGCAATGCCAACAACTACTCTATGGAGCAATTTCGGGAGGCCGGTGTAACCGATTACCTGCCAAAACCCCTGGATTTTGATGCCTTGGTGCGCGTGGTAAAACAATACATCGGGTAGTTTAGAGGTGAGATTATAAGAGGTGAGAAGTGAGACTATGTTCTGACGTTCGCGCCGTACGAACATAGTCTCACTTCTCAGCTCTCATTGTCTCACTTCTTTCCTATGGAAGTAACTTTCCTCGGCACCGGCACCTCGCAGGGAGTACCCATTATTGGCTGCTCCTGCGCAGTATGCCGGTCGGTGGACTACCGCGACAAGCGGCTGCGGGTATCCGTGCACCTGCAGGTGCAGGGCAAAAGCATCGTTATTGATTCGGGGCCCGATTTCCGCCAGCAGGCCCTGCGTGAGCACATCCACCACTTGGATGCGCTGGTGTTCACGCACGAGCACAAAGACCACACCGGCGGCCTCGATGACATCCGGGCGTACAACTTCCGCCAACAGCAGGATATGCCTCTGCACGCCGAGCCCCGGGTACTGGAGCAGCTGAAGCAGGAGTACGCCTACATCTTCTCGGAGCACAAGTACCCCGGCATTCCGCAGGTACAGCTGCACCCCATCCTGAGCGAAACGGATAGCTTCTGGGTGGAGGGCGTGGAGTTTCAGCCCATCCGGGCCCTGCACTACAAGCTGCCGGTGCTGGGTTTCCGGGTGGGAGCCTTCACGTACATTACGGATGCCAACTACCTCTCGCCCGAAACTCTGGAGCGCATGCGCGGCTCGGAGGTAATTGTGCTAAACGCCCTACGCCACGAGCAGCATATTTCGCACTTCACCTTGCAGGAGGCCGTGGATATTCTGGAGGATTTGGCCCCACGCCGCGCTTACCTCACCCACATCAGCCATCAGTTGGGCCGCCACCGTGAGGTAGAGGCGGAGTTGCCCAGCTTTATTCGCCTGGCCTATGACGGGCTGCGGGTGACGGTATAGATTCGATCTAACAAATGACCAACCATCTGCTATCCGTCGAAGAAACGGTAGCGGCCATCAATGCCGTGTATCCAGAGGATGAATGGCTGGAGTTGACGGTACTTGACTACTCTGATGACTGCTTAACGGTTGCGGTTTGCGAAGACCTCACCTATTATCATTCCCTTGAAATTTCTCTTCAGGAAGTTGACTTTATGAGCGTGCCTGCGCTGTGGCAAAAGAAAGCGGCCGGCCATCTGCTACAACTGCTCACAGGTACTGCCGCCCGGGAGTTCAATATTGCGCATCGGATTACAGGTGGTAACCAGTTGTTCTCGTTCAGCAATGCGGATGCTGTTGCAATTATCGTGGCCGCTCAGAAGATAACGTACCGCGTAGGCTCAGTGTACTATTACAACCGGGAAAACCTACTACCTAACGAACGAATCCGCCTACCCTTTAAAAGGTCCGTTTAAACGGCCCCGCTTAACTCCAACTCTACTGCTCATGCACACCAACTACTACTTCCTGCGTCAGTTGGCTCCGGTCCTTACCCGGCAGTTGGCGGGCTACCGAGTAGCAACCTGTTTTTCGCAGGAGAAGGATGAGCTGGTACTTGGGCTGATGAACGGCGGAGCCGAGTTTTGGCTGAAAGTTACCCTGGCCGCGGCGGGCTGCCTTATTGCCCTGCCCGAGTCATTTCACCGGGCCCGGCAAAACTCCGTGGACTTGCTGCCGGAATTACTAGGCCAGGAGGTGGAGGTAGTAGCAGCCTGGCCCCAGGACAGAGTGCTGGAATTCCGTTTTAAAAGCGGGGCTACGCTGGCCCTGAAGCTGTACAGCACGCGCCCCAATGCCGTTTTCCGCCTCCAGCCCGATGCGCCGGTTCAGCTGTTCCACCAGCGTTACGTGGCCGATGCAGACCTGGACCCGGTGGGATTCAAGGCCGGCGCCGAGGATAATTTGCCCACTAACCCACTCAAAGCCTACCCCAGCCTGGGCGACTTAGCTACCGCCTACCTACGTACCCGGGGCTACGACCCCGCTCCTTTGGAAACCAAGTGGGAGTTGGTACGCCAGGTAGTGCAAGAATTGGAAGAGCCCACTGCCCTGTACATTGTCCGGTTTGAGGGCCGCACCAGGCTGAGCCTGCTGCCCGTAGGTGAGATAGAGCTGACCCTGCCGGCCGATGATTCTATTGGAGCCTTGCGCCGCTTTGTACCCCTGCTGCTCAACCGCCGCGCCTATGAGGCCGAGTTGCGGCAAGTGCGGGCGCTGCTGGAAAAGCGGGCCGATGAGGCCGTCACCGCCGCTCAGCATGCCCGCCGCCGCTTGCACGCGCTGGAAAACACCGTAGGCTACCGCCAAACCGCCGACCTGATCATGGCCCACCTCAGCCAGATTCCGGCCGGGGCCGCGCAGGTAGAAGTAGTGGACTTTTACCAGGACAACCAACCCCGCCTCATCAAGCTCAAGCCCACCGAAACGCCCCAGCGCACGGCCCAGAACCTATACCGCAAGGCCAAAAACCAGCAGCGTGAAACCCAGGAATTGGGGGCCCGGGCCGAACGGCGTGAAACAGAAGCCCTGCACGCCCTGGAACAACTGGAGGAGCTGGCCGCCTTACCCCCCGGAGAATTGCGGCCGTTCCGGCAGTGGCGTAAGCAACATGCCCTCGACCCTGCTACCCTGGCCAAACCTAGCCAGGAGCTACCATTCAAAGTATTTGAGGATAGTGGCTTTACAATTCTGGTGGGCCGCAATGCCCAAAACAACGACCTGCTCACCCAGCGCTATGCCCACAAAGACGACCTGTGGCTGCACGCCAAAGACGTCACCGGCTCTCATGTGGTTATCCGGCAGCGGCCGGGGCAGCCGGTGCCGGCCCCGGTGCTGGAACGGGCTGCTCAGCTAGCGGCCTGGTACTCCCGCCGCCAAAACGACACACTTTGCCCTGTGACGTACACACCCAAAAAATTCGTACGTAAGCCTAAAGGAGCCCAGCCAGGCCAGGTGCTGGTGGAGAGGGAAAAAGTGTTGCTGGTTACGCCTGCCAATCCCTTCGAGCGGGAATAGCCCTCCCCCAGCAGGTTACCCTCCTATTACTTTACCCACTTGATTTCACAAGCCGAGCTGCTCGACTGTAATGCTCGGGTATGCCCTGCCGTTGAAGATTTGACGAGTATGTACACCTACCTGGGGTATGCTGTTGCGAAATTTGCAAAGCGAGCAGGCTAACACTATCAGGATTGCAACAAACGCACTGCAGCAGCTACCTTATTCCTTAAATAATTATATAAGCATACCCGTATGATATACTAGCATTATTGCAGTATATCTATACGCGTAGTATTACACTAAGCTCATCAGTAGCTTCAGCTACTTGCTGACAAGGAAATATAGGAAGATAACGTTGTGGTAAACAGGTTTTTCTATTCCCATATATAGAATAAGGACGATGTCATTGTATTATCTTCATACGTAACATAAATGATTTGGCAAAATGCTGACACATTGGAAATGTTATATAAGATTGCGGGAAGTTATTTATAGTAATCCTACGTCGGCATTGGCTGACTTGCTCGCATCGGTTTCACTTTCCTTTCCAGCTTACTATGCATCTACCTTTCCTCCCTTTTCGTCTGGGCCCTCCGTTGCCGCAACTGATTTGCAGGCTGACTGCGGCGTGTGGCATTGGGTTAGCCTGCACCACCACTGCGCTAGCCCAGTTTCCCCGGGTTGAGTCCTTTAAAAACACGACCACCTCTGGGACCGGCTTCCGGCTAGGAGGCAACCCCAAGGCGGCGGTACTCACTGCCGCCAGCGGCACTGATGCCAACGGCTCTGGCTACCTCCGGCTTACCGATAGTGGGAATAACCAGTCGGGCTTTGCCATTGATAACTCCTCCTTCCCGGCGCCTTCCGGCTTCAGCATTTCCTTTGAATTCTACTCCTACGGGGGTAATGGGGCCGACGGGTTTTCGGTATTCCTGATTGATGCCGACAAGACCTCGGCCGCTGCCTTTACTATCGGGGCATCGGGCGGCTCACTGGGGTACGCCCAAAAAACGTCTGACCCCATTAGCGACGGAGTGCCGAATGGTTACGTCGGCATCGGTATTGACGAGTTCGGCAACTTTGCTAACCCCACGGAAGGCCGGGTGGGCGGCCCCGGCTCACGGCCGGATGCTGTATCCCTGCGTGGCCCGGGCAACGGGCGCAGCGCCACTGATTATCCGTACCTGGCCGGCAGCGGCTCATTGCCGTTCAGCCTTGACGTGGCGACAGTGCGGGCTCAGCAGGGCGATGCTGATTTCCGTCGGGCCTACATTGACGTGATTCCGCAAACGAACGGTACGTATCAGATTACGGTGCGCATCCAGCATGGTAACGCGGTAACTACGGCCGTGAACCGAGTAACCATTTCTACTCCACCCTCCAATTTGCGTATCGGCTTTTCGGGCTCTACGGGGGCAGTCAACAACTTCCACGAAATCCGGAACCTGGCCATTGTAAAGGCGCCGTTTGCCAACGACGACGTGGCGGGCACCAAGTACAATGTGCCGGTTACGCTCAACATCCTCAACAACGATATTGCCCAGGGCAGTAACCTAGACCCGGCCTCCGTTGACCTCAACCCAAGCACCACGGCCGTTGATAACGAGTATACGGTAGCCGGACAGGGAACATTCCGGGTGAGCCCCAATGGGGTAGTTACGTTTACGCCCAGCGGCACGTTCTCCGGCATTGTAACCATTCCCTACACGGTAGCCTCGGTGCTCAATGACCGGTCGAGCCCGGCCAACATTGCCATTACTGTAACCGGGGCCGACGTGGCTACCACGGTAGGCGGACCGTCCTCGGTTAACCCGGGCTCTTCCACATCTTACGTGGTAACTACCTACAATAATGGCCAGGAAGATGCCATCAACGTAATTCCAACCCTGAGACTGCCGACCGACGTCAAATACGTTTCGGGAGGCAGCGACTATAACGCCACTACCCGCGTGGTATCCTTTGCCCCAACAACGCTGACAGACGGCCAGTCGGTAAGCAACAACGTGGTGCTGACTTTCCCCGGTGCTTTGGGCACTTACTCCCTGGTATCCGATTATACCTACAACGGCAGCGTAGTTCCGGATGCTGTTGCGGCCAACAACAGCTCAACCCTGGCCGTTACGGTGGCCGGCCCCGGCAACGTAGCGGGCGTGTGCGCCATGCCCGGCAAGGATGGCGTGGCTACTCTGTCGGCCAACACTGCGTACAACACTTATTACCCCGGCACTGGCCCTGTAACCGCTGGAGCTACTACCATTCCGGTTGGTGCCGCCACGGGTAGCGCCGCCCCTATTGCCATCGGCGACTTGCTGCTGATCATGCAGATGCAGGATGCAGCTACCTTCGTTACAGTCAATGACAACACCTACGGTACACTGAGTGCGACCAATACAGCCGGGCGCTACGAGTATGCCGTAGCCGCCGAGAATATTTCTGGCGGAAGCGTGAAGCTGAAAGCCGGCCTGAGCAATGCGTACACCACTTCCAATGGGCGTTTCCAGGTTATCCGGATACCGCAGTACTCGTACGTAACGCTGAGCGGAACCGTAACGGCTCCGGCCTGGAATGGCTCAACGGGTGGCGTACTGGCTCTGGAAGTAGGCGGGGAAATCAACTTTACGAACGGCACATTAAGCATGGACGGCAGAGGCTTCCGTGGGGGTGCCGGGCGCGATACAGGCACTGGCACGCGTACTGATTTCGTAGTAGCTAGCTCAGCGAATGACCACGGCTCCAAAGGCGAAGGCGTAGCTGGCATGCCGGCCCAGGTATACGCCAGCGGTAGCACCACGACAACTAGCGCTCCTACTTACGAGGATTTTGGTGGGGGTAGCTACGCGCGGGGCAGCGCTGGCACTGGTGGTGGCGGCGGCACCATTGGGGGCAGCACCAGCAACCACGCCGGCGGCGGCGGCGGCGGCAACTACGGCACCGGCGCTACCGGCGCATTTTTCAACTCGGGCGCCAACGGTGACCGTACCACGGGTGGCATCGGAGGCGTTGCCGACAATATGCCCTCCGCTACCCGACTATACCTGGGTGGCGGTGGCGGCGCGGGCTCTACAGTATCGGCGGCCACTACCTCCAGCGGCGGCACGGGCGGCGGCCTGATCCTGCTGCGGGCCGGCTCTGTATCCGGCACCAAAACCATTACCGCCAATGGCACGGCTGGCCTTACGCCTACCACCAACAGCAACGGCGGCGGCGGTGGCGGCGCGGGCGGCACCATTGTGGTCAACGCCACCTCGGGCCTGAACAACCTGACCCTGCAAGCCAACGGCGGCGCGGGCGGCACCTCCAACCGGGACGGCGGCGGCGGCGGCGGCGGAGCCATCTTCGCCAATGGCAGCTTAGCAGCCCCGGCCACTACGGCGGGGGCGGGCAGCGGGGGCAGCAGTACGGCCGGAGCCGGCAATATCAGCACCTCCTCCACCATCGGTGCCAACTGCCTACCTACACTTACTACCACGCTGCGCACCACCACTCCCCAGGTTAATCGTGCGGCCAGCATGTCGGCCAACTATGTACTGACGATTTCCAACACCGGTGGCGGCTACCGGGGCCTCAGCATTTCGCCCAGCCTAGGCACCAATGGCAATGGCCAAATTACCTACGCCAGTACCTCCCAGGTAATTATGCGCCTACCCAACGGCTCGACGCAACCGCTTACCAGCGGCACTGACTACTCCATCAGCAACGCCACGGCCAGTACCCCAACTCTCACGCTGGCCGCAGATTTTCTGGTACCAGCTGGGGCCAGTCTGGAGGTAAGCTTCTCAGCAAGGATTAACAGCTCAGTAGCCAATGGTACTGCCTACGTTTCTAACGCGGGTGCCAACTATTTGAGCCCCAGCCGCAATAGCTCGAACGGAACTGCTGCCGCCGCTGGCTACACCAGCGCTGGGGGGGCCGCCGCGCCCGATGCGGTTACCATTACCCAGCCCCTACCGGTTACGCTCACCAGCTTTGAGGCCAAAGCTGCCGGCCGGGACGCCCTGCTGACCTGGGCTACCGCCCAGGAACTGAACAACGACCGTTTCGAGGTGGAGCGCAGCCTGAACGGCATCGACTTTGAGAAAATTGGTTCGGTAAAAGGCAAAGGCACTACTTCAACTGCTTCTACCTACATCTTCACTGATGCCGGTGCGGCGCGCCTGACTGCCAAAACGCTGTACTACCGCCTGCATCAGCTGGATCTGGATGGCCCTGGCTCCTACACCATGGTACGTACGGTGCGTTTTGAGCGGGCACAGGGTACAGCTACGCTCTACCCCAACCCCCACCAAGGCCGGTTCACGCTGGACTTGCAGGCCCTGCCCTCGGGCGCTTACCAGGTAGATATACTGGACTTGGCCGGCCGGCGCGTGTACCACACCCAGCTTAGCGGCGGCCAGGAGCACCCGCTGCTGCCCACTTTGCCGATGGGCTCCTACATTGTGCACGTTACCGGGCAGACGGTAAATATCAATCTGCCGATGGTGAAGAACTAAGGACTTTCCCATTTCAAAGCGTAAAGGCCACTGTTCCCGGAACAGTGGCCTTTTTGGTAGTTACTTGCGTATCGCACAAACGCACTGCACCTCTGCGAAGGCACTACATAGTATGGTGGACCGTAATGAACATCGGCCATAAACGACTACGCGCCTGGCAGCTAAAGCCGCCAGGCGCGTAGTCGTTTATGGCCGTACCGAATTGAGGCCAGCCGGGCAACCCGGCTGGTCCCGTAGCTTAGCGAAGCGGGCCTTTCATGCCCATCATACGGGCCATTTGCTGCATGCCGCCTTTAGTCTGGCTCATTTTGTTCATGGTGCGCATCACCTTGCGCATGTCCTCGAACTGCTTCATTAGGTTGTTGACCTGTTGGATATCGGTGCCGGAGCCTTTGGCGAGGCGACGGCGGCGGGAGCCGTTCAGCAGCTCGGGCTGGGAACGTTCCTGCGGGGTCATGCTCTTAATAATGGCCTCAATGGGCTTGAACGCGTTGTCGTCGATTTCCACGTCCTTCATGGCCTTGCCCATACCCGGAATCATGCCCACCAGGTCCTTCAGGTTGCCCATCTTCTTGATTTGCTCCAGCTGGGAGAGGAAGTCGTCGAAGTTGAACTGGTTTTTGCGGATCTTCTGGTTGATGCGCTTGGCCTCTTCCTCATCAAACTGCTGCTGGGCGCGCTCCACCAGGGAAATCACGTCGCCCATGCCCAGGATGCGCTGGGCCATCCGGTCGGGGTAGAACATGTCCAGGGCCTCCATCTTCTCGCCCGTGGAGATGAACTTGATGGGTTTCTCCACCACGGCCCGAATGCTGAGGGCCGCACCACCGCGCGAGTCACCGTCGAGCTTGGTCAGCACCACGCCGTCGAAGTTCAGCCGGTCGTTGAAGGTTTTGGCCGTGTTTACGGCGTCCTGGCCCGTCATGGAGTCCACCACGAACAGCGTTTCTGCGGGGTTGATGGCCCGCTTCACCTGTTCGATTTCGGCCATCATCTGCTCATCTACAGCCAGGCGGCCGGCGGTGTCGATGATGACGACTTTCTTGTTGTTTTTGCGGGCGTACTCGATGGCATTGCGCGAAATATCCACCGGGTTTTTGTTTTCCACCTCGGCGTACACTTCCACGCCAACCTGCTCGCCCAGCACCTTTAGCTGGTCAATAGCGGCGGGGCGGTACACGTCGCAAGCCACCAGCAGCACCGTACGGTTCTGCTTTTTGAGGTAGGCGGCCAGCTTACCGGCGAAGGTGGTTTTACCCGAGCCCTGCAAACCCGACAACAGAATTACGGCCGGCTCACCTTTGATGACGATATCCTGCTTTTCGCCACCCATAAGCTGGGTCAGCTCATCATACACGATTTTGGTCATCAGCTGCCCCGGCGACACGCTGATGAGCACGTCGCGGCCCATGGCCTCCTCCTTGATTTTGTCGGTTACTTCCTTGGCTACCTTGTAGTTCACGTCGGCATCCACCAGGGCCCGGCGGATTTCCTTCACGGTAGCCGCTACGTTGATTTCGGTGATGGAGCCCTGGCCCTTGAGGGTTTTGAAGGCGCGGTCGAGCTTGGTACTGAGGTTATCGAACATGGAGTCGCAGATTTGCGCTGATTTACTTGATTTTGCTGGTTACCGTACTGGTTTAGCTTGCTTTGGTAGAACTACCCACTCTAGCGCCTGCAGGCGGCGGTCCGTATCGGACGAGAAGGCGGCAGTTACGACCTGTTGAGCTACTGTTGACGCTTTGACCGTGCCCTCTGGTTCTCCAGACAACGACAACGCAGACGTTACAGCAGGGCTCATGGCAGCAGCAGAAAGCAAAAACCGGGTTCAGCCTCCAAAAGTAACCAGAAAACCCCGAAAGGCCACGGGTGCGTACCTTCGCGGCTTCACTGATGCCTTTTCTGCCCGTGCCTGAGTCTGCTACCCGCCCGTTGCGTTTGCTGGTGATTACCTACTACTGGCCGCCTTCGGGCGGAGCCGGGGTGCAGCGCAGCCTCAAATTCGTGAAGCATTTGCCGCAGTTCGGCGTCGAGCCCACCGTCATCACCGTCGATCCGGCCCAGGCCGCTTATCCGGTCCTCGACGACTCCCTGGCGGCCGACGTACCGGCCGGCGTGCGCGTGATTCGGACCAGCACCTTCGAGCCCTTCGACAGCTATAAGAAGCTCACGGGCAAGCAGGTGCCCTACGGTGGTTTCGTGGGTGAGAGCAAGACGAGCCGGGCCCAGCAGCTGTTCAAATTCGTGCGCGGCAACCTGTTCATTCCCGATGCCCGCCGGGGCTGGAACCGCTACGTGCTGGACGCCGTGGCCCAGCTGCTAGCGGCCGGGGAGCAGTTTGACGCCGTGCTGACCTCCTCCCCGCCCCACTCCACCCAACTCATCGGGCTGGAGCTGCGGCGGCGCTACGGGCTGCGCTGGCTGGCCGATATGCGCGACCCGTGGACCGATATTTACTATTACAACGAGCTGAACCACCTGCCGCCCGCCCGCTGGCTGGATGCGCGCTACGAGCGGCAGGTGCTGGAGCAGGCCGATGCCGTGCTGGTAACTAGCCCGCACACCAAGCGGCTGTTTCTGGGCAAATCGGGGCAGATTGCGGCGGCCAACATTCACGTGCTGCCCAACGGCTACGACGAGGACGACTTCCGCCGCCCCAGCCAGCCACCCCAAAACCAGCTGCTCATCACCCACACCGGCACCATTTCCGAAACCTACCACATCGAGCTACTGCTGCAGGCCTGCGCCGAATGCCGCCGCCGCCACCCGGCGGTGCCGCTGCACCTGCGCTTCGTGGGCAAGGCCTCCGAGGGCATCCAGCGCCAGGCCCGCGAGGCCGGTTTGCAGAACGCGGTGGAGTTCATTCCGTTCGTGCCCCACGATGAGTCGGTGGAGTATCTGCTGCGCAGTACGGTGCTGCTGATGGCCATTCCCGATGTGGCCAACAACCGCGGGATTCTGCCCGGCAAGGTGTTCGAGTACCTGGCCACCGGCAAGCCCATTCTGTGCGTGGGCCCCGCCGGCTCCGATGCCGACGAGCTGCTGCAGGCCTGCGGGGCCGGCCGCGCCCTTCCCTACGACGCCTACGCCCAGATGCTGAAAGAGCTGGAAGCCCTGGCCGCCCAGTGGCGCATCAACCCCAACCTCGACCTGCCCGGCGGCCACCCCGAACGGTACTCCCGCCGCCGCCTGACGGAGCAGTTGGCCGGACTGCTGAAGCGGTAAAATGCACAAGTCAGAGCTATTCTCTATCGTTGCTGATGCGCTTTTGTCTCAATTACTACCCGCTTATTTTGGTTATTCTTGCGGTAGCCTGTCGCTCCAAGGAGCAAAAGTTGCAGGAGCATAGGCTGCGGGAATTTGTAGACGTGCAAGCAATCAAATCGGTGGGAGCCCACAACTACTCCGGCCACCATTGGCTGACGACGGCAGAGTTGCAGGATTTTAAAAAGCGGTTTGGCGCTATGCACTACTTACCCGGAGGTAGTGCACAAGTAAAGTCGGTGAATATGGGCAGTAGCATTTTCGTGCTTCATATAGGCAAGAGTACCTATCCTATAATAGAAAGTCCGACTGACCAGTACCTAGGTGTTCCCAACAAACTGGTGTCGCAGAATCGGAACAGACTGGCGGAGGAGGATCAGAACGAGCCGATTTTACTGCTCTTCAAATTTGCCCGACCTGCCAACCTCAACAACTACCGTAAAGGCCCCGGCATACCCAATCGGCCCTGACAAATGCAAAGCGGAACTACGCTATTTACTGCGTGAGACGGTCCCACACTTTGCGCACGGGCTTCGGCAGAGCGTCCAGCAGGGTGGCCCGCATCTGCCCGATAACTGAGCGTTTCAACTCTCCGCCCTGGTACTGTGCCAATTCAGTAGCCAGTTGGTCGGCCAAGGCTTTGTAGAGGGGGCGCTGATAGTGGCGCAGGTTGTTGGTCACGTCGGCGCGGGTGCGCACAATGTCGCGCACGTCCACCACCTGCACGTTGGGGGTGCGGGCGGCGAAGTCGAGCAGGGCGGCGTTCATCTGCTGATGGCGCTGCACCGCGCCTACTTCCGCCGAGCCGGGCACTTCCACTTCGGCCCCGGTGAGCAGCAGGAGCGGCACGGCGGCGGGCAGTTGCTGACGCAGCCACGCCAGGTTTTCCTGGAACCGGGCGGGCGTGAGCGGGCCGGCGTAGGCGTATTCCTGCCGAAAGCGGCGCAGGAAGGCTTCATCCATACCCCGGAATTTGCGGTAGGCGTAGCGCTGGGCCTGCTCGGCGGGGTCCAGCTGGGTCAGGTCCTGGTACGCCCCGAAGGGAATGAGCAGGCCAGTGGCGTTTTCCCGGTACAGGTCCTGGGTGTAGTCCATCAGCGGGCTGTACACCACGGCATCGTAGCCGGGCTGCCAGAGGCGGGGCCGGAAAGCTTCGGCATCCAGAAACGGCAGGCTATCGGCCAGGCGCTGCTGCTCCTCGGGCGGCAACGTGCGGCTCAGGCGCAGCAGCTCGGTGTGCTCGGTGTGCACGGGCACCTGGTTGTCGTTCACGTAGTTGAAATCCTCCATTACCTCCACCCGGTACGTTTGCAGGTAGGGCGTGAGCTGGCCCAAGTCGCAGCCGCCCTTGAGCAGGATGCGCAGGCGCCTGGTTGGGTCTGCGGGTGCCGCGGCAGCTTGCGTTGCGGCCTCGGCGGAAGTTTCCAGCTGAATCCAGTCGGGAATTTCGGTCTGGTTAAGCTCGGTAGCCACGTCGCCCTGTACCTGCAGCTTCGGAAAGCCAAGGTGGGCATAGGTCCACTGCTCCACGCCCAGGTGCAGGATGCGGCAGCTGAAAGTAAACTGCTCCAGCTCGTTGGTGAAGGTATTCAGGGCGTACACGCCCACCAGGCCATAGTCGCCGAACCGGTCCCGCACGCGCACAGTGCCCCAGCGCAGGCGCGTGGCCTCCAACCGGGCTTCCAGCTCCTGCAGCACCACGCGCTTCTTGGTGTAGTTGAGCTGGTTGGAGCGGTTAATCAGCTCCTCGATGCGGTTGAAGTCGGGCCACACGGCGTCTTTGCCCTCGCGCAGCTCCACGCGCACCTGGGCGTCGCGCAGAAAGGCCAGATTGTCGTTGTACTGGGTGCGGGCCTGCTGCTGGCGCTCCAGCAGCCGGTACTGCTCCAGGCGCGAAAACGTGGGGTCGGGCTTGCCGCTGGCGCGCAGCAGCGGGGCGAGGCGGGGCAGCTCTTGGGGGTCGGCGGTTTGCAGGCCGGGGTTGTAGTACTGGGCCTCGGCCAGGTTGATGGGGTTGTCGTCGAGAAACAAAGCGTTGGGGGCGCGCAGCTGCATCTGTTCCAGCAGCTGTTTGATAATTGGCCCCTTGGGCTGCCAGCTGATCTGCGGAAACACGAACAGGTCGCGGATGCCCAGCTCCTGCAATTTGGCCTCAGCCAGCGCGAAATCGTTCTTGCTCACGATGGTGTGCACGATGCCCCGGGCGGCCGTGTCGCGCACCAGCTGCAGGTTTTCTGCCAGCGCCTCCACCGCGCCCTCCGAGAGCGTGCCCCGCCAGAACGTGTCGTCCAGGTCCCAGATGAGGAGTTTGACGGGCTGGGGAAAGGCGGGGGCGGATGGGGCGGAAGTGGGCGTCATGCGGAGCGAAGTCGAAGCATCTCTACCGCTTCGGTGGGGTACGGCTGCAACGAAGCGGTAGAGATGCTTCGACTTCGCTCAGCGGGACAGGAAGCCTGCTTTCTGTCCGTATTACAAAACTACGCAAGCTCCGGCCGGAATGTCTACTTTTGCCCTCCTTACCCCGGCCGGCCTGGTGGCCGGCCCTGTTCCCATAGCATGGCCCTCGACCTCAACCATAAATCCATCCTGGTAACCGGCGGCACCGGTTCGTTCGGTAAAAAGTTCGTGCAAACGGTATTTGAGCTGTTTCCCGACGTAAAGCGGCTGGTGGTGTACTCCCGCGACGAGCTGAAGCAGTACGAAATGTCGCAGCAGTTTCCGCACGCCAAGTACCCGGCCATCCGCTACTTTATCGGCGACGTGCGCGACGGGGAGCGGCTGAAGCGGGCCTGCGAGGGTATCGACATCATTGTGCACGCCGCCGCCCTCAAGCAGGTCCCCGCCGCCGAGTACAACCCGATGGAGTGCATCAAGACCAACATCTTCGGGGCCGAAAACGTCATTAACGCCGCCCTCGACTGCGGGGTGAAGGACGTGGTGGCCCTGAGCACTGATAAGGCCGCCGCCCCCATCAACCTGTACGGGGCCACCAAGCTCTGCTCCGATAAGCTATTCGTGGCCGCCAACAACATGAAAGGCAGCCGGGATTTGCGCTTTTCGGTGGTGCGCTACGGCAACGTAATCGGCTCCCGCGGCTCGGTGGTGCCGTTTTTCCTGCAACGCCGCGAGTCCGGCGTACTGCCCATCACCCACCCCGACATGACGCGCTTCCACATTTCGCTGGAGCAGGGCGTGGACCTGGTGCTGTACGCGCTGGAGCACAGCTGGGGCGGAGAAATCTTTGTACCCAAGATTCCGAGTTACGTGATTACGGAGGTGGCCAAAGCCATCGGGCCCAACTGCCGCCAGGAAATTGTGGGCATTCGGCCGGGCGAGAAGCTGCACGAGGAAATGATTACCGAAACTGACGCCCTGAGCACGGTGGAGCTGGACAAGTACTACGTGATTCTGCCCTTCACCCCGCGTTGGGACGTGGACGAATTCATTCGTCACTTTGGCGGCCGCCGCGTCGAAGCCGGCTTCCATTATGATTCCAGCAACAACACCGAATGGCTGAATGCCGAGCAGATTCAGGAAGAAATCCGCCTGCACGTTGACCCCGCGTTTGAGGCTTAACCGACTCATCTGTCACATTTACAACGGCTACCCCAAGGGGTGGCCGTTGTGTTGTTGAGCCAAAGTAGCGGCCGGGTATTTACTTTTGACCTACTATGAGCGCATCTTCCTTCCAGCCCACCCGCCCTATTGCCTATGGCCGCCAGCACATCACCCCCGAAGATGTGCAGGCCGTGACGGAAACTTTATATTCGGACTACCTCACGCAGGGGCCGAAGGTGGCCGAGTTCGAGGAGAAGTTTGCGGCTTACGTGGGCGCGCAATATGCCGTGGCGGTGGCCAACGGTACGGCCGCCCTACACCTGTGTGCGCTGGCCCTGGGCGTACAGCCGGGCCAACGCGTCGTTACCACGCCCATTACCTTCTCGGCCTCGGCCAACTGCGTGCGGTACTGCGGCGGCGAGGTGTACTTCGTGGACATTGACCCCGCTACGGCCCTGATTGATTTGCGTGCGGTGCGTCACTTGCTGGAAAGCCACCCCCAAGGTCATTTCCACGGCCTGATTCCGGTGGACTTTGCCGGTTTGCCCGTTCAGCTGGAACAGGCCCGTCAGCTTTGCGACGAGTTTGACCTGTGGATGATTGAGGACAGCTGCCACGCCCCCGGCGGCTTTTTCACCGACTCCCGGGGTCAGGAGCAGCGCTGCGGCAACGGGCAGTTTGCCGATCTGGCCATTTTCAGCTTTCATCCTGTGAAGCACATTGCTACCGGCGAGGGCGGCATGATTACCACCAACCGCCCCGATCTGTACGAGCACCTGCTGCGCCTGCGCACCCATGGCATTACGAAAGACCCCACTCAGATGACCCGCAACGACGGCGGCTGGTACATGGAAATGCAGGAGCTCGGCTACAACTATCGCATGCCCGATATGCTCTGCGCCCTAGGCATCAGCCAACTGCGCCGGGCCGATGAAGGCCTGCTGCGCCGCCGCGAGCTGGCCGCCCGCTACGATGCGGCCTTTGCCACCATGTCCCAGGTAACGCCGCTGGCCGGGGCCCCGGGCCATGCCTACCACCTCTACGTAATTCAGGTACCGGAGCGGAAGCAACTTTATGATGCCTTGCGCGAGCGGCAGATTTTCGCCCAGGTGCACTACATTCCGGTGCATACCATGCCTTATTACCAGGGGTTGGGCTGGAAGCCCGGTGATTTTCCGCGGGCTGAAGCCTATTATGCCCACTGCCTGAGCATTCCGCTCTTCCCCAGCCTCACCGATGAGGAGCAGCAGTACGTTATTGACTGCATCCGGGAAATAGTAGGCTGAAGTTAGCAGCAGGCTTGTTTCAGACCGTCATGCAGAGCGCAGCGAAGCATCTCGCATGGTGATGTTATAGGGCTATTCAACAGTCAGCACGCGAGTTGCTTCGCTACGCTCTGCATGACGGTCTTTTCCCACCTCCCTTCTTACCCTTATACCCTCCTAACCCCAGCTCTCCTTGCAACGCGTCGGTATTATTTCCCAGGCCCGCATGACCAGCACCCGGCTGCCCGGCAAAGTGCTGCGCCCGGTGGCGGGCCGCCCGCTATTGAGCTACCACGTAGCGCGGCTGCAGGCCACGGGCTTGCCGCTCTATCTAGCCATCACCGACCGGCCCACCGACGACCCACTGGCAGAATACGCGGCCAGTATTGGGCTGGCCTGTACCCGGGGCCCGGAGGACGACGTGCTGGCCCGTTACCAGCAGTGTGCAGCCGCGCACAGCCTTGATGTGCTTGTACGAGTTACCTCCGACTGCCCGTTGCTGGATGGGCAACTGATTGCGCAAGCCGTGCAGCAGTACGTAGCTGCTGGCAACCCGCGCCTGTACCTATCCAACGTGCTGGAGCGTACATTCCCACGGGGCTTCGATTTCGAGGTGTTTTCGCGGGAGCTGCTGGAGGAAGCCTACCAACACGCCACCTCGGCATCCGACCGGGAGCACGTAACGCCCTACATCCATCAGAACCGCTCGGGCCGGGTGGAGTTTGCTCACATCCGCCGCTTCCCAGACCGCCACGCCTACCGCCTGACGGTGGATACTGCCGAGGACTTGGAGTTGATGCGAAGACTGCTAGAGGAGTACCAGGCCGATCAGCTGCCCACTGAGGCCCTGATTGACCTGCTGGATACGCACCCCGAACTAGTGGCCATAAACGCCCACATCGAGCAGAAAAAGCTTTAATGCCGTTTTGCGCGTAGCGGGCAGAGTACGTTGGCCGTAGCCCCAAGCCGCCCTAAGCCAAATGGCAATGGGCCACGAACAGCGTACTTTACGCTCCTGCCTGTTTCCTCACCCCCTATTCTCTTCCTCATGCCTCGTCTGCTTTTCCGGGCCGATGGTAACGCCCGCATCGGGCTGGGCCACGTGATGCGGCTGCTGGCGCTGGCCGAAATCCTGCGGCCCGATTTTCCGGAGCAGCTGTTTCTGATTCGGGAGCCGGATGAGGCGCTGGTGCAGCAGCTAACGGCGGCCGGCGTAGTAGTGCAGGCCCTGCCCAACCAGCCCCTGCCGGAAGAAGCGGCCTACCTCCTGCGCCACCTGCTACGCCCCACCGATGTGCTGGTGCTGGACGGCTACGATTTTCGCTACGAGTATCAGAACACCGTGCGCGGCTGCCTGGCCCGCCTGATTTACCTGGACGACCTGCACGCCTACCCGCTGGCGGCCGATTTGGTATTGAACCCGGCGGGCGGCCTCACGTTGCGGCAGTACCAGATGCGGCAGCCGGGTGCGCGCCTGCTCAGCGGCCCCGCCTACGCTCCTCTGCGCGGCGCCTTCCGCACTTCTGCCGCTCCTATCACTGCGCCCAACCCGGCCACGGTGCTGGTTTGCCTGGGTGGGGCCGACCCTACCCACCAAACCCAGCGTGTGGCCGCCGAGCTGCTGGCGTTGCCGGCCGTGCACCGGGTGCACGCGGTGGTGGGCAGCGCCTACGTGGGCTGGGAAAGTCTGCAGACCTGGGCGCCGGAGCACCCGCGCCTGACGCTGCACCGCAACCTACCGGCCCCGGAGCTGGCGGCCCTGATGCGCCAGTGCGGCGCGGCCGTGTGCTCAGCCAGCACCGTGAGCTACGAGTATTGCGCCGCGGGGGGCGGGCTGCTGCTGCTGCTGCCCACGGCCGATAATCAGCATGATATTGACCACTATTTGCGCGGGGCCGGATTGGCCCGGCCGTTTACTGCCGCCGCCAATATTCTCACTTCTCCTGAAGCCGGCCGCCTAGCCTCAAGTATGCAGCTAGCCCAGCGCCAGGTGTTTGATGGGCTGGCACCCGCGCGGCTGCGCCAGGAGGTCAGGGCGCTACTGCTGCCCCCGCCGCCCTTCTACCTGCGCCCCGTGCAGCCCACCGACTCCAACCAGCTACTGACCTGGACTAATGACCCAGCTGTGCGGCAGTTTTCCTTCAATCCCAACCCCGTGGCCCGCCCCGTTCACGAGCAGTGGCTGGCGGCCCGCCTCCAAGACCCCAATGCCCTGCTGCTGCTGGCCCAGGATGCCGCTACCGGCCGTCCCGCCGGCCTTATCCGGTACGCCGTGAACGGGGCGGAAGCTACGCTGAGCTACCTGCTTGATGCGGAATTTCGGGGGCGGGGGCTGGCTCCGCTGCTGCTGCTGGCCGGCACGCGCCGGGTGGTGGAGCACTTTCCGGCGGTGCACCGGGTGGTGGGCCACGTGCAGCAGGCTAACGCCGCCTCGGTGCGGGCCTTTGAACGAGCAGGCTACCGGCTAGCCGCAACGCCCCCTCCCGCACCTGAATCTGTTACATTCACTTGGTTGGCGTAGCTTCGCCCGCATCCGCACCCGTTACTTAGTTTAAAGCTGTGTTGCATCAGTTACGTGATAATTCTGGCCGGGCGCAACAGGCCATAGCCATCTTCTGGGGTATTATTGGGCTCAGCAGCATTTCTTTTTTGGTAGAAATGCTGTACGCAGTGTCTGTTTCCTCCACAGCTGATTTATCCGCTGGTTGGGGGCAGTTTCTGGAGTATTCGCGGGTTGCGGTGGCAATAGCCCAGATTCCGATCCGAATACTCAGCATTGTGTTTTTTCTACAGTGGTTTCGGCGGGCGTACTACAACCTGCGCTACCTCAGCGGCCGGCCCGACCACTCCGATGGCTGGGCAGTGGGGGCATGGTTTGTACCATTTCTGAATCTGTTCAGGCCGTATTCCATCATGAAGGAAATTTGGTACGGCACCAATAGCGCGGCGGGCCGGGGCCGCCAGCACGGACTACTGCAGTGGTGGTGGATTGCTTATTTGGTGCATGGCGGCCTCAACCGGGCCGCTGACAAGGTCAGTACCAAGGCGGAAACGCTGACTGAGCTCCAGAACGCTGCTTCCCTGAATGTGTTTTCCAACTTTGCAGACGTAGTATCGGCCGCCCTGACTCTTATGGTTATCCGGTACGTGCACGAATCGGAACAGGCCGTTGCGCTATTTGGGCAGGTGCGGCAATTAGGCGGCGACGCTCCCGCCCCGGATGATGTGCACCCCACCGAAGAAGAACAATACGCCTAGCTCCGGGCTTCGTATTTTTGCCGCATGACCATTTCCTTCGGCTCCCGCCTCGTCGGCCCCGACCAGCCCCCACTTATCATTGCCGAGCTCAGCGGCAACCACAACCAGGACCTTAACCGGGGCCTGGCCATTGTGGATGCCATGGCCGCCGCCGGGGCCCATGCCATCAAGCTCCAGACCTATACCGCCGATACTATGACCCTGCCCGGGGCTTACCGCATCGACGACCCCAACTCCCTGTGGTTTGGACGGGAGCTGCACGAGCTGTACCAGGAAGCCCACACGCCCTGGGAGTGGCATAAGCCCTTGTTCGACCGCGCCCGGCAGCACGGTATGCTGGCCTTCAGCTCACCCTTCGATGAAACCGCCGTGGATTTCCTGGAAACCCTGGATGTGCCGGCCTACAAGATTGCCTCCTTCGAAAACACCGACTGGCCGCTGCTGCGCCGGGTGGCTGCCACCGGCAAGCCCGTAATTATGAGTACCGGGGCCAGCCAGTTGGCGGAAGTAGCCGAAGCGGTGCAAGTGCTGCGCGAAGCCGGCTGCCGCGAGCTGGTACTGCTCAAATGCACCAGCACCTACCCCGCCACGCCCCAGAATACCAACTTGCGCACCCTGCCCCACTTCCAGCAGCTCTTCCCCGAGGCCTTGGTGGGCCTCTCCGACCATACCATGGGCGTGGGCGCGGCCGTGGCCGCCGTGGCCCTAGGAGCCTGCGTGGTGGAAAAGCACGTAACCCTGCGCCGCGCCGACGGGGGCGTGGACTCGGCTTTTTCCTTGGAACCCGAGGAAGTGGCCCAGCTGGTGACGGAAACCGAGCGGGCCTGGCAGGCCCTGGGCCAAGTGCAGTACGGCGTGCAGCGGGCCGAGGAAAAAAGCCGCCTCTACAAGCGCAGCCTCTACGTGGCCCATGATATAGCCGCCGGCGAAGTCTTCACCAAGGACAATCTGCGCGTGGTGCGCCCCGGCGACGGCCTGCCGCCCCGCTACTACGATCAGCTGCTGGGCAAACCGGCCCGCCAGGACTTATCGGCGGGCACCCCCCTTACCTGGGACGCGCTGTAGCCGCTGCCATGCCTGATACCGTTGTTCCGCCTACTCCGGCCGCCCGCCTGCGCGATATTCTGCAGCTGCGGTTCACTGACCTGTTTGCCTCCCTGCCGGCCCACACCCTGGGGCCGATTTCGCCCCGTAGCGCTTGGAAACGGCTGCTGAAGGTGGGGGGCTACGCGGTGGTCCGGCTGGTGGGCAACGTATTCCGGCCGGTGCGCAACCCCGAAGAGTTGCGCGGCAAAGTGTGGCTGTACGTGGTGAGCCAGAACAATTACGAGTCCTTGCACTTCCTGCGGGAGGCCCGCCCCGACGCCGTGCTGGTAGCTGGCCAGAGCAAGCAGATTGGCCGCTACAACCGGCAGGTCAATCGGCTGTCGTTGCGGCGCAAGCTGCTCTACTATGTGCAGTTGCCGGGTGTGTACCGGGCGCTGCGGCGCACGGAAGGTGAGCGAGCCTGGCGGTTTTTTGATCTGCTATTCAACGCCATTGGCTACTACGAGGAGTACCGCCGGGCCCTGCGCCACTACCGCCCCCGGGCCGTGGTGTTCGCCAACGACCACAACGATGACGCCCGCGCTCTGCTCCTGGCCTGCCAGGCCGAAGGTGTACCCACCGCGTATGTGCAGCACGCCAGCGTGAGTATCAATTTTCCGCCTTTGGGGTTCGATTTGAGCCTTCTGGAAGGCCAGGATGCGCTGGATAAATACCGCCAGTGTGGCCCAGTGCGCGGCCGCACGGAACTGGTGGGTATGCCCAAAGCCGATGCCTTCCTGGCCCGCCGAAACACCGCACCGGCCGTGCAGCGGGTGGCCCTGGCCTGCAATGCCCTCGACGACCTACCGGCTCTGGCTGCTACCGTAAACTTCCTGCTCACCGAGTTTCCGGAGCTACAGTTCACCCTGCGCCCTCATCCCGGCGACCCACGCGACTTCACGTTTCTAACCCAACGCCACCCGCAGCTGCAGTTTTCCGATGCCCGCCAGCAAAACGTGTTCAACTTCCTAGCGGAGCATGATGCCCTGATTGCCGCCGATACCAGCACCCACCTCGAAGCCACTCTGCTCAACCTGGCCAGCGTGTACGTGCGCTTCGGTAAGCAAGGCATCACCGACGACTACTACGGCTACGTGGCCCACGGCTTGGTGGAGCGGGCCGACTCGCTGCCGGTGCTGGGAGCCTGGCTGCGGCGCTATCAGCAGCACAAACCCCTGACCTTATATCAGCGCGCCTCCTACTACAACGCCACCCTGGGCACGCCTGACGAGGGACGCAGCCAGCAGCGGGCCGCGCGGTTGCTGGCTGAGTGGCTGGATTTATAAGTTGATTTATACGTCGTATTTAGCGCGCATGGAAATTGGGAATAATAACGCTCGTGCTTTCTCAAGTGAATTCCACAGCTTCATTGCGCGGGATGTTCGCGTTGGTTACGTTATGCGTCACTTCTGGGAAGCCTATGAAGCTCGTACGGAACAGTACGTCACGATTAGTGTAGGTGGTCGTTACCTCCAGGCGCCTGTCCAAATAGATGATAATTCCCAAGGTTTCTTCGATGCGGATGCACCTTATCCATTTCCACCGGTTTGGTGTGACTGGCAGGGCCGCCAGATTCCATTCTTTTTTGGTCCGTCAGTTGATCAGCCGGTATTGGAGCTTTTACCTGAAAAGCAGGCTATCATTCATGCTGATCTGATTTCGGCCGTTTTTTATCTGCTCAGCGGCTGGCAGGAGTTTTACTCCGATGAGCGGGACCAGCATGGCCGCTTTCCGTACGCGGCTAGCGTGCAGCACCAGTATGGGTTTGTAGCGGTGCCCGTGGTCAACTATTACTTCGATGTATTGAAAACGGCCATCGAGCACGTCAGCGGCCAGCCCTTGCGGCCCCGCCGCTGGGCCGATGGTCGCGCCTGGGCCGCATTTATTACCCACGACATCGACAACCTCTACAGCGCCTGGAAAGCCCCCGCCAAAGCCGCCCTCCAGCGCCGCGACTGGCTGGATTTTGCCCGCCGCTACTGGCAGCACCTCACCCAAAAAGACGCCTGGGACAACCTAACCGAAGTGCAGCAAACCGTGGCCGAATACGGCGCCAAAAGCACCTTCTTCTTCCTACCCGAGCACCGCAAAGCTGCCAACGGCACGCCCAATGCGGATTATCAATATCACCGCATCAGTAAGTCGGTTGCTGCTTTGGTAACCGCCGGGGCGGAAGTAGGATTACATGGAAGCATTGGTACTTCAGCCCATGAAGCGCAGCTGCAAAGAGCTATTGGGCAAATTCCTCGTCTGGCGCATAACGCCCAAGGGCTGCGCTTCCATTATCTGAACTGGGAACCCCGTATCACCCCACTGCTGGTGGATGAACTGACATTCGCCTACGATTCTACCTTGGGTTTTGCCGAGCACTTCGGCTTCCGCAACAGCTACTGCCTGCCTTTCCAGCCGTTCATCTTCCAGCGGGGTGAAGTGGCTGACTTCCTCGAAATTCCGCTCAACGTGATGGACGCTACCTTGCACCATCCACGCTACCTGCAGTTGGCGCCCGAGGAAATTCTTCCGGCCCTCACGCCTATGCTTCAAGAAATTGAGCGGTTTGGGGGCGTGTGCACGGTGCTCTGGCACAACGAAAACTTCGACCCGGCCAACACTCGCAACGGTCCCCGGGAGTTCCGGGCTATCATGGAGTACCTTCGCAGCCACAACGTGGCCTTCGTTAACGGCTCAGATATTTGCCGGTCGTTTCATCATTTGTCATCCGGAGCTTGCAAAGGACCTTCTCAACCAGAAACAAAATCGTTCTGACGTAATAAGGTCCTTCGCAAGCTCCGGAGGACAGGACGCGGCAACCTCACCATTTCACTACATCACCATTTCACCTCTTGGGCATTGTTCAGCGGCAGGGGCTGCGTAACACCATTATTTCCTATCTAGGGCTGGCGCTGGGGTTTGTGAGCACCACGCTGGTGCTACCCCGGTTTCTGGAGCCGCAACAGTTGGGGCTTACCGGCACGCTGGCCTCCATTGCCACGCTCTTTGCCCAAGTGGCGGCGCTGGGATTTGCCAGCGTGGGCATCCGCTTTTTTCCTTATTTCCGCAACCGGGAAAACGGGCACCACGGGTTTCTGCCATTTTTGGTGGGCGTGCCGCTGCTGGGCTTTGTGGTGGTTCTGGGGCTTTATCTGTTGAGTCGGCCGTTTCTTATAGGGCTATATGAGCAGGACGCGGCTTTGCTCAATACTTATTACCTCTGGGGGGCCGTGTTTGCGCTGTTTACGTTGCTCTACTCCCTACTCGATGCCTACCTCAAAGCTCTCTACCACACGGCATTTTCCTCGTTTCTGCAGGATATTCTGCTGCGGCTGCTAATTCTGGGTGGGGCCCTGCTGTTTGCTCAGGGTTGGCTTACGTTTCATGGGTACGTGCTGTGGTACGTGGGCGTGAACGGGGCGCTGGTACTGCTGCTCACGGGCTACCTGGTGCGCATCGGGGAGCTACACTGGCGGCCCCGGCGGGCGGTGCTAGCGGTGCGGCCGGTGCGCGAGCTGCTGGGCGTGGGCGCCTTCACGCTGCTGAGTTCCCTGGCCGGCAGTATCATCATGTATATCGACACCCTAATGGTGGGGGCGCAGGTGAACCTGGCGGCAGCCGGTATCTACGGTATTGCCTTCAACATCAGCACCGCCCTGGCTATTCCGGCCCGCTCCCTCAACAAGATTGCTTTCCCTTTGCTGGCCGATTACTGGAAAGAGCAGAACCTGACCGGCATGGCCGATTTTTACCGCCGCACCACCCGCCTCAACACGCTCATCGGCTGCTTTCTGGCCCTCGGCATCGGGCTCAACCTGGATTTTATTTACTCCCTGATGCGCGCCGATTATGCCCAAGGCACGGTGGTGGTGCTCCTGCTGCTGGGCAGCCGCTTGTTCGATGGCATTACGGGAGTAAACGGGCTCATTCTTGTTACCTCACCGCGCTACCGTTTCGACCTGATTTTTAACGTTTCGCTGGCCCTGCTTACCATTCTTCTCAATGTGCTGCTGATTCCACGGCTGGGCATTGTGGGCGCAGCCGTGGCGGCCGTGGCGGCCCAAATAAGCATCAACCTGGCTCGTACCTGGTTTGTGTGGCGCAGCTTCGGTATGCAACCTTTCACCTGGCGCATTCCGCTGATTTTGCTGATTGCTGCGGCCGCCGGGCTGGCTGGCTGGCTGGTACCTACTCTGCCTTCGGCCCTGCTCACTATGCTGCTCCGCTCCGCCACCCTTGCCGGAGTGTACGCCGGCCTGATTCTGCTCACGGGCGTAGCCCCCGAGGTAGCGGCCCTGCTTAAGGGTCTGCGCCAGCGGCTGGGCCACTAAATTGCACCCGTTGCTGCGGCCGGGCCAGTAATTCCGCCTATTTTACGACCGCAACCCAATTGCCAGCGGCCTTCTCGGTTTCAAAAAAGCACCCCCACAACCACTGCCCAGCTACGCTGAGGATTGGGCCGCAACGCCGGGCACGCTGCCTGACCGTTGGCCTGCGCACCTTGCCCTGGCAGCACCTGCGTTAGGCTCAGCCCCGACCCGGCCGCTTGTACCTACCTTTCGTCATGTCGTTTTCCTCCGATAGCGCCCTGCCCCAGCCCGAGTTGCCCAATGGTAACCGGTTGTTTCCGGTGTTTTTGAAGCTGGAACAGTTGCGCGTACTGCTGGTAGGCGGCGGGGCTGCAGGCTACGAAAAGCTCTCGGCCATACTAGCCAATAGCCCCGATGCGGCCGTTACGGTGGTGGCCATACGGTTCGGGCCGGAGCTGCAGGTACTGGCCGACCGCCACCCGGCTGTGCAGCTGCGTGAGCAGCCTTACGACCCCACCACGCTGGTAGGCCACGACCTGGTAATTGTGGCCACGCATGACAAGGAGCTGAATCTGCGCATCAGGGCCGATGCCACGCGCCAGCGCCTGCTCTGCAACATAGCCGATACGCCCGCGGCCTGCGACTTTTACCTGGGCTCCATTGTGCAGAAAGGCGACCTGAAAATTGCTATCAGCACTAACGGCAAGTCGCCTACCATTGCCAGGCGCCTGCGCGAAATGCTCACCCATTCCTTGCCCGATGAGTTGCACGATGTACTCCAGCGTATGGCCATTATCCGGGAGAAGGTGGGCGGTGACTTCGCCCATAAAGTGAAGTCGCTGAATGCCGTGACGGCCGAGCTGACTGGCGGGCCGGCCTATGAGTCGCCGGCGGCGCTGCGGTGGCGGCGTATTGCCACGGCCTCCTTGCTAGCATTTGCGGCCATGCTGGTATTCAACATCCTGAGCTATTACTTCACCTGGAGCCAGGTGTGGACGGCGGCCAGCAATGCCAAAACGTTCTGGCTGTTTGTGGCCATTGGCTTTGGGGCCCAACTGGTTGATGGACTGCTGGGCATGGGCTACGGCGTAATTACGGCCATCAGTTTGATGAGCCTGAACATTGCCCCGGCGGCCATGAGTGCCAGCATCCACACCGCCGAAATGTTTGCCAGTGGAGCCTCGGGCTACCACCACTACCGCTTCGGCAATGTAAACAAGCGGTTATTTAAAGTGCTCCTGATTCCGGGCGTGCTGGGCGCTATTACGGGGGCGTATTTGCTGGCCACGTTTGGGGAAAAGTACGGCAGCTACGTAAAGCCCTTGTTGGCGGCGTACCTGCTGCTGCTGGGAGTGCGCATCATCAGCAAGGCCTTCGTGAAGCCCGGTCCGCGTAAAAAGCACCAGAAGTTGGGGCTGCTGGCGGCGGCCGGGGGCTTTCTCGACTCGTTTGGCGGGGGCGGTTGGGGCCCTCTGGTTACCAGCACGCTCATTGCCGGGGGCCGCACCCCGCAGTACGTCATCGGCTCGGTCAGTGTCACGGAGTTTTTCGTCACGTTTGCCAGCGCCGTTACGTTCTTCGCCACCCTGGGCATTTCGCACTGGCAGATTATCCTGGGCCTGATCATCGGGGGTGTGGCTGCCGCACCCCTGGCCGCCCGCTTGGCCGGCCGCCTGCCCGTGCGCTGGATGTTCGTGGGCGTGGGCCTGATGGTGATTGTGTGGAGCCTGTGGGCGCTGCGCAAGGTGTTCATGTAGCCCTTGTATTCGTTTGTGCTTCAATGCCAAACCGCCCCACCGGAATGTTCCAATGGGGCGGTTCTCATTTTCGCGCAGAGTTTCACTGGCTATTTATATGCTGTCCGGTTGCAACTCGGCCGGTTGCGGGAGCTCGTCGACCGGCAAGTGGACCGGTGGCGGGGAGGTGGCACGCTGCACCATCCATAGCAAGCTCCACAACACCAGTGCGCTCAGCACCACTACCACGGTGTAGGCCCAGGGGTGACCAAAGGCGGCTACCTCGTCGGTGCCTTTACCTGCTTTCTGATACAACAGCGCATTAAACGCGAAGAAATTGTTAAGGAAGTGCACACCCATGCACAGCCACAGGGAGCGGGTGCGGTAATACAGCCAGCCCATCAGCAACCCCAGAAAGAATGTAGCTAGGCTTTGCGGCGGATTCATATGCATAACCCCGAAAACAAGGGCCGACTGGCCGATGGCAATCCAGGGACGGGTGGGGAAGTTGCGCAACAGCCCCTGCAATACCACTCCGCGCAGCAGCAGTTCTTCCAACACTGGCGCCGCCACGCACAGCATAAGAAACCCAACGACCGGCACTTTCATCAGTTCCCGGTAAGCTTCGCCGGAGGAGAACTTGGGCAGGTGCAGAAAATGAACCAGCGTCAGCACCATGTCAGCTGATACCACCAGCACCGGCAAGGCGAGCAGCAGCCAGCCGGGCACGTGGCCGTGCAGGTTGATACCGGGCCAGCGCACCTTCTGTTTCCACCAGAGAACCCCCAGCAAGCCAGCGTTGGTACCAACACCCATGAGCAGCAGCGTAACGGGCCGGGTCATACCCAGCAGCTTCTCTCCGACCAGTAAAATGGGCACCCCAACCAGCAACGACAGTAGCAGATACCACCCCAAAAAAGCCCAGCTTTCCTTGATAGTTGGATACACTGTAGCCGGCGGGCTGGGCGCCGCCACGGGCGCTTCGATAACAATAGATTCCACAGAAAAACTGAATAGAATGAGAGCCAAAGCTACGCGCAAGAAGCTCCGCAACGCAAACAGCCGAAACCTTACGGTCCCGGCTGCGGCAACAGGCTTACCTGCCAGCTTCTTTTCTTCCTATTCAGCTTTTGCCGGATTACCTAGCTTGCTGTGCTTGCGACCGTAGCCGAAGTAAATGGCCAGACCGATGGCCAGC
The DNA here is from genome assembly GCF_032464715.1 of Hymenobacter endophyticus. Classification (NCBI taxonomy): domain Bacteria; kingdom Pseudomonadati; phylum Bacteroidota; class Cytophagia; order Cytophagales; family Hymenobacteraceae; genus Hymenobacter; species Hymenobacter endophyticus. The sequence goes on along the minus strand of NZ_JAWDJT010000018.1, from coordinate 37,295 downwards.
CACACCGCCAGCCGCAGCCAGGTTTCCCAGGGCAACGACACCATCATCACCACGCAGGTGAGAATGCCCAGAATAGGTACCACCGGCACCCAGGGCGTACGGAAGCCGCGCGGGGCATCGGGCTCCCGCTTACGCATAATCAGAATACCCACGCACACCATCACAAAGGCCAGCAGCGTGCCAATGCTCGTCATTTCACCCACCACGGAAATGGGTACAAAGCCCGCAAACAGGGCAATGAACAGGCCCAGCAGCAAATTCGACTGTAGGGGCGTGCGGAAACGCTCATGAATGCGGGAGAACACCGGGGGCAGCAGGCCATCCTTAGCCATGCTGAAAAACACCCGGCTCTGGCCCAGCAAATCCACCAGAATCACGGAGGTATAGCCGATGATGATAGCCAGAATCACGGCCGAGGACAACCAGGCATAAGGCGTTTTCTCGATGGCAATGGCCACCGGGGCGGCGCTGTCTTTAAATTCGGTGTAGTTGGCCAAACCAGTCATTACGTGTCCGAACAGTACGAACAGCACGGTGCAAATTAGCAGGGAGCCAATGATACCGATGGGCATGTTGCGTTGCGGGTTCTTGGTTTCCTGCGCCATGGTGGCCACAATATCGAAGCCAATAAACACGAAAAATACCACCCCGGCCCCGCGCAAAATTCCGCTCCAGCCAAACTCCCCGAAGGTGCCGGTATTCTGCGGAATGTAGGGCTGATAGTTGGTAGGGTCGATGTACTGCCAGCCCAAGCCGATAAACACCAGCACCACGGCCACCTTCAGCGTGACGACCAGCGCATTAAACCAGGCTGAGCCCGAGGTACCCCGAATGATAATCATGGTGATGGCCAGCACGATGAGCATGGCCGGCACGTTCACGAAGCCGTGCACCTCGCTGCCATTGGCCAGCGTGGCCGTTTCAAACGGCGACATGACCAGCTGCGGGGGCAGGTTAATGCCATACTTACTGAGAAACTTAAGCAGGTACTGCGACCAGCTGATGGCCACCGTAGCGGCACCTACCGAGTACTCCAGCACCAAATCCCAGCCGATAATCCAGGCAAACAGCTCGCCCATGGTAGCGTAGGCGTAGGTATAGGCGGAGCCGGCTACTGGCACCATGGAGGCAAACTCGGCGTAGCACAGCGCCGAGAAGGCGCAGCCCACCGCCGCCACCACAAACGAAAGCGTAACGGCCGGGCCGGCGTTGTTGGCCGCCGCAATGCCAGTGAGTGAGAACAAGCCCGCCCCAATAATTACCCCAATGCCAATGGTAATGAGGTTGAAGCCGTTCAGGCTTCGTTTGAGCGTTCCGGCGCCGGTTTCGGCCGCCTCCTGCCGCAGCAGTTCCAGTGATTTTCTAAGCATAAAAAGGTACGCCGGACTTCGGCCCGGCAGGTCGTAAAAAAGAGGGAAGTAAGCAGTTGAAGCGGGCCGCACTACGCTGAAACCGGCGCGGCTGCGGGCGTCAGGCAACCAGCCCCAGACCCGGCTCCGGCATAGTACTAGCAGAGAATAGCGGGCGGGCACCTGGCGGCGCACACGCTCTGGGCTACGGGCTAGCTACAACAACGCGGGCTACAACAGGCTGCGGCCGTACCCAAGGGGCACAAAATGGCAGCAGAAACGGCAACACGGGCTGGTAAGCAGGGCAAAAAGCGCACGGCAACTTGTTTTTATATGGTCAGGAATTGGCACCGTTCCGCAGCTTGCGAGTGGTTGCCGACGCGTCATTGAGCCTGTCTCTCAGCGCCTCTGTATAAAAACAATCCTTCGGCTAGAAAGAATTGATGCTGCAAAGGTAAAGCCGGATTGCTGCCCCCGCAAACAGAGCAAAAAACGGCCTTCATGCGCAGCCGCTTTTCTAGTAGCTACTACGCCAGGCCCGGCTGGAAACCCTGCCTGCTGACGGTCATCTTATGCCACCTAAAGCCGTCTAAAAACCTGCGACGCAGGACTAAGACTGAGGTTTAATCGAAAAATTTAAATTTTTCCGGGAGGCTGTTTTACCCTGTTGGCACCAAAACTGGCACCGGACTTGCAAATGTTCCATCAGCCACCCGCTTGCCAGTCCGGACGGTGGCTGATTCCCGCTTTCAACTACAACTCCTTCACCATAGTCTCATGAAAAAGCTCCTCGTTCTTCTGACTGCCTTCTCCTTATCGGCCGCTGCGGCCTCGGCCCAAACCACTCCGGTGAAAGCCGCCCACGGCCAGCACCTAAAAGGAGGTAAAATGCGCGGCGACAAAACTGCCAAAACCCCTGAGCAGCGCGCCGACCACGCCGCCCAAAGCCTGACCAAAAAGCTCGGACTTTCGGCCACCCAAACCCAGCAGGTGCGCCAGCTGCACCTCTCCCGGGCCCAGCAGATGCAGGCCCACAAAGCCCAAGCAGGCACGGCCACCCCAGCTGACAAAAAGCAGCATCACGAGGCCATGAAGGCGGAGAAAGCCCAGTATGAAGCCCAGCTCAAGCAAATCCTGAGTGCCGACCAGTACGCCAAATACACCCAACTCCAGGCCGATAAAATGGCCAAGCACAAAGCGCACCGCCAGGGTATGAAGCCGGGCCTGAAACAAGGTAAGAGCTAGCCTCCCCTACTTTCTCTCTCCCAGCAGCCCCGATGGTTTCCGTCGGGGCTGTTTGTTGGTGAGGAGGCGTAGCCATGTTGCGTTGGAGCACAGCGAGGCTGCCTGGGGCCATTGATCCAGCGGCAACCACAAAGGGCCACGTTTTTACGCCTGATCCGGCAAACGGCCCTGCTCGGCAAACCAGCGCAGGCGGTAACACATAATGGCCGTTTCGCCGAGCTGCACAAGCAGGCGGTAGTTGGCCACCGCGCCCACGGCAGCCCCTATCACCGGCACCAGTTGGGCTAGTTTCGCCAAGTCAATATAGTCGCGGTACTCCTGCTGAAAGGTGCGCCAGTCGAATAATTCGGCTGTCACAGTGGCTGCCGTGGTGGGCCAGCCGGCGAGTTGCCGGTAGGTTTCGCGGCGGGTGTGCTGGCTGCTGAAGGCTAGTTGGAAGATATGCAGCAGATACAGCCGCTCGGGGAAGCTGCGTACATCGTGGCCGTACAGGGCGGCAATGTCAAACAGCAGTTTGAGCTTAATACTTAGCAGCAGCGGAAAATCGGCGAGGCCCAGCAGAAAGCCGCCTGCCCCGGTTACGCCGCCTTCCAGGGCCGCCGTGTTGCGGTAAGCCCGGATGCGCGCCCGTACCCGCTCTTCCCGCTCCTCCAGTGTACCCTCCTGCACCGGCCGCTGGGTGGTATGCTTGGAGCCAAACAGTACGCCCTGCACCATTTTCTGGATAGCCACGGTAATGGCCACGTGCACTTTTTCCGGCAGCAGCGCATTCAGCCGCGCCTGCACCCGCCGCGTTACGCGGTTCAACAACGTGGGCTTTTGCTGCATGCGGCGCTGCCAGGTGCGCAGTTCGGTTAGGGCCTGTGAGTCGGGGAGCATAATTTGGCTTATAAAGTGCAGGTAAACGTATTTCGTATCTCACCAAATATCTGGACAAAGGCACCCCTTTAAAGCTTTAGCATTATCATATTATTTATTTCAGCGCGTACATGCGCTCTATCATTTCCACCACTTTCAGGCCTTCCAGCGCATTGGTGGTGGCCTGACCGCGCTGGCGGAGAGTGTCCACCACGTTGTCGATGACGTGAACGTGATTGGCGGCGGAGCCTTGGTAGGTGCCGTACTGGTTGGCAGGATTGGTGGGCGGCAACTCGGGCAGGTGGTAGTCTCGCAGGTGACAGTACTCCACTTTATCCATATACTGCCCGCCGAGGCGCAGGCTGCCGTGCTCGGCTACCACAGTGAGGGAGCTTTCCAGGTTTCGGTCCCAGACGGCGGTGCTGTACTGTAGCGTACCGCTGCCCCCGCCTACTAGGTCAAACATAAGTAGGCCACTGTCCTCAAATTCGGTCAGGTGCTGGTGGTTGAAATTGCGGAAGCGGGCCGAGATATTGGTGATGTCACCAAAAACCCAGTACAGCAAATCCACGAAATGACTGAACTGCGTGAACAGGGTGCCGCCGTCCAGGGCCTGGGTGCCGTGCCAGCTGCCGGGTGTGTAATACCGCTCGTCGCGGTTCCAGAAACAGTTGAGCTGCACCAGATGTACTTGCCCGAGGCGGCCTTCGCTCACCACCTGCTTCAGCCAGGCCGCTGGGGGCGAGTAGCGGTTTTGCATCACCCCGAATACCAGCCGCCCGCTCTGCTGCGCGGTATCAACTACTGCCTGCGCATCAGTAGTGCGCAACGCCATAGGCTTCTCGATGACCACGTGCAGGCCCGCACGCAAGGCGTGCTGCGCCTGGGCCGCGTGCAGGCCGTTGGGAGTGGCTACGGTAAGCACTTCTGCGGCAGGCCCCTGGGCCAGGTACTCCTCCAGAGAAGCGTAGAACGGTACCCCTGGAAACTCGCGTCCCAGTTCGGTGGCCAACTCCGGCTGGGCATCTACCAGAGCAACTAGTTGCGCCTCCGGGTGCCGGGCTACCAGCGCGGCATGGCGGCGGCCAATGTGGCCTACGCCACAAATAACAAAACGAACCGGGGAAAGAGCAGCGGAAACAGGCACTGAATACGAATTGAAGGATAGGGCCCGCAAACTGCGAAAAAACGGCCGATTGTGCGTAGCGTAGCCAGTTGCAGTAGCCGATGAGTAAACCCTGGAAGTGGCCTTGGTCGGGCAACTCGTGTATCGTCCTCCAGGGTTGGGGTTGTATCTTTCGAGTTCCTATGCCTCTTACCACCATTGCCGGCCTCGAAATAGACCTTGTGCGCAAGCGCATGCGCAGCCTGCGCCTGACGGTGTACGCGGGTGGCCGAATTCGGGTAGCCGTGCCGTTGCAAACCCCAACAGCGGCCGTTGAGCAGTTTGTGGCCGCCCGCCACGCCTGGATTCAGAAGCACCAGCAGCAATTTGCCACCCGGGAGCCACGGCCCAGCCTGCAATATATTTCCGGCGAGCTGCATCCGTACCTGGGAAAGGCCTACGAGTTGCGCGTGACCAGCGGCCCCGGCCGCCCCCGCGTACTGCTCGATGAATTTACCGCTCAGCTACACTTGCACGTGCCAGCTGCCAGCACTGCTACTGAACGCGCCGCCGTGCTGGCGGCCTGGTACCGGCAGCAGTTAAAACAGCTGATACCAACGCTGCTACGGCAGTGGGAGCCAGTGGTTGGTAAGGAAGCGGCCAGTTGGGGCGTGAAGCAGATGCGCACCCGCTGGGGCACCTGCAACATTGGGGCCCGGCGCATCTGGCTGAACCTGGAGCTAGCCAAACGCCCGCTGCCCTGCCTCGAATACGTGGTGGTGCATGAGCTGACTCACCTGCACGAGCGGCTGCACAACGCCCGCTTCTGGGGCCTGATGGACCAGTTTATGCCCGACTGGCGCACGCACAAAGCCGAGCTAAACCGCGTCCACCTAGCCCCTGGCACCCCAACCGACGCGGACTAAAACAGGTATTCCGAGCGAAGCAGCAATCTGAGTGAGCTACCCGATTGGGGTCCACTCAGATTGCTGCTTCGCTCGGAACAACAATTGACTCAACAGCTACAGTATCCGCTTCAACTCGTTGAAGTTGGCGTTGCTGACGTTGCGGTTGGTGCATCCCAGCTGCTGCGCGCTTTTCTGGATGCTGGTAATGCGAGAGCCGGGGTTGGGGTGAGTGCTCATAAACTCGGGGGTACCGCCGCTGCCCTGCTTTTCGGCTTTGATGAAAAAGCCCGCCGCGCCGTCGCAGGCGTAGTAGCGGGTGCCGTTGAGGTAGATGGTGGAGTACTTGTCGGCCTCCACCTCGTAGGCGCGGCTGAATTTGAGCTGACCCAGGCCGGCCGCAATCTGCACCAGTTGGCCCGAGGAGCGGTTGCCCAGCAACAGCCCCAGCAGCAGGCTGGTACCGTATTGCTTCTGCAGCATTTGGGTGCTGTGCCGCCGGTCGGCGTGGGCAATTTCGTGGCCCAGCACCCCGGCCAGCTGGTTTTCATTGTCCAGGAATTTCACTAGGCCCGTAAACACGTAAATGTGGCCGCCGGGCGTAGCAAAGGCATTTTGCGTAGCATCATCCTTGATGAGCTTCACGTCCCAGGGAAATTGGGTGCGGTATTTCACGTTGCCGTTGTCCAGCACGCGCTTCACCACACCATCCAGCAACTGGTAAGCGCGGGCATTGCCAGCGCGGGTCATCAACTGCCCCTTCGCCTGGTATAAGGAGTCGGTTTGGCGCGCTACCTGGTTGCCTAAGGCAATATCCTGATCAATGGAAAACAGGCTGAAGCCCTGAGCTGGCTTGGTAATAGCAGCAGTGGTAAGTGCCGCTACGCCGGCCAGCGGCAGCAGCAGCGCGAGAGAAGAACGGCGCATGAGAGTGGACTTAGGTCAGGAAAATGAAATACTGATACGGTAAAAAGAAAAAACGGTGCCAAAACGCCCCAGCTCGCCAGCGCTACCCCCATCCATTACCACCTTATTGCTCCTTAATCTCCCATTTCCGAATAGTTTCTGCCACATACTCTACCTGCCCGGCGGGCATAGTGGGATGAATGGGCAACGACAGCACCGTGCGACACAGCCGCTCTGCCACCGGAAACTGCCCGGCCCGGTAACCCAGATACTGGTAGGCGGGCTGCAGGTGGTTGGGCAAGGGATAATACACCTGGCTGGGTACGCCGCCGGCTGTCAGGTGCTGCTGCAGGGCGTCGCGGCGACCGGGCACATCTTCAACCGTGAGCGTGTACTGGTGGAAGACGTGGGTGCTGCGTTGGTCGCGCGCGGGTATTTGCACGCCGGCTACATCCTGCAGCAGCGCATCGTAGCGGGCGGCCACACGCTGGCGGGCGGCCGTCCAAGCCGCCAAATGCGGCAGCTTTACGCGGAGCAAGGCCGCCTGCAGCGTGTCGAGGCGGGAGTTGAGGCCGATGTGCTGGTGGTGGTACTTGCGGCTCTGGCCGTGGCTGGCCAACTGCCGCAGGTAAGCGGCCCGTTCTGCATCACGCGTAAATAAGGCGCCCCCATCCCCGAAACCACCCAGGTTTTTGCTGGGAAAAAACGACGTTGTACCCACCTCTCCTACCGTGCCGGCCATCCAGGTTTCCCCGGAGGTACCGGTAAACGTGGCGCCAATTGCCTGGGCATTGTCTTCAATAAGGGCTACTCCTTCCCGGTCAGCCAAGTGGCGCAGCGCCTCCAAGTCGGCGCACTGCCCAAACAGATGCACCGCCACAATGGCTCCGGTGCGGGGCGTAATGGCCGCCGCCACCGCCGCGGGGTCAAGGTTGAACGTATCGGGCAGCACGTCCACGGGCACCGGTATCAGGCCCAGAACTGCGGCGGCTTCCAGAGTGGCTACGTAGGTGAAGGCGGGCACCAGTACCTCCGCACCGGCCGGCAGCCGCAAGCTCATCAGGGCCAGCTGCAAGGCGTCGGTGCCATTGGCGCAGGGCACCACGTGGGGGCCACCCAAATACTGTCCGAGTTCCTGGGCAAACGCGGCTACGGCCGGCCCCTGAATAAATTGCCCTTCCAGGAGCGTGGCCTCCAACGCCGCCTGTAGCTCCGGCTGCAAGGGCGCGTGCTGGGCGGCTAGGTCGAGCAGCTGGATGGGAACCGGGGCGGGCAGGGAAAGTGACATAGCAAAAAGTAAAGAAGCGGGCCAGCCAAAGATAGGGCCTGCCGGGCCGCCCACTCGCCAAGCCAGCCCGCAACCACAGGCCTAGCGCATCCGTTACGCTCCCTGACAGGCACCTTGCAATAGCCAATCTTACTCTCTCCCCCTAACTCACCCGCATCATGCTCAGAAAAAACCTCACCCGCAACGCCTTGGTAGCTATGTTCGTGCTGAGTGGCACGGCCTTCACCAGCTGCAACCAAGCCCAGAAGCAGGAAGTATCCGCCGAAAGCGACCAAGCATACAACGACTTCAAAACCTTCGTAGCCAACACCGAAAGCAAGGCCGACGCCGTGGCCACGGAGGCAGAAACCGACTACGAGCAGGAAACTACCCAGCTCAAATCGGACTTCGATGCCAAAGTAGCCGCCGTTGACCGTTATGCGGATCAATACGATGACGCCCGCCGCCAGGAAATTGAGCAGCTGCGCACCCGCTACACTACCGCCTACGACAAGCGCGAAATGGCTTGGCAAAACCGCCCCGGCGCTACTGCCGCCATGAGTGGTAACGCTGGCACCGGTGCTGCCACTATGGGCAAGTACTATAAGCTTAGCTCGCCGGCCAGCCGCATTACGGCTGCCAACGCCCGCCAGACCTACGAGGCCTTTGTGAAGGACATCAAGGTGAATGAAGATAAGTATGACATCAACGACTGGCGCAACATCAACGCCGAGTGGCGCGCGTTGGATGAGGCCTATGACAAAGTGAAGAAGGACATTCCGGCCGGCGACCTGGCCGAAATTCAGAAGGAGAAACTGAAGTACGCTGCTTTTAAGTCCTTTGATAAAGCCGAAGCCCGCGCCGCCCAGGGGGCCGATGCAACGGAGCGTGGGGCTGATAACGTAGCTGCCGAAACGCAGGATGAGCGCTCCGCCGTGGGCCGCGCCGCCAGCAACACTGCCTCCGACGTGAAGGACGCGGGCAAGAAAGTAGGTGGAGCCGTAAAAGGCGCGTTCAAGGAAGTAAAGTCGGAAGTAAAAAACACCGACAACGACTAATCCTGCTGCCACTCTGTAAAAAAGCGGGTGCCTATGGGCACCCGCTTTTTTGCGTTATACAATGCTTCTACCGCAACTCATTTAGTAGCCAATACAGCTTCAGAGCATCCAGTTGGCGCAGGCTGGGCCGGTCGGAAAGCAGGTTGCGGTGCACCTGCTCGCGGCGCAGGCCAAAGGCAGTGCGCACGGCTTCGCTCAGGCCCCAGCGTTTGAGGCGAAGTGCCGCCTGCAGCAGCTTGGTATCGGCTCCTAGCCCCTCAGCCTGATAGAGCTGCACCAGGTTGCGCACGGCATCGTGGGTTTTTTGCAGGAAAACGGGGGCTGGTTCCAGGCCGTCGTGCAGGACGGGGTTGTCGAGGTGGTGCACGGCTACGTTACGGTGCCGGAGCAGCCACCCGAATTTTGTATCCTCGTGGCCGTAGCGGGTCAGGCGCTCATCCAGCCCCAGCTGGCAAAATATTTCCTTCTCAATCAACAGGTTATTGAGCGTGAGCTGCCCATGCGGGGCGCGCTGTCGCACCGCAGCGGAACGGGCCTCCCGTTGCCGGCCATACAGCCACCGGAGCTGCAAAGCCGTTTCGGGGGGCGGGGCCGCCTCGTAGGCCGTACCACCCGACAGCACCGGAGCCAGGTGTCGGTCAGCCGCGTAGCGCGTCAGAAACTGGTCGTCGGGCAGGCGGCTGTCGTTATCCAGTAGCAACAGCCAGCTATAGCGGGCAGCAGCGGCCAGGTGGTTACGGATGGCGGCCCGGCCTACGTTGCGGCCCAGCTCCTGGTACACCACGCCCGGCCACAGGGCCAGTTCCTGGTGCAGTTGCCGTATCTCCTCGCACGAGCCATCATCCAGACAGCGAATCTCAACGGGGCCGGGCCACTGCTGCACCTGCGCCAACAAGGCGCGCACCAGGGGCCGCACATCGTAGTTGAACACCGGAATCAGTACCGAAAGCCCTTTCATGCCCAGCAAAGAAAGCAGAATCAAAAAATGAGGGCGCTTATTTGCCCTGTTTCAGGAGCCGGGCCGCAGCAGTTTAGTTGTCAGCTGCCGTGGTATTTTCTTAGCGCATTTTGTAGGCCCTTGGTTTTCAGCGACCCACTTGCACTACTCTCCTAACTCAGCTCGAAAGGCGTTCTGGCGGAATCAATCAGTTGGCCCTGCTCACACTTTAGCACCCGGTGCGGATATTGCTGAATGAGCTGGTAATTGTGGGTGGCCATGAGCACGGCCGTACCAGCGTTGTTGATTTCGGTAAACAGCCGCATGATGCTGTCGGCCACATCCGGGTCAAGGTTACCGGTGGGCTCGTCGGCCAGCAGCAGCAGCGGCTCGTTCAATAGGGCCCGGGCAATTACCACGCGCTGCTGCTCCCCGCCGGAAAGCTGGTGGGGCATTTTGGCAGCCACGTTGGCCAGCCCTACCCGCATAAGCACCTGCGAAATGCGCTGCTGCTTGCGGGCCTTGCCTTTCCAGCCGGTGGCATTCAGCACAAACAGCAGGTTTTCGGCCACCGTGCGGTCGAACAGCAGTTGAAAATCCTGGAAAATGATACCCAGCTTGCGCCGCAGAAACGGCACTTTCTCGGTGGAGCCAGTGCGCGGCAGCGGGAAACCGGCTACGGTACCCGTACCGGCCGGTAGGGGCAAATCGGCGTACAGGGTTTTGAGCAGGGAGCTTTTGCCCGAGCCCGTGCGGCCCACCAAATAGGCAAACTCTCCTTTATCCAGCGAAAAGCTCACCTTCTGCAGAATCGTATTCACGTCCTGCATAATGAACGCGTCGTGTAGCTCTAAAACAGTCATAAAAGCTTAAAAACGGGTGCGTGGCACATGTACGGCAGCCAGCCGCTTTTCGGATGAATACACCTGCCGGCTCAGCGCCTCACTCACTTCATACCTCCAGCTTTTGCAGCTTACCAAACTCCAGATTGGCAATAACAGCGGCCAGGCTTTCCTCCTTGCCTTCCAGCCCGTAGCGGTGCAAATCCTTCAGTGGCCGGTCGGCCCGGAAATAGGCAATCAGCACAAAGGCTTCATCCCGCAGCTGAATGTAGTCCGGAATCTTGGCCTTGCCTTTTACTTTGATGATGTACATGACTATAATGTGGGAAATGTGAAAATGTGAAAAATGTGCAAATGCTACCAAAGGCACATTCAACACATTTTTCACATTTCACACATTATGAAACATTACCCGTTCACGCGCTTGTGGTCGGCAAGGAAAGTGGCCAGCCCTTTGTCGGTGAGGGGGTGATTGAGCAGGCCCGTGATGACGCTGAGCGGGCAGGTCACCACATCGGCACCCAACTCGGCGCACTGAATCAGGTGGGGAACGTGGCGCACCGAGGCGGCCAGCACCTGCGTGGGGTAGCCGTAGTTGCTGAAAATATCCACAATCTGCTGAATCAGCTGCAACCCGTCGTGCCCGATATCATCGAGGCGGCCCACAAACGGCGACACGTAGGTAGCCCCGGCTTTGGCGGCCAGCAGCGCCTGCCCGGCCGTAAAAATCAGCGTGCAGTTGGTTTTAATGCCTTTGTCGGAGAAGTAGCGGATGGCTTTCACGCCTTCCCGGATCATGGGCACTTTCACCACGATGTTGGGGTGCAGGTCGGCCAGGGCCTCGCCTTCGCGCACCATCCCGTCGAAGTCGGTGGCAATAACCTCCGCCGATACGTCTCCGTCCACCATTTCGCAAATCCGGCGGTAGTGGGCCAGTACGGCATCCGTGCCTTTGATGCCCTCTTTGGCCATCAGCGAAGGGTTGGTGGTTACGCCATCGAGCACACCGAGTTCCACGGCTTCCTGAATTTCCTTCAGGTTGGCAGTATCAACGAAAAATTTCATGCGGGTAGGGTGAAAAACAACAATGGCCCAAAGCTAAGCACGGATTCAGCGGATTTTTCGGATTGCGCGGATTTTGTACCCCTGCTGCCGGCGGCTTTCCGCTCCGAAACGGCGTAAAACACAAAGAGCGGCCCTTTTCAGAGCCGCTCTTTGTTTACTTGCGAATTGGTCACATGCTTGTGAAGTCCGGGGTAAGCCGGCGCAATCCGTGATAAAAAGCGAGCCAAAATCGCACCGCTACAACCACCTACCCTTGCTACCTTCCGGTCCTGGGGGAGTTCAGCAGGAGCTGGTCGTTCTGACTCGCCGATGCAAAGATAGGCAGCTTTCCGGCGGTTCCGCGCTATGGGGCCGCATCTTTTTCCTGCATCGGCGCTATCACCAAGATACTCAACGCGTTTTTTTACTGCTGCGCCTTTTATGTAGTAGTTTCTTAGTGCTTCCAGGCTTTCGTGGCGGCCTTCGTGCGCTTTTTAAGCGCCTTCCGGTAGCCGGGCACCGGCTCCATTTTAAACAGCAGATCGGCTGGTCCCCGGGCCACTCGCTCGGCATCCTGGTAGCCCGCAAAGCTGACCCGCAGCAGGGGTGCCACGGCCGTAACCGGCAGCAGGTAATCCCCGGCCGAGTTGGTGCTCACGGAATGCAGCTGGTCGCCCACCACCATCACCGTGGCCCCTTTCAGGGCGTTGCCCCACTCATCCACCACGTTGCCGGCCAGTATCTTTTTCTCGGGCCGGGCGGGGCTGGCGGGCGGCGCAGCGGGCCGGGCTTCGGCCAGCATATCGGGTTTGGGAGCGGGGGCTGGCTCCGGGGCTTGCTGGGCCGCAGCGGGTGGCGGCAGCACCAGCACGCCCAACAGGGACAGGGCAAGTAGCGGCAGGGCAGAATGCATAGGTACGGCGGGTAAGCAGGCTAGTAGAGAAACAAAAATGCTTCCTACCGGAGCAGAAGTAAAGGCAAGGCTCCGCAGCTTTGTGACTTGCACTAATACCAGATAACCGTGGCATTATAGCTCCCAGAAACCGTCATGCGCTGTGCATATCGTCTTTAAGGTTGAGCTTACTGCCTCCGTTTTGTGACTATGCTTGGCTGATAACTTACAGGTTGCGCGGAGGGCTGTTACTTCAATTCTGCCGAAAAATTTCTCCGCCAAAACCTGTTGGGGTATGACTGGTCTGAAATCTGTGCACTACTTTTGCCCATGCCGCAACAAATTTTGATTCTCGACTTTGGGTCGCAGTACACCCAGCTCATTGCCCGGCGCATCCGGGAACTGAACGTTTACTGCGAAATTCACCCGTATAACCGCGCCCCGGCCCTCACTGAGGATACCCGGGGCGTTGTGCTTTCGGGCTCCCCCTGCTCCGTGCGCGACGCCGATTCGCCCAACCCTGATTTGAGCGCCTACCTGGGCCAGGTGCCGGTGCTGGGCGTGTGCTACGGGGCGCAGCTGCTGGCCCACCAGCAGGGCGGCGAGGTATTGCCCGCCACCATCCGCGAATACGGCCGCGCCCGCCTCAGCCGCGTCCACCACGACTCACCTTTGCTGCACGGCGTACCCACCGAGTCGCAGGTGTGGATGTCGCACGGCGACACGATTAAAGAGCTGCCGGCCGGCTTTGATATTGTGGCCAGCACGCCGGAAGTGGCCGTGGCTGCGTTTAAAATTCAGGGCCAGGAAACCTATGGCATCCAGTTTCACCCCGAGGTAACGCACTCCACGGATGGCAAAACCCTGCTCCAGAACTTCGTGGTGAACATCTGCGGGCTGGACCAAAGCTGGACGCCGGAGCACTTCGTGGACAGCATGGTGGACACCCTGCAACGCACTATCGGGGAGCAGGACCAGGTGATTCTGGGCCTTTCGGGCGGGGTGGATTCCTCGGTGGCGGCCCTTTTGCTGCACAAGGCCATAGGCACGCGTCTGCACGGTATTTTCGTGAACAACGGGCTGCTGCGCAAGGATGAGTACGAGCAGGTGCTCCACTCCTACCAGGGCCTGGGCCTGAACGTGCAGGGCGTGGACGCCTCCCAGGAATTCTATGATGCGCTGGCCGGCCTGACGGACCCCGAGCAGAAGCGCAAAGCCATCGGGCGCACCTTTATTGAGGTGTTCGACCGGGAAGCGCAGAAAGTGGAAGGTGCGCGCTGGCTGGCCCAGGGCACCATCTACCCCGATGTGATTGAGTCGGTGTCGGTGCACGGCTCTTCCGTGACCATCAAGAGCCACCACAACGTGGGCGGCCTGCCCGAGAAGATGAACCTACGGATTGTGGAGCCGCTGCGGGCCTTGTTCAAGGACGAGGTGCGCGAAGTGGGCCACGCCCTGGAACTGCCCGCGCACATCCTGCACCGCCACCCCTTCCCCGGCCCCGGCCTGGGCATCCGCATCCTCGGCGACATCACGCCCGAGAAAGTGGACCTGCTCCAGCGCGCCGACGCCATCTTCATTAACGGCCTGAAAGAGCACGGCCTCTACGAGAAAGTGTGGCAGGCCGGCGTAATGCTGCTGCCGGTGCAGAGCGTGGGCGTAATGGGCGACGAGCGGACCTACGAACGGGTGGTAGCCCTGCGCGCCGTAACCAGCGTGGACGGCATGACAGCCGACTGGGCCCACCTGCCCTACGAGTTTCTAGCCGACGTAAGCAACAAAATCATCAATCAGGTGCGCGGCATCAACCGCGTGGTGTATGATATCAGCTCCAAGCCACCCGCAACCATTGAGTGGGAATAAAGCAGCCTGTTATTTACAAAAAGAGCCGTTGGCCTGGTGCCAGCGGCTCTTTTCGCTTATCGGATTAGCTTTCGTTTCAACTGCATGATGACTTGTGCCCGATACTGATATGTTACTGTATCCTGATGTTGCTCACGGTCAAGCATACTGAAAAGCAGCTGTGCCGATAGCGCACCTCTCTGACTTTGCAGGTTGAGGGCCGTATTTGAAAGCGCAATATCATCCGAGTTTGAGATGCTATGCTTTTCAGACAAAGAATCAGCGAGTTTTCCAGGGTGCCACACAAGTTGTGTGTGCCAATCACCGCTGGGCATACATTCTTCCAAGTGCAACTGACGGCCAAAACCTGTTGACACAAAACGAAAACGACCTTCCGGTAAAAATTGCTCAGCAACAACTTCTCTTTCAGGCTGTTGATAATGCCTGGTATCTACTTCTGTCCACAAATAGCGGCCATCCCCGAGCCGCCACAACGAGCCGTTATCAGGCTTGAAGCTTATCCTTCTTCCTGAATGCACACCCCCTTCATCTGAATACTGGTCATACTCGTTCCATTCAGGTAACCCGCTGATAGTGTAGAGTTGCCTCGTTTGCTGATACGTACGGGCCCATCTGAACCTGTTCTGGAGCGAATCCGGCAGGACAAGCTTTGTGGCAAAAAACGGCTGTAGTTTTTCAACCGCTTCCCGATCTGCAAAGAAATCGAAGATGGAGCTGATGCGCTTACGAGCCTCTTTCGGCAGCTCGGATACCCGCTTCCCCGCTCCATCCAGCTTCCCATCCTTTAGCAGCCCGTATTGCGTGCTGATTTCGCGGAGCTGATTGAGCTGACTGCGCCGGGCCACGGCAAAGGCACCCCAGGGCCCGCCAGCCGCCAGAAACGCCACTACTGCCAGGGAAGCGGGAATCCAGATAATGCCCTGCCCGCGCCGCCTCAGAAAGTAGATGGCAATACCGAACAGCCAGGCGGCCAGCACCAGCACAAAGTACCGCTCCTCGGTGATGCCATAGGTCCGGATGCGGGTGCCAATAGCTACGGCCAGCAACCCCAGCAGCGGAAACAAAGCCAAATAAAACCACCGCCCGAACGTACGAATCCAGGTATTTTCGGCGGCGTGGCGGATGGGATGAATCAGCAGCAGCGCGAAGATGCCCGCCACGGCCAGGGCCAGCACCAGCATAGATACCCACCCCTGCGGCAGCGCCTGAACCAGCAGAATCCGGCCCAGGTAGGCGTACAGAATACCCAGGTACAGCACCACCAGAGGCAGCAGCACAAACTGGGTAAACACCTTCAGGCCCTTGGGGTAGCTGACTTCCTGCTCCAGCGCCGCAAAATCACGCGGTACCCCAGCCAGGAAAAACCAGGTGTTGAAGATGGAGCCCAGCACCACAAACAAATCGGCGTACACCCGCGGCTTGATATCCACGAAAAACAGATTTTCAACGGCTACTAGGGCCAGCGCACAGCCCGCAAACAACACCCCGGAGTACAGCCCGGCCGTGAGGATGCGCAGAAACAGCGTCTCGTTGTAGCGCCAGAAACCCGGCGTATCAGCCTGGCGGCGCAGCTCCGGGAGGTAGGGGCCAGCTGCCACGGCCAGGTGCGTGCCCAGTAGTAACAAGGCTAGCCGGGCGCCCCACTCCGTGTTCGGTTGAGCCGGCGCTAGGGCGTACCAGACCGCCAGCAGCCCCAGCACCACCGCCAACGCGCCCCACCGCAACGCCAGCCGCCAGTGGTACCGTTCGGCGGTGAGGGCCACGGCCAAGGTACCCGACAAGCCCAGCCCTGCCGCCGACAGCACTGGAAACAACCAATCCAGGTGCTGCTTTTCCTGGTAATTGAGGTGATTCGTATAGATACCCACGCTGCACAACACGACGGCGCACAACAATGTGAGCGGAAAGCGCCGCACCACGCGGGCCGCTTCGGCAGCTAGCTGCTGCAGGGAGGGTAGTTTCATGAAAGCACAGGAATAGGCCGCCAAGAAACGAAAAGTACCCGACCTGCCTAACCTATCTGAGTAGCTCCGGGCTACATACTTCGGCGCGGCCCGAAAAAACAAAAACGCCGCTTCGGAAGAACCAAAGCGGCGTATTATCAGAGTGCGCGCGGGGAGATTCGAACTCCCACACCCGAAGGCACCACCCCCTCAAGATGGCGTGTCTACCAGTTTCACCACGTGCGCAGAGGTTGGTTGGCACTCCGTTTATTTAGGCAGAAGCCGTTGCTTCCGGATTCACTGAGGCGGTGAATCGAGGACAAAAGTAGAGGGTTACCAGCAAGGGTGCAAGACGAAGCCTGTTTTTTAAGGTATATTTTGCCCAGTATCACGGTTTCAGCCTCACTGTCAGCTTGAAAGTTTTCGTAAGCAGCCGACTTCTGGTGTAGCCAAAGGCAGGCTACGGCCGCTGTCCGGTGGTTAATTGCCAGTCATGGGTGGGTGCCAGCTACCAAAACGGCTTCCTTCCAATCCTGGAAAGAAGCCGTCAGTAGTTGTGAGAAGCAGAACGGCTTACTCGGCCCGGGCCAACGGGGTGTCAACCACATGCTCCGATACAAACCACACCTGCAGCTCATTAAGGCGCATCACGTCGCTTACGGCCAGGTCGTTAGTACCGTCGTCGCCGGACTCATCGGCCTGCTTGGCGAAATCGTGGCAATTTTTCAGGATGATTTGGTGGGCTTCCAGCAGGCGACCTACCTGCACGGGGGCCTCTTCCCGGTCTTTGGGCGGGCGCGGAATGCTGGTCAGTTCCGCTACATCATGGGCCATGGCTACGGCTACGCCTCCCAAAATCTGAATACGCTCGGCAATCGTGTCTACTAGCGCGCTCTGCTCTTCGTAGTGCTTATCGTAGAGCAGGTGTAATTGGTAGAAAGTGGGGCCCACTACCTGCCAATGGTGTTTTTTGTACAGGTCGCGGAGCGTGATGGTATCTGCCAGCAACTGGTTGAGGTTGGTTACGCTCTGCTGACGGGTTTTCTCGTCGAGGCCAATGGGCAGGCGCTGGGATACAGTCCCGTACTTCTGCAAGGGCGTGGGGGCATTGAACTGCTGATTGAGGATGGGCTGCACGCTGGGCGCGGCCTGGCCATTGGATGCAGATTTAACAGCCGAAGCTTTTGAAGCCGCTTTGGAAGCAGCAGCTGGTTTGGCGGTGGTTTTGGCCATGATACGAGGGAAGAAAAAGATATCGGTTAGGAGGAAAGCAACCGCAACGGCTACCATCTGGCCTACATACGCGTAAAAACCCGTCAGGTTGATAATACGCCTCCATTTTGCCTTCCATGCAATACCAACATCTGCCCCCGAAATTCACCTAAGCCATTTGGTACGCTGCAGGATATCGTCATTGATTTATTGGATAGGCTGACGGTACCGTTTGCTCTGGCAGCTGGGTTAAGCGGGGCGCATGCGAGCTAGCCGCCACGGGGCACCAGTGCTAAGACAGCCGACGCAGCTTTTCTAGCGGCCCGGCAGTCTGAAAGCCGCTAGTTCTGACTTCCGTTGTCTTTACCTTTCCACTTACCTAATTACGCATTGTATGCCTTTCCCATTCGTCGGCGACGATAAGTCGACTATTGCCCGCCTCCTGAGTACCCTACCCCAACAAGGCCGCCTGGAGTGGATTGGCCTTCGCCCTGCCCGACGGGAACCGCTGCAGGCAGTGCTGGAAACGGAAGCGGAAACCGACCGGCACCTGGCCGGTGACCACGCCCGCCCCAAACCGGGCGGTAAGCGCCAGATAACCTTGATCCAGCATGAGCATTTGGCGGCGGTGAGCAGCTTTCTGGGCTTGACCGAGCCCGTAGACCCCGCGCGGCTGCGGCGTAATCTGGTAGTAAGCGGCCTAAACCTGCTGGCCCTGAAAAACCGGCGGGTACGTGTGGGTATGGAAGTAGTGCTGGAAATTACCGGCGAATGTCACCCCTGCTCCCGCATGGAAGAGGAGCTTGGTCCTGGGGGTTACAATGCCATGCGAGGCCACGGAGGGCTTACGGCCCGCATTGTACAGGGCGGCCGCCTCCGCATTGGTGATGCAGTATGGGTGGAAGAACCACAACCATAGTTTTGAATTTATCCAAGAAGCCACAACCCATTCGCTTAATCAAGAAGGTTAGTCCAATGAGTGTTTCATCGTGTACGAGTCGGTGTTTATCGAGCAAAAAGGGCTAGTTCTCCGAAAAAAAGTCGGGGGCTTTTGAATCCAATTGTAGCTTTACCCCCGTAAGTACCTCACACGCTGCATAACTCCACAGAGCTGCCGCAGCGTACTGCCCTCTTTTATCCCTATTGCCCTAGGCCCTCACATCGGCTGCAGGTTGTCAAAAATCTTCTATGCTACACTTCTCCTCGTATGGAAACGCCCGTTTCTGCTCCCAACCTGGCAACTACTGCGCTGGCGCTGTTGCTCCTCACTGATTTGCTGCCCGCTGCTGCCTCGGGTACCCCACAGGCAGCCAGCGCAACTGATGTTTACCGACACCGACGGCGGCGTTCCTAGTTTGGTCTTCAACTGTAAGAGCCAGCTCCTTTAACAGGAGCTGGCTCTTTGCGTGTGCTGGCTTTAAGAACGAAAGTCAAAACTACTGCGTGCTACACTCCGCCCTCCATGCGCACAATACGGGGCGTGAAGGAGCCTAACACATCCACCAGCTCGGTCTGGCTTTGCATTACCTGGCGGATGTCTTTGTAGGCCTGCGGAGCTTCGTCGAGGCCCCCACCCATGAGCTCTACGCCGTGCAGTTGCAGGTAGCGGCGCACTTCGGCCTCGCCTAATTCCTGCTTGGCCCGGGTGCGCGACATAAGCCGGCCGGCTCCGTGGGAGGCAGAGCTCAGGGAGCTTGCCTCACCCCTACCCCGTACAATAAAGCCGGGGGCCGTCATGGAGCCGGGAATGATACCGAGTACCCCCGCTCCGGCCGGGGTAGCGCCCTTGCGGTGCACCACCACTTCCTGTCCCGAGGCCAGCGTTTCTTTCCAGGCAAAATTGTGGTGATTCTCTACTTTACCCAGCGGCTTCTCACCCAGGGCTTTAGCCAGGCGCTGATGGATTTGGTGGTGGCAGGCGGAGGCGTAGTCACCGGCCAGGTTCATGGCGGCCCAGTATTCCTGACCGGCTTCCGTGTCGAGGTTCAGCCAGGCCAGGTGGCGGGCTTCGGCGGGGAGCTGGCAGGTGTCCTGGGCGAGCTTGGTGTAGTGGTTGGCAATGCTGGCCCCCAAGCCCCGGGAGCCGGAGTGCGAGAGTAAGCCCAGGTATTGCCCCACTGGCACGCCCAGCTCGTTGGTGGGGTCAGTAATGTCTACCACGCCCCACTCCACGAAGTGGTTGCCGCCGCCGGAGGAGCCAATCTGGGTAGCTGCCGTATCCAGCTTGTTGCGCAGAAACGGAATATCCTGAAACTCCGGGCGGCTTAGCACCGCGTGGTCCAGTCGCTGGCCGTGGCGAAATACGTCCCGCCCCCCGAATTTGGTGTATTCCAGCAGCAGCTTCCGCAGCTCTTGCACCCGTTGCTCCAGGTGTTTGGGTGGCAGCGGAAACACCGATAGGGCCATGCGGCAGCCAATGTCCACGCCTACCGCGTAGGGAATTACGGCGTTATCGGTGGCCAATACCCCGCCAATGGGCAGGCCATAGCCGTGGTGAGCATCGGGCATGAGCGCGCCGGCCACGGTAACGGGCAGTTTCATGGCAGTTTCCATCTGATGAATAGCACCCTGCTCGATATGCTCAGCCCCAAATACGGTGTAGTCTTTACGCTCGGCTAGGGCAATGTGGCGGCTGGGCGGGGGTAGTAGCGCGGCGGCCGTGTGGCTCCAGTCGAGGTGAGTTAGGTAGGTTTGCGGGTTAGCCAGCAGCTCCTTGAGCAAGGTCAGCTGGTCGGTTTGAGAAAGTTTTTTGAGGTGTTTGCGCTGTAGTTGGGCCAGCGCCAGCCCAATGGCTCGACCCTCCGGGAAACCCAGTTGGCGAAGGTCGTTGCCGCGTAATTGTGAGGCCATAACGGTAGATTCAGAAGAAGAAAAATAGATATTGGCAGGTACCGGCGCAACCGACAAACCGCGCAAGGCCGGTGCCGGAGCACCCTGGCGACGAGACAGGTCGAAGGAATGCGGCTTTACGGCAGCCGGAACCCACCAAAATCAGGAAGCACTGCAAGGGCAACTATGTGAACCGGCACTTTGCATCACCGAAGTAAGCCAGCTCTACGGCACCTTGCAGACACTCCCAACCAAAACCAGCAGTACCAAGCCGGAGCAACAGGCGGGCGGCCTCTATCCTGCTCTAACCAGCTGAGCTACACAGTAACCACTTGGCTACTGTGGCAGGACTTGAACCTGCGACCCGGGCAACCATAGTGCGAAGTATGACCACCCTACGGCATCCGGCTATAGTACTGCTAGTTTTTGGCAGCATGAGAGAAGGTAGCCGCTGGCCGGGTGTGCGGGCAGGGGCTTGCGTAATGGAGGCCAACCGGCGAAGGAGGCCAACTCAACGATACTTCTCTCCGAATTTCTGGTGCTACGGGGCAACTAGCGCCGGGCCAGTCCTGCTCTACCTATCTGAGCTACGGCACTGCCAGAAGGCAGTAACCGGCGGGAATCGAACCCGCGACCTGGGCGTTAAGAATGCGAAGTAAGCCACAGCTACGGCACCCGCAATACCAGAAAAACAAACAACGACTGCGCCTCCGACAGGAAGCAGGGCAACAAACGGCGGGCGTGTGCACCACGGCAGGGCCGCGGCGGGGACTCGAACCCCAACCCACAGCGTGGGCTTCTACCAGACGAAGGAACGCCTGCCTACGACACCTGCCTCCAAAGGCCGGAAAGCGTCAGTCGGGTTGGAATGGGCGGGCCACCGGGTGCGGCACCGGAGCCATTCCGGCCGGCGGATGCTGTTGTGTAGCAGCCGCCTTCCCAAAACGGATATTAGTTGAAGTGGAACATGGGGATGGCAAGGTTAAGAAGGTGGGACGCAACCCAGGAGTGGCACCGCTTTAATTGAGTGTCAAGGCCACTCCCGGGGCCGCGCTAATTTGTGTATCGGATAGGGCTTACCTAGCAATTGATGAGTAGCAATACAGCATTTATAGTTCTATCTGCTCGATTTCCGTAAGGGCCGAGCCACCGTTTTCCAGCGCCGTCAGCACGTCAAAAATCTTGTCCGACCACCCGGCAATGAGGTAAGCACCGTGTTCGGGGTGGGTCTGCACCGGGGTGGTACCGTGCCCGGCCAGGTCGAAGAAGTAGAGGCGGGCCTGCGGTGCCACCGTGCGGCGGTACTCGGCCCACTCCTTGGCTAGGCTGCTGCCGTTGAAATGGCTGTTCCAGAGTTGGCAGTCAGTGAAAATCATTACCTTCTCCACCACCTCACGGCGGCGGCGCAAGTCTTCGATTACCAGATAGCCATTGGTGCTGTAGCCCACTTCACCCTCGTGCTTGTACAACTCCTGCACGTTGCGCAGCACTTGCCCGCGGGGCAGGCCAATGCGCTTCCAGGTGTCGCCGAAAATGCCGGTTACCACGTTTTGGCAGCGGCTTTGCAGCAACATACCCAGCACCAGACCCACGTCGTAGAGCAGCACTCTGCTGCGGGCCGATACCGGCTGTTGCATGGAGCCCGACACGTCGCAGGCTACCACTACCCGGGATTCGGGGCCGAAGCCGGGCAGGTTGGCGGTACTGTGGCCGATGGCTGCTTCCAAGGCTTCCAGTACCGGCGCAGTAGGGTTCTGCCGCAGCCCCAGGGCGGCCAGCGTGGCGTTTACCAATCCAGCTTCCAGGACCTTGACCTCGCGGTACGCAGCCAGGAACCGAAAGGGCAACTGCTTGCTGCGGGCTACCTGCCGGGCATCGGCCAGCGTGGCGCACACCTGGGCCAGGGCTTCGGGAGGCACGCCGGCTTCCAGGATGTTGCGCAGGTTACGCAACAGGGCCATGTAGCCTAGCTTGCCGCTGCCAATCAGCTCCGTCCATTTGCGGCGAAATGCAGCGGCCCGCTCATCGGCCGTGGCAAAGGCCGCCTGCCCCAGCGCCGACAGCTCGGTTTCCCAGGTGTAGGGTGTGGGCAAGCTACCCGCTACCAGCTGGTCGAATAGGGCTTGGCGGGCGTCGTCCTGGGCACGGGGGTGCACCAGAAATAAGGCGTCACGCAGCCGCACTGCGCCGGCCCGGTCGTACTTGGCCAGTTGGTAGCCATCAAACTTGTTAAAGGCCAAGGCCAGCCCTTTCTGCACCTGCTTGGAAAGGCGGCCCAAGGTTTTGGGCCCTGAGCGGCCGTTGGCAGCAGCGTAGTAGGCCAACAGCTCCGTAATTTCGTCGGGGCGCTGCACCACCCGGGCTACCAGGCGGCTCACCAAGGCAGTACCCTGGTGTCGGCGGGCCAGCTCCACAGCCAGCACCAGCGGCACGGAACGCAGATACAGTTTTTCGCGGGCATACACGGCCAACTGGGCCACAAACAAGGGTTCATTCTGCGCAACCAAAACACGCAAACGGGCCAGGCGAGTGTCGGCTTTTTCGTAGAACTGGTTGCTGAGGCCGGCCGTGGCTACGGCCGCGTACAGCTCCAGGGCCGGCGTGAGGGCGTAGGCCGGAGCACCGGCGTGGTTGAGTACCGGCGTAGTAGGAAGTAATTGATTGAAACGCATAGGATGGGGAAGTAAGGCGCCAAGCAGCAGGCAGAACGGAGTTACCGGGGCGGGCGCGGCGGGGCCAGGGAGGACAGAAACAGTAAGTAATTGACGAAGGAGCGGATGTCGGTGGTCGTAGCCGCAGGGCGGGTAGTGTTGGAGTTGGCAGGCATACAGGTTCTGTTAGCAGGCCGTAGCGCCGATGCTGAGGCCGGCCGCCTCGGCCCATTGCCGAAGCCAGTGCAACTCCTGCTCGGTAGCCCGGCGGTTTTCCCGGCCCCTGATCTGCACCAGTTGGCGGTTGGCCCGCACTTCCAGGGTAAGAGCCCGGGCGCCATTGACCCGCAGCGAGAAAATACCGCAGCGGCCTCGCAGGCAAGAGTACACGTAAGAGGACACGCAGTGCTTCTGGGAGCTGCCTTCCTCTACTAAAGCCGCATAGCTGAGCAGCTGGGTAATCTGCACGCGGCCTGCTTCCAAGGAAGCATAGTTGGCCACCGGCAAACCGGCCCAGGTGGAGGTGAGAGCTACATTGTAGCCCCAATATTTCCGGGCCCGGTGGGTGCGGCGGTGCCACTGCCCGGCCTGGGCCAGCACTGCCTGCATACAGCGGCCTTTCAGCGAGAAGCCGGGGTGCGGAGGTTGTCCATTGGTACCCACAGTGCGCACCACTTCAATCCACTCGCACACCGGCCCCAGCTGCCAATAATCGACCATGGACGCCTCACGGAAAAACTCCACTACATTCAGCCAAAACGCATCCTGCGGGGTAATTTCACGGCCCAACGGCGTAACTAACAGTGGTGGCAGCAAGGCCAGGGCATTGGTGGCGGCCAGTTGGGCATAGCGCAGGGCCGGTACCAGCGTGTACGCGTAGGGGGCTTGGCGCATTTCGTGCTCCAGGCGGCGGCTCAACGGCACCGGCAGCCCAGGAAAGCTGCGCAACGACTTACCGCTGCCCACATGCACCGTGAGCAGGGCCATATCCACCCCGTGCTGGGTGAGCTGCCCGGTGGCCCAGGCTTCCAGTACCCACCCCGGCACATCCCCGAACCCATCGAACAGATGCCCCACCAGGCTGTAGAGTTGGCGGAACGCGTTGCGCCGGTGGGGGCGCCAGTCGGCTAGGTTGCGGCGGCGGTGCTGATACAGGCGGGTGAGGGCCGCCACGGCCGGCACCAGCTCAACGCGGGTAAGGATGTTGGTTCGGCATTTTACCAAGGCCCGCAGGGCACAGCGGGCCTGCTCCTGCTCGGCACTGCTGCGGCCATGTAGGCAGTGGCAGTACAGTAAGGCCGCTACGGCATCGGGCTCCAGGCCAGCATGCACTTCGGCCACGCTGGCGCGGGTACAGATGAATTCTATCTGGCGAGCTAGGGGCCATTTGTGGCCGGCAGGACGATTGGCCAGCACGGCAGCCACGCGCCGGGTGGTTTGCACCTCGACTGAGAGAGGCTTGTTTCGGTTGGACATCGGGAGGTGCCGCCTTGCGTGAAAGCAGCCGATGAAAAGGATGTGCCGCGGGGGCAGCTAATTAATTTCCAGGTCATATTTCTTGGGTGTAAAGGCGCACGTATCCGGCCTGATTATTTTGCAATAATCAGCGCTAATTAAACCGAAATAATTGAGCAATATTTTTCTGCCAGCGCAAATAATTTACGCTGCAGACACGCAGAAATAATAGGTAGCAATTACGCTTTCAACGCTCCTGCACCGGCAGAATTACTTGCATGAATAAGCGTATCGGCTTGTGGCGAAAGGAACCGTGCGACCCTGGGCAGCAAGCAGCCGCCGGAGGTTGGACGAAGGGGTAAGGAAGAGGAACATGGCAGTAAAAGGATAAAAGCGGAGAAAAATAAAACAAAACGCCCGAATCTGGAGGGATTCGGGCGTTTGCGTAAGATGATATCAGGTAGTTACCCTCATCTGTGAGCATGCGCGCCGAACCCCGGCTGAATCTTCCGATCCAGGCCACTGAGCATTGGCTGATATTGATTGAAATGGAGGCGCATGACAGAGAGAGGTTGGGCGTTCGAAGGTTGCTTTGGTGCTTGTGAACGTGACAAAGGTAGAAAGGTTATTTTATTAAAGTCAATACTCACGTAAATATTTTTTAAATATTTTTTACAAATCAAAACACCCAGTCATTTGCTTGTACTACATCTTTATGTACACGCCTACTCGCACCCCCTAACATTTTATTATGCACCGTTGTATTTCGTGGGTAATCACTAACACAACCAACAGGTAGTACAGCATATGCGGGCTACAAATACATATTATAGTAGCTTCACGAACGATGCAACGACGGTGTAGAGGCGCATACTTGCATCTCCCCTTTGGACGATAATCGGGCACGCGGCCCGGACGAGACGCAAGTATGCGTCTCTACACCGTTCCGGAAATTGCTCTATCTATACGTATCCAGCACAATGCCACTGCCGCGCAATTAACACGGCCAACCCAGCCGGGCACGAGTAGCGCGCCACGAGCCCAAGCGGCGTATAACCTGAAGGAGGTGCCGGCTAACGCTAAAGAATGGGCAAGCCGGTAAGCGGAATGTGCAACTGCACCCGGGCACCGCCCTGCTCACTTACACCAACTGTCATGGTGCCGCCTAGCAAGGCCACCTGGTTTCGGATGCTGCGCAAGCCCAGGCCAGTACTCTGGGTTGGGTCAGTAATAAAGCCGCCGCCGTTGTCCTCAGCCCGCAGCAGAACCTCCTCGGCAGTAGCTTCCAGCCATACCAGGGCCTGGGTAGCACCCTGCGCATGTTTTACGATGTTCTGGGCCAGCTCCTGGGCCATGCGGTACAAGGCCAGTTGCAACGCTCCTGAGAGTTTGTGCTGCGCATCGGCCAGCATGCTCCGGCAATCCAGCCGCAGCCGGGGGCTGCTGAGCTTATGGCAGATATCCAGGAAAGCAGTGCTGAGCCCAAACGATTCCAAAATGTGCGGCACCAACTCGTGCGACAGGTCCCGGATTTGACGGATGGCTTCTCCCAACAGCTGGCTTGACTCCCGGTACGCCACTGCGGCGTCTGGGGTGAGGTGGCTGATGTGGGGGGAAAGCTGCTCCAGGCGGAGTTTTGTGGCATATAATATCTGCCCTACCCCGTTGTGCAGCCCTTCGGCCACACGGCGGCGCTCCACCTCCCGGGCCTGCTGCACGGCCGCAAACAACCCTTGCTGCTGCGTTAGGCGCAAGCGCAGGTTTTCCTGCTCCAGCTGTTGCCGCTCACTGATATCCACGTCCATGCCCACGAGGCGGGCCGGCCGGCCCTCGGCATCCGCTACCAGTATGGCTTTTACCCGAACGGTTTTCTCTCCCCCATGCAGCCGGAGCCGCAGGGTTTCATCCAGCCCGGTGCTACCAGCCAGCAGTTGCTCCACCAGCTTCTCGGCGGCGGCGTATGATTCGGGCACGGCGTACTTGAGGTAGATGAGGGGCGTGACGGGGTCGTTACCCGGAGCCCGATGGTAGAGCCGGTGCATGCCCGCCGACCATTGCATGCGCTGATCGGCCAAATGGTATTCCCAGCTACCCATCAGGGATACTTCCTCGGCCTGCTGTAGCAGCTGCAGGCTGTAGGCCTGCTCCTGCTCATAGGTTCTGCGGTCCGTAATATTTTCGGCCATTACCACCAGGCCATCCTGCAGCTTAACGGCTATTATCCGGAACCACTGGTTGATATCCTCATGGCCGTAGAACAGCTCTACATCAACCCGCTGACCGGACTCTACCACCTCCTGAAAACGCTGAAACAGGACTGTCTGCCGAATACCCGGATGCACGCTGGTGTAGCTGGTGCCCGGGTCGTTGGCGCCGTTGTTATAGAGCCGGGAAATCTGGTTGGACAGCACGTACTCAAAGTCAATAATCTCATGCTGAGCGTCACGCACGGCTTTCAGCACCGTTACGGAGTTGACGCTGGCCTCGAACACTGAGCGCAGCAGCTCCTGGCTTTCTTTCAGATCCTGGGTGCGCTCGGCCACCTGCCGCTCCAGCTGCAGCTTGTGTTCGGCTATGGCCTCGGCCACCAGCCGGCGCTCATGAACATCGGTGGCAGCCCCTACCCACTGCAAAATCTGGCCCTGTTGCTGCGTGAAGGGCATTACCCGCACCTGAAACCACCGATACTCGCCGGAGGCGCTCCGGATGCGGTGCTCCAGGTGCAGGGGCCGGCCAGCATCAACGGCCGCCTGAAATTGCCGGTGCGACTGTTCCCGGTCGTCGGGGTGAATGACGTTGGTCCAGCCGTAGCCCAGTACCTCTTCCAGGGTTTGGCCCGTGTACTCCAGCCAGCGCTGGTTGCACCAATCGGTGGCCCCCTGGGGGGCATTGGTCCAGAGCAGGTCGGGCACGAGGTTGGCTACCACCCGGAAATGCTCCTCCGACTGGCGCAAGGCATCCTCTGCCCGTTTGCGGGCCGTATCGTCGCGGAACAGAACGGCCACGTAGCGCTGGGCAGGCTCTCCAACCCGGAAGGCCAGCACATTAAACCAGCGGTGCAGCTCAGCGGCCCGCTGCTCAAACCGCAGAGGCTCTCCGGTGAGGGCCACATGGCCGTACGTATCAAACCAGTGCTGCTCCAGGGCGGGAGCCAGCTCACTCACGCAGCGGCCCACCACATTCTGCAGCCCTGTCTGACGCTCAAAAACCGGGTTGGTGCTCAGAAAACGATAGTCGAAGGGGCGGTTTTGGTGGTCGAACAGCATCTCAATCACGCAGAACCCCTCGTCAATGGCATGAAAAAAAGCTTGGTGAGCCGCCAAATTCGCGCTGAACGTGGCCTCTGCTGGCTGGGCGGCCAGCTCCCGGGCAGGAGGTGCCACGGGCTGCCAGTGTATTACGCAGTGTGCTGGCTGGCGCTGGCTGACCAACGTGACCCATTGGTGGTGCCGGGGCAGAAAGTAGGTAGCTGAAGCCGTTGGAGCCTGCTGGGGTAGTTGCCGAAGGGCCGCGTGCAGCTCCGGCGGCAGGGTGGCAGCGGGAGCATCAACAATACGCTGACCCACCAATTGCCCGGCCGGCAGCCCCCACCACGTAGCCGCCTGCTGGTTCAGGCGCCGGATGCGGCCCTCCTCATCCAGCACCACCAGGCCACTGGGCAGCGTATCCAGAAGCCAGTCGGCGGTAACAGCGGCGGCAGGAAGTGAGGAGCAAGCGGAATCAGGCATGGCACTACATGAAATAGGGTACAAGGTACGCAGCCTCAGACGTGAAGGATTGCCAAAAGCGGCGCGCGCTCCGTCCCTGCTGGCGGCGGGCACGACGTGGTTGAGGTGCTCCGTTGATTCAGGCGGGTTGGCGCGTCGAGGAAACAACGGGGTTGGCAGATATTTTTCGCCGGCCCGAAAACGGAGTAATACGTTTGTCGTGTTGCCTCACCACGCCGCCTAAGTATGCGGCACTCATTTTCTCCTCGCTCTTATGAAAAAGCTGCTGATTGCCTCCTTCCTGCTGGGCGCTCTGGCCGCCGCGCCCCAGGCGCGGGCCCAAACCGAACCCGTACAAAAGGTAAAAGCTAAGAAGGATAAAGCCCCGGCAAAAACCGCCGAAGCCGGCAAACCCCATGGCACAAGCCGCGGCGGCCGGGGCCCCGGCAACCACCTGGCCGAAATGACGAAAGAGCTGAACCTCACGCCCGAGCAGCAAACCAAAGTAGCCGCCCTTCAGCAGGCGCAGCAGCAGCAACTGCAGGCCCAACGCGCCAGCAACCAGGGCGAGGACCGGGCCGCCAGGCAGCAGCAACTGCAGGCCCAGCGCGCCGCCACCGATGCCAAGCTGAAGGAGGTGCTTACCGCCGAGCAGTACCAGCAATACCAGACCCGGCAGCAGCAGCGGCCCCAGCGCACGGGCCCGCCCGCCGGCGGCAACCGCTAAACCCAACCGTCGCCCCCCTTCGAGTACGCACCGCCCTCTTGCCACCCGGCGCATGGCGGCGCGGGCCTGGGGCCGTAACCGGCCATTTCCGTACTTGCATCCTCCATTTTCTTTCGCATGGCCTTTTCCGTTTCCCGAGTAAGCCGCCAGCAGGTGTTGCGCGTGATTGTGCACGTGGCCGCGTGGGTGGCCGTGGGGGCCGTGCCGCGCCTGCTCTCCGAAAACCCGCCCCCGCTACGCCTGCGCGACGTGATGCTGCCGCTTACCGTAGCTGGGTATTTTTACCTGAACTACTACGTGCTGGTGCCCCGGCTTTTCGCCCGCCGCAGGTTTGGATGGTACTTTCTGGCGGCCGCCGGGCTGCTGGCCCTGGTATACCTGCCCATGCTGCTGCGCATGGCGGGTTTGCTGGGCCACCACGCGCCCATGCACCACCCGCCTTTTCCGCCGCCGGGCGGCATGCATTACTCCCGGCCCCCGCAGGGCCTGTGGCTGATTGGAGTGCTGGCCTGGATTATCAGCACGGGCTTGCGCATTACGGAGGAGTGGTTTGATACGGAACGGGCCCGCCAGGACCTGGCCAACAAGCAGCTCACGGCCGAGCTGGCGTTTCTCAAGTCGCAAGTGAGCCCGCACTTCCTGTTCAACACGCTCAACAACATCTATTCCCTGGCCCACCTCAAGTCCGACGACACGCCGGAGGCCATCCTCAAACTCTCCCAACTGATGCGCTACATGCTGTATGAGTCGGAGGCGGCGCGGGTACCGTTGCTGCGGGAGGTGGAGTACCTGCGCAACTACATAGACCTGCAGCGCCTGCGCCTGGATACTGAGCAGGTACACATTCAGTTTGAGGTAGATGGGCAGCTGGATGGGGCCCTGATTGAGCCCATGCTCCTGATTCCCTTCGTGGAAAATGCCTTCAAACACGGGGTAAGTGGCCGCCATTTCTCGCGCATTGCCGTTGATATTCTGGTGCGGGAAGGCCAGTTGCTGTTTCGGGTGCAGAACTCCCGCTTTGCCCCTACCGGCGCCCACGACCCCAACTCGGGCATTGGCCTGCCCAACGTGCGCCAGCGCCTGCACCTGCTTTACCCCGATGGCCGCCACCAGTTGCAGGTGGAAGAAAACGCCGACGAATTTATCATTGACCTAACCCTGACTCTTGCCTATGCTCCGGTGCCTGCTCGTGGATGATGAACCCCTGGCCCTGCGCCTGCTCAGCTCCTACGTGGAGCGCGTGCCCTTTCTGGAGCTGGTGGGCACCTGCCGCAGTGCCCTAGATGCCCTCACGGTACTGCAACGCGAAGCGGTGGACGTGCTGTTTCTGGATATTCAGATGCCCGACCTCACGGGCGTGGAATTCGTGCGCAGCATGCAGCCCCAGGCCCTGGTTATCTTCACTACGGCTTACGAGAACTACGCCCTGGAGGGCTTCAACCTCAACGCCCTGGATTACTTGGTAAAGCCCATTGCCTTTGAGCGGTTTCTGCAGGCGGCCCAGAAAGCCCAGGACCGCCTGGCCCCGCGTCAGCCCGAGCCGGCTGCTGCCCCCGCGCCGGCCCCCGCCCACTCCACGGCCGACGACTACATCTTCGTGAAGGCCGATTACCACACCCAGCGCCTGAACCTGCGCGACATCCGCTACCTGGAGGGCCTCAAGGACTACATCAAGATTTACGCCGGCGCCCGCCCCATCCTCACCCTCAACTCCCTCAAGGCCTTCGAGGACCGCCTGCCCAGCCCCGATTTTGTGCGCGTACACCGCTCCTACATTGTATCCCTGGCCCACATCGACTCCATCCGCAAAAACCGCATCTACATGGGCGAGGCCATCATTCCCATCGGCGAATCCTACGCCGATGCCTTCTTCAAGCTGATTGAGGAGCGGAATATGCACTAGGGCGCGGGGCGCGGCCAGCACACGAATGGAAGCTGCAGTGCGCCGCGGGTTTCCCAACCTGCCGGGGAGCCGCTGCGTTGAGCCGAAACCCTATGCCCTGCCTCGCCTCCTCCGCCCGCTATAGCATCAGCCTGCCCAACGGCCACCGCTTCCCCATTGCCAAGTACGCCCTCATTCAGGAGCAGCTCCTCTGGCAGGGCATTGCTGCCCCCGCCGACTTCTACGACCCTGGCTTTGCCGCCGAAGAGGATGTGCTGCGCGTACACTCCCCCGACTACTGGCACCGGGTGCGCGACCTGCAGCTTTCGGCCGCCGAAGTGCGCCGTCTAGGCTTGCCGCAGAGCCCCGAGCTGGTGCGCCGCTCCCTGAGCAGCGTGGCCGGCACCGTAGAATCGGCGAAGCGGGCTTTGCGGGATGGTATTGGGCTGAGCTTAGCTGGCGGCACTCACCACGCTTTCCGGGACCGGGGCGAGGGGTTTTGCGTGCTCAATGACATTGCCGTGGCCGCTGCCCATTTGCTGCACCACGGCCTAGCCCGGCAAGTGCTGGTGGTGGATCTGGATGTGCACCAGGGCGACGGTACGGCCAGCATTTTCCACGATGAGCCCCGCGTGTTCACTTTCAGTATGCACGCCGGGGCCAACTACCCCTTGCGCAAAGAGCAGTCGGATCTGGATGTGGCCCTGGACCTGGGTACCGATGATGCAACGTATCTGCGTATTTTACAGGATACACTACCGCAGCTGCTGGCCGAAGTGCAGCCCGATTTCATCTTTTACCAGGCCGGGGTAGATGTGCTGGCTACCGATAAGCTGGGCAAGCTGGCCCTTAGCCAAGCCGGCTGCCGCCAGCGCGACGAGTACGTGCTGGACCTCTGCCGCCAGCACCAACTGCCCGTGGCAGTAAGCATGGGTGGGGGCTACTCCGAGCAGCTCCGCGACATTGTGGACGCGCACTGCAACACGTTTCGGGTGGCATATGAGCTATTTGGGTGAATGGATGGGCGAATAGGTGGATGGAGAAACGGTCATCTTGAGCGGAGCGAAGGACCTTACCACGTTAGAACAAGTCGTTCGGTAGAAACTCAGACCTGATAAGGTTCTTCGCTCCGCTCAAGATGACAGACGTATCTACCCATCCACCCATCCAGCAACCCTACCTTTGCCGGTATGAACCTGCACAACCCCCTCACCGACCTGCCCGCTGCCAACCAGCTTCCCACCCCAGCCCCCGCCGAGGCACCGGGCACACCGGCTCAGCGGGCGTTCCGGGAGGCCGTAGCCCAGGTGGAAGGGCTGCGCCAGCGGCTGCAGGAGCTACGGCAGGAGCAGGCAGAGGCGCGCCGCCGCTACTGGCAGCAGGTAGGGCCGGCCGCCCAAGTGGTGGTACAAGCCCGGGAAGCACTGTTTGCTCCGCTGGAAGAAGCCTTGCTGCTGGGGTATTTCAGCCGCCTGGAAGAGCAGCAGATTACCGGCTTTATTGTGGGTAACGCCCGGGCCCTGCAGGATCGGTTCGGGGAAGATGCCTCGGCGGTGCTGCGCAAGTATGCCCCGCGCCGCCGCGTGGATGAAGTAGATGAAACCCCTTCTTCGGCCGCGCCGGCCGAACCCGTGGACTCTTCCCTGCCGCCCCACGAGCAAGCCGCCGCTGCGGCCCGGGCCCGCCGCAAAACCAAGCAGCAGAAAGCGGAGGAAGCCGTTGCCCAGGCTACCCGCGCCGCCGAGCAGCAGCTACTCAGCAACACCAAAGACCTGTACCGCCAACTGGCCCGCGCCCACCACCCCGACCTGGCCCGCGACGAAGCCACCCAGCAGCACCGCACCCAGCTGATGCAGCGCATCACGGAGGCCTACGAAACCAACGACCTATACACCCTGCTCCAGCTCCTGTCGGATACCACCCCAACTTCTGCCACCGACGAAAACGTACTCGCCCGGTACACCCAAGCTTTGCATCAGCAGCAAACGGAGCTTAAGCAGCAGCTGAATGAGCTCAAGTACGGCGAAAATGGCTTCAGCGGCAGCACTGGCAAAAAGCGGGAGCAGGAAATCCGCCAGCTTAAGCGCCACCTTCGGGCCGAAGCCGAGTACCTCCAGCACGTTTTCACCCTGATGCAGGAGCCAGCTGGTTTGCGGGAGATATTGCGCCAGTTGGCCGCCGAGGGGCACACTACCCTATAGCCGTTCCCCTATTACAGCAGCTGCGGCCCGCTTACGGGCACGCACGCTCCCAAACAGGCCGCAACTTGGATAGCCTACTAACTGGCCGGCGCTTACAGCTGCTGGGAAGCCGGGGCCGGGCGGCGCAGCCACAGTACCACGCCCAGCAGCAGCAGTAACACCAGGGCCGGCATTCCGCCCGCTATACCACCCGGTATTTTGGTGGCGTGCATCACTACGGCTCCAATCATGATAATGATGAGACCCAACGCGGCCGGCCGCACCAGGCGCGGCACCAGCAGTCCAATGCCCCCCAGCACTTCGCCAATGGCCACTACGTAGGCAAGCACTCCGGGTAAGCCCAGTTGCCCGAACATATTCACGGTGCCGGGTAAATCCAGGAGTTTTTTACCGCCGGATGCCAGGAAAGCCAAAGCCAGCAGGCCTTGCAGAATCCAGGCAATGATGTTGCGGGTAGAAGCGGACATAAGCAGGAAAGGCTGGAAGTGGAGTGAGCCGGTGAATGTACGATTCCCTCCGAACTTGTTCCTATCCCCAGCCCGTTACTCTTCCGCACCCAGCACCGGTTACCCCAAAAAATCCACCACCTGCCGCAGCACGGCCGGGTCGCGCATGATCTGGTTGTGGCCCAAACCAGCAGTGGCCCGAAAATCGAGGCCGGGCCAGTTGGCGGCAATTTCCGCTGCTTCCGCGAAGGGAATACTGGCATCGTCGTGGTCATGCAGCAACAGGGCGCAATCGGCTGGAAACCGGTAGCCCACCTGAATCAGGCTGAAGCTCTCGGCGTCGCGGCCGTGCTGCTCCTGCACGTACCGGTTCAGGCGCGCTACCACGGCCGGCGGCAGCCGCAGCAGCTCGGCGAAACGCCGGGCCACCGCCGCTGTGCTACCCGGCACCGCCAGCAGCACCAGGCGCGGCAGCCGGCCGGTGTGCGCCTGGTTGAACTGCACCGGCACGCCCACCGTAGCTGCCCCACCCAGCGAATGCGCCACCACCGCGTACACCTCGCCCACCACATCGGCCACGGCCTGCACGGCACGGGCAAAGTTGGGCAACGTGGTGCGCCGGCCCTCAGAGGCCCCATGCGCGGGCCCATCCAGAGCTACTACCCGGAAACCGGCCGTTACCAGTTCCCGGGCCAGTACGCCCCAAAAGCTGGCCCGGTGCTCCCAGCCGTGTACCAGCAGCACCGTGCGCCGGCCCACCGGGTTCCACTCGTAGGCGGTTACCGAGCCCGTTTTGGTAGCTACCGTGAATGAGCGGGCCGTGGCCAGCGCCGCCGCTTCCCAGTGCTTTTCGGGGAGCCGCCGGGGTGTGGTAAATAGCTTCCAGGCTGCTCCAAATGCTAATTCCGTGGAAACGGCCGCCAGCAGCCGGAACTTGAGTTGCAGCAGCTTGACACCCGGGGGCAAAGTGGTAACCGGGGGAGGGGAAATAGTAGGCATGCCGCAAATATCCGCGTCTGGCCCCAGAAACTGGCAACCCACCCGAAATAGCCCGTTTCTGGCAGCTGGACAATCCGGCGGAGCCAAGCTTACGTAGGTTCGGGCCCGCCGCCCAATCAGGCCGGCAGTGTCTTATGCTGCTTACCCTTTCCGATATCCGGGCTCAGTTTGACCCGGAAGCTGGCTTGCTTCGTTTTCAGTGGGCTGCTTCGGCAGGCCGCCGCCGCTTCCAGCGCAGCATGAGCAGCGTGGCCCAACTGCTGGAGCAAGGGGATATTTCGGTTGTACTTCTGGATCTGCACGGCCTGCCCAGCCTGGGGCTGGATGAGCAGCTGTGGCTGGCCGCCAACTGGCTGAGCCGGGTTTCGGTGCGGGCTATTGAGCAAGTAGCCCTGGTTATTCCGCCCGATACGGTGTATAACCAGATGGTAGTAGAAAGCCTTATCCGGGCCGGCCGCCACTTCATGCGCTACGAAATCCAGTTTTTCAGCAACGCGGCCGAAGCCCTCGACTGGCTGGTGGGGGAGCAGAACCCGGCCGCCCAGGTGGCCCTGGAGCAGGAGTGGCAACTGGGGCCCATAGCCGTGCCGGAATAAGCTTGTTTTACCTGGCCCCCACCACCCGCCCCCGCCCTACATACTGAACTACTCACGGCATAGGGCCCAAATGTACCGACTTCTCTACCTTTGCCCGGCTGCCTGGCCGTTGCCGGCTCCGGCGCAGCGCGGCTTCTAGTGGCATCATCCTGTGGGACGTTCCGCTGCAAGCCGCCTTTTCAACCGCCATTTCGTGAACCTCAATAGTATGGATACTTCTTCCTTCTCCATCCCCGCCATGACCGTGCAGCTGGGCCAGTACCAGGCAGCCGTTTCGGCCAAACTTGCCGATTTCAACGCTCGTAACTTCACCGCCGGCTTCTGGCAGAAACAGGCCGACCTGTGGGTGCAGGACGCCGAAGCTCAGCAGAGTCTGCGCAGCTTTATGGGCTGGCTGCGGGTGGCCGAAACGATGCTGCCCCGAGTTGGTGAAATTGAGGAATTTGCCCAGGAAGTGCGGGCCGCCAGCTTCAAGCACGTAGTTGTAATGGGCATGGGCGGCAGCACCATGACGCCCATTGTGTTTAAGCAGGCTTTTGAAAAAAGCGCCAACGGCCTGCCCCTGCTCGTGCTGGATACTACCAACCCCGGCTCGGTGCGCGAGATTGAAGAAGCCGTGTCCTTGCCCGAAACCCTGTTTGTGGTGGCCAGCAAATCGGGCACTACGGCTGAGCCCCTGGCTTTCGGCGACTACTTTTACGCCCGCCTGAAAGAGTTGAAAGGCGATAAAGCCGGTGAGAACTTCGTGGCCATTACCGACCCGGGCTCCAAGTTCGTGACCCAGGCTACCAACGAGGGTTACCGCCGCATTTTCCTGAATTTTGCCGAGGTGGGCGGCCGTTTTTCGGCCCTCTCCTACTTCGGGCTGGTACCGGCCGCGCTGTACGGCATCAACATCAAAACCCTGCTGGAGCGCGCTATTGAGATGATGCGCGCCACCGGCTCGGAGGGCGACGTGGCCCAGAACCCCGGCCTGGAGCTGGGCGTGGCCCTGGGCGTGCTGGCCCAGCAGGGCCGCGACAAGCTCACGCTGGTAGTCCCCGCAAACCTCACCGACCTGGGCCTGTGGCTGGAGCAGCTTATTGCCGAAAGCACGGGCAAAGAAGACAAGGGCATTCTGCCCGTAGCCGGCGACCCGCTGGGCACCCCCGAGGTGTACGGCCAGGACCGCGTGTTTGTGTACGTGGGCTACGAAAACCAGCCGGATGAGGAAAACCGCCGTAAAGTAGCTGCCCTGCAGGCCGCCGGCCACCCCGTGGTATCCATCCTGATGCGTGATGCGCTGGACCTGGGCGCCGAGTTTTTCCGCTGGGAAGTAGCTACGGCCGTAGCCAGTGCGGTGCTCGAAATCAACCCCTTCGATCAGCCCAACGTGCAGGCCGCCAAAACCGCCACCGACCAGCTGATGAAGGTGGTGGTAGAGCGGGGCTCCTTGCCCCAGACCAGCGCCCCGGTGCTGGAAGAAAATGGCCTCAGCTACTACACCAGCGTAACTGGCCACAGCGGCGTGGAAGTTCTGAAAGCCTTTTTCGAGCAGGCCGGCCCCGACAATTTCCTCTGCATTCAGGCCTACCTGATGGAAACCCCGGCCCTGAACACGGACCTGGATGAGCTGCGCCAGCTGGTGCAGCAGCGTCTGCACATTGCCACGGCCTCCGGCTACGGCCCCCGCTTCCTGCACTCTACCGGCCAGTACCACAAGGGCGGCCCTAACACTGGCCTGTTCCTGCAGCTCACCACCGACCATGCCCAGGACCTGGCCCTGCCCGGCCGACCCTACACCTTTGGCACCTTCCAGAACGCCCAAGCTGCCGGCGACCTAGAGGCCCTGCACAATTACAACCGCCGCACTCTGCGCGTACACCTCGGCACAGTAGGCGAAGAAGCCGGCGTGGCTCAGCTGCTGCAAGACCTGAAGAAAGCGTTGGCGTAACCGCTCACCTACACTTACACGAAGCCCCGACCAACTGGCTGGTCGGGGTTTCGTGTTTTTAGGCGTTCGGCTCAGCGTTGGTGGCCCACATAGACCTTGTAAGAACTGCCGCGCCAGCTTTTGTCTGTTTTGTCCGTCTTCTCAATAATCTGGGCCCGGTACGAAGGGCCCACGTATACAATATGGTTGACCCGGTAATTCCCTTCCCGGGTGGTAAACATCCGCTCAAAAACCATACGGTAGCGGGTTTTTTATTTCACGTTTCATTACCTCTACGGCGGCTTTTTTATAGGTCTGATACCCAACCACCCGGGAGCAGTTTGAGGTGGTCTAGGCATGACGGACAGAAGAAGGACGTATATTTCTTCTGTCATGGCAGCAAAAACCAGCGGGGCGTCGCCCGATAAACGGCGCAAGTACGACGAGGCGTTTAAGGCGGAGGC
>NZ_JAWDJT010000017.1:0-93135 GCF_032464715.1 Hymenobacter endophyticus | reverse complement strand
TTGGTCCGTTCGTCTAGGGGTTAGGACAGTAGATTTTCATTCTACCAACAGGGGTTCGATTCCCCTACGGACTACTCGAAGCCTTCTGCTCTTCAGCAGAAGGCTTTTTTCTTGCCCTGAAGGCTTGTTCAGGAGTTGGGTTGCGCATCGGGGCGACGGGCGCAACCGCTGGCAGGGGTTCTGCGTCTGCTACCCTACTATGTGTCATTCCTTCGCTTTGCCGGGGGGCCTGCTGGCTCTGGCCCTGCTGGGCTCCTGCCAAACGCCCAAACCTGCCACCTCCGTGCAAACTCCCTCCGTTCCGGGCCAGCCGCAGCCGGCTGAAATGCCGCTTATCTGGAAAAATGAGGCTTTTGCCCTCTATGCCGACCGGGTGGAGCAAGGCTCTTACGTCGCCCGGGCACTATCGCCTACGGAGCTGACCTCCAACTACCAGAGCCCGGCCAACGCCTACCAGGACCCGCGCATCACGTTCAAGTTCAGCCTCAACGGTCAGGACAACGAAATGGCACCCGGTCAGGACCACAGCCTGGTGGCCATTCCCCAGGCCGGCAGCACCGCGGCTGAAACGCCTCTGCTCACCTTCGGGCAGCAGTTCGTAGACCAAACGCCGGTGCCTGCCACTACATACCTGGCCCCGAATACGCCCCTGAAACTCCGGCTGGACATGCGGCCGGTGCTGGCGGCGTTTAAAAAACAGGGCTACTACACCACATATACCGGCAACAAGCTCTACGCCCAGGACTTCAAAGGCGTGTACGTGGCCGGCAACACGGCTCCGCTGAGCTGGGACTTTGCCAACCTCAACCACCAGCCGGGCGCGGAGCTGAAGGACCCCGATGGCAACGGCATCTACGAGGTAACGCTGGTGCTGAACCAGCCGGCGGCCGCCAAAACTACGGCCGGCCGCTGGCAGCAAACCCTGAATACGGCCGATTTTCCGCAGTACCGCTCCGACTACCCCCTCCCCGACGCCCTGTATAACCTGGCGCTGGAGGAAGCCCGCCGCGCCGTGGAGCCCGACAGCACCTTCCGCACCGGCCAGGAGTGGGCCGGCGTCTGGACGCGCGACATTAGCTACAGCATTATTCTGGCCCAGGCGACTTTGCAGCCGAAAGTGGCCATGAACAGCCTGCTGCGCAAAGTATCGAAGCAGGGCCGCATCATCCAGGATACCGGCACCGGCGGGGCCTACCCCTGCTCCACCGACCGGATGATCTGGGCCGTGGCTGCCTGGGAAATCTACCTGGTGACGGGTGATGAGTCCTGGCTGCGCAAGGTGTACCCGATCATCAAAAGCTCCATCGAAGACGACCAGCAGAATGCGTATGACCCGAACAGCAGGCTGTTGTGGAAAAATCCTTCCTACTTAAAGCCGGAGGATATCCCCTCCTTTTATCCGCCGGGCAACCTGACCTTTCTGGTACGCGGCGAGTCATCGTTTCTGGATTGGCGGGAGCAAACCTATCCGCGCTGGATGCAGCCGGCGGATATTTACCAGAGCGAAAACCTGGGCACCAATGCCGTGCATTACCAGGCCAACGTGGTGCTGGCTAAAATGGCCCAACACCTGGGGCAGCAGGAGGTAGCGCAAACCCATAGCGCAACTGCCGTGCATATTAAATCGGGCATCAACTACAATTTATGGACAGACTACGGCTACTACGGCCAGTACCGTTACGGCCGTAATTACCTGACAGTGTCGCCTAAAGCAGAAACGCTGGGCGAGGCTCTATGCGTGCTTTTTGGCGTGGCGGAAGAAGCGCGGGCCGAATCTGTGGTGCAGCATACACCCACCTTACCTTTCGGCACACCTTGCATCTATCCGCAGATTCCGGGTATCCCGCCTTATCACAATAACGCCGTGTGGCCGTTTGTGCAGAGCTTCTGGGCGCTGGCGGGGGCCGAGGTTGGCAACGAGGCGTCGGTGCTGGAAAGCATGGCGGCGGTGTATCGGCCGGCGGCTCTGTTCCTGACCAACAAGGAAAACTTCGTGGCCGAAAACGGCGACTTCGCCGGCACCCAGATCAACAGCAGCAACATGCTCTGGAGCCTCTCAGGCAGTTTGGCACTGGTGTACAAGGTGTTGTTCGGGATGCGCTTTGAGCCGGAGGGACTGGTACTGCGGCCGTTCGTGCCCCAGGCGCTGCAGGGTCGTCGGGAGCTGACTGGCTTCCGCTACCGGGGTGCGGTGCTGGATATTGAGCTGCAGGGCTTCGGCAACGACATCAGCACCATCACCCTCGACGGCCAGCCTCTGCCCGACGCCACGGTACCCGCTACGCTCACCGGCCGCCACACCGTGCGCATCACCCTGAAAAACCAAGCCTTATTCTCCGTGGGCCCCAACCACGTACCGAACCGGTTTGCCCCCGAAACGCCGGCCGTGCGCTACGCTGCCGGCCACCTTAGCTGGGCTCCGGTGGCCGGAGCCAGCGCCTACCAAGTGCTGCGCAACGGCCGGTTTGCGGCCCGCACCACCGAAACCAGCGTGGCCGTAACGCCCGCCACCTACGCCGAGTACCAGGTAGTAGCCGTGGATGGGCAGGGGCTGGAGTCGTTTGCCAGTGAGCCGCTGGCGGTGGCCGACCGCCCGGCCCAGTTGGTGCAGTTGGAAACCCGCGCCCCCAAATCGAGCAAGCCGTACAAAGGGTTCAGCGGCGCGGGCTTCGTGGAAATCAGCAAAACGGTGAACACCCGCCTGAGCATTCCCGTCACGGTGCCCGAAACCGGCCTCTACGCCCTGGATTTTCGCTACGCCAACGGCAATGGCCCCATCAACACCAACAACCGTTGCGCCATCCGGACACTCCGGCTGGGTGCGCGGCAGTTGGGTACTGTAGTGCTACCCCAGCGCGGGGTGGATGAGTGGTCGAACTGGGGCTTTTCTAATCCGCTGATGGTCCAGCTCACCAAAGGCACGCACCCACTTACGCTAACTATTGAGCCGGCGAATGAAAACATGCACGGGGAGGTAAACCAGGCAATGCTCGACTACCTGCGGGTTACGCGGGTGCAGTAGTGAGCATACAGGCCAGCCCGGCATACTGGGTAGACCCAAGCAGATTCGCGGTTTTATTGGGGTAGTAGGCCAGACGAGGTGGGGAGGATGATTTGGCCCACTCAATATGTGTCCGCCCCTTGTACCATACCCCCCTCCTTGCGCCTACCTTGCGGCCATGCATCCGCTTCGTACCTACATTCATCGATTTGTTTCCCTGACTGATGCCGAGTGGGCACCGCTGGCGGCCGGGCTGGTTCCGCGGCAGTTGCGGCGGAAGGAGGATTTTGTAACGCAGGGGCAGCTGGCTCCGGAGTTGGCTATGGTAGTTTCGGGCTCCTGCCGGTTGTTTTACACCCGGCCCGATGGGGAGGAGCGCACAACGTATTTCTTCTTCGACAACCACCTGATGGGCAGCTACCAGAGCTGCCTCACGGGCCAGCCCAGCCAGTTCAGTATTCAGGCCCTGGCCCCCACGGAGCTGCTCACGTTTCCGTACGCGTTGCTGCGCCAGCTGTTTGAGCAGTACCCGGTGTATGAGCGGTTTGGGCGGCAGCTGGCCGAGTACCTCTTGCTGGGAACCGATGCCCGCCTGGCAGAACTACTGCTGCTGAGCCCCGAGCAACGCTACCAGGCGCTGCTGCACAGCCACAAAACCAAGATTCTGGAGCGCATACCGCAGCAATATATTGCCTCCTACCTGGGCGTAACGCCGGTTTCGCTGAGCCGCATTCGGGCGCGGCTGCAGGCCGATGATGCAGCCGCGCGAAGCGGTACCTAAGCCGCTTAGCGCCGCTCCAACCAATGCAGGGCTGCAGCTTGATGCTTTACCAGTGCTGGCTCTGCTGTTGTCTGGCGCGCTTCGCCCACTCAGCGGGCAGACGCGAGTGCGCATCAATCCACTGGTTCAGAAAATCCCAAGCTCCCGGGGTTAGGCTTCCATTCCTTAACTTTTGTTAACGAGTCCGGAGCCGCAGGGGCCTGACCTTTGGGACGTTGTTGTACTTCACCCCGGAGCCCATGAAAACCGTCCTCAAACTCGAAGAGCTAGCCGAGCTGCTGGTAGCCACCCTGGTGTTTGCCCAGCTGCCCTACGCCTGGTGGTGGCTGCCCGCCCTGTTTCTCCTACCCGATTTGAGTATGCTGGGCTATCTGGCTGGCCCCCGGGTAGGCGCATTTTGCTACAACCTGCTGCACCATAAAGCACTGGCTTTGCTGGTGGGGCTGGCCGGCTGGCTGCTGGGGCAGCCGCTGCTGCTGTTGGCTGGTACGGTGCTACTATTTCACGCTGCCTTCGACCGCCTGCTGGGCTACGGATTGAAGCACAGCACCGGCTTTCAGCACACGCATCTGGGCCGCGTTGGCCGGCAGCCGGCAGGGGCCTAATACCGGCGGCATAGCTGGGCAGTACGGTTGTGCTTAACCACTTACGGGGCGCGCGTAGTAACAGAAACCGGGAAAGAAAATAATGGCCACCGTCGACTTCCTCCCGTAAGCTTAGGGGTTCACCAACCTGCTCTGGCTTATGTCGCGCACCATTATTGTCTCGAATCGTCTTCCCACTAAAATCCTGCGTACGGATAACAGCCTTACTTTTCAGCCCAGCGAAGGAGGGCTGGCGACGGGCCTGGGCTCTATTTACCAGGCCGATGGCAACGTGTGGGTAGGCTGGCCGGGACTGTTTGTGGAAGATGCGGCTGAGGAGGAGTACGTATGCGAGCAGCTGCGCCAGGATAGCATGGTGCCGGTATTCCTGACGGAAGCCGAAATTCGGGACTTTTACGAGGGTTTCAGCAACTCCACCCTGTGGCCTACTTTCCACTACTTCACCCAATACGCCACCTACGAGCAGGCCCACTGGGAGGCCTACGTGGCCGTAAATGAGAAATTTTGCCGGGCCGTCCTGGAGCTGGCCGGGCCCGAAGACACCATTTGGGTGCATGATTATCAGCTGCTGCTGCTGCCCGCCATGCTCCGCCAGGCCCGGCCTGAGGCGACCATCGGCTTTTTCCTGCACATCCCCTTCCCCAGTTACGAGCTGATTCGGGTACTGCCCTGGCGGAAGGAACTGCTGCAGGGTATGCTGGGAGCCGATTTGCTGGGGTTCCACACCTTTGGCTACATGCGCCATTTCCTCAGCGCCGTGTCGCAGCTGCTGGGCTTTTCCTCCCAGAATGGGCAGATAGAAACCGGCTCCCGTACCGTGCTGGTAGATGCCTTCCCCATGGGCATTGACTACGAGCGGTACGAGCAGGCGGCGGCTTCCGAGGCGGCCATCCGGCACGAGGCCACTTACCGCGAAGCCCTGCGGGAAGTGCGCGTCATCCTGTCCATCGACCGGCTCGATTACTCCAAGGGCATTGCCCAGCGCCTGCGGGCGTTTGAGCTCCTGATTCAGCGCTACCCCGAGTGGCGGGAGCAGGTAAGCCTGATTATGGTGGTAGTGCCTTCCCGCGACCAGGTAGCCCAGTATGCCAGCCTGAAGGAGGAAATTGACGAGCTGGTGGGCCGCATCAATGCCCAGTACCGCACCATCAGCTGGACGCCCATCCACTACTTCTACCGTTCCTTCCCCCTGGAGGAGCTGGCCTCGTTGTACCGCCTGGCCGAAGTAGCCCTGGTAACGCCCATGCGCGACGGCATGAACTTGGTAGCCAAGGAGTTTGTAGCCAGCAAAGCCAACCAAAAAGGCGTACTTATTCTGAGTGAGCGGGCCGGCGCCGCCCGCGAGCTGTCTGATGCCCTGATTATCAACCCCACCAATACGGGGGAGCTGGCCGAGGCTATGCACGATGCCCTGGTGATGCCCGAGGAAGACCAGATTCAGCGCATGGGGGCTATGCAGGCGTTGGTGCGCCAGTACAACGTGTTTGCCTGGACCAAGCTGTTTATGGACCGCCTGGCCTATAGCAAAATGAAGCAGCACACCCTGGACACCGAAACCATGAAGCCGGCCCTCACCGAGCATCTTCTGGCCGAATACAATGCGGCGGAAACCCGCCTGCTGCTGCTGGACTACGATGGTACCCTGGCACCTTTCAATGCCAACCCCCAGCGCGCCCGCCCCGACCAGGAGCTGCTGCTGCTACTGCGCGCCCTCACCGACGTGCCCCAAAACCGCGTAGTCATCATCAGTGGCCGCGACCGGGCTACGCTGCAGGAGTGGCTGGGCCATTTGCCCGTTGATTTCATTGCCGAGCACGGCGTATGGCTACGGGCTGCCGGCGAGGAGTGGCAGCTGTTCCAGACGCTTAGCAACGAGTGGAAGCGGGAAATCCGGCCGATTCTGGAGCTGTACGTGGCCCGGACTGCTGGCTCTTTCATTGAGGATAAGGAATACTCCCTGGTGTGGCACTACCGCCGGGCCGATACCGAGCTGGGCACCGTGCGGGCCCGTGACATGCTCAACCACCTCACCTTCATGACGTCGAACTCTGATTTGCAGGTAATGGAGGGGAACAAGGTGATTGAAATCAAAACGGCCGGCCTCAACAAGGGCACTGCGGCGGCCCGGTGGCTGGCTACCTACCAACCCGGCTTCACCCTGGCCATCGGCGACGACCGTACCGACGAGGACACTTTCCGGGCTATGCCCCCCGAAGCGTACACCATCAAAGTAGGCACGGTGGCCCGCTCCCTGGCCCGCTACCACGTAGCCTCCACCACCGAGGTTCGGCAGCTGTTGCGGAGCCTGCTCTAGGATAGACGGCACCTGACTCCTCTGACCTCATAGAAAAGCCCCTAATGCCGTGCTGGCATCAGGGGCTTTTCTATGGGGGTTGTTTGCAGGACAGTAGCGCGAACTTTGTAGTTCGCGTCCCCGCGCCGTCCGCACGCTTCAGGCGGCGCGAAGGCGCGAACTACAAAGTTCGCGCTACTGCTTATTCACGGATTGCTGCGGCCTCACCTCGCCATGACAGGTTCTTTACAAAAGCAGCTACTTACACGAAGTTGGGCTGGGCTAACTTTT
This sequence comes from Hymenobacter endophyticus, assembly GCF_032464715.1. Taxonomy (NCBI): domain Bacteria; kingdom Pseudomonadati; phylum Bacteroidota; class Cytophagia; order Cytophagales; family Hymenobacteraceae; genus Hymenobacter; species Hymenobacter endophyticus. The sequence goes on along the minus strand of NZ_JAWDJT010000017.1, from coordinate 86,164 downwards.
GGGCAATGCGGTAGGCTGCGTTTACCAGGCCGACGTGACTGTAGGCCTGGGGAAAGTTGCCCCACTGCGAGCCGGTTTTAGCATCCACATCCTCGGAAAGCAAGCCCAGGTGGTTGGTATAGGTAGTCAACTTCTCAAACTCCCGGATGGCCTCCTCCACCCGGCCCACGCTGGCCAGGGCCTCCACGTACCAGAAAGAGCAGATCAGGAAGGTGGTTTCGGGCGTGCCGAAGTCGTCGGCGTGGCGGTAGCGGTAGAACAGGCCCTCGGGGGTTTTCAAGGCTTTTTCCAATGCTTGCAAGTGCCTGTGGGTCCGCTCCGAAGTGGGGTCCAGGTAGCCCATCAGAATCAGTTGCAGGCCGCTGGCATCAAGGTGGGGCGAGCCGATGGCGTTGGTGTAAGCGCCCAGCTCGGGGTTATAGCACTGCTCAATATGGTCGGCGGCCAGCTGCATCAGGCGTTCAGCCCGGGCTTCCATGGCAGTGTTGCCCGTTGCCCGGGCTACCTTATGGGCGGCGTGGCTACCAGCCCAGTGAAACAGGTAGGTGTAGCAGTGCTTCTGAGCCAGGTTGCGGAACTCCCAGAGGCCGGCGTCGGGTTGGTCCATGGTCTGCTCGATGAGGGCCAACGTGTCGTACACCAGCTTTTCCGGGGCCAGCCGTTCGGGGTCGAGGAAGCGGCAGTCCACGTACAGGGGCAGCAGCGCCACCAATACCTGCCCATACACGTCATTCTGAATGTGGGTGTAGGCGTCGTTGCCGATGCGGACCGGCTGGTTGCCCCGGTACCCGGCCAAGGGCAGTTCCTGCTCCACCAGCTTCGACTCCCCGCTGATGCCATACAGGGGCTGATACCGGCCCTGCACCTTGGTCGAAATGTTGACAATGTAGTGGAAGTACCGCTCCATTTCCTCGAAGTGCCCAATGTTATTGAAGGCGGTGAGGATGTAATACGTGTCGCGCATCCAGCAGTAGCGGTAGTCCCAGTTGCGGGTGCTGCCGGGTGCCTCGGGCAAGCTGGTAGTAGTGGCGGCAATAATGGCCCCGGTATCCTCGTACTGGTGCATTTTTAGGGCCAGAGCCGAGCGGAGCACCTGGCTTTGCTGGAAGCTGCCAATGCTGGTGCTTTTTACCCAGGTGCGCCAGTACTCCACGGTGGCCCGCAGAAACCGCTCGGCAGTGCTTTCCAGCGGAGCCTCCAGCGGGGCGCCGTAAGTCATCACCAGATATTTCGGCTCATTGAGCACAAAGTCCTCCTCTTCCAGCACGTAGGTGAGCGGAATGTTGGTAGTCAGGCGAATTTCCTCTTCCAGCCCCAGAAATGCAATGTGGTTGGAGCTGCGGCGGCGCGTGAGTTCCAGCTCCCCATACTTGCCCACCGGCCGGCACGCCACCCGAATGCGGGGCATCCCCTCCAGGGGCTCCACCTTCCGAATAAACATCAGCGGCTTATAGTACCGGTCATACTGCGGGAAGCGGGGCGCAAAATCGGTTACCCGGTAGCGGCCGTCGGTAGTGGTAATGTCGGTTTGCAGTACGTTGGTGTTGGAGAGGTAGGTTTGGTCGGAGGTGAACTGCTGCGTGGGGTCGGCGGGCCGAATGCTGTACTCACCGCCCTTCTGCTCATCCAACAGAGAGCCAAATACGAAGCTACTATCGAAGCGGGGCCAGCACAGCCAGCGTACGGCCGTATCAGTGCCAATCAGGCCCAGAAAAGCGCAGTTGCCAATCAGGCCGAAATCATAGGTATGTTTTATCATGCAGGCGAAGAATTGGCCCGGCAAACCGGAGGCGCGGGCACAGTGTGGAAGGTGGTAGTACCCTGCCCAGGCCCTGCAGGTTGTGTTGGCCGCGTATTCGTGGGGTGCGTATGCAGAGGCTATACCACCCTCTGCGGGTAGTTTTGTTTTGTGCTTATCCCTCCAGCTACTTGGTTTTGCCTACTGCCCGCCCCGCCTCCCTGCCCACCGAAAAGCGTAGCAGCCGCGCTCCGCTGTACATCACCCTGGCACTGATAGCCGCCCTGGCCGGCTGCTGGTTTGGCTGGCCCGCCTTCCAGGACCAGGCCCGCGAAGCCTGGGAGGTGCTGAAATCGGGGGAGCAGCCGCGCATTGCCGCTTGGATGCGGCAGTTTGGCTATTGGGGGCCGGTGGTGTTGGTGCTGGCCATGGTGGTGCAGATGTTCCTGTTCGTGGTGAACGTGGTGCTGCTGATTCTGGTAGCCATTCTGGCCTACGGGCCGTGGTGGGGCTCCTTGCTGGCACTGCTGGGCGTGGTAGCGGCTTCCTCGGTGGGCTACGCGCTGGGTCGGGCCCTGGGCGAATCGTTCATTCAGAAGCTGCTGGGCCGCAAAACCGAGCAGAAGGTGCTGGACGTAGTGGACCGCTACGGCGTGTGGGCCATTATCATAGCCCGCCTCTCCCCCGCCCTCTCCGATGATGCCATCAGCTTTGTGGCGGGGCTGGCGCGCATGGGCTACTGGAAGTTTATGGCCGCCACCGTGGCCGGGGTCGTTCCTCTTATTGCCCTGCTGGCCTATCTGGGCGAGGATAGTGAGCGGCTGAAAACCGGCCTGCTTTGGGTTACGGGTGTGAGCGTGGTGCTGTTTGGGGCCTACGTCTGGTGGGACCGAAACCGAACCAAGCAAAAATAATCGTGTTGATTCTGCGGCATTTAGCCAGCTTCAGCAAATATTTTGGGTCACCCTGTTGGTCCGTTCGTCTAGGGGTTAGGACAGTAGATTTTCATTCTACCAACAGGGGTTCGATTCCCCTACGGACTACTCGAAGCCTTCTGCTCTTCAGCAGAAGGCTTTTTTCTTGCCCTGAAGGTCATGATGAGCCGTGCGGGATTGGTAAAAAAACCAGGCGGGCCGTGCAACTGCCGGCCGAGCTACCCTACCTTTGCAGTGCTTTCGGTGGGTCGGAAGCGGTTTTCTGTCTACTTGCTGTGATACATTTTTCCGGACTGCGTGGGCTCCTGTGGGTGGTGCTCACGGGCCTGTTGTCGCTCTGTGCCGTTTCCGTGCGCGCCCAACGAACCCCTCTGCTGCGTGATGTGAGCCTGCGGACTGATACCGTCCGCTACAGCCTGAGCCGCAACACCGCCCTGGTGCAGGGCGAAGCGCACCTGTACTTTTACTACCGCCAGGACGACGAAACCGCTGAGCTGCTGGTGTACCCCGAAACGCCGGGCCGCCAGGGCCTGCGCCTGCAACGCTCCGCCGACTTCACCTTGCTCGATTCCCTGACGCCCGTAGACGGCGGGCAGTATTTCCGGGCCAAGCTGCGCTTCAAAGACTTGAGCATCAACAACTTTCTCAGCCTCACCTTCCGCCAGCCTTCCGACTCGGTGGGGTTTGCCCCGCGCACCCAAACGGTAAAGCTGCTGCCCGTTACGCGCACCACCCTGGAATTTCGGCCTGCCGATACGGAGCTGTTCGTGGGCGAGGAAAAGGTATTCGACCTGAGCAGCAACAATCCCAAGAACATCCGGATAACCACCGACTGGACGCGCGGCCAGGATATTGACTACCGCCTGGAGCAGGAAAAGGGCGTGCTGCGCCTGCACGTGCTGCCCAACGCCCTGGGCACCCGCCAGCTCACCCTGCGCCCCCAAACCGAGCACCCTTTTCTTACCGACAACAACCGCCGCGTTACCTACGCACTGCCGCCCATCCGTCAGGAGTTCACCGTGAAGGCCTCCCGCCTGCGGTTTCTGAGCGTCGATAAAAAGGAAATTACTCTGGATGAGGCCTCCCGGCGCAAGGGCGTGGAACTGATTCTGGACAATGGGCGCACCTTTGATTTGAAGCGCACCTACCGCATTGAGGACCAGGAGGAAGCGGGTGGAACGCTCATTGCCGAGCTGTTCACGCGCCAGTACCTCACCAACGACCGGGTGCTGTGCTGGCTGCGCGTGTACAACACCCACCGCCAGACGGAAAGCTACCTCTACATCAAGGAAAACGACCAGGCCAAGTACATCACCAACTTCAACATCTCCCCCAAAACCACCATCAACACGGTGAGCGTGCGGCACCGGGGCGGCGACTGGAGCAACAGCGCCACTGTAAACCCCGGCGAAACCGTGGACGTGCGCCTGGAGGGCGAGTCACTCTCAAGGGCGCGCTTTCACTTTGATGATGTGCGCGTGATTCCCTCCGACTCCAGCATCAAGACCGACGCGGCGGTGGTGTACCGCATTCAGGTGCCCGTTACCATTGATAAGCGCCGCATTACCATTTATAACAGCGGGCAGCCCACGGGCCAGAGCCTGGCGGTGCGGGAGTTTCAGCGGCCCCACCCCCTCGATTTTGTGGGTGTGACCTTCGGCGAAGCGCCCCGGCCCATCACCCGCCTCAACGGCCCGGTGCTGTATGACCGCACGGTGAGCGACGTGGTATTCAGCTTCAACACGGCCGGCATCGACTCCGAGAAGCAGCTCTACGGCAAGCAATACCTCACCTTCGACATCCGGACGCAGAACGCCAAGGGCGAGCTGATTGAGATGCGCACGGTGGAGAATGTGGTTATCTGCCCCGATGAAAGCTCGGTACGGGCCGCCTTCTACCAGGATAAGCAGTGCCAAGTGGGCAACATCAGCCTCAACAACCTGCTTTCGGCCCGCAAAACCTACGCGCTGGAGGACTGGAGCACGATTATCGTGACGGTGCGCCACAACCAAGGCCAGTACAGTGAGCCGGGCTTCACGCAGAAGCTGGAGCTGGTGCTGCAGCGCCGGGTAAAGTTTGATATCGACATCAGCTTTCCGGGCGGTTTGCTCACCAAGTACAAGGGCGAATCGAGCTTTACCTCGTTTGGGGGTATTTCCTTGGCCACGCTGGCGCAGTTCAGCTTTTATCACCCCACCAAAATCAACAAGCTGCGGCCCTACAAGGTGGGTGCCGGCTTCGTGGCCCTCAACGCTTTCAACCTCAGCCAGGACTCCAACGTGAACCGCGACCTGGGCATTGTGGTGCTGGGCTCGGTGTACCCCACCCGCTCCGATGCCCGCCTGACGTTTCCGCTCTATTTGGGCGGGGGTTACCTGATGAACAAACGCTCCTTGTTCTTCCTGTTCGGGCCGGGCATCGGGATACGGTTGTAAGTCAGGGCAAGTGGGGTGAACGGGTAGGAGGGTAAGTGTTGTTCCGAGCATATGACGCATCAAGCCAAGGACCATGGGATTTCGCGTGCTGAGGAATCAAATTAGGCTGTATGGACAGCAACGCTTCTTACTACCAAGCGGAACGTCATGCAGAGCCAGAGGCGAAGCATCTCGCGTGCTGAGGTTGCAGAGTTACTTAGACGTCAGCACGCGAGATGCTTCGTCTCTGCTCGATTCGCAGAATGCTCTGCATGACTGGCTTTATGCTTGCTTACTATCCACACAGCTTAGTTTAGCTTCTCTCAATACGCGAGACTCCTCGGCTGCTCTCGGGATGGGGTTCTTTTATTCTCCTAACCCCAATCTCGCCTTTTCACCACCTCCCCTTTTCACCTTTACGTAAGGGAGCTACATGTCTGCTCCTGTTACTGCTGCTGCCGCGCCGCCGGTTTCTACTTCCCCGTTTACGCCGCTGCGCATCCCCATTTTCCGGATGCTCTGGATTGCCTCCTTCGTATCCAATATCGGCACCTGGATGCAGAACGTGGGGGCGGTGGGGCTGATGACCGAGCTGACAGCTTCTCCGGTACTGGTGGCCCTGCTTCAGACGGCTTCGGCCCTGCCTGTATTTCTGCTGAGTTTGCCCGCCGGGGCCCTGGCCGATTTGGTGGACCGCCGCCGCATGTTGCTGCTCACCCAAACCTGGATGGCCGCCACGGCCCTGGTGCTAGCCACCGTGACGCTGCTGGGCCTTAACTCGCCCTGGCTGCTGCTTACCCTCACGTTTATGCTGGGCCTGGGCGGGGCCCTCAACAATCCGGTGTGGCAAACCGTGACGCCCGAGCTGGTACCCCGCCAGGAGTTGCCCCAGGCCATTGCCCTCAACAGCGTGAGCTTTAACCTGGCCCGGGCCTTTGGGCCGGCACTGGGCGGGCTGGTGATTGGGTACTTCTCGGCGGGCGCGGCATTTTTGCTGAACGGATTGTCGTTTCTGGCTACTATTTACATGGTGTACAGCTGGAAACGGGAACCGCAAGCTACTTCCACGCTAGCTACCGAGCGGGTGGTAGCCGCCATTCGGGGTGGTATCCGCTACGCGCGGTTTGCCCCGCCCGTACAGCGTATTCTGGTGCGCGGGGTGAGCTTTACGTTTGGGGCCAGCGCCCTATTCGCCCTGATGCCGGCGGTGGTATCCCGGCGGCTGCACCTGCCCACTTCCTTTTATTCCCTGCTGCTGTCGTGCATGGGCCTGGGGGCGGTGCTGGCGGCCGTTACCCTGCCCCGCCTCAACCAGCGCCTCTCCATTGACTGGCGCGTGACGCTGGCTACGGCGGCCTTCGCCACTGGCCTGCTGGGGCTGGGCTACGCCGATAACCAGTGGCTGCTGTACGGGCTGCTCACGCTGGTGGGCACGGCCTGGATGCTGGTGCTGAACTCGTTTAGCGTGGGCGTGCAGACGGTAGTGCCGCGCTGGGTGCAGGCCCGCACTATCAGCCTCTACCTGCTCACTATTCAGGGTGGTATGGCCCTGGGCAGCGTGGTGTGGGGCACGGTGGCCGAACACTGGGGCCTGCCGCTGGCCCTGACGGGTGCAGCCACCTGGCTGGGCTTGAGCACGCTGCTGGTACTGAAATTCTCCCTGCGCACGGCCCCCGAAACCCTCGACCATACGCCCGCCCGCCCCCGTCTGGAGCCGGTGCTGGCCCAGGAGCCCGCCCCTACCGAGGGCCCGGTTATCATCACCACTACCTACCGCGTTCTGCCCGAGCACCGCCCGCAGTTTACCTACCTCATGGAGCAGTTGGGCCGCATTCGGCGACGGGAAGGCGCCATTGGCTGGGGCCTCTACGCCGACCTGGCCGAGCCCGCGCGTATGATGGAATACTTCCTGGTAGAGTCGTGGGAAGAGCACGAGCAGCAGCACGACCGGGGCGTAAGCCGGGACGAAGCCGACCTGAAGGGTCAGATCCGGCAGCTGCACCAGGGCCCCGAGCCTCCCCACATAACGCACCTGCTGGCCCAGCACTACCGCCCCACGGTTACTCCTCCCGTTATGGTGCCTGGCAGCACCCGCCTGGTAGCCAGCACTGCCGGCGAGGCCACGGCGTAGCTAGGTCAGGCTAACGTTGCCAGCTTGCTTACTCATCTTCCTGACAGGTTCACAAAGAAAAACCCGCAGCCGTTCTTCATGTTGGCTGCGGGTTTCCAGGCAAATAAGCTGTTCAGGAAGTCATCCAAACGTCATGCTGAACGCAGCCGAAGCATCTCTCCCCCTGGCTAATTCAATCGTGCAGACGAAGCGGCAGAGATGCTTCGGCTGCGTTCAGCACGATGGCCTAAATGGAGTTATCCAATTTCTTAGAACAGCTTAGAAGGCAGGTACACGAACTACTTGAGCGCCGCGGCTACGGCCGTAGCCAAAGGCGTGGTAGGCCGGCCAATCAGCTTGGAAAGCTGGCGGCTCTCATCAAATAAAGCTCCTTCGGCGGCGTCAGCATCCCAGCTGGCCAGGCCGTGCGCAAAACCTTCGGGCACCCCGAACCCAGCCAGTGCAGCGGCGTAGTCGGCTACGGGCAGGTCGCGGTAGGGAATGTCTTTGCCGGTCTGGCGCGAAATTTCGGCGGCTAGTTCCGTCAGCGTGTAGGAGTTGTCGCCGGCCAGCTCGTAGGTCTTGCCTTCGTGGCCTTCACCGGTCAGTACGGCCACGGCCGCGTCGGCAAAGTCGGCGCGGGTGGCGGAGGAGATTCGGCCGTTACGGGCGCTGCCGATAAACGCGCCGCCCGCTACGGCGCCGGGTACCGAGCCCGTGTAGTTTTCGGTGTACCAGCCGTTGCGCAGCAGCGTGTACGCCACGCCCGAGGCCTTCAACTCGGCTTCCGTGGCGCGGTGCTCCTCGGCCAGGCTCAGCGGTGAAGTATCGGCGTGCAGCACGCTGGTATAGATGATGTGCTTAACGCCCGCTTGTTTGGCGGCTTCGATGACGTTGTGGTGCTGGGTGGCCCGCTGGCCTACTTCGCTGGAAGAAATGAGCAGCAGCTTATCCACGCCGGCCAAGGCCGCGCCAAGGGTAGCCGGTTGGGCGTAATCGGCTTCGCGGGCTTCCACGCCCAGGTCGGTGGCTTTGGCGGGGTTGCGCACCAGGGCCACCAACTGGTCGGCGGGCACCTGGGTTTTCAGCTTTTCAATAACCAGGCGGCCCAGTTGGCCGGTGGCTCCGGTAATGGCAATTCTCATGATTTCGGGGGTTAGATGAGGAACGGCGCAAAAGTATGTAGTATACTTACGCAAAGTAAGTACGTACAAAAAGGTAAGTATGAAAAAAGTTGAAGTAGCTCCGGCTCAGGAGGCGGCTACCCTTTCGGAAAAGATGCGGCGCGGGGATTTATTGTCGGCAGCTTGCCCCTCGCGGGCCATTATGAAGCACATTACCAGCCGCTGGGGTGTGCTGGTTCTGTTGGTACTGGAGGGTGAAACCCGCCGCTTTAGTGAGCTGCGTCGCCTGATTGGGGGCGTGAGTGAGCGGATGCTGGCCCAAACCCTGCAGTGGCTGGAAGCCGACGGTCTGGTTAACCGCCGGGCCTATGAGGTGGTGCCCCCGCACGTGGAGTACAGCCTCACGCCCCTGGGCCAGCAGGCCGCTCGCAAAGTGCGCGACTTGGCCGATTGGATTGAGGGCAGCGTCCCGGCCATTGTGCAGCACTGGAACAAATCCGCCGCCGGTCAGTAATTCCACTGCCTTACGTGTCCGGTTGGGCTGTTTGCGCCTGGCAGGAACTAAATACCGGAAGTCGCGCAGCTCCGGTGATGATGCGCTGCCAGGACGCCCGGTGCGGCAGTGTGGTTCCGCTCGGTTTCGGAGAAAGAAGTAGACTCTCAATGCCCGCTGAAAACCTTCTGGTGGTTTTGCGGCTTGTGTTCATTCTCCCCTCTCACTTCCGATGAAACTACTGTACAGCTACCTGCGCCATTATTGGGGCCTGCTGGCGCTGGCGCTGCTACTGGCCGCCGTCAACCAGGTATTCTCCCTGCTCGACCCCTACATTCTGCGCAAGATTATTGACCAGTTTGTGACGCCGGCCGTGCGCAAGGCCCAGCACCCCACCTTCTGGCAGTTTATCACCGGCGGGGCTGGCCTGCTAATTCTGCAAGCCCTGGGCGTGGCCATGGTGTCCCGGATTGCCAAAAACTTCCAGGACTACTACACCAACGTAATTACCCAGCGGCTGGGCGCCCAGCTGTATTCCGATGGGCTGCGCCATTCCCTGGAGCTGCCCTACCAGGTGTTTGAAGACCAACGCTCGGGCGAAACCCTGGGCAAGCTCCAAAAGGTGCGTACCGATGTGGAAAAGCTAATTCAGAGCTTCGTAAACATCCTGTTTATTTCCCTGGTGGGCATCATTTTCGTGACCTGGTACGCCGTGAGCGTGTACTGGCCCATTGCGGTGGTGTACTTCCTGACCATTCCGCTGCTGGGCACGCTGAGCCTGTTTCTGAGCAAGCGAATCAAGGTAATCCAGAAAACCATTGTGGCCGAAACCACGGCTCTGGCCGGTTCTACCACCGAGAGTCTCCGCAACATTGAGCTGATCAAGAGCCTGGGCTTGGCCCAGCAGGAAACCACGCGCCTGAATGCCACTACCGGCAAAATCCTGAAGCTGGAGCTGAAAAAGGTGCGCTACCTCCGCTCCTTGTCCTTTGTGCAGGGCACCTTCGTGAACCTGATGCGCAACGTCATTCTCATGATGCTGCTGTTTCTGGTGGTGCAGCGCCTGATTACCGTGGGCGAGTTTTTCTCCTTCTTCATTTACTCGTTTGCCATCTTCGGGCCCCTGCAGGAAATGGGCACCATCATCAACGTGTACCGCGAAACGGAGGCTTCCCTGGCCAACTACCAGCAGATTCTGGATACGCCCAAGGAAGTAAAGCCCGCCCACCCCAAGCGCATCGACAAGATTGAGACGCTGGCCTTCGACGAGGTGCATTTCCAGCACCTGACGGCCAGCGCCCCGGCCCTGGCCGGCATCAGCTTTCAGACCAAGCTCGGTGAAACCATTGCCTTTGTGGGGCCTTCGGGCTCGGGCAAAACCACGCTGGTGAAGCTGTTGGTGGGCCTGTACCCGCCGGCCCAGGGCCGCATCCTCTACAATGGCATTCCCGGCCCCGAGCTGGATCTGGATACCCTGCGGGAGCAAATCGGTTTCGTAACCCAGGACACCCAGTTGTTTGCGGGCACCATCCGGGAAAACCTGCGCTTCGTGGCCCCGCAAGCCACCGATGAGCAGTGCCTGCGCGCCCTGCACCAAGCCGCCGCCGACACGCTGCTGGCTCGTGCTCCCCTGGGCCTCGATACGGTCATTGGGGAAGGCGGCGTGAAGGTTTCGGGCGGGGAAAAGCAGCGCCTGAGCATTGCCCGGGCCCTGTTGCGCCACCCTACCCTGCTGGTGTTTGATGAGGCCACATCGGCCCTGGACTCGCTCACGGAGGAGGAAATCAGCCAGACGGTCCGGCAGCTTTCCGGCTCCCGCCAGCACATCACCATCCTCATTGCCCACCGCCTCAGCACCATCCTGCACGCCGACCGCATTTTTGTGCTGGAGCGCGGCCACGTGGCCGAAGCCGGCCGCCACGAGGAGCTGCTGGCACAGCGCGGCCTCTACTACGCCATGTGGCGCCAGCAGATTGGGGAGCGGGAGATAGTGAAAGCCGAACTAGTGAAATAGACTTTGCCCGGACAAGCCAGCCAAGTCCTGCCAGGGCGTAACCCTGCCTGGCAGCGGCTGCACTGCCGGGGTGGTGCCATTTAAGCAGGAAGCGCAATCAGGCGCTTCAGTAGCACCAAAACGTACTTTCTTTACTGCTTCCTGCAATTCAGAATAGTAAGCAGCTTTTCAGCTCCAGCACCAGGTACGCCGACCTGACCCTCTTATGTGGGCCAGGTCGGCGGCGCTTTTTTAGGGGAAGATGCACCCTGCATACTTTCCTTAAGCGTAGCGCGTTCAATGCCTGAGCAGCCGGCCGTATTCTGGGTTCATGCCAAAGATTACAGCGGTGTTCTACGCTGCAGCTTTGGAAACCGGCTAGAGCGGAACCCTTCGACAACCGATTGTGTTTTTCTTATAAGCACACCCTACCTACGGCTACTTCATCCAAACCCGCGTTGCCCGGCAAGCACTGGCTATAAGTTCTCTGGATAGTAGAAATCGTTTTTTGAGAGAGTTTTTCTTGGAGCTGATCAATATGTTTTTCGGCAAGGTAATTGCAAATACATTGTTTCATAAAAAGCACTTTTCCATGACCCACCTTCGCTTTTTCCGCCGCTTTGCAGGCTTGGTGCTTGCCGGGTGGTTTTGTATTGCTAATAGCAGCCAGGCCCAGTCATCTTCCTCGGGCCAGCGTGATATTCTGCGCGAAATAACGGAAGTGGTGGGCCTGAAACCCCGCTTCCAGTTGCGTGCTACCTCTCAGGTTCAGAATGCTGCGGCGGTAGTCTATGATGGCCAACGGTTCCTGCTCTACAACCCGCAGTTTGTGGCCGCTGTAAACCGTGCCGGTCACACCGACTGGGCCGGTATCAGCATCTTGGCCCACGAAATGGGGCACCACCTCAACGGCCACACCCTACGCCCCGGTGGCTCCAACCCCGCCGACGAATTGGAAGCTGACGAGTTTTCGGGGTTTGTGCTGCGGAAAATGGGGGCCAGCATGGCCCAGGCACAGGCCGGTATGGCCGTAGTGTCCGATGACGAGGCGTCTCCCACCCACCCGGGCCGCCGCACCCGCCTCACTGCCATCAGCGACGGTTGGCTGCGCGCCAACCAGCAGATTATAGCCAGCAACCGGGTATCAGCCCCTTCGGCAACGCCGGCGGTGCTGGCCAACCGGGCCACGGCCCCCGTTCGCACGGTGGCCGCTACCACGTCTTCTCCCGTGAGCGTGCTGGGTAAAATTACCTTCCGTGACAACCCCGGTGAGGATTACTACGTCACCAACGCCCTCAGCGTAGTGCGCCTCGACCACGATGACCGCACGGCGGAAGTGGTGGGCCGCCTTACCCGCTCGGAAAGCCCTACTTACCCTTACGTGCTGGTTGATGGCCGTCAGCGCCGCTTATACGTTAGCCGCAGCGGCAGCATTTTTGATACCAGCGGCCGGCAGGTAGCCTTGCTTTCCGACCCCTCGTAGTATTCCCCGGCAGTTTTCCTTTTTCGTCGGCCGGCCTCTTTTTCAGGGGCCGGCCGGTTTGTTTTGCGTGGTCCTCAACCTGCACCGTGGCTCGGCCGTTGGGAGGTAGTATTCTCCGCTGCTGCTTACTTCTGCCAATGCCCGAATTACCCGAAGTTGAAACGTACCGCCGCTTCCTGGATGAGCTTGTTATCGAGGAAACTATTACCGTTTTCGAAGTAAAAGATGCCCACGTATTAGCCGCCGATGAAGCTGTACTTCGGGCGGCGCTAGTGGGCCGCACGGTTGTGCAGACCAGCCGCTTGGGCAAAAACTGCTTTCTACACCTGGACGACGGCCGGGTACTGGTGCTGCACTTTGGTATGACCGGTGACGTGGGTGCCTACCGCGACGAGGCCGATGCCCCACGTTTTACCCGCGTGGCCCTGCACTTGGGCTCCGGCCTGCGCATCGCCTTTGTGGACCCGCGCAAGTTTGGGCGTATCCGGCTGGCTGAGAGCGTGGGCGCATACCAAGAAGCTAAAAAGCTGGGTCCCGATGCGCTGGATATTACCACCGAGCAGTTGGGGGCGGCACTAGGCCGCCGTAAAACCCTCCTTAAACCACTCCTGCTTGATCAGCGCCTGACGGCCGGCCTGGGCAACTGGATTGTGGATGAGGTGCTGTTTCAGGCGAAAATTCACCCGGAGCGCGTGGCCGGTACGCTCACCGAAACCGAAATCAAGCGGCTGCACTCGGCCATTCAGCTGGTGTTGCGCACGGCCATTCAGCACGAGGCCAACTACCGGAATTTCCCGGCCAGCTTCCTGATTCATGCCCGCGAATGGGATGATTCCGCTACGCCCGGCACCGATAAGCACCGCTTCTGCCCGGTACACCCCGGCACCGAAATAGAAAAAACCTACGTTGGCGGCCGGGCCACCTACACCTGCCCTGTCTGTCAGCCAAGAGGTTAACCATTCTTTAATACAATTCACCTTCTATATACCCCGGTCTGGCAGCAAGACCGGGGTATTTTGCTTTTCCGGTATTTAACTGCCACAATATCAAGAAAATGCACTCATTATAGCACTTCTCAGATACTTCATTGGAAAAATCGACCAAATTTCACAACCACCTGAACCAGTACGATTTATAATTGCTTAAATTTGCATAGCGGCAGTTCAAGACAGCTGCAGTAGTGGAGAAGTTGGACGATTAACTGTGAGGCCCATGCCGCAATTGTACTACGCCGAAAAGCGTGTTGTTGCACATTCACCAAAACCCGTTTTCATGAAGAAACTGCCCGTATTCCTGAGCTTGTTGGCAAGCACCCTCGTGTTTGCCTCGTGCGAGAAAGAGATTGAGGAGATTAAAGACCCCGCCCAGGAAGTGGCAGCCGCCGCTGCAAATGCCCAATCGAATCCGGAACTGCTGGCTGCTGGTCCCTGGCACCTCGCCAGCCTTACGCTGGCGAGTGCTACCCCTGGTGCCTCTGCCACGCCGGCCGTCGATATATTACCCCGCATGAAAGCCGCCCAGCGCGACAATCTGCACACCTTTAAGGCCGACGGCACCTACGTGCTGGATGAGGCCGCCGAAAAAGCCTATGCCGAGGCCCCTCAGCAGCTCACCGGCTCCTGGAAACTCACCGGCGACTCGCTCACCATAACTCAGCCCAACGTAACCCGCCACTTTTTTGTGGAGGAGCTAAGCACCACTACCCTGCGCGTGAAGCTCACGCAGGCCAGTGCCCAGGGCACCACCACTTACACCTCCGTATTCGCGCGCTAAGCGTCTCCCTGGTTCCCGACCACCGTTCACATTTTGCAACACGGCCCCGCTGGCACCAGCGGGGCCGTGTTGCGTTTATGGCCGTGGGCTCAGACCGGACAGCTCAGATTTTGCCCAGTCCGCCCAGCATAAACATGGCCGCGCAGGAGCCAAAACCAATCAGAAATACCAGCAGCGCGCTCAGAAAATAAGCGGCGGAGCCCTGCTTCCAGTGTACAAACCCCAGCACAACATTCACCACCGCCAGCCCCAGGTACACCACCACGAACAGCACCACAGTAGTTCCATCGGTGGGCTTGGCCAGCAGGCCCAGCAGCACGGCCGCGCCCAGCACGGCCAGCAGGTTGTTGCGCAGAATGCGGGAAGTGGGTGTTGGCTCCGACATAATACAGGAAGTTAGTGCATGTTTCCCAGCTTCAGATGCGTGGCACAGTCGCCGAAGCCAATGACGAACACCAGCAGCGCCGCCAGTAAAAAGCCAATACTGGTTTTGCCCCGGCCGCTGAACAGGCACCCGATAAAGAGCACGATGTTCACGAAAGCCATACCAAAAAGCAGCACAAAAATCCCTTCGTCGCCGCCGGTGAGCAGCTGCCGTCCGATGTGCAGCACTAGCACCACGCCCAAGTTGATAAGCAGGATGCGGCCGATGTAGTGCTTGGGTGCGGGGGCTGGTTCCATTAAGGTAGCAGTTTTACGAACCGGGGCCGGTCCGGCGGCTGCAAGCCGTCGGGCCGGTTGACGTAAGCTGATGTTGTTGCGTCGTCGTTCGGTTGTCAGCTGACGTTGACCGGCCCGACGGCTTGCAGCCGCCGGACCGGGGCACGGCGTACTACAATACCGGAATATCGCGCAGTACCTGCAGGCGGGCCAGTTTCTCCTCGTCGCGGTAGAGCATATTCATGGTTTCGAAGGGGATGATTTTGAGGTCCTTGCTCACGATGTGGACGCAAGATTTTTTGATGGCGCGCACGTCGAAATTCCAGGCATCCATGAACTGCAGAATGATGATGCGGAACAGGTTGTCGTAGCCCAGGTTGGGAGCCTGCACCTGCGGGAGGCAGCACAGCAGCTGGTTCATTTCGGGCAGCACGGTATCCACGGTGTTGGCGGTGCTGAACAGCTTGAGCAGGTGTTGGCGCAGGCGCGGGTCCCGCTCGTACACAATGGTATTGCCCCCGCTCTGCAGCAGGTCGGCGGGGTCCACGTAGCGGGTCAGCGGGAATACCTCCTCATCGAGCTTGAGGGCGTAGGCCATGGCTAGGGCATCGGGGTTGCAGGGCACGGGCAGCAGGTCCTCGGCCGTGAATACCGGGCTCTGGTCGATGATGCCCTGGCGCACCTCGGTGAGGCTGAGCCGGTCAGTAGCGGGGTCGAAATGCTCGAGGCGGCCGGCAGCCTGGGTGGGCTGAAACGTGACGCCGCGCACGCACTTCTGCTTCAGGGCGAAGTCGATGATTTCGCCCATTTCGTCGTCGTTGAGGCCCTTTTGCAACGTGACGACCAGCGTGGTGCTGAGGTTGTATTTGTTGAGGTGCTCCAGGGCCTGCATCCGCACTTCGCGCAAATCACGCCCGCGCAGACTCTCCAGCACCTCTTTCCGGAACGAATCGAACTGCAAATACACCTCGAAGGCCCCGGCGTAGGTAGCCAGCCGGGCCACAAACTCCTCGTCCTTGGCCAAGCGCACGCCGTTGGTGTTCACCATCAGGTGCTTGATGGGCTTGCGCTTGCACATATCCAGAATTTCCCAGAACTGCGGGTGCAGCGTGGGCTCCCCGCCCGAAATCTGTACTACGTCGGGCTCGCCTTCGTTTTCCACCAGCACATCTACCATGGCTTCCACCTCGGCCAGGGTGCGGTGCCGGCCGTGCAAAGGGCTGCTTTCGGCGTAGCAAGTGGGGCAGGTGAGGTTGCAGCGGTCCGTTATTTCGATGACGGTGAGGCAGCTGTGCTGCTCGTGGTCGGTGCAAAGGCCGCAGTCGTAGGGGCAGCCGTAGTGGGTGGAGGTGTTGAAGCGGCGGGGCGTTTCGCTGGGCTTCACGTAGTTGCGGATGCTCTTGTAGTACTCCACGTCGGTGGCAATGAGTACGCGCTGCCGGCCGTGCTCGGGGCAGCGCTTGAGCATGTACACGCCCCCATCTTCAAACACAATCTTGGCTTCCACCCGCCGCAGGCAATGTGGACACAGACTCAGGGTGAAGTCGTAGTAGGTATAGGGACGTTCGGGCATGGGGAAAATTGTTAAAAGAAAGCTTAAGGCCGTTTCCGCTCCTCTATCCACCACTGAAATAATTAGTCTACTTCAGCTCGGCTAATATTTGTGAAGCTAGTAGGGTAATCGTAGCCGCGGAATAAAGCAATAAGCTTGTATGCTTCCAATCCGACAGTAGTAGGCTGGCCGCGTAGTACCGTATCAGGGCACAGACAAGCGCGACGTATTGCGATACTACCACCATGATTTTCGTTGGCATAGATGTAGCGCATCAGTACCGCTACATCAGATTTTTTAACCCAATTATCTTTCTTTTCAACAAGGAACTTGACATTCCGACGCATTTCCAAAAGCTCACCAGGACTACCATAATGTACAGCTGTTGTACTTAAGTAGCTCAAAAAATGAAGTGGAGATATTTTGAGTAGCTGCTCTTTACAAATAAAATTTTTTATTCGATTAAATGTAGTATCCGGCAACTCGTGTACAAACTCCTGAAATACGGCAGTGTCCCGACATGCTTTCAAATCCTTATAGTAAGCAGTTGTCCAATTAATGCCATTGCGTTCTTGCATTTGTTTGCTCCAACGTCGGTTCAATCGGTCAAGATGTACGGCGCGGTATCCTAACCAAGGTACCCGGCCTTCATATCTATGAATGAATCCATATTTCAACGCCGTATATTTTGTACTAACATCGTAGCTAAAAAACATATGTTTATTATAATCATAAAAAACAGAAACTGTATCTATATTATACTTAGGCACACTATCATACATTAATTCACCTATTTGGCCAAATACATTATTCAGACCAAGCAAATAGAGACAAAGTAGCAGCGCTAATTTCCTAGCCATTTTATAGTCTATTTACCCGATATAGAGTCTCTGCTTTCTGACTATCATTTCCCGCCCAAACAGCCACGCGTAATACCCCAGCCCCGCCACGCAAGCCCATTGGATGGCGGTGAGGCCCCAGCCGGCCGGGGCGGGCGTGGGTTTGAGGAACTCCACCAGCAGGCGGAACAGCAGGTAACCTACCATAAAAAACCGGAATCGCCAGCCATTGGGCAGTGGCCCGCGCCGCTCCCGCAGCCAGAGCACCGCCCCCACTAGCAGCAGCCACAGGATTTCGTAGAGGTTGGTGGGGTGGCGCGGCACGCCGTCGCCGAAGTTGATGGCCCAGGGCAGCGTGGAAGCCGTACCGAAGGTGCCATCCTCAAGGCCCGAGAAGTGGCAGCCCAGCCGCCCGATGCTCATGCCCAGGAGGACGGGGTACACCATCAAATCACCGCTGGAAGTGGTGACGCCGAGGCGCTTCTTGGTCAGCTCCACGCCTACCAAACCGCCCAGCAGGCCGCCCACGATGGTTTTGTTGGTGAAGTAGTACAGCCAGCCGCCGGGCGGATTCGCCAGTAGCTCCGGGTGCTCCAGCAGCCCCAGCACCCTGGACCCCAGCAGCGCCCCGGCCGCGCAGCCCACGAATATCCAGAGGCGGTTTTCTTCCGAAATCGGGTCGAGGGTGCGGCGGCGCAGGTGCTGGTAGAGCCGGTAGCCGCCGGAATACGCCAGCACCTCCAGCAGCAGATGCACCGGCAGCACCAGCGGCCCCAGAGAAAGGTGAACGGGATAGGTCAAGTCGGTTGCCGGTTGTTGGCGGCAATATAGCGGCTTCGGGGAAGCTGCCCCCGGTCCGGCGGCTGGAAGCCGTCGGGCCGGTTGTTGCGTGCTGACGTTGCGACGTTGCTGTTCTCACAGTGCGGCCTTCAACCGGCCCGACGGCTTCCAGCCGCCGGACCGGACCGCCCTACTGCTTTGTTCGGGCGCTCCATAGCCCAGGGTTTAAACTCTGGGCTATGGAGCGGCTACGGCCGGTTACTTTGGCAACATCAGCACGCGAGATGCTTCGACTATGCTCCGCTTCGCTCAGCATGACGTTCTGTATTGTACCGACAACTCACAACCAGCAACACCCCTACCGCTCGTTGTTCTCAGCTTCGGCTTTGCGGGTGAGGGTGGTGAGCCACGATTTAGTCGCTTCCGATTCGGCCTCGTAGCCGAAGCGTCGCTCGTTACCGACGACATCGGCGGGGCCGGGCAGGCTGCGGTTGGCCCAGCTGAGCAGGTCGGCGGTGGTGCCGGGCAGCAGGCCGTGGAAGAGGGAAAGCAGCTTGGCCGGCAACCCCAGAATCACCTCGGCGTCGCCGCGGCGGCAGGCGTTCCAGATTTCGCGGCCCGCCCGCTCGGCATCCATCGAAATGGCGGGCAGGGAGTCGGCAATGCTGAACCAGGCGTACTCCTTTTCGTGCTGGCCTTTCAGCGTAGCGTTGCGGGGGCTGCCGGTGCGCATCAGGCCGGGGCACACGGTGGTTACCTGGATGCCATATTGCAGCAGCTCGGCCCGGAAGCCTTCTGAGAGGCCCACCAGCGCAAACTTGCCGGCGCTGTACGGCACCAGATGCGGCACCGCCACCTTGCCGCCCACGGAGGCAATATTCACGATGCGTCCCTCGCCCCGGCGGCGCATAGCGGGCAGTACCGCCTGCATGGCGTGCAGCGGGGCCCAGAAATGCACTTTCAGCGAATCCTCGTAGTCGCGCACTTCCATGTGGTCGAGGGCCCCGACGCTAATGAGGCCGGCGTTGTTGATGAGCACGTCCACCGGCCCTAAATGCTGCTCTACTTCCGTTACCAAGGTGCGTACCTCGGTGGGTTCCGACAGGTCGCGGGCCAGGGCCAGCACGTCGGCCCCAGCGGCGGCCAACTCCTGCCGGGCCCGCTCCAGCTCGTCGGCGTCGCGGGCGCAAATGGCCACGCGGGCACCCTCAGCCACCGCCTGCCGGGCCAGAATCAGGCCCAGCCCCCGCGAGCCGCCCGTGATGAGCACCACCCGCCCGCGCAGGTCGTAGTCGCCCCGGCGGTTGGCGTAGAGCGTGGCGGCCAGCAGGCCGATGGCGCTGGCAGCGGCCACCAGCAGAGAGTTGCGGGTATCGGGTTTCATACGCGAGAGGGTTGGGGAGACAGTGGACACCCGTTGTAAGCGAACCAGCGGGGAAAGGTTACGCCGTGTATGCAGGTGCCCGAATATTTTTCCGCCTGAAATGGAATACCTCGGCCCGTTGCGGCGTTCTGGCAGTCCGGTTTGCAAAACTGGCATCATCTTTACTGCACCAAAACCAAAACGGCGCTTCCTGCCGGCTGCTCCCCTATTACTCCGGATTACATGAAAACTCTTCTGCTGGCCGCTCTGCTTACCATTTCCGGCACTTCGGCCGCCCTGGCCCAAACCACCGCTTCCCACCCCCGACCGGCTACCAAACCGGCCGCCAGTTCAGCCGCCACTCAAGTCCGCCCAACGGCTCCGGCAGCCCCGGCCCTAAATGAGCAGCAGATTGCCACCCGCGCCAACGCCCTCACCGACAACATGCAGAAAGCCCTGGGCCTGACGCCGCAGCAGCTGGAAAAGGTGCGCCAGATCAACCTGGTGAGTGTGCGGGGCGTGGAGTCGGCCCGGCAGAAATACGCCCGCAACGTGCGCAAAATGGCCGGCGTGGTGGATGACATCGGCCAGTCGCGCCTGGAAATGCTCAAGGAAACCCTCACCCCCGCCCAGTTCGATAAGTACCAGCGCAAGCGTGAGGAGAAAATGGGCGTCCCCAGCTCCCAGGGCGTGCAAGGCAATGCCGTTCCCGGCCTGCCCGGCGGCGAGTAAGGGTGTAAGGGTAGGAGGGTGTGAGGGTAGGCGTTCGAGAGGTGGCATCCTGAGCTTGCGAAGGACCTTATTCCGCTGACACGAATCACACTACCAGTTGTCGTTCAAACGTTATGCGTTCCTTCACAAGCTCAGGATGCCACCTCTCGAACGCCTACCCTCACACCCTCCTACCCTAAACTTTACTCCCCACTCACCATCTGCCAGCCCAGCTTCAGGATAAAGGCCGAAACGACTACCAGAAACAAGCCGCGCACGAAGCCGGTGCCGTGGCGCAGGGCCAGGTGCGCGCCCAGCGTGGAGCCTACGATGTTGCTGATACCCATAGGAATAGCCACGGCCCACAGAATCTGGCCGGTGTAGGCGAAGTAGGCCAGGGCGGCCAGGTTGGTGGCAATGTTTACCAGCTTAGCCGAGGCCGAGGACGTGATGAAGTCGAAACCGAACAGGCCCACGAAGGCAAACAGCAGAAACGAGCCCGTACCTGGCCCGAAAAATCCGTCGTAGAACCCGATTACCACGCCCACTAGCGCGCCATACAGTGGTTCCCGCTGCGGCGGCAGCTTGGGGGCGTGTAAAGAGCCGAAATCCTTGCGCCAGAAGGTATAGATGGCAATGACTACCAGCAGGCCCAGCACCAGTTTCGGCAGCAGCTCCTGGGGCAGCTGGCTCACCACCCGCGCCCCCAGAAACGAGAATACGCCCGCCACCACGGCCGCCGGCCCCACCGCCCGCCACTGAATGGGCACCTGCCCGGCGTAGCGCCGGAACGCCGCCGCCGTCCCCAGCAGGGAGGACACTTTGCCGGTACCGAGAATAGTGGAAGTGGGCACGCCTTTCAGCAGCAACAGCATGGCCGGCAGCTGAATCAGGCCGCCTCCGCCCACAATGGCATCCACCAAACCGGCCAGAAAAGCCGCCCCGCACAGTAAACCCAGCGTCAAAGTCGAAATCATACGGCCGCGAAGGTACGGCAGAACGTGTACCCCGGAGCTGCGCCCCGGCCCGCGTTTGTGGGTAATTTCTCTCTTACGCAGGCCGGAGCGCAGCTCCGGGGACACGTTCCGACGGGCCAATAACAGTCGCGTATGTTTGCGCCTTACTTCCCCCGCCATGACTGGTCCCGACCCCGCTGCGTTGCACCCGCTGCCCCACCACCGCAAGCTGGTGTTTCTGAAAAACCTCATCACCCGCCCCACCATCGAAGTAGGCGACTACACCTATTATGATGACCTGGACGACCCGGCCAACTTCGAGCGGAACGTGCTGTACCACTTCGACTTCATCGGCGACCGGCTCATCATCGGCCGGTTCTGCGCCCTGGCTTCCGGAGTGAAGTTTATCATGAACGGCGGCAACCACGAAACCGCGCCGGTTTCCACCTACCCGTTTGCCATTTTCGGCGGTGGCTGGGAAGCGGCCATGCAGGGGCAGTCGGTAGCCGAGAAATATCCATCCAAAGGCGACACCGTGGTGGGCCACGACGTCTGGATTGGGCACGACGCCACAATCATGCCCGGCGTGCACATCGGCAACGGGGCGGTGGTGGCGACCAAAGCCGTAGTGACGCGCCATGTGCCGGCCTACGCCATCGTGGCCGGCAACCCCGCCCAGGTGGTGCGCTTCCGCTTCGACGAAAACACCATCGCCCGCCTGGAAAAGCTGGCGTGGTGGCATTGGCCGGCCGAGAAAATCACCCGCCACCTAGCGTTGCTCGGAGCCGCCGACGTGGACGCGCTGGAGCAGGCCCGGTAGCCGGCAGCGGCAAACACCCGAACGTCATGCTGAGCATGTGGCGCATCAAGCCAGGGACGAAGTATCTGTACCGCTTCGCCAGAACGTCACTCCGAACGTGCGCGGAATCTCGCGTGCTGACGTTGTGATGATAACCGCTCCGTAGCCCAGGGTTTAAACCCTGGGCTAGTGAACCGCCTGAACAAAGCACAAGAGCCGGGAACCAAACCGAGCGGCTGATTTGTATACATGAACAAATGATCATACATTTGCATACCGTATGGCTCCTACCACTGCTCCCGTCGAAATGAACCTGTCCATCGAGAAGATGGAGAAGGTGGCTTTTATCCTCAAAACCACGGCCCACCCCACCCGCATTGCCATTGTGCAGCTGCTGGCGGCCCAGGAAAGCCTGTCGGTAAACGACATTAGCGAGCGGCTGAACATTGAGCAGAGTCTGGCCTCCCACCACCTCTCGGGCATGAAGCTGAAGGGCATCCTGAGCAGCTCCCGCGACGGCAAAAATGTGTTCTACGCCCTCAAAATGCGCGAAGTGGTGGATGTAATCCAGTGCATTGCCGCGTGCACGTTTCTGTAACGGGCGCGGCTTTTTTTTGCCGTAACGCATGAATAATCCTTCATAAATACATACGTTCAGCTTTTCATGTTACACGCCATTGGGTACGTTGCTGCCATTTTTATCGGCCTTTCCCTGGGCATCATGGGCGGGGGTGGCTCCATTCTTACCGTCCCCGTGCTGGTGTATCTGATGGGCGTGAGTCCGGTTTTGAGCACTGCTTACTCGCTGTTTGTGGTGGGCTCCACTTCGGTGGTGGGGGCTTCGGGCTACTTCCGCAAGGGGCTGGTGTCGCTGAAAACGGCGCTGGTGTTTCTGGGGCCGTCGTTGGCGGCGGTGTTTGCGGTGCGGCGGCTGGTGATGCCGGCCATTCCGGCGGAGCTGTTTACGCTGGGCGGGCTGGTGGTTACCAAGGATTTGCTGGTGCTGGTGGCCTTTGCTGGGCTGATGGTAGTGGCCGCCGCATCCATGATCCGGAGCCGGGGGCCGGAAGCGCCAGCGGAAACTGCTGTGAAACCGCCGTTCAACTACCCATTGGTGCTGGGCATCGGGCTGGTGGTGGGCACGCTCACGGGCTTTGTGGGGGCGGGCGGCGGCTTCCTGATTATCCCGGCCCTGGTGCTGGGCGCGCGCCTGCCCATGAAGCTGGCCGTGGGCACGTCCCTGGTCATCATTGCCCTGAACTCACTGATTGGGTTCAGCGGCGACCTGAGCGCGGGCACGCCCATTGCTTGGCCGTTTCTGCTGGGGTTTCTGGCATTTGCGCTGGCCGGCATCGTGGCGGGCACCTACCTGGCCCGCTTCATTCCGGGTCACCGGCTCAAGCCGGCTTTCGGGTGGTTTACGCTGGCTATGGGCACGTTTATTCTGCTGCGGGAGCTGGTGTTCTAGCGTTCTGCTTTGGGTTTCGCGGGCCGGTGCGGACTGGCTTTGTATCTATTCATTTTCCTCTCTAGTTGCTTTTTGCCATGAAAATCGAGCAGTTTGAAGACAAGGGCCTGGCCCACTTTTCCTACGCCGTGCTCAGCGAGTGCGCCCGCGAAATCGTGCTCATCGACCCGGCCCGCGACCCGCAGCCGTACTACGATTTTGCCCGGGCCCACGAGGCCCGTATCGTGGCCGTTATCGAGACGCACCCGCACGCCGACTTCGTGAGTAGCCACCGGGAAATTGCCCAGACTACCGGGGCCGTTATCCGCGTCAGTAAGCTCGTGGGGGCCGATTATCCGCACCAAAGCTTTGATGAGGGCGACTCCTTCACCAGCGGTAAGCTCACTTTCCGGGCCCTGAATACGCCCGGCCACTCCCCCGATTCCATCAGCATCGTGCTCAGCCGCGAGGGGCAGGACGTGGCCGTTTTCACCGGCGACACGCTGTTTATCGGCGACGTGGGCCGGCCCGACCTGCGCGAGAAGGCCGGCAACCTCACGGCCCAGCGCGAGGAGCTGGCCCGGCAGATGTACCACTCCCTGCGCGACAAGCTCCTGCCCCTAGCCGATGCCGTGCTGGTGTACCCGGCCCACGGCGCGGGCAGCCTCTGCGGCAAGGCCCTGAGCGGGGCCAGCAGCAGCACCATCGGCGACGAGAAATTCGGCAACCCCATGCTGCGGGACATGAGCGAAGCAGACTTCGTACGGGAACTGCTGGCTGACCAGCCGTTTATCCCCAAATATTTCGGCTACGATATGGCCCTGAACAAAGCCGGTGCCCCGGCCTACGCGGCCGGCGTGCAGCAGGTGCCGCGCCTGGCAGCCGGGGCCGGTTTGCAGCCCGGCGCGGTGCTGGTGGATGCCCGGCCTGAGGCCGAATTCAAACAAGGCCACGCCGCAGGGGCGCTCAACATCCAGCAGGGCGGCAAATTCGAAACCTGGCTGGGCTCTATTGTGGGGCCCGAGGAGCGGTTTTACCTGATTGCCCCCGACGAGGCCACGCGGGAAGACCTGATCCGCAAAACGGCCAAAATCGGCTACGAAGCCCTGGCGCTGGGGGCACTGGTGGGCACGCCGGATACGGCGGCTACGCTGCCGCTACTGGATGTGGCGCAGTTCCGCCAGCACCCGGGGCAGTACACCATCGTGGATATCCGCTCGGCCACCGAGCACCGCGACGAGCCGCTGTTTGCCGGTTCGCTCAACATTCCGCTGCCCGAATTGCGCGAGCGGGCCTCGGAAGTTCCGGCAGACAAACCCATCGTGGTGCATTGCGCCGGCGGCTACCGCTCGGCGGCGGGCAGCAGTATCGTGGCCGCTGCGTTGCCCGAGGCTACCGTTTTCGATCTGGGCGAAGCCGTGAAGTCGTTTTTTTAAATCCTCCCTCCTTTTCTCTTGCCTGATGTTTGATTTCCTGAAGCCTAAGTCCGCCGCGTACCAGAATCTGAGTCCCGAGCAGTTTGCGGCAGCTTTGCGCCAGCCCGAGGCGCTGCTGCTGGATGTGCGGCGGCCCGAGGAGTTTGCCAGCGGGCACCTGCCCGGCGCCCTCAACGTGGAGGTTACCGCTCCCGATTTCGCCCGGCGCGTGGCCGCCTTCGACCACCGCCGGCCGGTGTACGTGTACTGCCGCAGCGGGGCCCGCTCGGCCACGGCTGCCCGGCAGCTCAGCGAAGCCGGCTTCCCGGCCGTGGCCCACTTGGTGGGCGGCGTCCTCGACTGGCCCGGCCAGCTGGTGCGCTAGAACAATGTAGAGACGCGACACTTCGCGTCTCGGCGCGTGCTGATGTTATTTACTGAGTGCGGTTCCGAGTCGTTCAACGGGTAGACGCGAAGTGTCGCGTCTACCCGTTGAACGACTTGTTTTCCTCTCTTATTTCCTTTCCAAGATGGATTCTTCCGCGGCCGATAAGGCACACTGGGAAAAGATATACGCCCACAAACAGCCCCAGGAGCTGAGCTGGACGCAGCCGGTGCCTGCTACCTCTTTGCAGTTTATCGAAGCCTTCAACCTACCGCCTGAGGCCCCGATTATTGACGTGGGCGGGGGCGACAGTCGGCTGGTGGATTACCTGCTGGCGGCCGGCTACCGCAACCTCACGGTGCTGGATATTTCCGGCGCGGCGCGGGCGCGGCAGCGGCTGGGCGCAGCCGCCCGGCATGTGCAGTGGGTGGAGGCTGATGTATGTGCCTTTGTGCCGTCCACCCGCTACGCCCTCTGGCACGACCGGGCCGCGTTTCACTTCCTGACCACTGCCCCCGAAATAGCCCACTATCTGCACCTGGCCCGCACCGCCGTAGAGCCCGAAGGCTTCCTGACGCTGGGCACGTTTTCGCCGGCCGGCCCGACTAAGTGCAGTGGCCTACCCATCCGCCAGTACAGCGAGGCCAGCCTCACGGCCGAGCTGCACACCGGCTTCCGGAAGCTGCGCTGCCTCACCGAGGACCACCACACGCCCTTCCGGACCACCCAGAACTTCCTGTTCTGCTCCTTTCAACGCCAGCCGGCTTTGGCGGCCTGATGTTTCTTCTCCCTGTTTTCCTGTTAATTATGCTTGATTTTCTTCGTCAGCCCTGGCCCTGGTACGTGGCCGGGCCACTCATTGGCCTCACGGTGCCGGCACTGTTGCTGGTTGGCAATAAGGCCCTGGGTATCAGCAGCTCGCTGCGCCACATCTGCGCCGCCTGCGTACCGGCCGGATTGCCGTTTCTCACCTACAACTGGCGCAAAGAGGCTTGGAACCTGTGGTTTGTGCTGGGCATTGCGTTGGGCGGCCTGCTGGGCTACCGCGTGCTGGGCCACCCCGAGGTCATTGCCATATCGGCGGCCACCGTGCGCGACCTGCAAGCCGAGCTGCACCTCACCGATTTTTCCGGCCTGCTGCCCCGGGAGCTGTTTGACCTGAACAATTTGGGTAACTGGCAGGGCTGGGTATTTATGGTACTGGGTGGCTTTCTGGTGGGCTTCGGCACGCGCTACGCCGGGGGCTGCACCTCGGGCCACGCTATTTCCGGCCTGTCCAACCTGCAATGGGTGTCACTGGTGGCCGTTATCGGCTTTTTTGCGGGTGGCCTACTCATGACCTGGGTGGTGTATCCGCTGTTGTTTTAATCCCGTCTGCTTTCCATGAAAAACCTCAAATACCTGGTGATGGGTACGCTGTTCGGCGTTATCCTAACCAAAAGCGAAGTAGTGAGCTGGTTCCGGATTCAGGAAATGTTCCGGTTTCAGAGCTTCCATATGTACGGCGTTATCGGCTCGGCCATTGTCGTCGGGATGCTGTCCATTCAGCTTATTAAACGCAACCGCCTGCGCACTATCAACGGCGAGGAAATCCGGCTGGCCGACAAGCAGTACAGCCACGGCGTCTGGCTGGGCGGGCTGCTATTTGGGCTGGGCTGGGCCATTACGGGCGCTTGCCCCGGGCCGCTTTTTGCGCAGCTGGGCAGCGGCGTACCGGCAGCGGCCGTCATGATTCTGGCAGCTCTGGCCGGCACTTGGACCTACAGCGCCCTGCGTGATAAACTACCGATGTAAGCCGGCGCATCGGGTAGGCGCAGGGCTTGTAAACTAACCGGCTCATTCGGTGGTTATATTCCCTATGAATTCCACTGACTCAACTTCCCTGGCTATACAACTCAGCGTGCTCGACCAGTCGCCGGTGCCGCTGGGGCGCACCCCGCGCGAGGCCTTGCAGCACACCGTGGAGTTGGCCCGCCTCACGGACCGGCTGGGCTTTACCCGCTTCTGGGTGTCGGAGCACCACAACACCCGTACCCTGGCCGGTTCCGCGCCCGAGGTGCTGCTGGCCCGCCTCGGGGCCGAAACCCCGCGCATCCGGCTGGGTTCGGGCGGCGTGATGCTGCCCCACTACTCGGCCCTGAAAGTGGCCGAGAACTTCCGCCTGCTGGAAGCCCTCTACCCCGGCCGTATTGACCTGGGCATAGGCCGCGCCCCCGGTACCGACCGGATTACGGCCCACGCCCTCAACCCCCATAATGCCTTCCGCGACGAAGACTTTGCCGAGCAACTCATGGACTTGCGGGCTTTCCTGCGGGACGAGGTGGTGGAAGATACCATTCATGCCAAGGTGAAAGCCGCGCCTTTTGTGGATACTGTGCCCGAAATGTGGCTGCTGAGCTCCAGCGGACAAAGTGGCTTGTTTGCGGCTCATGTGGGCGCGGCCTTCAGCTTTGCGCACTTCATCAACCCCAACGGCGGCCCCCGCATGGTGCAGACCTACCGGGAACGGTTCCGGCCCTCACCCGAGCTGGCCGTCCCGCAGGCCAACGTGGCCATCTTTGTGGCGTGCGCTGATACTGCTGGCCATGCCCAGGCTCTGGCCGATAACCTGGCCCTGCAGATGCTCAAGCTCGAAACTGGCCAGTTTACCCCCATTGAGGCCGTAGAAAAGGTGAACGTGCGCGGGCTTTCCGCCGATTTGCAAGCCCGGCTGGCCTATCATCACTCCCGCATTAT
Source organism: Hymenobacter endophyticus (assembly GCF_032464715.1). Taxonomy (NCBI): domain Bacteria; kingdom Pseudomonadati; phylum Bacteroidota; class Cytophagia; order Cytophagales; family Hymenobacteraceae; genus Hymenobacter; species Hymenobacter endophyticus. The sequence continues at coordinate 58,458 of NZ_JAWDJT010000017.1, read as the reverse complement.
TAGTGGCACCCCCGATAAGGTAAAGGCCGAAATTGACCAGCTGGCGGCCTCTTATGGGGTGGATGAAGTGGTAGCCGTAACCATCACCCACGATTACGACGACCGGCTTCGCTCCTACGAACTCCTGGCCGATGCTTTTGCCTTGCAGCCACAACTGCATCGGCAGGCTACGGTACCGGCATAAACAACTCTACTTACCCTACTAGCAAAAGCCCGGTCAACAGCCGGGCTTTTGCTAAATATACGCCCCCACCGAGGAGCTTAATCCAGTAATATATTGCTATTCAAATACATGCTGGTTAATATAGATTTTTTCTAAAGAACTGTTTTGAATCTATCTAAATAGAGCCGAGCTTTGCATTGTTTTAAATCAATCTAAACAAGCTTCCCTCGCTCTGATGGCCCGTCCACTACCGCTTCTACTCCTTCTCTCCCTCACAACTACCGCCCCCATCGTGTCTCAGGCTGCCGCCACGGAGCTGCGCCACGGCGACGATGATACGGCGCAGCGGGGCCGCCTGAGCGGGCGGGTACTGGATGAGAAGGGCCAGCCGGTGGAAGGCGTGACGGTGGCGCTGAAGGGCACAGCTTTTGGCACCATTACCAACACCGATGGCAGCTTCCGCCTATCTGCCCCGGCGGGTTCCTACCAGCTGGTAGTGAGCAGCTTGGGGTACGGCACCCAGGAAGTTACGGTGACCGTAACGGGGGGCGAAACCACCAGCGTACCGGCCTTCACGGTGCAGCAAAACCAGCAGCAGCTCAACGAAGTACGCGTAAACGGCAGCCGCAGCCTCAACGAGCGGCCCGTGGCCATCGGCAAGCTGCCCATTGCCCCGCTTGATTTGCCCCAGAGCACCTTCACTGTGGAGCGCCAGACGCTGGAGCAGCAGCAGGTACTGCGCGTGAGCGACGTGCTGGCCAACGTGAGCGGGGTGTACGTGAGCGGCAACACGGGCGGCTACCAGGAAGAAATTTCGGGCCGGGGCTTTGCCTTTGGCAGCAGCAACACCTTTAAAAATGGGGTGCGCTACAACAACAGCATTCTGCCCGAAACCAGCTCGTTGGAGCGGTTTGAAGTGCTGAAGGGCAGCAACGCTATCCTCTACGGCAACGTGGCCGCCGGCGGCGTGCTCAACCTGGTAACCAAGAAGCCCCGCTTTGAGCAGGGTGGCTCCGTGGGGATGCGCATAGGCAGCTACGACTTCTACAAGCCCACGCTGGATTTGTATGGGGCCGTAAATGGCAGTGAGCATGTAGCCTTCCGGGTAAATACCACCTACGAGAACAGCCGCAGCTTCCGCAACGAGGTAAAGGGGGAGCGGTTTTACGTGAACCCATCCTTGCTCTTCAAAATTGGCAGCAAGACTGATTTTCTGCTGGAAGGCGACTACCTGAAAGATAACCGCACCCCTGACTTCGGAATTGGGGCCATCAACTACCGCATTCCGGATGTGCCGCGCGGCCGTTTCCTGAACACCAGCTGGGCCAATATTGGTACGGAGCAGAAATCCACTACCGCCACCCTCACCCACCACCTCAACGACACCTGGCAGGTGCGCGGCGTGGCAGCCTACCAGGGCTTCAGTAACGATTTGCGCTCAGCCTCCCGCCCTAGCAACGTGCGCGACTCGGTGGACGTGTTCAGCGGGGTGGACAAGAATGGCAAACCCATCAAAATCCTCACCGGCAGCCCCGCGCTGTATGGCAACCAGGTGCGCAGCCTGCAGGCCAGTGAAACCAAGGAGGATTACTTCCTGGGCCAGCTGGACGTGACGGGCAAGGTGCAAACCGGCTTCCTGAAGCATACTGTGCTGGTAGGCATGGATGCCGATAAGTACAACACCCGCGCCATTGCCTACAACGCCATTGGCCGCTACGACTCCATCAACGTGTTTGAGCCAGAGCGCTACGTTGAAAACAACACCGTCCCGAACTTCACCCGCAACACCCGCACCTACTCGCCCATCCGGCGCGTGGGGGTGTACGTGCAGGACCTCATCGAAATTACCGAAAAGCTGAAGTTACTGGCTGGGGTGCGCTACAGCTACCAGGAAACCGGCACGTACCGCTTCACCCACGCCACAACGAGAACACCAGAGTCTTACAGCCGAACCAAACGCTACGATGACGCCTTCTCGCCCCGGCTGGGCCTAGTGTATCAGCCGCTGAAAACCATGTCGGTTTTCGCCTCCTACGCCAACTCCTTCAACACCAATGGCGGCGCGGATAACACCGGCGCGGCCCTGCCCCCATCCATCATCGACCAGTACGAGGTGGGCGTGAAAAACGAGCTGTTCAATGGTCTGCTCTCAGCTAACCTCACGGGCTACCGCATCGTGAACAGCAACCTGGCCCAAACGATTCTGGTGGATGCGCCCAATTACAACATCAACATGCCCGCGGCTCAGGAGCTGGCCGGGGAGGTTACCAGCAAGGGCGTGGAGCTGGACGTGCAGAGCAAGCCTATGCAGGGCTGGTCGCTCATCGGGGGCTACAGCTACAACCGCACTGCCTACACCGAAAGCAACATCTACACAATCGGCAGCCTGCTGCGCTACAACCCCAACCACACGGCCAACGCCAGCGTGTTCTACACCTTCGAGAACGGCCTGCTACACGGCCTGAACCTGGGCGTAACTACCCTCTACATCGGAGAACGGCAGGCTGGCCGCAGCACCCGGGGCAACGTGGTAAACGACAATTACCGCCTGATTCCGCTGCCGTCCTACACCCAGCTCGACGCCTCCATGGGCTACACCTATGACCGGCTGAGCCTGCGTCTGAAGCTCTCGAACGTGCTCAACAAGCTCAGCTACAACGTGCACGACGATAACAGCGTGAACCCCATTGCTCCGCGCCAGTTTGCGGCTACCGTGGGCTACCGCCTGTAAGTGAGGAAGTGAGTGAAATAGTACCTTAGTGAGTGAGGAAACCCGGAAGCAACTGGCTGCAACCAGAAGCTCCCGGGTTTTCCGCCAAGTTTCCGAACCGTGTTTTTCTGAGTTATGAAAGTCTTTTTCCGCAACATCCACCTCTACCTCAGCCTGGTTTCGGGGCTGATTATTGCCGTAGTGTGCCTGACCGGGGCCGTACTGGTATTTGAGAAGGACTTGGAACAGGCCTGGCACCCCGAGCGGTACTTTGTGCAGGCCTCCCCTACGGCCGCCCTGCCCCTGGCCCGTCTTCAGCAAGCCGTACTAGCCTATAAAGCCGACGCCAAAATTACGGGCGTTAAAGTATACGCCGACCCCACTCGTACCGTGGAGTTCAGCCTGGCCGGCGGCCCCGAGGGCGGCAAAAAGCCGGAAGCCGGCGAAGCCAAAGGTCTTCGCACCGAGCAAGCTCGCGGCTCCCGCCCGGAGGGGGGCCAGGAGGCACGCAACGGTGCAGACAAGGGGGAAAAAGGCCCGGAGGGTAAGGGTGGCAAAGGCGGCAAGGGTGGTGAAGGCGGCCGGGGCCCGGTCGTATTCGTGAACCCTTACACCGCCGCCGTAACCGGTGAGCTGAATTACCGTGAAACGTTCTTCTTCACCATGATGGCCCTGCACCGGGGCATGCTGGGTGGCCCCGTGGGCAAGCTCATCGTGGGCGTGAGCACGCTCCTGTTCCTGTTCATCATTGGCACTGGCCTTGTACTGTGGTGGCCCGCCACGCGCAAGGCCGTGAAGCAACGGCTCAAGGTAAAGTGGAACAGCGGCTGGAAGCGCCTCAACCACGATTTGCACATTGTGCTGGGCTTTTACGCGGCGCTGTTCCTGTTCGTGTTTGCGTTTACCGGCCTGGCCTGGTCGTTTGAGTGGTTCAACAAGGGCATCTTTGCGGTTACCAATTCGCCCATGGAGCGCCCCGAGCCCCCGGTTTCGGTGGTGCCCGCGGCTACAGCCGTAGCAACGGCCGCCCCGGCCGGCGCCCTTACTACCGATGCCGCCCTGACCCGCGCCCGGCAGTTGGCTCCCCAAGCCATTTCCTACGCCCTGCAGCTACCCAAAGACTCCACCGGCAGCATTCGGGTAGCTACGCTGCGGCCCAATGCCGTGTACGAAAACGCAACCGACGAAGTATTCCTCGACCAGTACTCGGGCCAGGTGCTACGGGAGCAAACCTACGAGCAGCGCAACCTGGGCCAGCGGGTGCGGGGGCTGTTCAAGCCTGTGCACACAGGTTCTATCTTCGGCTGGCCTTCCAAAATTATCAGCCTAGTGGTATGCGTGCTGGGCTTCACCTTCCCCATCACCGGCGTTATCATGTGGCTGAACCGCCTGAAAAAGGAGCGTAAGAAACTGCGGCGCGTAGCGGTGGCCTAATCCCGCGCGGTATTTAACCTTCCGGCTGCTGCTGCCGTACGTTTCTGAGGCGTCGGGCTACTTTTAGCCCGACGCTTTTATTTTGCCTCCTATGCCACAGCCCGTTTCCTCTCCTCTCACTTCCGCGCCCTTGCCACCCACCGAGAACCGCCTGGTGGCCCTGCTCCGGCGGGCGGGCCTGCTCGATTGGTTTCTGCTGGGGCTGGTGGGCGCGGTGGTACTGGCCTACTGGTTTCCGGAAGCGGGCAGCAAAACCAGCCCCATTCCCTGGAAAACCATTACCACGGCCGGCGTGGCGCTTATTTTCTTTTTCTACGGTCTGCGCCTGAGCCTGGATAAGCTCCGGGCTGGCTTGCGCAATTGGAAGCTTCACATCATAGTCCAGCTGATTACGTTTGTGGCGTTTCCGGTACTGGCCCTGGCGGTGCGGCCCTTGTTTGCTGGTGATAAGGGCGAGTTACTCTGGCAAAGCATTTTCTTCCTGTGTGCTCTGCCCAGCACGGTTTCCTCCTCGGTGGTAATGGTGAGTATGGCGCGCGGCAATCTGCCGGCCGCTATTTTCAATGCCAGCATCAGCAGCCTGCTCGGCATTGTGCTCACCCCGCTCTGGACAAGCTTGTTTCTGCACACCTCCGCCGACAGTGGCCACCTCTGGGGCCTGGCGCTCAGCCTCACCTGGCAGGTGATATTGCCAGTTGTAGCCGGGGTGCTGCTCAGCCGCCGCTTCGGGGCGTTTGCTGAGCAGCACAAAGGCAGCCTGCGCATCTCCGACCAGATTGTGATTTTGCTGATTGTGTTTACAGCTTTCTGTGAGTCGTTTGCGGAGGGCATTTTCCGCAGCTACGCCCCCACCGATGTGGCCTTGCTGGGCCTGGGCATGGTGGGTCTGTACATGGCCATTTTTGGGGTGGTATGGGGCATCAGCAATGTGCTGGGTTTCTCACGGGAAGACCGGATTACAGCCTTATTCTGCGGCTCCAAAAAATCGTTGGTGCACGGCAGCGTAATGGCGAGCCTGTTGTTTCCAGGTATGGCCGCTACGGGTTTGCTACTCTTGCCGTTGATGCTCTACCACGCCCTGCAAATTATTCTGGCCAGTATGATGGCCCAACACATGGGCCGTCAGGCAGAGGCAAAATCCTAATTCAGCTATGCCGGGTTCTGCTTCTTCTACGCCCTTGAGTAGGGCGCTATCAGGCCCAAGGCCGAGCGGGTGCAGGTAGCGGCTGGGGTTGCACAAATTGAGGTATTCCGGTATGACTGGTTTATCTTTGAATTTGCATCCCTCTTCCCGCGTGTATTTCCCGGCATGAAAAAACTTCTTCTCGGTTTCGCTCTATTTTTTACCACTGCCGTTTCTATGCAGGCGCAAACACCTACTCAGAGAGTGTATGCGGCCGTTATGAAAAACCAGGCGGTGGCGCTTGAAACCCTACTGGCGGCCGGGGCTGATGCCAATACCACGGTTGAAATGATGCCCGGCTTTCCAACCACTTTTCTGTTCTTGGCTGCTGAAAATGGCCATTTGGAGGTGGTCAAAACGCTGCTCAAGCACAAAGCCCAAATAGATAAAGCGGACTCCTTTGGCATGACGCCCTTAATGGCCGCGGCGGCCAAAGGCAACCTGGCAATAGTGCAGGTCCTGCTAACCAGCGGCGCCAACCCCAAAGCTAAGGACAAAGACGGCAAAGACGTGCTGACCAACGCCAAGGAAGGCGGCAACGCCGACGTAGTCAAGCTGATTCAGAGCAGACAATAGATTTTGTACTCTGCACGCGCGCAGCAGGCCCGGTAAAACCACCGGGCCTGCTGCGTTTAAGACCATTAGCGGACGCTGCGCTAAAAGGTTACCACATGGTTATATATATATAATACTATTCAATGGCCGCGCGAAGAGGCCCGCCGCACGGCATTTTCTGCGCGGTACTATTTCGGTGGGGAACTAAGTGCCAGGGCTTTAGGCTTTGTGCTGCCGAAACATATCTACACAACTACATGCTTGACTTACAACTGACTAGCGCCGGTTTCTTTGAAATATCCGGGCCAGTTGAGCCCCAGCAAGCTGGCAGCACCTACGTGCGGCCCCGCCGCACCGAAACGGTACGCATTTTTATTCCGGCCGGCACAAGTGAAGTAGAGGTATATGCCGGCACCTTGCGCAACAGCCGCCTGGTGTTTCAAGGGCCAGTGGAGCAGGCACTTAGCTTGCCGTGGCTGCTCCCGCTATCAAACTAGCAGCCTGGTTTTTGGATAGTTGGTGGCGCAGCAGACGCACAATGAGGCCCGTCCAGCCGGTTTGGTGGCTGGCCCCCAGGCCCCGGCCCGTGTCGCCGTGGAAGTACTCATGAAACAGCAGATAGTCGCGGAAGTGGGGGTCAGTCTGCAGCAGCTCATCGTTGGCGAAGGCGGGGCGGCGGCCGGCTGAGTCCTTGAGGAACAGCTTGGTTAGCCGGCCCGACAACGCATCGGCAATTTCCTGGAGCGTGAGGCGCTGCCCGGAGCCCGTGGGGTACTCTACCCGGAAGGAGTCGCCGTAGTAGCTATGAAAGCGCTGCAAGGACTCAATGATGAGGTAGTTGATAGGAAACCAAATGGGGCCGCGCCAGTTGCTGTTGCCCCCAAACATGCTGCTCTCGGCCTCGCCAGGCACGTACTGCACGGTAAAGTCGGTATCGACGGTACTATACACGTAGGGGTTTTCCAGGTGGTAGCGCGACATAGCCCGGATGCCGAAATCAGATAGAAACTCCTGCTCATCCAGCATGCGCTTGAGCAGGTGGCGCAGGCGGCTACGGCGCAGCAGACTCAGCAAGTGGCGGGCACCTTTACCCTGCTCCTGCCAGCGAGCTACCAGCTGGGCCAGATGCGGACGGTTTTCGAGCAGCCAGCGGGCCCGCTCCGTAAACTCGGGTAAGGAGTTGAGCAACTCCTCATCAATGACCTCCACGGCAAATAGTGGAATCAGGCCCACGATGGAGCGCACGCGCAGCTTGGTGCGGGCGTCGTCGGGGGTGTGCAGCACGTCGTAATAGAACTGGTCTTCCTCATCCCAGAGGTTAAACTGTCCGTCGCCGCCCCGGGTCATGGCATCGGCAATGTAGAGGAAGTGCTCGAAGAACTTGCCGGCCATTTCCTGGTACACAGGGTTATGGCTGGCCAGCTCCATGGCCATGCGCATCATGTTCAGGGCAAACATGGCCATCCAGCTGGTGCCGTCGCTCTGCTCAATATGGCCGCCGGTGGGCAGCGGGGCACTCCTGTCAAACACGCCAATATTATCCAGCCCCAAAAAGCCGCCCTCGAAGATGTTCCGCTCACTCTTGTCCTTGCGGTTTACCCACCAGGTGAAGTTCAGACTAAGCTTATGGAAGACCGCCTCCAAGAAGGCCGTATCACCCTGGTTATCGCGCAGTTTCTTATCCATCTGGTACACGCGCCAGGTGGCCCAGGCGTGCACGGGCGGGTTCACGTCGTTCAGGTTCCACTCATAGGCCGGCAGCTGCCCGCTGGGGTGCATGTACCAGTCGCGGCAGAGCAGGCGCAGCTGATCCTTGGCAAAATCGGCGTCTACCATGGCCAGCGGAATACAGTGGAAGGCCAAGTCCCAGGCCGCGTACCAGGGGTACTCCCACTTATCGGGCATGGAAATAATGTCCTGGTTGTGCAGGTGGCGCCAGTTGCTGTTGCGGCCCTTGCGGCGGCGGCCCGGCAGGCGAGGCAGCGCGGGGTCACCGTCCAGCCACTGGGTTACATCATAGTAGTAAAACTGCTTGCTCCAGAGCATGCCGGCAAAGGCCTGGCGCTGCACGTTGCACACATCGGCTGAGGGTGGCAGCTCCTGCTGCATACACTCGTAGAACCCGTCGGCCTCCTGCACGCGGGCCGCCATCACCTGCCCGAAATCGGCAAAGGGCTCGGCCAGCTCCTGTTGGCTAAGGCGCAGGCGCACCACCCGGGCCTCACCGGGGGCAATTTCCAGGGGGTGGTGGGCGGCCATCTTGGTACCGCCCCGGTTCGGGTTAACGGCCGTCACGTCGCCTTCCACCACGTAATCATTGATGCCGTCCTTGTAATAGCGGCCCGTGCCGGTGGGCCCAAATGGGTCGCCGGTGCGGTGGTAGTTGGTATTGTTGTCGCAGAAAAGTAGAGCGGCGGGCTCGTCGCAGTACACGTGGTAGCGGCCCAGGGCAGCGTGGTCGGCGGTGGCGGCAGCGGGGCCGGTGGCCCGCAGCATAGGTGCCGCGTCGCTGGCCGCATGCCCCCAGGCCCAGGTATTCCGAAACCACAAGGTGGGCAGAATGTGCAAGGGCGCCGCCTCGGGGCCCCGGTTATGCGCCGTTATCTGCAGTAAAATATCATCAGGGCCAGCTTTAGCGTATTCAATGAATACATCGAAATAGCGGCTCTCAGCGAAGATGCCCGTGTCAAGCAGCTCAAACTCGGGCTCCAGGCGGGTGCGGGCGGCATTTTCCCGGCGCAGTTCCTCATACGGAAACTCCTGCTGCGGATACTTGTACAGCATCTTCATGTAGGAGTGGGAGGGCGTGCTGTCGAGGTAATAGTACAGCTCTTTCACGTCCTCGCCGTGGTTGCCCTGCCCATTGGTGAGGCCGAACAGCCGCTCCTTCAGCATCTCATCCTGCCCGTTCCAGAGAGCCACGCTCAGGCACAGGTGCTGCTGGTCGTCGGAGATGCCGCCCAGCCCCTCCTCGCCCCAGCGGTAGGCCACGCTGCGGGCCAAATCGTGGGGCAGGAAGTTCCAGGCGTTGCCATCGGGGCTGTAATCCTCGCGCACCGTACCCCACTGGCGCTCCGTGAGGTAGGGGCCAAATTTCTTCCAACGAGCCTCACCGGTTTGGTGCTGAGCTAAGCGTACTTGTTCCTGCGTCATACCATTAGGGGGAATTATCCCAGCCCAAAGGTACGCGCTTGGGCGCACAGAGTTGGCCCGACCGGTTGTGGGTTTGCCTGCAGGCAGCGGATTCAGCCCGAAAACAGTCAAATCCCGACCATAAGAATCGGTGATGCACACGGTGTAGCGACCCACAACTCCGTAGCCCCCCGTTACACAACCCCCACCTTTCTCCTGTCATTCTGAGCTGGCGAAGGACCTTATGACGTTGCAACAGCTAGTTCAGGCGCGACAAGGTCCTTCGCCAGCTCAGGATGACAGATGTTTTCATCTTTCTAAACGGTTTCAACCTCAGCAACGAGGAGACGCGAATACGCGTCTCTGCATCGTGCTGCCTACTTGGCGGCTTCGATTTCGGCTACGGCAGCGGTTACCTGCCGGGCTACCAGGGTGGAGTGGGGGCGCTTGGCCTGCTGCTGCTCAATCTGGCGGAGCAGGCCGATGAGGCGGGAGGCATCAATGTAGGGCTTGTAGCGCACCGTCAGGTCTTTGATGCGGGTGATGCCTTCGGTCAGGACCGTGGGGTCGTCGAGGCGGCCCATCATGTCGCCGAGGCCGGCCAGCATGTCGAACTGGCTGTTGGGCTCGGCAGCGTCGTACTTGCTTCGCATCAGGGGCCACTCGGCGGCGCTGCCGGCTTTCCCATACACTTGCACCAGCGCCACCGTCAGCCCGCCTTTATTATCGGCCTCGAAGGCTTTGGCGCGGGCCAGCGCCTGCGCGGGTTGCAGCGGCAGCAGCCCGCGCAGCGCGGCCCCCTGCACCCGATACGAAGAATGGGCCAGGGCTTTCGTGAACAGAGGTGCATACTGCTTATCCTGCACCGAGCCCAGGGCCAGGAGGGCTGCCGCCCGCACTTGCGCCGAGGCATCGGTGGCGGCCAACCGGGCCAGAACCGGCGCGGCGGCCTTGCGCAAAGCAGCATTTTGGAGGTCGAGGGCCTCAATAGCAAACTGGCGCAGCACCGGAGAAGCATCGGTGAGGCCGGCCGTCAGCAGCTGCCGGGCTACGGGCTCCGAGGATGGCGTTTTCAACTGGCTCTGAGCGGCAGCCAAGGCTTCACGCCGGTCGAGGTAGCGGGGGGCGAGGCGCAGCTGGGCGGCGTACTCGGTGAGGGGCTTGTTGTCGGTTTTCTGCCACAGCAGCACCTTGTCGGCATCCACGTTTACCAGCTCCGGCTTGCTGGCGGCCGGAAAGCGGAAGGTTTCGGTGGCTTGGCGCATCATTATCTGGTGGCGCTGAGGCTTACCGCTCACGTACACATCCACGGCAATGGGCAGTTGGAAGGGCGTACCGGGCTGGGTCTGTTTAATGGTCACGGTCTGCTCCTGCCGGCCGGCGTCGTAGGCGTAGTCGATGCTGACGACGGGGTGGCCGGCACGGTAGTACCACTGGTTGAAAAACCAGTTCAGATCCTGGCCTGAGGCCTGCTCCAGGGCCAGCCGCAGCTGGGGCGGCTCCCCGGTCCCGAAGGCGTTTTGCGTCAGGTAGGTTTTCAGGCCGCTGAAGAATACCTCCTCGCCCAAGTAGGTGCGCAGCATGTTCAGAATGCTGCCGCCCTTCTGGTAGCTCACGGCGTCAAACAGGTCCTCCTTGTCGGCGTACTGGTAGCGGGCCAACTGCTGCGAGTGGTTGGCGGGGTTGCCGAGGTAGTTGCGCAGACTGCGGTAGGCCTGGGCCGCGCCGGCATCGGGGCCGTATTCGTGCTCGGCCCAGAGCACCTCCGAGAAGTTGGCGAAACTCTCGTTCACGGTCAGGTTGCTCCAGCTTTCGGCCGTCACGTAGTCGCCAAACCAGTGGTGAAACAGCTCGTGGGCCACTTCCCGCTCCACCAGCGTGTAGTCCCAGTCGGCCACCTCCCGGGCCGAGCCCTGGGCATGGGGCCCGAACAAGGAGGCCGTGGTATTCTCCATGGCCCCGCTCACGTAGTCGCGCACCACCACCTGAGCGTACTTATTCCACGGATACACTACCCCCAACCGCGCAGAAAAGAACTCCAGCATGCGCGGCGTCTTACCGAAAATGGCCTGAGTCTGGCCCGCGTACTGGGGCTCCAGGTAGTAGCTTACTTCCTTGCCGCGCCAGGTTTCGGTGGTTTTGCGAAAACTGCCCACGGCCAGCATAAACAGGTAGGGCGCGTGGGGTTGGTCCATCTTCCAGGTATCGGTGCGCAGGCCGGGGCCGGCGGGCGTCTGACTTACCAGGGCGCCGTTGCTAAGCGTGACGTACTTAGCGGGTACCGTCAGGCTGATTTCGGAAGTGGTTTTCTGGTTGGGCTTGTCGATGGTGGGAAACCAGGCCGAATTGGACTCCGTTTCGCCCTGGGTCCAGATTTGCACCGGCTTACCGGCCACAGCGCTGTCGGGGTTGATGAAGTACAGTCCCTTGGCCCCGCCAATGGCGGCGCTGCCTTTAATGTCCAGCTCGTCGGGCTTGGCCGTGTACTCGATATAAACCGTGTACGCCTCGCCTGCCGGCACCAGGCGCCCCAGCTGAATCAGGAGCTTGCGCTGGTTGTAGGCGTATTTGAGCGGCTTCGTTTCATTGTTCTGCACCAGGTTCACTGCCTTGATATCCATACCCTTGGCATCCAGCCGTAGGGAGTCGGTGGCGTAGCTGTGGGGCTTGAGCGTTACCCATTCCTTGCCGTAGGCGTAGCGCTTGGCATAGTCGAAACGCAGGTCCAGCCGGGTATGCACCAAGTCGTTGACTTTGCGCTCCGTGGCGCGGTAGGTGGTAGCGGCAGTTTGGGCGGTGGCAGCCGTGGTGGCCGCAGTCAGGCTAATAGTCAGCAGAAGGATATGGCGCATAGAGGACGCAAGGTAGAAAACTTGCGCTCCGACAGATGCAGCCTGATTGCCGAGCGTTGCCTGGGGTACGGCAGAACGTAAATCACAGAACGTCATGCTGAGCTTGCCGAAGTATCTCTGTATCTGGCTAATCGACTACTGCAATGAAGCAGTAGAGATGCTTCGACTACGCCTCCAGCTTTGCTCAGCATGACGTTCTGTAGTGTCCGAAATCAGCAAGCCCCCTACCCTACCACAAACGTGCGCATGCTCAGGCCGCCGTACTCTACGGCTTCGTAGGCGTGGCGGATGTCGTCGTCGGGTTCGGCGAGGGCCAGGCTATAGAGCAGCGGAATGTAGTGGTCGGGGGTGGGCACGGCCAGCGGGCCGCTGGCGCCGGCCTGCTGGTAGTGGGCCAGCGCGTGCAGGTCGCGCTGGTTGATTTTGGCTTTGGCCCACTCGTCAAACTCCGAGGCCCAGGCGTAGGGCGTGGGGTCATCGGCCATGAGCTTGGGCATGCTCTGGCGCAGGTTGTGCACAATGTTGCCGCTACCCAGAATCAGGACGCCCCGGCGCCGCAGAAACTGCAGCTGCCGGGCCAGCTCGGCGTGGTACGTCAGCGGCTGGTGGTAGCTGATGCTGAGCTGGAACACCGGAATGTCGGCCTCGGGGAAAACGTGGTGCAGCACCGTCCAGGTGCCGTGGTCGAGGCCCCACTCGTCGGTAGGATGAGCATCGGGCAGGGCCTGCAGTACCTCGCGGGCCACGTCGGGGGCGCCGGGCGCGGGGTACTGCATGGCAAACAGCTCCTGTGGAAAGCCGCCGAAGTCGTGGATGGTTTCGGGCCGCTCGTTTACGGCCACGAAGGTGCCACGCGTGAGCCAGTGCGCCGACACCACCAGCACCGCCCGCGGCGGCTGCCGGTCGCGAATGTCCAGGCCCAGCCGGTGCAGCGTTTGGGTGAAGGCGTTATCGGCCAGCGCGTTCATCGGGGAGCCGTGCCCGACAAACAGCACGGGCATTTTGACGGTGGTCTGGAAGCTGCTGGCAGTTTTGTGGAGGTCTTGCAGAGAGTTCATAGCGGTAGCAATGGGCAGCGTGCCAAGTAGTTGAAGAAAATGACGGCGCTGCATGGGGTTATTGAGTGAAGTGTGAAGCAGCTGAATCATCATGCTTTGCTTTCAACTCTGCATGACGTTCTTACTCTTACTCATTCTCAACAGCAAAACTAGCGGGCGGCGCATCACGCTTCCTTGATGTGGGATAAGAAAAGTACGCAGCCCCCGAAGTAGCCATTGGCTTATCCTCACCCTTTGTTCATTGTTAACCGCTAGTTTATTATGCACTATTCATGCATTTTTTTGCACAAAATTAACAGGTGGTATGTAGCTTTAGAGAAACCTATGGCCAGTGCATTTTTTGGCAATACACAGCCCTTCGGCTTCGTTGAATAAACAGGATAGCCGGCACCTTTCCTGTTGCCAATTGCTTATCTATCTGCCCCCTGACCCGCGCCTCTATGCCCACAGAGCTACCACCGCCTGCTCCCGTATTTCTGCCGAACACTGCCCCACCCGGCCAAACCTGCCGCTGGCGGGCCCGCCCGACAGCCGGGTGGCTCCTGCCGCTGCTACTGCTGCTACTGACGGTTGTTTCCGCCCTGGGCCAGGGTACCCCGCCCCCAGAGTGCAGCCAGGACGAGAAGTTTGCCAATACTTGGTACTTCGGGCACAAAGCGGGCCTTGATTTCAACCAAGCCACTGATTCCATCCCGCCCACAGTACTCACCGATGGCCGGATGACGGCTCCCTTTGGCTCCGGGGTGATGTCGGATGGTAACGGCCGGCTGCTGTTTTACACCAACGGCGACACCATCTGGAACCGGGACCACTCCATTATGGGCACGGGCCTAGGCGGCACGCCCCGCTCCACCGATGGAGCCCTGGCCGTGAAGAAGCCTGGCAGCTTTATTTCCCAAACTGCCCCCACGCGCTACTACGTATTCGCCCTCAACGACACGATTGGCCTGTGCTACTCAGAAATTGAAATTCCCGCCGGCGGAGGCGCGGGCACCATCATCAGCCGCAACAACCTGCTGGCCCGCGGCACGGCCCACAAGCTGACGGGCGTATTCCACAAGAACGGCTGCGACATCTGGATTATCGCCCACGGCTGGGGCAGCGCCAAAACCGGCAATAACAACCGGGGCGACGCCTTTCTAGCCTACCGAATAACAATTAATGGAGTACTGCCAGTAGTTAACGGAAACCCTAATCCAGTAATTTCTTCTGTCGGCTCCTTGCACGCGCCCAACGTAGCCAGGCAAGGCTACCGGGGCCAGATGAAAGTGACGCCCGACGGCCGGCAACTAGCTCTAGCCCGCTTCAGTGAAGTGGCCGGGGACAGCTCCAGCACGGTGGAATTATTCAGTTTCGATACCAACACGGGCGAGGTTTCGGCCAGTGCTCAGACGCCTTTTATCGTGGACAGCAAGGAAGGTAGCTACTACGGTGTGGAATTTTCGCCCAGCCAAAGCCGGCTGTTTGCCACTGTGCTGAACCCGGCCAAGCTGCTGCAGTTTGATTTGCGGACGACGAACGTTCCGGCTAGCAAAATCAGCGTTCCACTCAAGCAAATGCCACCTGCTAACCTGGGCTCCATGCAGGCCGCTCCCGATGGCAAGATTTACGTAGCCCGCGAAAACCAACCAGCCCTGGGCTTCATCCCCAAGCCCGATACCTTCCCCGACTCGGTGGGGTTTGCGGTGGATTTTGTGGAGGATAGCCTGCTGCTGAATGGGCGGCGGAGTGGGCTGGGGCTGCCCAACTTCAACCAAAGCTCCTTGCTGCGGGTAGGCTTTCAGGCGGAGCTGACGGCTTGCCGAACGGTGAAGTTTCAGGCCCCGCCCATTGATTTTGATATCGAATCTTACGAATGGACCTTCGGCGACGGCACCACCTCCACCGACGCCAACCCGGTACACACCTACGCTCAGCCCGGTGACTACACCGTAAAGCTGCGCATCACCACCGACTGCTTCTGCCGCGAAAGTCAAGGGCTGTTCAGGGTGCCGGGACTGCCGGAACCAGGCAGTATTGCCGCCGACCAGGCCGTGTGCGCGGGCACTACGCCAGCCCCGTTCGCCAGTACTGCCCCAGCCATCGGCGACCCTATTCTGCAGATCAGGTACCAGTGGGAATCGTCAACGGATAATGCTACCTGGGCGGACGTTGCGGGGGCCACCGGGTCGACGTACCAGCCCGGTAACTCCCTACCAGCGGGCACCTACTATTTCCGGCGGCGCGTGCAACTGCTGCTTTCCAACGGAAATCCGTACTGTGACCCGACGTTTACCGCCTCCGTACGGCTTACGGTTACGCTGGCCCTGGTGGCGGGCAGTATTGCCGCCGACCAGACAGTATGCGCCGGTAGTACGGCCGCTCCCCTTACCAGCAGTGCCTCCGCTACCGGCGGCAACGGCACCTTTGCCTACCAGTGGCAATCATCAACGGATAACAGTACCTGGAGCACTATTGGCGGAGCGACTGGAGAAACATACGCGCCGGGCACGCTGACGGCCACTACCCTGTTCCGTCGCTTGGTCAGCTCCGGGCCCTGCACGGCCATATCGAACACTGCAATCATCACCGTGGCCCCCGCCCTGGCTGCCGGCACTATTGCCGCCAACCAGGCCGTGTGCAACGGAGCTGCGCCCAACCCGCTCACCAGCATCACACCAGCTTTGGGCGGGCCGGGGCCGGTGGCGTACCAATGGGAGTCCTCGGTTGACAATTCAACCTGGACGGCCATTTCGGGGGCTGCCAACGCCGATTATACACCCGGTCCGTTGACGGCTACGACCTACTTCCGCCGCCGGGCCATTTCGGGGGCTTGCGGGCCGGTTTACTCGAATGTAGTTACGCTGACAGTGGCTCCGGTACTCACAGCTGGCAGTATTGCCGCCGACCAGACGCTATGCTCAGGCGCTATACCAGCCCCGCTTACCAGTTCCACCGATGCAGCCGGGGGCGCGGGAGCAGTAACGTATCAGTGGGAATCGTCGGTCGATAACACTACCTGGGCCACCTTGCCAGGTGCAACTAGTGCAACGTATACTCCGGGGCCCCTGACGGCTACTACTTATTTCCGCCGTAGCGCAACAACCGGAAACTGCGGACCGGTGTATTCCAACGTAGTAAAGTTGACCGCACTGCCCACTCTCACGGCCGGCAGTATTGCCGCCGACCAGACCATTTGTAACGGAGCTACACCCGCCCCACTGACTAGCAGCGCAGGAGCTGGCGGGGGCACGGGCACCTTCGCTTATCAGTGGGAATCATCCTCGGATAACGTGAGTTGGACGGCTATTGGCGGGGCAACGAGCGACACGTATACTCCCGGCCCGCTGACCCGCACTACCTACTTCCGCCGCCGCGTAGCCTCGGGCGGTTGCGGACCGGAGTACACGGCCTCGGTGGTTATCACCGTAGCCCCGGCCCTGACGGCAGGTAGCATTGGTACCAACCAGACACTGTGCTCCGGCGCAACACCAGCGCCTCTATCAAGTGGCGGGGCGGCCACGGGGGGAATTGTTTCGGTAACATATCAATGGGAATCCTCGGCTGACAACAGTTCCTGGACACCTGTTTCGGGAGCAACGGATGCAACCTACGCTCCGGGTCCACTTAACGCTACCACCTACTTCCGCCGCCGAGCCACGGCCGGGGCCTGTGGGCCGGTGTACTCGAACGTGGTGACCCTAACGGTAACGCCAGCCGTGGTAGCCGGCAGCATCGGACAAGACCAAACCGTGTGCCCAGGTGCGGCTCCGGTTCCACTTGCCAGCACCACCAGTGCTACCGGCGGCACGGGCAGCTACACCTATCAGTGGGAATCTTCCCCGGATAACACCACCTGGACCACCATTTCGGGAGCTAATGGGGCCACGTACGCTCCGGGGTCCCTCACGGCTACTACCTATGTCCGCCGTCGGGTAATTTCCGGCAGCTGCGGACCGGAGTACTCCAACGTGGTAACCCTGACGGTGCTGCCTGCCCTCACAGCGGGCACCATTACCGCCGACCAGGATATTTGCGCCGGTACTTCTCCTACCCCGCTTACCGGCGGCGGGGCTACTGGGGGCACGGGCACCTATGGCTATCAATGGGAGTCATCCCTGGATAACAGTACCTGGGCGGCTGTTAGTGGGGCCAACGACGCAACCTACGCGCCCGGACCCCTGACTGCTACCACCTACTTCCGCCGCCGCGTAACCTCGGGCACGGGCACCTGCGCTACGGCCATTTCCAACGTAGTAACGGTACGGGTGCAGCCCCGCGTGACGCCCACCGTAACGCTGGCTTCCCCGCCCGTGGAGTGCCCCGGTACTCCGCTCACCTTTACGGCCGTGGCCGCCAACGCGGGCCCCACGCCTGCTTTTCAGTGGTTTGTAAACAACGTGGCCGTAGCCAGCGGCCCTACTTTCACCAGCAGCACCCTCGTTACCGGCGACCAAGTACGGGTGGAAGTAACGCCCTCACCGGGCCTGTGCAGCACGGGCCCGGCCGTGGCCACGGTTACCGTCACGCGTACACCTACTCCTGCACCCACCCTAAGCATTGCGGTGCAGCCGGGTGACCCCGTGTGCCTAGGGGCTCCGCTCACGTTCAGTATTGCCAGCATAACCGGGGCCGGCCCCGCGCCCCAGTATCAGTGGCAAGTGAATGGCGCTGATGTGGTAGGGGCCACGGGTCCGGTGTTTACCAGCACTACCCTGCGCGAAGGGCAGTTGGTAACGCTCCGCCTGCGCACCACTAACACCTGTGCCCAGCCCGTCACGGCCATTTCCAATGCCATTGCCGTGCGCATTCAGCCGCCCGTTAACGTGGATGCTGGTCCCGACAAGGAAGTTCTGGCCGGCAATTCCGTGACGCTGGAAGGCCGCGCCGATGGTCGCTACTCCGTACGCTGGACCCCCTCCCAGACGCTGCGCTTCTCCGGTGACTCACTGAAGCCCATAGCCTCGCCCACCGTTACTACTACCTATACTCTCTCGGCCGGGAGCGGGGGGTGCGCTGATTCTGACGAGGTAACGGTGGTGGTGCGCCCGCCCATCCGAATTCCGAACGCCTTCACGCCTAATGGTGACGGCCGCGACGATACCTGGCAGATTGAGTTCATCGAGCAGTTCCCCGACAACACCGTGACGGTGTTCAACCGCTGGGGCACCAAGATTTTCTCCGCCAACAACTACGGCCGGGCCAATGAGTGGCGCGGCGACATCAACGGCCAACCCGCCCCGGTGGGCACTTACTACTACGTCGTCGTCACGAAAGGACCTTTGGGTAGGTCCTACAGCGGGTCGATTACGATTCTGTATTAACTGAGCGGGCCGACCGCGCACCCCGCGTGGCCAGTCCGCCATCCTTCTCCTATCGACAGCACCACCACATGACGGGTATGAAACGAGCCTTACCTCTGCTGCTTCCGCTGCTGCTGCTGGCTGTTGCGCCGGCCCTGGCCCAACAGCAGGCCCAGTACAGCCAGTACATGAACAATAACTACATCCTTAACCCCGGCGCTACAGGCGTGGAGGATTACATCGACGTGAAAGCCAGCTACCGCACTCAGTGGACGGGGCTGGAGGGCGCGCCCAAAACTTACTACCTCAGCGCCAGTTCCTCCCTGGGCAAGTGGCGCACCACCAATAAGCGCACCCTCAACGACCGGCGGCGGCCCTTCCACGCCATTGGGGGGCTGGTGTATAACGACCAGACCGGGCCCACCAGCCGCAAGGGTGCCTACCTCTCCTACGCCTACAACCTGGTGCTGCGACCCAACCTGCGGGCGGCCCTGGGCGTGGCGGCGGGCATGCAGCAGTTTGCCGTGGATGGCACCCAGCTGCGGTTTTTCGACCCCACCACCGTAGCCCCCAGCGACGCCGCCCGAGTGCCAGATGCCGCCATTGGCCTGTGGGTGTATAGCTCCGATTTTTACGTGGGCGTATCGGGGGCGCAGCTGCTGGCCAACAAACTTAACTTCTCCTATGGGCCTACCAACCTGGCCGAAGGCGCGGGCAACTCCCTGAAGCGGCACTACTTCGCCACGGCCGGGGTGCGGGTGCCTCTCTCCGACGACTGGTCATTGGTGCCCTCGGTGCTGGTGAAGGCCGTGCAGCCGGCCCCCGTTTCCCTCGATATTAATGCCAAGCTCAAGTACCAGGATTTGCTTTGGGGCGGGGTATCATGGCGGGCTTTCGATTCGTTTGTGGCCTTGGTGGGCCTAAACTACGAGCAGTTCACTTTCGGCTATTCCTATGATGCCGGCCTTTCGGAGCTGGCCGGCTACCACGGCGGCAGCCACGAGGTGCTAGTAGGCCTTCGCCTTAAGAAAAAGACCCAGGTAGTCTGCACCAATCGGTTCTGGTAGGGTTCCATTATAGAAACGTCATGCAGAGGCCGGAGGCCGAAGCATCTTTGCCGATTCGTTGCCAAACCAACTGTTATGCAGAGGCGCCGCCGAAGCATCTCGCGTGCTGATGTTGAGGAACTATTCTTGGCGTCAGCACGCGAGATGCTTTGGCGACGCCTCTGCATGACGTTCGACTAACTCGAGTTAGCATTCCAACGTCAGCACGCGAGATGCTTCGCTGCGCTCTGCATGACGGTCGGGTGTGTTTGGGTACTTTTCCAAAGACACACGCAAGGCGAACAACCTCAGCAACGACGAGACGCAAAGTATTGCATCTCTACACCGCTCAACAGAGACCCGACCGGGGCACGGCAAACGGGGCAGAATTGATACTTTCGCACCTCTCTCTCCCGCCTGCCTCTCCCTCCCGCTCTCATGTCCCGAATTCTCCCCACCATTGTGGGGGCGCAGTTTTGCTGCACCTCGCTGTGGTTTGCCGGCAATGCCATAGCGCCCGAGCTGGCGGCGCGGTTTCAGCTGCCGTCCGGCTTTGTGGCCTCGCTCACCAGCGCCGTGCAGCTAGGCTTCATCAGCGGCACGCTGCTGTTTGCGCTGCTGGCTTTGGCTGATAGATTTTCGCCCTCGCGGGTGTTTTTTGTGAGTGCGCTGGCGGCGGCGGCGGCCAACCTGGGCGTGCACCTGAGCGGCCTCGGGGCCGAGAGGCTGCTGGCCTGCCGCTTCCTGACGGGCTTTTTCCTGGCCGGCATCTACCCGGTGGGCATGAAAATAGCGGCCGACTACTACCAAGAGGGCCTGGGCCGCTCCTTGGGGTGGCTGGTGGGGGCACTGGTGCTGGGCACGGCGTTTCCGCATTTGCTGCGCAGCCTCACGAGGCAGCTGCCGTGGTACTACGTGACGGGCGCTACCTCCGGGCTGGCGGTGCTGGGCGGCGTGGCCATGCTGCTGCTGGTGCCCGATGGGCCCTACCGCCGGCCCGGGCAACGGCCCCGGCTCACGGCGTTTCTGGCGGGGTTCCGGCAGCCGGAGTTTCGGGCGGCGGCGTTGGGCTACTTCGGGCATATGTGGGAGTTGTACGCGTTCTGGGCGTTTGTGCCGGTGGTACTGGCGGCGTTTCAACAGCGGCACCCGCTGGCGGCGCTGCCGGTGCCGCTGCTCTCGTTCGGCATCATTGGTGGGGGCAGCCTGGCCTGTGTAGGCGCGGGGCTGCTGGCCCGCCGACTAGGCCCGGCGCGGGTAGCCACTACCGCGCTGGCGCTTTCGGGGGCGTGCTGCCTGGCTTCGGGGCTGGTGCTGGGCGGCGGCTCGGCGGTGGGACTGGTGGCGTTTCTGGCGTTCTGGGGGCTGGTGGTGGTGGCCGACTCGCCGATGTTCTCCACTCTGGTGGCCCGGCACGCCCCCGCCGAATCGCGCGGCGCGGCCCTGACCATCGTCAACTGCCTGGGGTTTGCCCTCACCATCGGCAGCGTGCAGCTCACCGGCTGGCTGGCCCCGCGCCTGCCGCCTCCGCTGCTGCTGCTGCCCCTGGCCTTCGGCCCGGCGCTGGGGCTGTGGGCGTTGTGGCGGGGAAGTCGGGTAGCGACGTAGTACAGTTATATTTCAGTATAATGCAACCATGATTTCACCTTTCACTTGACTATATCCAACACCATAGCTTACAACACGAACGAACATAGCAAAATAACAGTACGGCAGGTAGAACAGAAAGCTAAACCACATAGACAAACCAGAGATGATTACACAAGTAAATAAGATTGAAATTCAATACCATTTTGATGATCAAAGCCACTCGATGAATGCTTTTGTTCATAACGAATGCGAGAAGGAATTTCTACTTATCTGCAAGGAATTGATTACCATATTAAATATACAATTAGAAATAGAGAGCGAAGCTTTAAGACAAGGCAGCCTTATAGATACTTGGAAAGCTTTAGGCAAAAACAATAATCAGATAACATTTTTTCTCTCTATACTTATTCTAATCATATCAAGAATACCTGTAGAAAATCAGGTTCTAACAAATCTACAGATTGAAAATCTTAAACTAGACAATGCCATCAAGAGGAAGGAGGTTTTAAAAACAATGCAAGACAGTATAAAATCAAAAAAAATAGAGCAAAACAAAATTCAAATTGCGGCAGATAAAATTTCAAATGATTTAAAGATAAATATACATAAATCAAACTTTTATACAAAGTTAAATAATTATCCTAAAGTAATTTTTGTATCAACAAAATTATTCAAGGATGAAAAGCCAGTTACTGATGATAAATCAATAGAAAGAAATGACTTTGACAAGTTTATAATTCACGAAGATATATTATCAGATTCATTAGATGAGGAAGCTATAATAGAAATAGTTGCCCCTATCCTAATTGAAGGAAGATACAAATGGAGAGGAATATACAAAGGAGAAATATTCAATTTTGATATGAACGATAACAAGTTTAAAAATTCAGTTTTTTCCAAAAAAATAGAATTCACCAATAGAACTACAATACGATGCGTGTTATCCCAAAGCAGAAAAATAGACGATTCTGGTACGATACAAATTAAAAACTCTAAAGTCCTTGTAGTACTAGACATCTTTGATGACTCTAAACCTATTGAAACTAAGCAAGGTAAATCTTACAGAAGATCTAAGAAAAAAGACATTACTCAAACTGAACTGTTTTGAACACATACAAAACCGCCCCGCAACCTCACGGTTACGGGGCGGTTTGCGTTACGGCAAGCGGCGGCGGTTACAGCAGCTTGTCAATCATCACGGGTAAGTCGCGGACGCGCTTGCCGGTGGCGTGGAACACGGCGTTGGTGATGGCGGCGGCCACGCCCAGCATGCCTACCTCGCCGATGCCTTTCACGCCCAGCGGGTTCACGATGTCGTCTTCCTCCTCCACAAACAGCACGTCGATGTCGTGGATATCGGCGTTGACGGGCACATGGTACTCGGCGAAGTTGTGGTTCATGTAGCGGCCAAACTTGTGGTCCATCACCGTTTCCTCCATCAGGGCCATGCTGATGCCCCACACCACCGAGCCCAGCACCTGGGAGCGGGCGGTTTTGAGGTTGAGGATGCGGCCGGCGGCCACGGCATTCACCACCCGCGTTACGTGTACGGTGCCCAGCTCCTCGTCCACCTTCACCTCCGCAAACACGATGTTGTGGGAGTGCATGGAGTAGCCGTTCTGCTTCACCATGTTGGGCATGGCCGAGCTGTCGGCTTCCACCTTGGTTTCACCGCTGGCCTGCAGCACGTCGCGCAGCACCACCGACTGGCTGGCGTCGGTGCGCAGCCGGATTTGGCCGCTCACAAACTCCACGTCTTCCAGCTTGGCGCCTTTCAGAGGCGAGTCGTCCATTTTCTGGGCCAGCTTGAGCAGTTTTTCGCCCAGGGCCTCGCAGGTGTTTTTCACAGCGGTGCCCACGGAGGCGGCCGTCCAGGAGCCGCCCTGCAGCGGGGCTTCGGGCAGGTCGGTGTCGCCGAGCTTGAACGTGACGGCCTCGATAGGCAAGCCCAGCGTTTCGGCCGCAATCTGCGTCATGATGGTGTAGGTGCCGGTGCCATTTTCGCCGGCCCCGCTGAGTACCGTCAGGTGCCCGTCGGCGGTGATGGTGGCTTTGGCGGCCGACTTCTGCTGGGTGGCATCCCAGACACCGCCGCCGATGCCCCAGCCCACCAGCTTGCCATCTTTGTCGCGCATAGAGCGGGGTGCCTGGGTGCGCTTGTCCCAGCCGAACTTGGCCGCGCCCTGGTGGTAACAGTCGCGCAGCTTTTTGCTGCTGAAAGGCTTATCCAGGTTCTGGTCCCGCTCGGCGTAGTTACGCAGGCGGAATTCCAGCGGGTCGAGGCCAGCCTCGTAGGCCATTTCGTCCATGGCCACTTCCAGCCCGATGGAGCCGGTGGCGGCTCCGGGGGCACGCATGTCCAGGGGCGTGAATACGTCGAGCTTAGCCAGCTGGTAGCCCAGCTTCACGTTGTCGCACTGGTAGAGCATCCCGCTCCAGTTCACCACGTTTTCGGTGTAGTCCTCAAACTGCGAGGTTTCGTGGAGGGCGTGGTGCTGCAGGGCGGCCAGGGTACCATCGGCGTTGGTGGCCAGCTTGAGGTATTGCAGCGTGTGGGGCCGGTGGCCGAAGCTGAACATCTGCTGGCGGGTGAGCGTGAGCCGCACCGAGCGTTTCAGCTCCAGCGACGCCAGTACGGCCAGGAATACCGAGTACTGGGGCCGCAGCCCGGAGCCAAAGCCCCCGCCCATGTACTCATTCACCACCCGGCAGTCGTCCTTTTTCAGGCCGAAGATTTTGGTGAGGTAGGCCTGCACGTTATACACGCCCTGGGTTTTGTCGTAGGCCGTGATTTTGCCGTCGCCGCGCCACTCCACGGTGGTCGAGAACAGCTCCATGGGGTTGTGGTGCTGGGCGCCGTGCACGTACTCGGCCTCCATGCGGTGGGGCGCTTCCTCCCAGGCTTTGTCAGGGTTGCCGCGGGGCGGCGGCGGCGGCATGTAGCCGGTTTTGCCCCGGCCGGGCTCAAACCCATCCTCCCGCTTGGTTTCGAGGTTGGTTTCGTGCTTTTCTTCCTCGTATTCGATGCGCAGCAAAGAAGCCGCGTAGCGGGCCACCTCGAAGTTATCAGCCACTAGCAGGGCCACAGGCTGCTGGCTGAACTTTACTTCGTTGTCGTGCAGGGGCCGGAAGGGCGAGCCGCCGGGAGCCACTTGGTCTTTATAGCTCCTATCGAACCAAGCCAACGACGGCACGTTTTCGTGGGAGAAAATCTGGAGGACGCCGGGAATGGCCAGCACCTCGTCGGCGTGGATTTTGGTAATTTTACCCTTGGCAATGGGGCTGCTGATCACCCAGCCGTAGGCGAGGTTGGGCACGGCGTACTCGGCCGCGTACGTGGCCGCGCCGGTTACTTTCGCCGGACCATCTACGCGACTGGTGGGCTTGCCTATATGGTTGGTCGTGCTCATGGATTCGAGTTTAGAAAGACGTCGGATGCGGTTTGCGTGCCTTCGGCGGCCTGCTTGAGGGCGCGCACAATGGCGCGGCGGGCCAGTTCCACCTTGAAGTCATTGGAGCCCTGCCCTTGGGCAGTTTCCAGCACTTTGGCCGCCACGCGGGCAAAGGTTTCGGCGGTAGCCGGCTGGCCTTTCAGCAGGTTTTCGGCCTCCTGGTCGCGCCAGGGCTTGTGGGCCACGCCGCCCAGCGCCAGGCGGGCATCCGTGATGGTGTTGCCGTCCAGCTCCAGCGCCGCCGCCACCGATATCAAGGCAAAAGCGTAGCTGCTCCGGTCACGTAGCTTGAGGTAGCTGAAGTTCTTCTCGAAGCCCTTGGCCGGCAAATCCAGGCTGACGATTAGCTCGCCGGGCTCCAGAGTGTTGTCCTTTTCGGGCTGGTTGCCGGGCAGGCGGTGGAAGTCGTCGAAGGCAATACTCCGCTCCCCGTTGGGTCCGCTCACGCGCACTGTGGGAGCCAGCGCCGCCAGGGCCACGCACATATCCGAGGGGTGGGTGGCAATGCAGGCGTCACTGGTGCCCAGGATGCCGCACACGCGGTTGTAGCCGCCAATGGCCGAGCAGCCCGAGCCCGGCTCCCGCTTGTTGCAGGGTGTGGCCAAGTCGTAGAAATAGTAGCAGCGGGTGCGCTGCATGAGGTTGCCGCCGTTGGTGGCCATGTTGCGCAGCTGCGGTGAGGCCCCGGCCAAAATGGCCTGGTTGAGCAGCGGGTAGCGGCTTTTAACGTCCTCGTGCCAGGCCGTGTCGGCGTTGGTGGCCGTGGCGCCCAGGCGCAACCCGCCGTCGGGCAGGTTTTCGATGTCGGAGAGAGGCAGCTTGCCTACGCTCACTAAGTGGGTGGGGCGCTCCACGTTTTCCTTCATCAAATCGAGAAGGTTGGTGCCGCCCCCGAGGTAGGCGGAGCCGCTGTGCCCGGCTTTATCCTGCACGGCGTCCTGGACGGCCGTGGCGCGGTGGTAGGTGAAACTGTTCATTACTTCCGGGCAGATTTAGCGTCCACTACTTCCTTCACGGCGTTCAGAATGCCCACGTAGGCCCCGCAACGGCACACGTTGCCACTCATGTGCTCCTTGATTTCAGCTTCGGTATGGGCGCGGCCTTCATTGATAAGGCCTTGAGCCGAACAGATCTGGCCGGGCGTGCAGTAGCCGCACTGGAAGGCATCGTGGTCGACGAAGGCCTGCTGCAGCGGGTGCAGGTTTTCCTGGGTGCCTAAGCCTTCGATGGTGGTGATTTCCTCGCCTTCGTGCATCACGGCCAGGGAGAGGCAGCTGTTGATGCGCTTGCCATCAACCAACACGGTGCAGGCCCCGCACTGGCCATGGTCGCAGCCTTTTTTGGTGCCGGTCAGGTGCAGGTACTCGCGCAGGGCATCGAGCAGGGTGGTCCAGGGAGCAATCTGGAGTGTATGCTGCTGGCCGTTGATGGTGAGATGAACCGGACCGGTAGAAGGCGGTGCGGCCACCCCACCGGCGTTGGCCGGTGAATTGGTCGGTTGCTGAGTCATAGAAAGAATATAGATGAGAGAAGAAGTGGCAGGCAGAACAGGAGGCGGAAGCCTCGTCTGCCCTTTTGCTTACGCAGTGTCAAGCCCTGCGTTATGCTGAAGCTTCTATTTTGCGTTGTAATAGTTATATATAGCAGCAACCTCCACATTTTCTGCTTAATCATCAAGCAGTTAGCAACTTATGTATACTTGTTCTAAATATTACTTACCGACCAACAAGCTCATAGCCAGCCCATCTTCCGGCTTGCGTTCTATTTCAGCCTATACAACCCTTTTCCGCCAGCCCCATCAGGGAAGTTTGAGGAGCAGCACCGCAACCGTCCGGCCCCGCAGGCTTACCCCCGCGCCCCTTCCCGCCGGATGCGGCTCAACGACTCCGGCCTAATTCCCAGGTAGGCCGCTATGTGGCGCTGCGGCAACCGTTGGGCCAGCGTGGGGTAGAGCCGTAGAAACTCCTGGTACCGCGCCTCGGCCGGCGCACTCAACACGCCAATTAAACGGCGCTGCATAGCCACCAGGCTGCGCTGCAACAGCTCGTAGAAGAACACCTGAAACCCTGGCCCAAAGGATTGGAGCTGCACAAAAAAGGCAGCTCCAAACAGCAGCACTTCTGATTCTTCGAGGGCATCAATGGCAAACAGGGCGGGCTCGTGGCGGCGCAGGCTGTGCTGGTCGGCAATCCACCAGTTTTCGGGCGCAAACTGCAGGATATGCTCTTTCTGCCGCTCATCCGTGACGTAGCTGCGCAGGCAACCGCGCACCACAAAGGCCCCATAACGGGCCGTTTCTCCCTGCCTCCCCAGCACCTCCCCTTTTGCCAGGTGGCGCGGGGTCAGCAGGCCGGCCAGCTCCTTGAACTGAGGTTCGGTGAGCGGGAGCTTTTCGTGGAAGTAGGTGCGCAGGGCGTCGAGCATGGGTAGAACGAAGGTAGAGACGCAATATCTTGCGTCTCGTCGTTGAACAGTTGAGAAATGGACGTCATGCTGAGCTTGTCGAAGCATCTCTACCTCTGACTAATCAAGCGCCTTACAACAAAGCGGTAGAGATGCTTCGGCAAGCTCAGCATGACGTGCCTTTTGCGTCGGCTTTCCCAGCATCAACAGCATCAGCAACGACGAGACGCAAAATATTGCGTCTCTACAGGCCATACGTCATCTGCAGGTAGTAGAGCCCGCCCACGCTGGGGCCGCCGAGGTAGCTCACGTAGTAGTGGTTGAGTACGTTGCTGGCACCCAGCTTCAGGCGCAGGTTGGGCTCGGGCAGGCGGTAGCTCAGTTGGGCGTCCAGGGTATGGTAGGCTGGCACGGAGCCGCTCACCAGGAAAGTTTGGGAGTAGTAGCGCTGCTGCCAGCGGAAATTCAGCCCAAACCCGATGTTCTTGCCTACGTTTTCGTTGCCCAGGTTGAGGTTGTAGGTCCAACGCGGGGTATTGAACCCGTCCTCCAGCCCGTCGCCCGACTCCGTGCGGTCGAGGCGGGTGTAGGTGGTGCTGGCCCCGGCCAGGTAGCCGCCGGCTACCTCGTAGTGCAGGCCCAGGGAGCCGCCGTAGTTGTACACCTGGCTTTGGGAGTTGGTCCAGAGGCGGTAGCGGGCCTGACCGGCGCGGGCATTCAGAGCCGTGGCCACAGTGTTGAGGTCGGCGCCAGTGTTAAGCGGTTGGCCGGTGGCGTCCAGGGGCACGTAGGCTTCCACCTGGGCAATAAAGTTGCGGTAAGTATTGTAGTAGAAGTCCACATCGGCCAGCAGCCAGCCACCGGGCAGCAGAGCCGCTTTGTAGCCCATTTCTACTGATTTGATGTGTTCAGGCCGCAGATAGGTGTAGGGGTTTTTCACCAGCCGGTTTTGGTTGCCCGCAATGGCCTGGGCCAGGGTTTGGCCGTTGGTGTTCCGGTCCCGGGTTACGGCTGCATTAAACGCATCTATAGAGCTGCGCAGGTAGCTGTTCTCAAACACACCGTCCGACATTACCCGCAGCCCCCCAATACGCTTCACCTGCCCGCTGTTTACGTTGGAAAACCCCTCAAACAGGCTCGGAAACCGGTAGCCGCTCTGATAGCTCACCCGGAAATTGTGGCGCTGAGTAGGCGAATATACCGCCGTGAAGCGTGGGTTGAAGCGGGTGCTGAAATAGTCGTTCTTATCGGCCCGCAGCGTGGCCGTCAGACGGATTTTCTCCTGCCACAGCCGCGCCCCGGCCTGCACGAACCCACCGGTTTTGCCATACGTGACCGTACTGTACGGGTCCTCCCCCGCCGCGGGATTGATGAAGTAGTTGCCATCGGGCCGGATGAAGTAGGTGCGGTGGTCGAGGCCCACCAAAGCATCCGCCCACGCGGGCAGGCCCTTGCCGCTCCGCCGTAGGGCTTCCGCCACGTTTACTTGTCCTTCGGCATGGAGCAGACGGGCCCGCACGCGGAGGGCCGCGCCCTGGTCCCAGTTGTTGATGTCGGCCAGCTCGCGCCGGCGCTGCTGAAACTCCGGCGAGCCGGGCTGCAGGCGGCCGGCATCGGCGGCGGTGCGGGCCGTGGCGTGGGCCTGGGCTACCGACTGGCCGGCTTGGGTAGCCGCATTCCAGGCGGCAGCATAATCCTGGTTCCAGCGAGCATCAGGCTTAAAGCTTCGGTCCAGGTTTTCGCCCATACTGCGCAGGTTGTAGCTCTGGCCCGTATTCTCCTGGGTGAAGTAGGTCCGCGCCTGCACCACGGGGCCGCTCAACTGCAAGGCGTGCTGCTGCAGATGGTAATTATCCAGCTGAAACCGGTTGCTGCGCTGGTACACGTTGTCGAAGTTGGCCCCGCGGTAGGTGTAGGCCAGCTCCGTTTTGCCCGAGAGCTTGTAGTGCAGGGCCGCGTCGTACTTCAGGGTTTGCAGATGATAATCTACCACATCCTGCTCCCGGTAGCCGGTGCGGGCAACCTGATACGTTTTACCGCCCAGGGTTAGGTTCGAGCGGTCCGATGACTCATTGCCGTAGCTGCTCACCGGGTCGCGGGCTGGGTTTTCGGCCCCAAACAAGCCGGTAGTAGCATTGCCGTTGGGGTTGATGTCGGTCTGGTCGCGGGCAATCCAGTCGTAGCCGCGCAGGTAGGTGCCGTTCACCTTCACCGCCCACTTCGGGCCCAGCACCCGGGCGTAGCGCACACTGGTTTCGGAGAAGATGTGCGCGCCGGTGGCCGGGTCGTTGAGGTGATTGACGCCGGTTTTTTGCTGCACGCTCAGGCCGGGGCTGCGGAACGGGTTGCGGGTGCTGAAGTTGGCCAGCCCGTTGATGGCGTTGAGCCCGTACAGCGCGGCGGCCGTGCCCGGCACCAGCTCCACGGCCTGAATATCCAGGTCGCTCGGCCCCAACACGTTCCCGATGGGCCCGCCAATGTGCGGGGCTTGGTTGTCGATGCCGTCCACGAGCTGGGCGAAGCGCACGTTGGTGGTGTTGGTGAAGCCCCGGGCGTTCAGCACCCGAAACCCCAGGCTGGGGGTTATCATCTGCACGCCCTTCAGGTGCTCAATGGCATCGAAAAACGAAGCCGCGGGCGTGAGCCGCAGCTGCCGGGCGTTGAGCTTCTCCACCGTTACGGGCGACTGCAAAATGCTTTCCTCCACCTTCGAGGCCGTCACCACCACCTCCCCCAGCCGCGTGGTATCGGGGGCCTGGGCCTGGGCCAGTATCGGAAGCAGCAACAGAACGGGCGTAACGTGTTTCATGCGTTATATTTTTTCAAACATAACGATTATTGAGCTTACGGGGTTTTCTCGCAGAGGCCCGCAGAGGGATGCGCAGAGGTAAAGGAAGGTCGTTCCTCTGCTACCCTCTGCGCATCCCTCTGCGGACCTCTGCGAGAAATCGACGTCAGAACAGCCGCGCCGCCTCAGCCGCCAGAAACGCCTGGAACCGGGCCTGTAAAGCCTCAAACTCCGCAATAAGGGCCTCGCCCTCGGGCGTTACCACCGTGCCGCCGCCGCGCTTGCCGCCGGTTTGGGTGAGCACCAGCGGCCGGGCGCTCTGGGCATTCAGCGACGACACCAAATCCCAAGCCCGCTTGTACGACATGCCCATTTCCTGCGCCGCCTTTGAGATGGAACCGTGCTGCTGAATCTGGCGCAGCAATTCCAGCCGCCCGATGCCCATAAACCGGTCGTCCGCGGATTCCACCCAAAGGCGGCCGGTGAGGCGGAAAGTCAGGTCGGGGCGCAGCAGGTCTTTCATACGGGTAAATATCGGGGTTTGGGCGGGGGTTGGAAATCGTAGCGGCCGGGGCCGGAGCTACTGCCGAAAACGGCCGCTGCCGCGCCCCACAGCCCCGTTTACCTTCTTGCAACCACCAAAACCCGCCGGGGTTTGAAACCGGAAAACGCGCGTGGGCCACTCGGCCGGCCCCGCACGGCGGCGGTATACTGGGCTTTTGACCTGCCGCTAGGGTCATTTTCTTCTGCCTGATCAACCAACCCTTTCCAATGGAGCAAACCGTCCCGCAAGGACTATATCGCCCCGAATTTGAGCACGATGCCTGCGGCACGGGCTTTATTGCCTACGTGGATGGCCGCCGCTCACACCAGATTGTGGCCGATGCGCTGACGATTCTGGAAAACATGGAGCACCGCGGCGCCTGCGGCTGCGACGCCGACTCCGGCGACGGGGCCGGCCTGCTGCTGCAGCTGCCCCACTGGTTTCTGCTGGAAGAGTGCACCACGCTGGGCATCCGCCTGCCCGAGCCCGGCGAGTACGGCGTGGGCATGGCCTTCCTGCCCAAAAACGAAGCCCTGCGCCACATCAGCCGCGACCTTATTAACCAGGCCGCCGCCCGGCTGGGCTTTCCGGTGCTGGGCTACCGGCCGGTGCCGGTGAACCCCGCCGGCATCGGCCCCACGGCCCTGGCCGCCGAGCCGGCCGTGGAACAGGTGTTTGTGGGCCGCCCCGCCGGCGTGCACACGCCCGAGGAGTTTGAGCGCAAGCTCTACGTGCTGCGCCGCCTCATCAGCCACGAAACCGCCACCCAAATGCCCCAGGAGGAAGTCTACTTCACGTCGTTTTCCTGTCGGGTTATCATCTACAAGGGCCAGCTGACCACCTACCAGGTGCGCGGCTACTTCCCCGAGCTGTCGGATGCGCGCGTAACGTCGGGGCTGGGGCTGGTGCACAGCCGGTTTTCCACCAACACCTTCCCCAGCTGGCGGCTGGCCCAGCCCTTCCGGCTGCTGGCCCACAACGGAGAAATCAACACCCTGCGCGGCAACCTCAACTGGTTTTACGCCGGCCTGCCCTCCTACCTCTCGCCCTACTTCTCGGCTGAGGAAATGGAGATTCTGCTGCCCGTCATCGACTCCGGCCAGTCGGATTCGGCCTGCCTCGACAACATTGTGGAGCTGCTGCTGCACTGTGGCCGGAGTCTGCCCCAGGTGATGATGATGCTGGTGCCCGAGGCCTGGGACGGCAACGAGCAGATGGACCCGCTCAAAAAGGCCTTCTACGAGTTCCACGCCACCTTTATGGCTCCCTGGGACGGCCCCGCGGCTCTGCTGTTCACCGACGGCCGCATGGTGGGGGCCATGCTGGACCGCAACGGCCTGCGCCCGTTGCGCTACGCCGTTACCGACGACGGCCGGGTGCTGGTGGCCTCCGAGGCCGGGGTGCTGGGCGCGGGTCTGCCCGAGGCCCGGGTGGTGCGCAAAGGCCGTCTACAACCGGGCAAAATGCTGCTCATCGACACCGTGGCGGGCCAGATTATCACCGACGAGGAGCTGAAAACCCAGGCCGCCACGCGTCAGCCCTACGGCCAGTGGCTGAGCGAGTACCAGATTCGGCTGGAGGAGCTGCCCGAGCCCCGGCTGGTGTTCACCGATTTGTCGGCCGAGTCGGTGTTCAAGTACCACCAGGTATTCGGCTACACCCGGGAGGATATTGATACCATTCTGACGCCGATGGCCGTGGAAGGCAAGGAACCCATCGGCTCCATGGGCGTCGATTCGCCCCTGGCGGTGCTCTCCGACCAGCCCCAGCACCTGAGCAGCTACTTCAAGCAGTTCTTCGCCCAAGTCACTAACCCGCCCATCGACCCCATCCGGGAGCGGCTGGTGATGAGCCTGGCCACCTTCATCGGCAACAACGGCAACATCCTCGACGAGGACAAGATGCACTGCCACTGCGTAGCCCTGCGTCAGCCCATCCTCACCAACCACGAGCTGGAAAAGCTGCGTAGCATCGATACGGGCCTGTTCAACGCCAAAACTATCAACACCTACTTCCGGGCCGATGGCAAGCCGGGGGCACTGGCCGCCGGCCTGGCCCGGCTCTGCCGCTACGCCGAGGATGCGGTGGACGACGGGTTTGAGGTGCTGATTCTCTCCGACCGGGCCCTGGATTCGGAGCACGCCGCCATTCCGTCGCTGCTGGCGGTGTCGGCGGTGCACCACCACCTGATTCGGAAGGGCTACCGGGGCTCAGTGGGGCTGGTGGTGGAAGCCGGCGACGCCTGGGAAGTGCATCATTTTGCCTGTCTGCTGGCGTTTGGGGCCACGGCCATCAACCCCTACCTGGCCCTCAGCACCATTCGTACACTGCACTACGAGGGGCGGCTGGGCACTACTCTGAGCGTGCCCAAGCTGGAGGCCAACTACCAGAAGGCCGTGTGCGACGGGCTGCTGAAAATCTTCTCCAAAATGGGCATCAGCACCCTGCAGAGCTACCACGGCGCGCAGGTGTTCGAAATTCTGGGCCTGAACCGCGCGGTGGTGGATCAGTACTTTACCGGGGCCGTAACGCGCATTGGCGGGCTGGGGCTCGATGAAATTGCCCGCGAAACCCTGTTCAAACACTTCCAGGGCTTTCGGAGCAGCACGCTGGAAGAGCAGCTGCTACTGCCCGAGGGCGGCGTGTACCAGTGGCGGCGGCGGGGCGAGGCCCACCAGTTCAACCCCGAAACGGTACACCTGCTCCAGCACGCCACCCGTACCAACTCCTACGAAACTTATCAGCGCTACGCCCGGCTGGTGAACGAGCCCGACAAGGGCGCGTTCACCCTGCGCGGGCTGCTGGACTTTGCCCATCACCGCCCGGCCGTGCCGCTGGCGGAGGTGGAGCCCGCCGAGAGCATCATGCGGCGCTTTGCCACCGGGGCCATGTCGTTTGGCTCCATCTCGCACGAGGCGCACAGCACCCTAGCCATTGCCATGAACCGCATCGGGGGCAAGAGCAACACCGGCGAGGGCGGCGAGGACCCCATGCGCTACGAGGTGATGAAAAACGGCGACTCTATGCGTTCGGCCATCAAGCAGGTAGCCTCGGCCCGCTTCGGCGTGACGGCCCACTACCTCACCAACGCCGACGAGTTGCAAATCAAGATGGCCCAGGGTGCCAAGCCCGGCGAGGGCGGCCAGCTGCCCGGCCACAAGGTAGATGAGTGGATTGCCCGGGTGCGTCACGCCACGCCCGGCGTGGGCCTCATCTCGCCCCCGCCCCACCACGACATCTACTCCATTGAAGACCTGGCCCAGCTCATCTTTGACCTCAAGAACGCCAACCGCCACGCCCGCATCAACGTGAAGCTGGTGAGCAAGGCCGGCGTGGGCACCATTGCGGCCGGCGTCGCTAAGGCCCACGCCGACGTGATTCTGATTGCGGGCTTTGATGGCGGCACCGGCGCTTCACCACTGAGCAGCATCCGCCACGCCGGTCTGCCCTGGGAGCTGGGCCTGGCCGAAGCCCACCAGACGCTGGTGCGCAACCAGCTCCGCAGCCGGGTGGTACTGCAGGCCGACGGCCAGTTGAAAACCGGCCGCGACCTGGCCATTGCCACCCTGCTGGGGGCCGAGGAATGGGGCGTGGCCACCGCCGCGCTGGTGGCCGGCGGCTGCGTGATGATGCGCAAATGCCACCTCAACACCTGCCCTGTGGGCGTGGCTACCCAGGACCCCGAGCTGCGCCGCCTGTTCAGCGGGCAGCCTGAGCACATCGTGAACCTGTTCCGCTTTCTGGCCGAAGAGCTGCGCGAAATCATGGCCGAACTGGGCTTCCGCACCGTGAACGAAATGGTGGGCCGGGCCCAGTTCCTGAAGCCCCGCTCCGACATCACGCACTGGAAAGCCCGCCACCTCGACCTGCGCGACCTGCTCTACCTGACCTCGCCCGCCCCCGGTAGCACCCTGCATCAGAGCGAAGCGCAGGACCACGGCCTCCAGCACATCCTCGACTGGCAGCTGCTGGAGCACGCCCGTCCGGCCCTGGACTTCCAGCAGCCCGTGCGGGCCGAGTTTGCCGTGGGCAACACCAACCGCACCATCGGCACGCTGCTCTCCAACGAAATCACCAAGCGCTACCACGCCGCCGGGCTGCCCGAGGGCACCATCGAGTAC
Source organism: Hymenobacter endophyticus (assembly GCF_032464715.1). Taxonomy (NCBI): domain Bacteria; kingdom Pseudomonadati; phylum Bacteroidota; class Cytophagia; order Cytophagales; family Hymenobacteraceae; genus Hymenobacter; species Hymenobacter endophyticus. The sequence goes on along the minus strand of NZ_JAWDJT010000017.1, from coordinate 24,145 downwards.
ACCTTCTGCGGGTCGGCGGGGCAGAGCTTCGGGGCCTTCAGCGTGCGGGGGCTGAGCTTCCGGCTCGAGGGCGAGGCCAACGACTACGTGGGCAAGGGCCTGAGCGGGGCCCGCCTCATCATCCACCCCGCCCCCGACGCCCGGTTTGCGCCCGAGCAGAACATCATCATCGGTAACGTGGCCCTGTATGGGGCTACTTCCGGCGAGCTGTTCGTGCGCGGGCAGGCCGGGGAGCGGTTTGCGGTGCGCAACTCCGGGGCCACGGCCGTGGTGGAGGGCGTGGGCGACCATGGCTGCGAGTACATGACGGGAGGACGGGCCCTCATCCTGGGCCCCACCGGCCGCAACTTCGCCGCCGGCATGAGCGGGGGCATTGCCTGGGTGTACGACGCCGATGGCTCCTTCCCCCAAAACTGCAACCCCGAAATGGTGGAACTGGACCCGCTCGACGCCGACGACGAAACTCACATCCAGCACCTGCTCCGCCAGCACCACGAACTCACCGGCAGCCAGCTCGCGGCCTTCCTGCTCAGCAACTGGCCCGAGGAAGCCGGCAAGTTCGTGAAGGTATTCCCCAGCGAATACAAAAAGGTGCTGCAAAAGGCCCGGGTGGCCGTGGGGTAACCCCTTCCCCCAGCCCCCTCTCCAGAGGGAGAGGGGGAGCCAACGGCACGCTGTAGAGACGCAATATTTTGCGTCTCCCGTCAGAACGAGCCACCACAACAACTCCCCGCCGACACAACCAACACCACGCAGCAAAAACAATATCAGCAACGACGAGACGCAAGATGTTGCGTCTCTACAACCGCCAACGTCGTCAGGCTCCTCCTCTCCCCCTGGAGAGAGGGCCGGGGGGTGAGGCACCACGCACATGGGCAATAGCACTGGTTTCAAGGAATTTCAGCGGGAGTTGCCCGCCAAGGCCGCCCCGCAGGAGCGCGTGGCGCACAACCGTGAGTTTGTGGGCCAGTACGCCGACGCGCAGCTCCGGCAGCAGTCGGGACGGTGCATGGAGTGCGGCATTCCGTTCTGCCACGCGGGCTGCCCATTGGGCAACATCATCCCCGAGTTCAACGATGCCGTGTACCGCCAGGACTGGGAGCAGGCCTACCAGATTCTGAGCGCCACCAATAACTTCCCCGAATTTACCGGCCGCATCTGCCCCGCTCCCTGCGAGTCGGCCTGCGTATTGGGCATCCACGCCGCGCCGGTGGCCATTGAGGAAATCGAGCGGCACATCATCGAAACGGCCTTTGCCCGGGGCTACGTGCGGCCCACCGCGCCGGTGCTCAAAACCGGCAAATCGGTGGCCGTGGTGGGCTCAGGGCCGGCGGGACTGGCGGCGGCGGCCCAGCTGGTGCGGGCCGGCCACGCCGTGACGGTATTTGAGCGCGACGACCGGCCTGGCGGCCTGCTGCGCTACGGCATCCCCGATTTCAAGCTGGATAAGTGGGTGATTGACCGCCGCATCCGGGTGCTGGAAGAAGACGGCGTGCAATTCCGCTGCAACACCGAAGTGGGCCGCGACCTGCCGGCCCGGGAACTGGCGGCGCAATTTGATGCCGTAGTGCTGGCCGGTGGGGCGCTGGTACCCAAAGAACTGCCCCTGCCCGGCCGCGAGCTGCCCGGCATCCACTTCGCCATGGAATACCTCACCCAGCACAACCGCCGCGTGAGCGGGCTGCCGCTGTCGGAAACCGAAATTCAGGCCACCGGCCTCGATGTGGTAGTCATCGGCAGCGGCGACACGGGCTCCGACTGCGTGGGCACGGCCAACCGCCAGCAGGCCCGCTCCGTCACGCAGTTTGCCCTCATGCACCAGCCCGCCCCCGAGCGGCCCCGCTTCGAGCCCTGGCCCCACTACCCCACGGCCGTGTTCCGCACCAGTTCTTCTCATGAGGAAGGCTGCCAGCGCTACTGGGGCATCAACACCAAAGCCTTCCTCAGCGACGACCAAGGCCGCCTGCGGGCCCTGCTGGTCACCGACGTAACCTGGGAAACCGACGTGCTAGGCCGCCGCTTGGCCTTCACCGAAATTGAAGGTTCAGAGCGCGAAATCCCTTGCCAACTGGCCCTGCTGGCCCTGGGCTTCGCCTCCCCGCGCTACGAAGGGCTGCTAGAGCAGCTCGGCGTGGCCCTCGACGACCGGGGCAACGTGCGCACCGCTTCCGACACCGACTTCCTGACCTCCCAACCCAGCGTATTCGTGGCCGGCGACATGCGCCGGGGCCAGTCGTTGGTGGTGTGGGCCATTTCCGAAGGCCGCGAAACCGCCCGCCAGGTAGACCTGTTCCTGATGGGTAAAACCGCCCTGCCCAGCAAGGACGCGGTGGGCATGTTTGGATAATTAGCGCACGTACTCAGCACTTTGCATCGTAATTTATTAACCTCAGCCGCAACCTAATTGCGTTTTTCTGCGGATAGGAGTCTGACAGCCAAATTGGCTGCCTATCACGCCCACCTAAATCAGCAATAGGTATGGATCCGAATCAATCAGCCTCCACTTCTGCATCTTCGCAACAAAACAGCCCTTCCACACCCGGAGCCGAGGCCCAGGATATTCAGCAGCCCGTAAACCAATACCAGGAGCCGGCAGCAACAGCCCCAGATACTCCCTCAACTGCTGATACGTCGCAACCCACGGGTGAGCAGCCAAAGTCCACGAATGGCAAAAACTGGCTTGAGTATGCTGGTTTGCAGAAAGTGGTAGACCAGCTGCCTCAAGGAGTGCGCGACCTTGTTCCGAACTCGGTGGAGCAATTCAACAAGCTCAGTACTACCCAAAAGATTGCGGGAGCGGTAGCCCTGGCTGGGTTGGGCTACCTGGCCCTGCGCTCCGGCAAATCGTCCGACACCCCCTCGGGTAAATACGCCAGCAAGCGGCAAGGCAGCTATACCGGGGCTTCCGGTTCCTATGGCTCCGCCACCGAAACTTCTCCCTATGGCCAAAGCTACGGCGCCAGCTCCCTAGCCAACGACAGCCGTACGGGCCAGGGGCCGGGCTGGGGAAATAACCACGACGCTACCCAAAGCCATGAGGCCCGCAGCGGCTCCTACAATGCGCCCTCCGCCCGCGGCACCGATGCTGATTTTGGCAGCGGTGTGTAGCCGAATGTATTGAGCCCTGTACCGCTTCGTATACCGAAAAGCGCCCCAGACATCAGTCCGGGGCGCTTTTCGGTATACGAAGCGGCAAGGCTAAAATGGCGGAGGGCCATCATCGAAGTTGCTGCGGGGGAAGGCCTGCGCGGGTGGCGGACCATCGTTGTTGATGCGGGAGCCCAATCGGATAGTATTCGGGGCGAAACCGGACTGGTCGTCGTCGAAGGTACTGGTGGGGAAGGCGCCGGGATTGAAGCCCGCGTCGCCGAAGCCCCCTCCGGCCCCGTCGAGGTCAGCAAACTTGGTGAACTTGCCAATGAACTTCAGCTGCACAGTTTCCAGGGAGCCGTTCCGGTGCTTGGCAATAATTACCTCGCCGGTACCCTGGGTCGGGTTACCCATTTCATCTTCCGTGATTTTATAATACTCCGGACGGTAGAGGAATATTACCATGTCGGCGTCCTGCTCAATAGAGCCGGATTCCCGCAGGTCACTAAGCTGTGGCTTCTTGTCGCCACCCCGGGTTTCCACTGAGCGGGAAAGCTGGGACAGCGCCAGCACGGGCACGTTTAGCTCCTTGGCAATACCCTTTAGGGCCCGGGAAATGGAGGCAATTTCCTGTTCCCGGTTGCCCCCGCCGCCCTTGCCATCGGTGTTACCCGTCATCAACTGCAGGTAGTCGATGATGATCATCTGGATGTCGTGGTGGGCCTTGAGGCGGCGACATTTGGTGCGCAGCTCCCGGATGCTGAGGCCGGGCGTATCGTCGATGTAAATGGGGGCCGACGACAAGCCGGAAATCTTATGGTTGAGTTGGGCCCACTCGTAATCGGCCAGGTTGCCCTTCTTGATTTTCTCCGAATCCAGTTCTGCTTCGGCCGAAATCAGACGATTCACGAGCTGCAGCGAAGACATTTCTAAAGAGAAGATGGCCACCGGCTTCTTAAACTCCACCGCCGCGTTGCGCATCGCCGACACCACGAAGGCGGTTTTGCCCATCCCGGGTCGTGCCGCAATAATCACGAGGTCAGAGGGTTGCCAGCCGGAGGTTACGCGGTCCAGGGCCGAAAAGCCGCTGGGCACGCCGGTGAGGCCGTCCTTTTGGTCCTTCTTTTCTTCCAGCTCCTTGATAGCCTTACCCATCAGGCTGCGCATATCGTCGAAGTTCTTGCGGATGTTGGATTCCGACACTTCAAACAACGACTGCTCCGTGGTATCGAGCAGGTTGAATACGTCGGTGGTATCCTCAAAAGCGTCGCGCTGAATGTCGGAGGCGATGCGAATCAACTCCCGCTTGATGGCGTTTTCGGTGATGATGCGGGCGTGGTACTCAATGTTGGCCGCCGAGTTCACCTTGAAGGTAAGGTTGGCCACATAATGTGCGCCGCCCGCCGCTTCCAGCTCACCCATTTCCCGTAGCTCGTGCGTAACCGTCAGAATGTCAATTGGCTCCGACTTGTCAAACAGGTTCAGGATGGCTTTGAAGATGCGAATGTGGCCTTCCTTGTAAAAGCTTTGGGGCTTAAGGATGTCGATTACCGTGGTCAGGGCATCTTTTTCCAGCATGAGGGCCCCCAGCACGGCGGCTTCCAGCTCCAGAGCCTGCGGCGGTAACTTGCCCGCGGCGCCCCCCATAGGCAACTGCGCCGGGCGGCTGTTCCAAGCAGCTTTGGCACGAGTTCCAGCTTGTTTTAGGCGGTCATCCATCCGGTCATTCATCACTTAGGTAGGCACTACAAGGTAAGCAGGTTGAGCCGGTTTCGGCTGGAATTTCTTCCGGCGCCCTCCGCTTTTTGCTCAAAGGGGTACAAAGCTAACGGCTGGGTTCTACAATCCGGGAGTGGCAGAAAAGGTTTCTTTTTTGTAGAGACAGAACGGGGCACACCGGGCGTATGAAGGGCCGGCACGAGGCTGCCGACTCCCCAACAAAACACGCCTTACCTTTGTCGTCCTATTTCCTTTCTGCTACCCCAATGGCCGCTACTCCTTCTTCGCTCCAACGCCTGCACCTGATTGCAACCGGGGGCAGCATCATGCACAACCTAGCCCTGGCCCTGCACCAGCGCGGCGCCCAGGTAACCGGCTCCGACGACGAAATATTTGAGCCTGCCAAAAGCCGCTTGGCTAAAGCGGGCCTACTGCCGGCCCAGGAAGGCTGGTTTCCGGAAAAGGTTACGGCTGACCTCGACGCGGTGATTGTGGGTATGCACGCCCGCCCCGACAACCCCGAACTGCTGCGGGCCCAGGAGCTGGGCCTGCGGGTGTATTCCTTTCCAGAGTTCATTTACGAGGCCTCCCGTGATAAGCAGCGCATCGTTATTGGGGGCTCCCACGGCAAAACCAGCATTACCTCCCTTATTCTGCACGTGCTGCGCTACCACGGCCGCAAGTTCGATTACGCGGTGGGCGCGCAGCTGGAAGGCTTCGAGTTGATGGTGCAGCTGACTGACGACGCCCCCATCATCATTATTGAGGGCGACGAGTACCTCTCCTCCCCTATCGACCGGCGGCCCAAGTTCCATTTATACCAGCACCACATCGGGGTAATTTCCGGTATCAGCTGGGACCACATCAACGTGTTCCCGACCGAGGAGGTGTACCGGGAGCAGTTCCGCATTTTTGCGGAGATGACGCCCAAAGCCGGCGTGCTCATCTACGACCAGAACGACGAGCAGGTGCAGCTGGTAACGGTTCCCAGCTCACCTGACGTGAAGTATATTGGCTACGGCCCCCACGAGCACGTCATCCGGAACGGTAAAACCTTTCTGCTCAACAAGAAGGAGGAAGAAGTGCCCGTGCAGGTGTTCGGCGAGCATAACCTGCGCAATATTTCGGCGGCCAAGGAGGTGTGCAAGCAGTTGGGCATCAAGGGCAAGGAGTTTTACGAGGCGCTGGGTACGTTTAAGGGTGCCGCGCGGCGGCTGGAGTTGGTGAAAGAAGGGGCAGACTCGGTGGTGTATAAGGATTTCGCCCACGCGCCCAGCAAGCTGAAAGCCACGGCTACGGCTTTCAAAAAGCAGTACCCGCAGCGCAAGCTGGTAGCCTGCCTGGAGCTGCACACGTTCAGCTCCCTTAACCCGGCCTTCCTGCCCCAGTACGCCCATACCTTCGATGCGCCTGATGTAGCCGTGGTGTACTTCAACCCGCAGGTGCTGGCCCACAAGCGCCTGCCTGCGTTGCCCCCGGAGGCCGTGCAACAGGCCTTCCAGCGTCCCGACCTACGCGTATTTACCGACAGCCGGGAGCTGTCGGCTTTCCTGCACGCTCAAAACTGGCAGAACGCTAACCTGCTGATGATGACCTCGGGAACATTCGACGGATTAGACCTAGCTCAACTGGCCGCTGAAGTAACCCACTAACTCCAGGTCAGCAACGGTTTGGGCGCCTGAGCCGCCGAAGCCGTTGCTGGCGGGCTTTGCTATGAAACATACTGTTTTGCTTTTACACGGCGCGCTGGGTGCTGAAGCGCAGCTAAAATTCCTCAAGCGGGAATTACCGCCGTTCTATGATGTGCTGTCGTTTTCCTTTGGCGGCCACGGGGGGCGCCCGTTGGGGGCGTCAGGCTTTTCCATGAAGGAATTTGCGGGAGAAATCCAGCAGTTTATTCTCGACCACAGCCTGCCGCCGGTGCACGTATTCGGGTACAGCATGGGCGGATATGCGGCGCTTACGGCAGCAGTAGCCCAGCCGGAGCTATTTGCCAGCATTACCACCCTGGGCACTAAGTTTGACTGGAGCCCGGGCACGGCCGCGTTGGAAACCCGCTTGCTGGACGCCGAGAAGATGCGGGAGAAGGTGCCACAGTTTGCCGCGCAGCTAGAGCACCTGCACGCTCCTACCCCGCTGCCGGAATTGCTGACTGCCACTGCTACCCTGCTCCGCAGCCTCGGCGACGCTCCCCTGTTGCACGCGCGCAACTTATCCGAGCTGGAAGTACCCGTGCAGGTGCTAGTGGGCGAGCTGGACAAAACCGCCGGCGTAGATGCCTCCCGTTCCTTCGCCGACCATCTGCCCCGGGGCACTTTCGAAATTATCATGAATACTCCGCACCCCCTGGAAAAAGTGAACCCTGACCTCCTGGTAAACCGCATCGCACGGTTCGTGGAGCTGGTACAGGAAGGCTTGGCGTAGCCGGCCTACAGCCCAAAGCCAAACAGGCCCCGCCACTGTGGCGGGGCCTGTTTGGCTTTGGGCCAGCACAGCTTTATTCGGCTGTACTAATGTGGGCAATGGTGCCGCCGAATTGGCGGAACCCTTCCCGCACCGGTCCCCAATCGGGGTCTGCTCCTTGTGCGGAGGCCACTACCGCCTCATCGGAAGTGAGTTGATCCACGACGAAGCCCTGCTCGGTGAGCAGGGTACGCGCGGCAATGAGCTGGGCTTCTTCCAGAGCGGGAGACAAGTGTAGGTGGTAGCGTACCAGTTGGGTGCTGTTGGCGGTGGGGTCGTTGTACATGGTGCTACAGGTAAAAGTGTTAGCCTATAGCATACGGCAAACAGCCCCAACGCGCCGAACTAACTTTCCTACTTCTCTTCTTCCTCTGACTTGCTAGCGGTAGGTTTCGGCCGTTTCCGGTCGGTTGTTACCAGCAAAGCCAGGGCCGTGAGCGAAAGGCGCAGTACCCATTTACGACTGAGCATGGCTATTTGCGCACAAAGAAAGTGTTGTTGGACTCCACGCGCAGGTCGCAGCGGCTACCACCGGTATTTTCCTCGCAGGTAGTACCCACAATTTCGTTTTTCTCGAAGTTGAAAAAGCAGAAGGTGCAGCCTACCCCGGTAATAATGTAGCGGGCCGAGTTGGAGGGCAGGTACAGGCTGTTATCAGAGGAAGTTTGTAGGGGCAGGGCCATGGCCCGGTACATGCCGTTGCGTAGGCCCATTCCTACAATGTAGTACACGGCCTTATCCTTGGGCGTTTCCTGCACCTTGCGAATGACGGTCTTATCAATGGCTGTGCCATCACCAAACTCCCGCGTGAAGGCGGCTGAAAGCTGCTCCCGGGGTACAATGTACCGGATTTTACCCTCAGCTACTTCGGCCACCTGCTTGCTGACTACCTCCCGCTTGCGACGCATTTCGTCGGTATCGGTAGTAGGTGTGCTCACTTCGGGGAAGCCTCTTTTGGTAGTTTCACAGGCACTCATACCCCCCAGCACCAGCAAGGCAAGTGGTAGCGGGGAAAGAGCAAAACGCAGGATACGATTCATTTGAATAGGTTCAGCCAGCCTGGCTTAGCGAGGCTTATAATAGGTACGGGCTTCCGGCAACTCCTTCTGTATCCCCGCAATGCGGGTTCCGTTGGAGGGGTGAGTGGAAAGAAACTCGGGTGGCGAAGCGGAATTCTCGCGGGCATCCATGCGCTGCCAGAACTGCATGGCCGTGTCGGGGTTGTAGCCAGCCATGGCCATGAAAATCAAGCCCAGGTGGTCGGCTTCCGACTCCTGGCTGCGGCCGTATTTCAGCAAACCCAGCGAGGAGCCCACGCCCACGGCCTGCAGAAACACGTTTTGGGTAACCGTGGGGGTTTGCCCTACCGCTGCCGAAGCAACGCTACCCAAGCCTTGAGCCGCCATCTGCTGGCTCATGCGCTCGGAGCTATGGCGGGCTACGGCGTGGGCAATTTCGTGGCCCATTACTACAGCCAGGCCGGTTTCGTCTTCCGTAATGGGTAAGATGCCGGTGTACACAGCCACCTTGCCGCCGGGCATACACCAGGCGTTTTCCTGCTTATCATCAAGCAGGTTGAACTCCCACTGGTAGCCCTCCAGCTGCGCCTGCTGGCCGCGCTGGCTGAAATACTGCTCCACGGCCTGCTGAATGCGCAGACCCACGCGCTTAACCATGGCTGCCTGCTCACCACTGTTCACTACCCGGCTGCTGGACAGCACCTTCTGGTACTCGGTGGCGGCCATTGCGTTCATTTCCGTATCGGAAACCAGGCTGAGCTGCCGACGACCAGTGATGGGAACCGTGGCGCAGCCAGCGGCCACAAACAGGCAGCTGGCAAGGGCTATTTTCTTGAGCATGAGAGTAGGCAGTTGAGAGAAAGAAAAGCAGTAGGGCAGCCGGACAGCTGGTGAGTTCGGGGCTATCCGGGTTACTATACGTGCGGCGGTGGGCAAAATGTTTGCGCAGCAGCTTGCGGCCGCAAAAAGGAACTCCGTGAAGGTTTCCGGCCCACGAATTAAACGCTATTTTTGACCGGCTGCCCGCCTTTAGTGCCGGCCGTGCGCTTTTTTGGCCCTCTCCGGGCCGCCATTACGCCTTCAACTCCCTGAGCATGAAAATCCTCTGCATCGGCCGTAATTACGCCGACCATATTGCCGAACTTCAGAACGAAACTCCTACCGCGCCCGTCATTTTCGCCAAGCCCGACACGGCCCTGCTGCAGCGCAACCAGCCTTTCTTCCTCCCCGATTTTTCCCAGGATATTCACTACGAGGTGGAGCTGGTGCTGCGCATCTGCAAGAATGGTAAGAACATCGAAGAGAAGTTTGCCCCCACGTATTTCGATGCCATTGGCCTGGGCATCGACTTTACGGCCCGCGACCTGCAAAGCCAACTCAAGAGCAAGGGCCTGCCCTGGGAGCTGGCCAAAGGCTTCGACGGCTCGGCCCCAATTTCCCAGGAGTTCAAACCAGTAGCCGATTTTCCGGACCTGAAAAACATTGACTTTCGGCTGGAAGTGAACGGGGAGGTACGCCAGCAGGGCAACTCCAGCCTCATGCTGCACGACTTCTCGAAAATCATCAGCTACATCTCCCAGTTCATCACCCTGAAAATGGGCGACCTAATTTTTACCGGTACGCCCAGCGGCGTGGGACCCGTGCAGCTCAACGACCAGCTGGTGGGCTTTATCGGGGAAGACAAGATGTTTGATTTGAGCGTGAAGTAAGTCCCGGCCCCTTTCTTGCTTGCTCCGCTATTTGCCGGAGCTTTTTCCCGCCCGGGGTACGCTAATACCTGGCCCGGGCGTTGCTGCGGCATTCCTTTCTTTTTCTCCGCTGCTGAATTCCTTTCCTTAGCATGCCTGATTTCTTGTTTACCCGGCAGCGCCACCTGCTAGGGGTGGCGCTGCCGCTAGTGCTGCTGGGGCTGCAGCCCGCCGCCTGCGGAGGCCAGGAGCCCGACTCGGCCCAACAGCCCCAGCCCAATTCGGCTCCGGCCTCACCGGCCCGCCCAACCGTGCCCCAGGGTTACTTTCTGTTCCCGATTAAGCCCGGCCAGCAGAACTTCCTGGCCGGCAGCATGGGCGAGCTGCGGCCCAACCACTTCCACGGCGGCCTCGATATCAAAACCGATGGGCGCGTGGATTTGCCCGTACACGCCTCCGCCGACGGCTACATTTCCCGCATGAAGCAGAGCAGCTACGGCTACGGCAACGTGCTTTACATCACCCACCCCAACGGCCTCACCACCGTATACGGCCACCTCAACAGCTTTAAGGGGCCCGTGGCGGAGGAGTTGCGCCGCCGCCAGTACGAGAAGCAGACCTACGACCTGGAGCTGTTTTTTAAGCCCGACCAGTTTCCGGTAAAGCGCGGCGAGGTAGTCGCACTTTCGGGCAATACCGGCGGCTCAGCGGGCCCCCACCTGCACTGGGAGGTACGCACCGCCCAGGACGCGCAGCTAAACCCGTTGCAGTGGGGCGGCTTCCCCGAAATTCAGGATCACGTAGCGCCTACGCTGCTGGCGTTTGGCGTGGAGGCCCTGAGCATTGACGCCCGGGTGCAGGGCAAGTTCGGCAAGGCTATCTTCATCCCGAAAGCCCCAGCCCTGCCCAACGGCGGCGGGTACGTGTGGGCCGATACCATTGCGGCCAACGGCAGCGTGGGTCTGCTGATGCAGGGCTTCGATAGGTTCGACCAGGTGTGGAACAAGAATGGAATTCAGAAAGTGGAGGTGCTGGTGAACGACAAGCCGCACTATCAGCACGTAATTGATGACATTCCATTTCCGGAAGGCTCCCGGCAAATCAACCGCCACCTGGATTATGAGTGGCGCGCCATCCAGGGCCGGCAGCTGGAGAAGCTGTTCGTGGATGATGGCAACGACCTGAGCATGTACACCACCGGGCCCGGCAAGGGCAAGCTGCGCGTGGAGCCGGGCCAAGTGTACAGTGTAGAAGTGCGCCTGAGCGACTCCTACGGCAACCTCACACCCCTACGCTTTGTGCTGCGCGGCGTAGCCGACACCTACCACAAAACCCGCTCGGCAGCCGTTAAAACTCAGGCCCTGCGCTACGATATAAGTCGCAACCTGCTGGTGGCCACCGCCGCCGACCCTGATACGGCAGCCGTGGGCGGCAACCTCACACTGTTCAAAGGCACTCGCCGCCTCACGCTCCGGCCCAGCTACACCGAGCAGAGCCAGAACGTGTACCTCTACGACCTGCGCGCCGGCCGCCCCGACTCCTTGCAGTTCGGGCGCATTACCAAACGGTTTGACCGCCAAGCCCTCATTCCCTCAGGCAAGGAATACGGGTTCAGCACGGCCAACCTAGCGCTGGGTTTCGGCCCGAAGACGCTGTTTGACACCCTGTACATACAAACCAGCTACAAGCAGGGCCTCTGGACGGTGCACCTGCCTCGCACCCCTCTCTACGAAACCCTGGCCCTCACGCTCAAGCCCGCAACCCCAGCCCTCGACCCGCGCCGCACGGCCATTTACAGCGTAACGGCCAAGGGCGGCCGGGCCTACGTGGGCGGCAAGTGGAGCCCCGACGGGAGCAGCATCACGGCGCCCATCAAAACCTTCGGCCAGTTCAAGCTCCTCACCGATACCATCCCGCCCTCGGCCCGCCTCATCAGCCGCGGCCCCGGCGGCGTGGTGTTCAAGGTCGGCGACGACCTTTCGGGCCTGGCCAGCTACAAGTTGGAAGTAAACGGACAGTTCCGCCTGCTGCGCTTTGAGCACAAGAACGCCACTATTTACTCGGAGCGCAACGACACACTAGGCCCACCCCTGCGCGGCCCCGCCACCCTGCGCCTGACGGACCAGGCCGGGAATGAGAAGGTGATTAATCTGGTGCTGTAGAGCAGGTTTTTGAGGGGTGTGTAAATACTTATTTTCGTGACTAATATGACCAATTCGCGGAATAATCCCCCCTTTTGCATATTGATTCACTATGAATAGCACCGACTATGACGGTTTACTACAACGGCCTTTTCTAGCGGAGCATTGGCATAAAGGCATTGTGGCAACGCTCTTATGCTGGCCCCTCTGCTGTCTAGGAATTCTGTATGTTTTTCCCGAGGCGGTTTCGGGTGCTATGGTAGTTGCTACTTTGCTTAGCATTGCGGTGTTGTCGTCAGTTTTGACGCAATACGAAGGATTTACCCTGGATTTGTCGGCCCGGCGCTACCGGCGGTATACATGGGTCGCCGGCTTGCGTTTCGGGCCTTGGCAACCGTTGCCACGCATTGTTCAGGTCAAAGTTCGGTACGTGGCAAAGAGGCACTCACTACCCTTAGATCAAGAGCCTGTGGGGGTTGGCTTAGTTGCTACAGAACGAGTGTGGCAGGTATTGTTGCGGGTGGAAAAGTCGTCGGTGGGCATTGTCGCTGCAATACGAAACAGGAAAACGCCTTGCGGATTGCTACCACATTGGCCACGTTGCTGCACACGGAAGTGCTCGTGCAGTCGTAGCGGAGCGCGCTCGAGGAGCAGGTCTCAACAAGGGGAAGGCCTGCTTATTCATTCTTTTCCTGAACCGTTACCGCGGTGAACTGGCTGCCCCCGTTACCTGCGCGTTACCATCCAGATTGGGTTTAGAAAACGTGTGGAGACACAAGTTTCGTGAACTCCTGCGAAGACGTGCTTATGCTGAGTTTCGATGCGTTTCAGCCAGATAAGGTATTACACTGGTAGTAGAGTAGTTCCACTTTAACTGGCCATAATCTTTTTATTCTGCGGGAGTGTAGCCGGCGTGTCGGGTAGCACTTGGTTCGTAACATGCAGTAGGGTAAGCCACTGGGTAATCTGGTTGATCCACCTCGCTTCCACAACAGAAGCGTATGTAATACCCCATCCAAATAGCCCGACTGTGGGGAGAAAACCCTCCAAAAATTGGTAACCCGTACCCAGCTGTAACGGCGCTTACATTGTCATTCCGAGCACCGCGAGTAATCTGGGTTTTCCATCTATTGGAGTAACTCACATTCCTCGCGGTACTCGGAATGACAGTTTAAATGAATGGCTGAACCGACATGGTTTGCGTATACAGCGGCTACTTCCAACCTCAACACTATGCCTAAAAATCTGCTCAAACGCCGCCAGCCTGTGTTGCTTGGTGCCGCTGCCGCCGTACTGGCCACCGGTATGGCGGCTTATGCCTACACGCGCCGCAAAACTCACCCCGAGCTACCAACCATACCGCACGTTGACTTACACCGCTACGCCGGCTTGTGGTACGAGGTAGCCCGCCTGCCCACCCGTTTTGAGAAAGGCTGTCAGCACGTAACGGCCGAATACAAGCTGCGTCCCGATGGTAAGGTGAGCGTCCGCAACACCTGCCACAAGGAAAGCCTCAATGGCCCCGCCGAAGCTGCCACCGCCGTAGCCCGGGCCGTGGACGCTACCAACGCGAAACTCAAGGTGCAGTTTTTCTGGCCTTTTGAGGGGGACTACTGGATTCTTGACCTGGATCAGTCTGACTACCAATACGCGCTGGTGGGCGAACCAGGTAGGGAAAAGCTGTGGCTGCTGAGCCGCAAGCCCCATATGGAGCGCAACCTGCGTGATAAGCTGGTAGCCAAGGGCCGGGAACTGGGTTTTCCAGTGGATGACTTGATCTTTACGCCCCAACCCGTGGCCGGCAAGCCATAAGTAGTGCAGAAGTGAACTGTCTGTCATCCTGAGCGGAGCGAAGGACCCTATTCCGTATGCAGCCCCCCTACGCCAATAGTTCGTGCGTGACAAGATCCTTCGCTCCGCTCAGGATGACAGATAAATCGAGTTTTACCCCTGCCGACACCGAAAAACCCTCCTATCTTCGCGCCATGGCAGTACCTCAAGCAGGCGAGCAGGCCCCGGCCTTCGAAGCCAAAGACCAGAACGGCACCCTCCACCGCCTCCAGGACTACGCGGGCCGCAAAGTGGCCCTCTACTTCTACCCCAAGGACGACACCAGCGGCTGCACGGCTCAGGCCTGCAACCTCCGTGACAACTACGCGCAGCTCCAGGCCGCTGGCGTGCAGGTGCTGGGCGTGAGCATCGACTCGGAGAAGTCGCACCAGAAGTTTGCCACCAAGCACGAACTGCCCTTTCCCCTGCTGGTAGATGAGGACAAAAAAATCGTGCAGGACTACGGGGTGTGGCAGGAAAAATCGATGTACGGCCGCAAGTACATGGGCACCATGCGCTACACCTTCCTCATCAATGAACAGGGCCTGATCGAGAAAGTCATTACCAAAGTCGATACCAAAAACCACGCGGCTCAGCTGTTGTAGTTTTCTTCTGAAAGCCTCGCCCCTCCGGCGGGGCTTTTTTGTACCCCACCCCCAACCCCTCCCCATAAGGGAGGAACTCTAGTTCTAGCAGCTTTTCTAACCGCTAGTTTTTAGAGCCAGAGCCCCTCCCTTATGGGGAGGGGTTGGGGTGGGGTAATTACCTTTGCCTCACCTAATCCATTCTCAACCCGAACCCATGTCGCAGGACACGTCATTCGCCGCCTCATCCGAAACCCACGCGCCCGCAGCTACCAAATCGGTAGCCGAGCTGAAACAGATTGCCGCTCAGGTGCGGCGCGACATCGTGCGCATGGTGCACGCCGTGAATTCGGGTCACCCCGGCGGCTCCCTCGGCTGCACCGATTTGCTGGTTGCCCTGTACTTCAAGGTGATGAAGCACACGCCCGAGTCCTTCGATATGGACGGCATCGGCCAGGATTTGTTCTTTCTCTCCAACGGTCATATTTCCCCGGTATTCTACTCGGTGCTGGCCCGCTCGGGCTACTTCCCGGTAAGCGAGCTGGCCACGTTCCGCAAGCTGAACTCCCGCCTCCAGGGCCACCCCGCCACCCATGAGCACCTGCCCGGCATCCGGGTGGCCTCGGGCTCCCTGGGCCAGGGCCTGAGCGTGGCCACCGGTGCCGCCCAGGCCAAAAAGCTCAACAACGATGACCGCACGGTGTACGTGCTGATGGGCGACGGTGAGCTGCAGGAAGGCCAGGTGTGGGAAGCAGCCCTGTATGCCCCCCACCATAAAGTCAACAACCTCATTGCCTTCGTGGACCGCAACGGCCAGCAGATTGACGGCCCCACCGAGAAAATCGGCGGCCTCGGCGACCTGTGCGCCAAGTTTGAAGCCTTCAACTGGCAGGTGCTGGAAACCGACGGCAACGATATTGAGAAGCTGCTGGCCTCCATTGAGGAAGCGCAGGGCCTGCTCCGCAACGGCCGCCCCGTGATGGTGCTGATGGATACCCAAATGGGCTTCGGCGTGGACTTTATGATGGGCTCGCACAAGTGGCACGGCGTGGCCCCCAACGACGAGCAGCTGGAAATTGCCCTCCAGCAGCTGGCCGTAGAAAAAGCCGGCGACTACTAAATCACAGATTCTCGCTGATTACAGATTGATTTCGCTGATCGGTTGAAAGCCGTTTACGTCCAGTCTGAAACGGCAACGTCAGTAAACTCAATAAAAGCCCGCTTGGCTCCCCCTCTCCCCGAGGAGAGGGGGCCGGGGGGTGAGGTTCACCTCATGCGTCATCTGATTCTGGTTATGTGCTTGCTTGCGGGGCTGCTGGCCTCCAGGGTAAGTCGTGCCCAGAACGCAGCACCGGCCCAGCCCAAAACCACGCGCATTCTGTTCGTGCTGGATGCATCCGGCTCGATGCGGGCGCCCTGGGAAGGCGAGCAGCGCTGGGACGTGGCCAAGCGGCTGCTGTCGAAAATGGTGGACTCGCTCAACGCCTACCCCAACTTGGAGCTGGCGCTGCGGGCCTACGGGCACCAGCACGAAAACAAGGAGAATAACTGCGAGGATTCGCGGCTGGAAGTGGCCTTCGCGCCCAAAAACGCGGCGGCCATCAAAGCCCGGCTCAAAACGATTGAGCCCAAGGGAAATACGCCCATCACCTACTCGCTGCTGCAGTCGGCCGGAGATTTTCCGATGGACAAAACGGCCCGTAACGTGCTCATACTGATTACCGACGGGCTGGAATCCTGTAAGGGCGACCCGTGCGCTACGGCCGTAGCCCTGCAACGGAAGCGGGTGTTTCTGAAACCGTTTGTGATTGGCATCGGGGCCGAGCGGGAGTTTGGTAAGCAGCTGGAATGCCTGGGCCAGTACTACAACGCGGCTGATGTGAAGACCTTTCGCACCATCCTCAACGATGTAGTGGCCCAGACGCTAGCCAAAACCACCGTCAGCGTAAACCTCACCGACGAGCAGGGCCGCCCCGTGGAATCGAATGTGAACCTGACGTTCGTGAACAACGTGACGGACCTGCCGGAATACAACTATGTGCACTTCCGCGACGCCCAAGGCAAACCCGACGTGCTCGACATCGACGCGCTGCAGAGCTACGACCTGGTGATTAACACAGTGCCTCCGGTGCGGCAGACCAACCTGCCCATCCGGCCGGGCCGGGCCAACGTACTCACGTACAAAACGCCTCAAGGTACCCTTTGGCTGCAGAACCCCGCTTCCTCGCCCAACCCCTACGGCACGGTGCAGGCGGTGGTGCGGGCCCAGGGCAACCCGGCTACGGTGGTGGCCCTGCCCTTCGGGGCGCGGCAGAAGCTGCTGGCCGGCAACTATGAGGTGGAGCTGCTGACGTTGCCCCGGCAGTTGCGGCGCATCACGGTGAAGCAGGGCCAGGAAACCATTATTACCTACGAGGCTCCTGGCATCCTCAACATCGTGTCGGATTTGAAGGGCTACGGCAGCATCTACCATCTCGGCCAGGACGAGCAGCAGACGTGGGTGCACAACCTACCCGAAACCAGCAGCAAAGTAAACCTGCCGATGCAGCCCGGGGCCTACCGCCTCGTGTTCCGCACCAAAACAGCCACCGGCAGCCAGTTCACCGACGTGCGCACCTTCACCATCCGGCCGGGTCAAACCTCGTCGGTGAGCATTTTTGGCCGATGAAAAGAAAACACCTGCCTCTCCTGCTGTTGCTGACTGGCTCAGTCCCCAAGACCTATCCTGATATTACGGTAAGGGTAACTTTTGCCCCTTCCCCTTGGGGTTCAACTGGTGACGTGTGGGCGGTAACTACTACTGGACAACGGTATAAAGGCAATACCCGCACCCGACCAGGCTACGTCTTTCCCATCTCAGCAGCCCCTGCAGATTTATTTTTGGAATCAGGCCTTGGCCGCGACACACTATACATTGGTTCAGTAGCCGCAACGGATACGATTGTCCAACTACACTTCCCACTTACGCTTCAGAAGAATGCATTTGGCCACTATGTCTGCCCAAAGTGCCGCAAAGCGGATAAGACGGTGGAAATAGTAAACACTATCTCTCCGCAAGTTCGCATGATTGTGGCGAATGGTGACACAACTTACTCGCCCATTATTGGGCGCAAGTTGTATGATGGCTGCATCAATCAGGGCGGCCGGGGTTACTGTAAACGAGACAGAGTCAAATTTTAGTGATGCCGCACCTGTCAACGTCGTCTGTGACCAAAACTGCAGCCGCCCAACTCCGCACCGGCGGCTACGCCATCCTGCCCAATATTTTTTCCCCGGAGGAAACGGATGGGCTGTTGCGCACTATTGAATCGGTAGAGGCTGGCTCGGCTAATTTCCGGCGCAGTCAGGATGTGTTTGCCATTCGGAATCTGCTGGGCGAAGTGCCGCAACTGTGGCCCCAGTTGCTCACGCCCCAGCTGCGGGCGGTACTGGCGGAGCTGTTTCCGGGGCAGACGCCGCACTTGGTGAAGGCTATTTACTTCGACAAACCGGCTGGCTCCAACTGGCTGGTGGCCTGGCACCAGGATGTGATGGTGGCCGTGGATACGCGCCTCGACCTGCCCGGCTACGGCCCCTGGACCACCAAAGCGGGAGAAACCACGGTGCTGCCGCCCCGCGAAATCCTGGAAAGCATCATCACTCTACGACTGCACCTCGACGACTGTGACGCCACGAATGGGGCCCTGCGCGTGGTGCCCGGCTCCCACCGCCACGGGGTTATTCCCAATGACCAGCACCCGGTTTTTACTCCCCATGCCGTTACCTACGCCGTACCGGCCGGTGGCTTGATGCTCATGCAGCCGCTTACCCTGCACGCCTCCAACCGCAGCACCAGCAACCAGCCCCGTCGCGTGATTCACCTGGAGTTCAGCGCGGCGGAGCTGCCGGCGGGCTTGCATTGGCGGGAGCGACGGGAGGTAATTTGTCATCCTGAATGCAGCGTAGCGGAATGAAGGACCTTCCGTTTATACACTCAAAGCCCTAAGTCAATGCGCTAACTATCCATGGCAACCCACTGCTACTACGTGTATATCGTTACTAACCCGGCCAAATCAACGGTGTACACGGGCGTGACCAATGACGTGCGGCGCAGAATTGAGGAACACTTTGAAAACCGGGGTAACCCCAACACATTCGCCGGGCGCTACTTTTGTTACAACCTCGTCTACTATGAATTCTTCGAGCACGTGGACGATGCCATTGCCCGCGAGAAGGAAATCAAAGGCTGGACGCGGGCTAAGAAGAACACGCTGATTGCCACCCGTAATTCGCAATGGTTAACACTCAACTATGCGGAACTTTGAGCTTTGCCTCAGCCTGTGAGTAGAATGGAGGAAGGTCCTTCGCTCTGCTCAGGATGACAGAGATATTTTACCCAACGCAACCCATTTCCCTACCATACTTCATGAAAGACTTTCCCTACACCGAATCGAAGGATACCCGCAGCGGCTTTGGCGCTGGCTTGCAGGAGTTGGGCCGCACCAACCCCAACGTAGTAGCCCTCTGCGCCGACCTCATCGGCTCGCTCAAGATGGACGCCTTCATCAAGGACAACCCCGAGCGGTTTTTTCAGGTGGGCATTGCCGAGGCCAACATGATGGGCCTGGCCGCCGGCCTCACCATTGGCGGCAAGATTCCCTTCACGGGCACCTTCGCCAACTTCAGCACCGGCCGCGTGTACGACCAGATACGCCAGAGCATTGCCTACTCGGGCAAAAACGTGAAGATCTGCGCCTCCCACGCCGGCCTCACCCTGGGCGAAGATGGGGCTACCCACCAGATTCTGGAGGACATCGGCATGATGAAGATGCTGCCCCACATGACGGTTATCAACCCCTGCGACTACAACCAGACCAAAGCCGCCACCATTGCCATTGCCGATTACGAGGGGCCCGTGTACCTGCGCTTCGGCCGGCCCGTGGTGCCCAACTTCACCCCCGCCGACCAGCCGTTTGAAGTAGGCAAGGGTATCGTGCTGAACGAGGGTGCCGACGTGAGTATCTTCGCCACCGGCCACTTGGTATGGAAGGCCATCCTGGCTGGCAAGCTGCTGGCGGAGAAAGGCATCAACGCCGAAATCATCAATATCCACACCATCAAGCCCCTGGATGCCCAGCTGATTCTGGAATCGGCCCGCAAAACGCGCTGCGTAGTAACGGCCGAGGAGCACCAGATGCACGGCGGCCTCGGCGACTCCATTGCCCAGCTGCTGGCCCGCGAGGAGCCCCTGCCTCTGGAAATGGTTGCCGTCAACGACTCCTTCGGCGAGTCCGGCACCCCCGATCAGCTGATGGAGAAATACGGCCTCAACGAGCACGCCATTGTGGCCGCCGTGGAGAAAGTAATGGCTCGTCGGAAATAATTTGAATTTGGTTATGTATAAAAAAGCCGCAAATAACATTTGCGGCTTTTTTATATTTTATATTTAAATAAAATTCATCATCTTTTATTCAAAGCGATATGATTTACTCTATTCATCATATTATCTTGACTTACATCTTTGTAAGTTATAGTTATTCCATACCTATTCCACACACTGTAAAAATTAATTACTCCGTTACCATCATTCCTATCAGGAGGTCCTAACTTTTTCTCCACATCCTTTCTTGTATCACTAAATGTGAGACCTAGGGGAAGTTTAGATTGAAATTGCCTATGATTGTCAACAGATTCGGAGTATAAAAATACACATTTGACTGCATCAGAATTATCAAATAGAAAATCTAATCCCTTATATTTAAATATATAATAATAAACATCATCAAATCTAGCTATTTCTGGCTGCTCATTAATTTCATTAACAAATTTTTGAAAAATTTGAGATGTGATTTGTTGATCTATCAAATCCTGTACATCAATTCGATCTTGAGAATATACTTTGACAGTACTCATCAAAAATATCAGACACACAAAAAACAGTATACTTTTTATTTTCTTCATCAACGCTTTATTATTTTGCAAACAGTCTCATCTTTTGCGCTTTATATAAGACAGGTCTTGATGTACAAGGTATGCTAAAAAAATTCATCGTTCAAGCCCCCGCCTGCTCCTCCGTGCGGTGGATTTCCTGGATGTACTGCACTTTGAGCTGGTCGTAGAAGGAATGGCGGGTGACGAGGTTGGAGACCAGGTTGGCCAGCAGTGCCGTGAGCATCAGGTAGAAGATGATGTTGTGGCTGTTGGTCATTTCAATCACCAGGATGGACGAGGTGAACGGGCTCCGGGTGATGCCCGTCAAGAAGCCCGTCATACCACAGAGCACCAGCAGGTTGGTGGCCGTGTCGGGCAGATACATCCACTCGGCCAGCAACGCTCCGATGCTGGCGCCGGCACTGAGCGCCGGGGCAAACACGCCCCCGGCCGCCCCCGACGTGAAGGAAATAATGGGCCCGATGATGCGCAGCAGCGGCAAATACCAAGCCACATGCTTATCGGGCGTAAACAGGGTGCGCACCATGATTTCCTTGCCCGAGCCAAATACCTGTTCCCCAAAAGCCACGCCCATGCCAGCAATCAGCAGGCCGCAGGCTACCGGGTACAAAGCTCGTTGTACGGGGCCGGTGAGCCGGGCCTTCTGGCGCATTACCCATAGAATCACCTCGGCCGACCCGCTGGAAGCAAACCCGGTGAGCACCGCCACCAGCATCACCACGAAGATTATCCAGATGGGCAGGTGGTCGAGCGGCGGATAGCCCAGGTACAGGTAAGGCCCCAGTAGATTGAGCGCCGTGAGACCGGCAATGATAACGCCCGTAAGCAGGGCCGATTTGAAGTAGTTAAAGTGGGTTTTGGTGAGCTCCTCAATGGCAAACACGATACCGCCCAGCGGCGTGTTGAAGGCCGAAGCCAACCCGGCCGCTGCTCCCGTCACCACCATGTTGCGCCGCGACACCTTGGGATACCACGCGGGCAGCCAGTCGTTGATTTTCTTGAAGATGGAAGCCGCAATCTGGATGGTCGGCCCCTCCCGCCCGATAACGGCCCCGCCCACCACCATCACCAGGCTCGACAGGATTTTGACGAGAATGATGCGCAAACTCAGCAGCCGACTTACCTTGTAGCGGTGGCGGGGGTTGGTCAGATCAATAGCGGCGCTGACCTGCGGAATACCGCTACCCCGCGAGTAGGGCGCATACCGCTGCACCAACCACCAGCCCACCAGAAAGCACAGCGGCGTAACGGCCAGAAATGCCCACGGCGAGTAGTGGTAAATGGCGCGGGTCCCCGCTTCGGCCCAGCCAAACAGCTTGGCGTAGAGCACCGCCACCAGCCCCGTGACCACCGCGCCTACCCAAAACGGCAACGCGTTCAGCAGGTCGCGCTTGATGTGGTGGCTGGCAATGGCATCGTACCAGGCTTTGAGTTGGAGGCGGAGCGAATCGGGTAGCAGCATGCAGGCGGGAACGGGGTAAACACTCGGGTGAACGGCGGGCCCAGTAAGGACCCGCGCGTCAAAGGTAGGCCCTCCCCGTGAGGATAGGATGAGCAGGGGCGCCCGCCTGTTTTCAATGGCCGGGCTACCTTTGCCCCGAAACGGCCCTTTCGCTGTTCGGGTAGTTATGCGCGTATTCTTCCTCTTTTTGTTGCTGTTGCTGCTTGGTGGTGCGGCCCGCCCGGCCCGGGCGCAGAAGGCCGACACCACCATCATCCGCTACGGTGGGCAGCTGTCGGGGCAGTACACGTCGGGGGGCGTCAACCGGACGCTGTTTGCTACCTCTCACTCCGTTACGCTGCTGCGGGGGCTGCACTTCGGGGCACCCGTGACGGGCAGCTTCACGTTTGGCAAGCAGGAGCGGCGGCTGCGGGAGCGGGAGTGGCTGCTCAACGCCACACCTTATTACTGGAAGGGCCACTTCCGCTTTTATGGTATCGGGGGCTACGAGCGGAGCAACCTGCGCGGTATTGACAGCCGCTACCAGCTGGGCGCGGGGCCGGGCTGGGCGTTTTACCAGGATTCGCTGGGGCGGGAGGTGGCCGTGAGCAATTTGCTTATCCGGGAGGCTACGTATTTCCAAGACGGCAGCTCCCGCACCGTGTCGCGCAACTCTACCCGCCTGAAAGTGGCCTACTCCTACCGCGTGTTCACGCTCAGCGCCACCACCTTCTACCAGCCCAACCTCCGGGATTTTTCGGATTACCGCGTCAGCCAGCTCTCCACCCTGGCCCTGCGCTTCATCCCGCGCTTCGCCATTACCGGCACCTACGCCTACACCTTCGAAAACCGCATCCCCGAAGGCAAGCCCCGCGACAATACCAACGTCACCATCGGGGTAACTTACAGCACGAAGTAGCCAGGACCGCAGGAACACCATACGTCATGCAGAGGCCGGAGGCCGAAGCATCTCGCGTGCTGATGTTGGAATTAGTCACTCAACGTCAGCACGCGAGATGCTTCGGCCTCCGGCCTCTGCATGACGTTCTTACATAAGGCTCGCCTACTGTTTGCCACCGCACTCGGCGCAGAAGCGTTGCTCGGGCTTCACGGCCGCGCCACAGTCGCCGCAGAACTTGCCCCGGGGCTGGGCGGCGGCACTGGGCTTACCGCATTCGGGGCAGAATTTTTCGCCGGCGTTTAGTTTGGCCTGGCAGCTGCCGCATTGCGTGATGGTGGCGGTGCCCAGAAAGTCGAGGTTCTGGGTGTAGTCCTGGGCGCGGGTTTTGGTCTGGATTTGCTCGCGGGCGGCCTGGCGCTGCTGGGCGGCCAGCTCCTCGTGCTCGTCGGGGGCGCAGTCTTCGCAGAGGCCGGCCGTGTGGTTCCAGCACACATCGGGGCACACCCAGTGGCCGCAGCGGGTACACTGCTTGAAGTAGGTTTTGCCTTCCTGCACGGCCGTCTCCAGGGCGTCATCGTGGGCCTTGCCGCCAATGGCGCGCTGCACGTGGTAGGCGGCCGTACCGGCATCGTAAAAGTGCCCGCCGAACAGGCTGCCGGCCGCCCGCATCAGCTCCCCGGCAATACCGATTTTGTTGGGCAGAAAGCGCGACATGTGGCCGTTGCGGCATTTGTCGCAGTAGAATTTGAACTGGAAGCCTTTGTCGGTGCTGAGGTCGTCATGGTTGGCGACGAACTGAATCATGCTGTTCATAGCTGGTGGTCGTGGAGGTAGTGGAACGCGAGTAAAAGTAGGGTTTTACGCTATATAGGCTCTATCCATTATTTACTGCCGGCCAGTTCCGGGCGCTGACTTAGCCACGCATAGGCCCATAGCATAAGCGCCACTAAGCATAACACTACCAATATGGCCCGCCAACTGGTGCCGCCAGCCCGGCGCAGACGCTCAAGTAGTACTTCCCGCGGAAGGTCAAGCGCGATTAGTTTTCTCATCTTCCGCTCGGCGTGCCAGAGGTACAGGCTGTTGCCAAAAATACCCAACAAGGATGCATTTATCAGACTTGCCAGTAGTGTAGCCCCGGTTCCTCGCTGAAACCCGATAATCTGCTTTTCCACTTCCGCTTCCAATGTCAGCAGAACGATTATGAGTAGTAGCACTAGGAAGTGTTAACAGTCACGCAGCCAGAGTACGGTTGCGGCAAGATGAACAAAGGCCAGAAAATGGGCATCCAACTTGTCATAGCGCGTGGCCACGCGGCGAAACTGCTTGAGGCGGCTA
>NZ_JAWDJT010000016.1:0-98021 GCF_032464715.1 Hymenobacter endophyticus | reverse complement strand
GCCGGGCCACGCCCCGGGCCGACTCTTTCCAGTGCCCGCCGCTGATTGCTGCTCCCGGGTTCCGCCTTGCGTCTGTGCTGTGGCTCCTCCCCGCTGGGGGTGGGGCGGGGCCATGGGCTGCCGCCTGCCGGGCTGCCGGGTAGGGAGCGGCCGACGTGGCTGCGTGCCCGTGGGGCTGTGTGCTCCTGATGGGAGTAGCGGAAGCGCTTCTTGGCTGGCTGAGGTCCGCCAGTACGCAGGCTGGGTGGGTAGATTGTGTTGGACTGCTACCTACTCTCGGGGCAATGCTACAGTACAGCTTCTAGTAATAATCCTTTCAAATCACTGAACTGAAGCGCAGCCGATATACAAAGTCGATATTATAGCTGTATGTTTCCCACACGCAAAAGGCCCTTGCTTCATAAAGCAAGGGCCTTTTGCGTGCGACTATGCCTGGTTCGGGCCTGAAACTACTTCGAGCATGCTTTCCGGGGTTAAATACTCTTGAGCCAATGTTCTTAGAGTAAGTGCATCCGCTCGTTGTACACAGGCTATAAACTCAGAGTAATAGTTTGAAGGTAGGTTATAGAAAATTAAGTTTTTGTATTTATCACATTGTTCGAACACAGTGCTTAGTTCATTTGCAAACTTGCCTGTCATGTAATTCTTAACCGTTTGCAACTCATTTTCTGGGATAAGCTCTTGTTGCAGACGCCATAGTTCATGGTGGACCTCTTGAATAGCTGCTTGAGCATTTGCTGCATTAACGTCTGAGCCAATTACGAAGCTAGTCGCATGTTCACGCGGGCCGATGCTGGCATAGATCCCATACGTTAGCCCTTTGTCCTCACGGATGTTCTTCATGAGGCGTGAGCCGAAATAGCCTCCCAGTACTTTTACCAATACTTGCAACGCGTGACTTTGGGAGTGCCTAAGGTCTGGCCATAATCTACCTATCCTTAACGAGGCCTGCAGGCTGCCTTCAACAGGAACGTACAATTGTGCATTGGCATAGGTAGCTGAGGAAACAACTGGGGGTACGGTATCAAGGAAATTTTGAGGTGCTCCCTGGCCCAGATATTGACCAATAGCTAGATCGTCAGCAGGCAGAATGTCGCCGCAGAGGAAGATTTGAGCTTTTCCTAATTGGTATGCGTGTTGATGAAACGCCCGGAGTTGCTGGCTGCTTACTTGTTGGAAAGTTTCTTCTTCGAACGTATTGCCATACGGGTGAGATGCTCCGAAAAGACGTTGTGAAAATTGCTCAGCGGCCAGATAGCTGGTTTTCTGTCGTTCAACCCGTACGTTTTGCACAGTGCGGGTTTTTAGTAATGCTAATTCCTGCTCCGGAAAACTAGGCTCGGTCAGTACGTCCAGAATAAGTGGGAGAAGGTTGCCAAGGTGGCGAGTAAGGCAATAGAGGGTGAGAGTAGCACGGTCAAAGCCCTGCTCACATTCCAGAGAAGCACCGTAAAAGGCCACTTCATCGGCAATCTGACGAGCGGTGCGCGTGGTGGTGCCTTCCAGTAGCATACGAGCAGTGAGTAGGGAAACGCCTGGACTAGGCTCCGCCGATTTACCGGCTGGCAGAACGACTTGCAACCGCACTACTGGTTGTGCATTGTTGCGCAGGACGTGTAGACGGGCTCCGTTAGGGAGTGAAAGCACGTCAGCCGCGGGCAGTGTGACACTGGCCAGCGGCTGAACGGGAGGTGCGACTGTACGGTCGAGCATCAAAAGGAAGAGGAGTTAGTTGGTGGGGCTATCAGAAGAGCCGAAAGCCTCGCTGAGTTCGTTGAAGTTAAAGTGCAACGATACGCGTAATGTTTGAGCCAAGGGGTTGGCTTTGGAGTTTGGTACCAAATAGGTGCCATCGATACCGAAAACCTGGTACCGTACGCCAGCACCGAAGCTGAGGTATTGCCGGTCGCCTTTCATGGGGTTTTCGTAGAAGTAACCTACGCGGGCCATCAGCAAATCGTTGTACACGTACTCGGCGCCTGCTGATAGGTTGATTTCTTTCAGTTCCTCGCTGAACCCACCGGGAGCGTCACTGAAGGAGCTGGTGATACCCCGGACAATGCCGTAGTTAGCACGCTTTTCGTTTTCCGCTACCACAGCTGGTGCCTGCCGGTTGTCGGTGGGGTCGTTCTTGTCGTAGTAGGGGGAAGGAACGAGGAGTTTGTTGGCGTCGAAGGTCAGCGTGATTTTGTTGTACGCATCCAATTCCTTGGTAATGGCCGTGCCCAGTTTCAGATTGGTGGGTAAGAAGTCGGGCTGGTTGGCATCCGTATAGGTAATCTTATTACCAATATTAGATACAGCGGCTCCGAATGCCAAGCTGTACTCGCCGGGACCAATGGTTAGGTCGGTATTATAGTAGGCACCCAAATCGACGGCCACTGCGTTGCCTGGCTTGGTATCGGCAGTGCCGCCGGTGAGGTTAGAGCGAATGTAGCGGGCATTGATGCCTACCCCCAAATTGTCGCTCAGCTTCTGGCCGTAGCCAATGGTGAGGGCATATTCCTTGGGGTTGAATTCACCATTAGCCTGGTTCTGGGCAGTACGATACTCAATGCGGCCCAAGTCGAAATACATCAAGTTAGCCGACAGGGTGGACCGCTCCCCAATTTTGCTGGTGCCGCTCAGGTAAGCCAGGCCCATATCATTGGAAATACCAGCCAGCCAAGGCGTGTAGGAAACTGCCGCACTATGCTGATACCGCACAAAGCCCAGCTTGCCGGGGTTGTAATAGCCAGCGTTGGCATCGGGGCTGATGGCCACACCAGCCTCACCAAGCGCAGAAGAACGCCCATCGGGGCTGATGGTAAGAATGGGTACGGCGGTGGTAATGGCGTTGACCCGGCTCTGAGCGTGAGAGGCAGTAGCCGCCAAGCCCAGCAGGCCGGGGAGCAGTACAGAGCGCAAGGACAGTTTCGGCAGTGTCATAGGGGGTAAAAAGGTATGGAGGCGGAAGGTAGGCGAAAAGCTGCAGTTAATTCAGCAGCACAAGTTTTTCGTATTTGGAGGTGGTAGACGCATTGGAGCTGTTGGCCGAATGGGCCCGTACGCTCACGCGGTATACATATACGCCCCGCGCCAGCTGGTCCTGATATTCGTCGCGGCCGTCCCAGCTGATGGAGGAAACGTGCGAACCACTACCCAGCGCCGTAGCTTGCAGAGTGCGGACGAGCTTACCGGCTACAGTGAATATCTGCACCTGAATATCCAGGTCTTCGCCTTGGCGGTTATGGTCGAAGTGGAAGGTTGTGTTGCGGGCGAAGGGGTTTGGGTAGTTCAGTACATGTTGTAAGGCCAGCTTTTCGGTAGCCGCTGCCACAAATTCCACGGAGCGCTCTGAGGAGTTGTTCCAAGTATCCCAGGCTTTTACGCGGAGCTCATGCGGCCCCGACTTAAGGTCCTTGAACTTGTACTCCACCCGGCCTACCTGAAAACTGTCGGTTTTGGCGGTATAGAACGAGTTCAGAATGGTGACCTTGCTGGCATCCCCATCAAGCGTGGCGGTTAAATCGTGGCCGATGCCAGTGCCGGCGGTGTTGATGCCGCTTTCATCGCGCAAGACGCCCAGCAGGGTAGTTGTGAGGCCGGTGAGGCCGCCAAAGGCAAACTGCTCATTATCCATAAACAGCCGGATGCGGGGCGGGATGGTGTCACGGTAGGCCAAGGGGGCCGCATCACCAATACCCAACAGCTGCTGGCCGTGCGCATCCGTGCGGTTGGCTGCATCGGAGGCGTAAAGGCTGATTTTGCCCAGGCCTACGTTGTAGTTGATATCCTTGGGCACTACGAACTGTACGTTGAACGAGCCGTTACGCACAGTAGCCGGGCCATCGTATAGCACGTTCTCGCGCAGGGTAATTGGAACGGCCGGAGCATTTGCCTCATTACCTAGCGTCTGAACAATAGTTTTCTTCTCGAATACCTGCACGTTGGCCGTACCGTTGAAAGCCGGATTAAGGCGGCTGCCCTGCTGAATTTCACCGCGCAGGGTAACCTGCTGGAGCGCCTTCAGTGTGTCGGTCTGGGCAATAGGCTTGCCGTTAAGAGTAGTTACCACAGCCTCCTGCTTCGGATAGGCCAAGCGCATGGATGGGTCGCCGAGCAGAGCGTAGTTGCGGTTGTTGTCACCGGCTACGGCCGTGTTTTTGGCTCCGCGGCATACCTCACCAATGCGGGGCATGGTACCATCAGCCTGAGGTCGGAATAATTCGTTGAAGAACTCAATGGCCAAGGATTGGTTTTTATCGGCATATACCACTCGGGTGGTGGTGAGCAGACCGATGGCGCCCCCACTGATATCCGTAAGGGCTATTTCGCCGGCTGAAGTAAATTCAGGATTATCGTAAGTGCTGAAGTCGCAGGTACCGGTAAACAGGAAGGGTAGCGTCGACGTGTTTTGCAGGCGCTGCACCGAGGTACTAGTAAGAATTTGCTCATCGGCCCAACTGCGGGGACTGCCATGGCCCACGTAGTTAATCAGTAAAGAACCCTTCTCGAATGCTTCATCTACTGCTTTCTCGGCACTTGGGGAGCGTTGCCCAGCGGCTACCGTAGTTTGGGGGAACAGGTCGAGGTACTGCTTATAAACGTTATAGCTCTGGGTGGCAGGTGTGGTTTCCAGCGGGTTGGCGAGTTGGTCGCTATAGGTGGAAAACAGGTTGTTGTCACCATCATCAGCCACGAAGGAGAGACGGTTGCGCCATTTGCCAAACCCTGCCACGCCATCGTAGCCAATAATCTTGTCGGCCGTAGCCAAGGCCATAGCAGCCGTCCGAACCGGTAGTCTTCCTATAGCTATGTCCATCAGCTCGTTGCTGGTGTTCGGGAGCCAAGCACCTTCGGTGTCGTCCAGCAGACCGTAATAATCGTCGGAGGAATAGGTAATGCCCTGGCCGCCGGGGCGGTAGCCCTGCACGTAGTCAAAGCCTTCAACCGACTCATATACCGGCACGAAGTTTTGATTGATTTTATCAGCATTAGCGGGCAACCGGTCCTTCCACCAGTCAGGCAGCTTAGCAGCGTCGTTGCTGGGGTCGGCCTTATAGTCGTAGGAAGCATCACCGAACAGTAGCAGGTACTGGCGACGGCCGGTGGTGTTACGGTCATACACCATCTTCATGAAGTCGCGGATGGCCGTTACATCCTGGGCACCCGAGCCGAACTCGTTGTAGATTTGGGTGGTAGTGACTACTTGGGCTACCAGGCCATCGTGAGTGGTGCGGTGCGCGGCCAGCTTGTTGGCGGCTTCCAGAAAGGCAGGGTGCGTAAGAACAATCAGCTCCAGCTTCCCATCCAGGTTGAGGGCGTGCAGATTCTGATTGCCCACGCGCCCAAAGCTGCGCGGAGTAGGAAAGCTGTTACCAGTAAACGCCACGTATTCCCGCACCGAATCGGTGCGGGCCAGGTAAGTGCCGTT
Source organism: Hymenobacter endophyticus (assembly GCF_032464715.1). NCBI lineage: Bacteria > Pseudomonadati > Bacteroidota > Cytophagia > Cytophagales > Hymenobacteraceae > Hymenobacter > Hymenobacter endophyticus. The sequence goes on along the minus strand of NZ_JAWDJT010000016.1, from coordinate 92,605 downwards.
GAAATGACTAACAGCGGCCGGCCGGCGCGGGTTGGTTACATCCCAAATAGTAGTGCCCGTTACGGCATTGCCAACTTCAAACTGGCTGATGGCGCCCGGAACAAGGTTGCTAAGGGAGCGAAATTCCAGCTGGTTGCCGCTCATGCGCAGCTGCCGCAGTGCATTCAGCTCCAAATAATCAAGGTAGCCACGCGCCGAGGGGTCCGTACCACCGTTATACGTCAGGCTGACCTTGACATCGGTAGGAGAGGTGGCCGGTATGGGGTAGCTCAACTCGGTACGCGCGGTGTTGGCCGCCTCGGGGTAGCAGCCCCCGCCGCCAGTACACGTAAACCCGCTCACTACCTGAGTAGTGTTGTTTTGGCCATTGATGGCCGTTTGGAACGTGGTAGTTGATACGGAAGCTGCTACCACGGCAGACGTGACGCGCGCAATAGAGCCTGGTACCAGATCCGTCACGGAAAAAGATACCTCGCGCTGCAAGCCGGAGAAAGAGGAAAACTGCTCACCCACCCACACCCGGCCCGACTTAGCCAGGTTCAGAAGCTCCCGCTCATAAAACTGCCGCTCGGCAAAGGTGGTGATGCGGGCCGAAGCGGTACCCGAAACAGCTGGGGCAGCCGCTACGCGCCGGCCCGCAGCAGTGCCTACCGTCAGAAAGTAGTAGGCGGTATCGGTATAGGGGTTTTGCTGGTGGCGGAAAGAAGCCGTCTGGCCCTCCCGGGACCAGGTGTGGGGGCCACGGGCATAAAACAGAAAATACTCGTTGTCGTCGAAGCTCGTGTTGCCGTCGCCCACAAACTGAACGGCATTTTCCACCAAATCATCGGGGCGGTAGGTGCTGTTAGCCTGGGGCAGAGTACCCATGGCATTGCCGTAGAGGCGGAGACGGGTAGGGTCCAGACTCTGCGTGTTCAGGCCCAGGCTACTGAGGGCAGCTTTATCCAACTTATAGACGCCGCTGTTGGGTACACCAATCTTAAACCAGTCGCCTTGGCCAAGAACCGAGGTGCGGGTGTACGTGCGAGTAGTAGTAGGGCGCAGGGAACCAGGTGTGTAGGCGTAGCTGAAGGATACCAGCTTTTCGGGCTGCCCGGTCTGGGGGTTGCGGCGGGCGGGGCGCAGGGCCAGCAGGGTAATAGGCTGGCGGTTTTCCAGGCCGGTAATCAACTCCACTACAGGGGCAGTTGGCAGGGCCGCCGCATCCAGCTGGCGGGCCTCAGCGGTGGTCAGGGGTTCGTACACCGCGTCGCGGAGCTGGCCCTGGGATACGGCTCCGGCCAAGCGTACTTGATAGGTGCCTACTTGCTCATCTTTACGGAAAGAGGCCCCCCGGAAAGAAGGCAACTGCCGCAGCTTTCCGCGAATGGCTACGGGCTCGGTACCAGCCCAGGCAATACGGGCCTGCACTACCTGCTCCGACTGTGCCTGGGCGGCCAGCCCGGTCACACTCAACACCAGCAGAGCAAGCCACCGAAACGTAGAATACCGCATACGCAAAAAAGCAGGGTGAGAAGAAGTTAGAGACGCAACAGGTTGCTGCGTTCCACAGTTCAGCCACGGGCATTTAACTGCGGAAAATCAGAATTATTGCGGCCGTTCGGCAAAAAATAACACCCGATGCTGCTTCATAATTTGGGCGTAGTCAGCCCATTGTCATTTACGCGACTGAGGGCTTAGCCGGACTTACCACAGACAGCAGCACGTACAGTAAAATAATGACCGGAATGGCCGCAGCCCACAGCCACAGCAGCAAGCCCACGCTCAGCAGCAAAAACACGAACCGCACCTGGTTATCCTGCCAGCGCAGCGACTTGAACTTGAGAGCAAACAAGGGCAACTCGGCCACCAGCAGCCCCGATAATACCAGCGTCAGGGCCAGCAGTACCCAGGGGTTGAGCACGTAGGGGCTCAGGGCAAATCGGTCGTTGGCCAGAATAAGCGGCAGCGAGGCTACCACCAACGTGCAGGCCGGGGTGGGCAACCCGATAAAGGAGTCGGACTGCCGGGTATCGTTGTTGAATTTGGCCAAGCGCAGGGCCGAAAACACCGTCACGATAAAGCCGGCGTAGGGCAGCCAGTCGGGCAGGTCGGTGCCGCTCTGGGTCAGCAAAGCAAACAGGAACGCCCCCGGTACCACCCCAAACGACACGACATCGGCCAGGGAATCCAGGTCTTTGCCGATGGGGGAGGACACGTGCAGGGCCCGGGCCAGCAGGCCATCAAAAAAGTCGAACAGCGCCGACAGGGCCACGAAATAGGCCCCGGTTTCGAGGTTGCCGGCGAAAATGTTGCACAAAGCCAGGCAGCCCGAGAACAGGTTGAGGCAGGTGACGGCGTTGGGAAGGTGTTTTTTCAAGGGAGCTTGCGGCTTGGAAAAATAGGGGCTTCGGAGAAACCCGACTGGTAGCGGAGGGCTGCGGCTACTACAACGTTGGAATACCGCGCTGGTATTCAGCCTCCCGGATAGTTTAATTGCTAGTTTAGAAATGGATTGCTGCGGCGTTCTGCCCCTACGGTGGTGGCGGGGCCATGTCCGGGGTATACTACCGTGTCGTCGTGGAGGGTGAGCAGCTGGCTGTGGATGCTGCTGATGAGGGTGGCGTAGTCGCCGCCGGGCAAATCGGTGCGCCCGATGCTGCCCTGGAACAGCACGTCGCCCCCGATAACCACGCCCGTTGGCGCGTGGTAGAACACCACGTGGCCGGGCGCGTGGCCGGGCGCAAACCGCACTTCCAGCTCGGTGTTGCCGAACTGCACCGGCTGATCCGGTGTCAGAAAGCCGGTGGGTTCGGCCGGGTTGTAGCGGGCAAATCCGTAGCTGGGCGCGTACGCCGATACGGAACGGAGCGTGCCGGCATCGGCCTCATGAATGAGAAACGGTACTTGATAGGTATCCAGCACAAACTGATTGCCCAGCACGTGGTCGATGTGGCAGTGCGTGTTCAGTAGTAGTACCACTTGCAGCCCCTGCTCCGCAATAAAGCGTTGCAGGGCCTGCTGCTCGGCCGGCTCGTAGCAGCCCGGGTCGATGATGACGCACTGCCCGGTGCCGTCGTGCAGCACGTAGGTATTCTCTGAAAAGGCGTTGAAGGTAAATCCCGAAACCGTCATGTAGCAGAAAGAAAGCGGCCCTGTACCGCGCGCAATTGAGCGGGTAAGTTACGCAAGAGTACGGAGGTGCGCGCCGCCCGGCCCACATAGCCCGGGGCCGCCCGATTGCTTGCCATAGCGGCGGCATTCGTGCGTGCCGCCAATTCCCTACCTTGCCTGTCATGACGCGCGTTGATTATTTACTGATTGGCTACGGTATTGCCGGTGCTGCCCTGGCCGCCGAGCTGCGGGCCCGGGGGCGGCAGGTGCTGGTGCTCGACCAGCCGCAGCCCGACTCCGCCTCGCGGGTGGCGGCGGGCCTGATGAACCCGGTGGCCGGCAAACGCTTCGCGCTGGCCTGGCGGGCGGCGGAGCTGCTGCCGGCGGCCCTGGCCTTTTACCGGGAGCAGGAAGAGCGGCTGCGGGTGCCCATTCTGCGCGAAATGCCCATCGTAAAGCTGTTTTCCTCGGTGCAGGAGCAGAACGACGTGCTGGCCCGCAGCGCCGACCGGCCCTGGCAGGAGTTCGTGCCCGATGCTACCGGGGAGCTGCCCACTTTGCCCGGGGTAGAGCAACAAATGGGCGGTCTGCTGATCCGGGGCGGGGGCTACGTGCTGGTGGAGGAGCTGCTCACCCGGCTCACGGCCCTGGGCCTGCGCGAAGGATGGCTGCAACACGAAACTTTTGCCTGGTCCCGGCTTGTTGCCGACCCGGCGGGCGGCTTCCGCTACGACGACCGGCTGCACGCCCGGCACGTTATCAGCTGCGAAGGTGCCGCCGCCGTGCATAACCCGTATTTCAACTGGCTGCCGCTGACCCCCAACCAGGGCGAGGTGCTGGACGTGGAGTGCCCTGAGCTGCCGGAAGGCGCCGTGCTCAATAAAGGCGCTTACGTGGTACCGCTCGGCAACGGGCAGCTGCGGGTGGGGGCTACCTACCGCTGGCCGCCCTTCGCCGAGGGAACCACGCCCGAAGCCCGCGCTGAGCTGGCGCAACGGCTCCAGGCCATTACCAGCCTGCCGTTCCGGGTAACCGGGCAGCGGGCCGGCGTACGGCCCGCCGTGCGCGACCGGAAGCCTTTGCTGGGTACGCATCCGGAAACGCCGGGCGTGCATATCTTTAATGGGTTTGGCTCGAAGGGGGTGATGATGGCCCCCCGGTTGGCTCAGCTTATGGCCGACTGGCTGGAAAACGACGCGGAGCTGTGGCCCGAAGTCAATATCCGCCGGTATTTTTCGTTGTTTATAGCCGCGCCGGCTGCTGCCGGCTCCCCGGTATCCGCATCCCGCTCCTAGCTTTCCTTATATGAGGCACGTGTCCTTTCTTTCCCGGCCCCACGCAGGTGGGCCGGCCGGCCTGGCAGCTCTGTTGCTGGGCTGCCTGCTTTCCGGCTACTCTGCCCACGCCCAAACGGCGCAGGAGCCCTTCGGGCGGGTGCGCCTGCAATACAAGGAGTTTGAGTGGCAGCAGCTGAGCACCCAGAATTTCAGCATTTACTACTACGCCGGGGGCGAGGCGGCGGCCCGGCACGCGGCCGAGTACGCCGAAAAAGAGCTGCAGCGCATTACCGGGCTCATTGGGTACTATCCGTATTCCAAGACCACCATCATGCTCTATAACTCCGTGGGCGACCTGCGGCAGAGCAACGTGGGCCTCACCAACGACAAGTACCAGACCGGGGGGGCCACCTCCCTGCTGCGCATGACCAAGGTGCAGATTGCCTTCCAGGGCCAGCAAACCCGGTTTAAGCAGGAGCTGAGCAACCGCATCACGCAGGTGCTGCTCAATGACATGATGTACGGGGGCTCCCTCAAGGAAATCATTCAGAGCAGCTACCTGCTGCAGCTGCCCGACTGGTTTATCAGCGGGGCCTCGGCCTACGCGGCGGAGGGCTGGAGCGTGGAGATGGACAACTACATGCGCACCATGACCCGGGAGTACGAGGGCAACCGCACGGCCCCGTTCTTCCTGCGCAACCCGCAGCTGGCCGGCCAGAGCATGTGGAACTACATTGCGGAGCGCTACGGCTATACCAGCGTCCAGAATATTCTGAACCTCACGCGCATCACCCGCGACGTGGAAGTGGGCATCAGCTCCTCGCTGAACGTGCCCTACAAGGTGTTTCTGAAGGACTGGCTGGGCTACTACCGCCAGTTGAACGCCCAGCCCCGCACACCCTACCAGGAACTGGACGACAAGAATAGTCTGGTGAGCCGCAACCGGCGCGCCATGCTGTACAGCCAGCCCGTGCTGAGCCCCAACGGGCAGCGCCTGGCCTTCGTGCAGAACGACCAGGGCCGCTACCGGGTGCTGGTAACGGACAAAAACGGCAAGGGCCGCACGAAAATCCACCGGAGCGGGTACAAAACCCCCGATCAGCAGGTGGAAACGCGGCTACCGGTGCTGGCCTGGCGCGGCAACGGACAAGTGGCCGTGGTGGAGGAAAGCAAGGGCCGACTGGCCTTGCAGCTACGCGAGGCCGATGGCGGCGTGGGCAACATGATGGCCCGCCTGAAAAGCCTGCTGCCCACCTTCGGGCGCAGCAACTCCCTGTTCGGGCAGTTTTCCCAGGTAACGGATCTGAGCTATTCCCCCGATGGCAAGTCGTTGGTGTTTAGCGGGGTGCGTGACGGGCAGAACGATATGTACCTGCTGCGGGCCGGCAGCCGCACGCCCGAAAAGCTCACCAATGATGTGTTCGATGACGTAGAGCCCAGCTTTTTGCCGGGCGGGGGCGGCATCGTGTTCAGCTCCAACCGCTGGCTGGACTCGGCGGGCACGGCCAAGGGCAGCTTCGGGGCGGTGGTCAATAACTACGATTTGTACCTCTACCACCTCGATGGCCGCGCGCAGCCGGTGGAAGTACTGGCCAACAGCATCTCCAACGAAGGCCGCCCCCGCGCCATTTCCGATGCGGAAGTGCTGTTCGTGAGCGAGGAAAGCGGGGTGCGCAGCCTCTACCGTCTCACGGTGGCCACCAAACAGTACCAGCCGGTTACCAGCTTTCGAGCCAACATCAAGGATTACGACTACAACGCGGCCACGTCCACGCTGGCGCTGATAGCCGCCCCGGATGGCCGCGAAAACGCCTATCTGTACCCCGGCTACTCCCTGCCTACCGACCTGGTGCTGTACAAAACGGCCCGGCAGGAAACCCTGGAAGACCGCTCGAAGCCCGCCAAGGCGGCCGCGCCCAACCGGCCCGGGCCTACGGTAGCCAATGCCCAGCAGCAAAGCGGGCAGCCCGCCACCACTGCCGCGCCGGCTACCGAGCCTGCCCGGCGGCCGGGTACGCGCGCGGTGAATACCAATGAGTATCAGTTTGACGAGGATATTCCGGCTTCCCGCGCGGCGGGAACTGCACCCCGGCGGCGTACCCCCACGGTAGTAGCCCTGCCCCAGGCGGCTCCCGCCGAAGCCGCCACGCTCAACGGCCCTTTCCGCTACGATACCCGTTTCAGCATCGATAACGTGGTGTCCACGCTCTACTCTGATCCGCTGCTGGGCCTGGGGCTGCTGGGGCAGGTGAATATGTCGGACATGATGGAAGACCACCGGATTCAGGCCGGCATCTTCGCCCTCACCGACCTGCGCACCAGCAACATCTTCGCTGAGTATACCAACCTCAAGCACCGCTACGACTGGAGCATCCGCTACCAGAAGCAGGCCTACTTTATTGATGTGCAGCAGCTGGGCCGGGTGCGCTACGGCCGCCACGAAATTGCGCCCACGCTGGCTTATCCGCTTACGCACAACCTGAGCGTGCGCCTGGGCCCGCGCTTCGTAACGGTAAGCCGCAAGGTGTACGCCGACCTGACCAACTCCACCGACCAGACCAACAACTACCTGGGCGGGGAAGGCGAGCTGGTGTTCGATAACTCCATTGTGACGGGCGTGAACATGTTGCAGGGCACCCGCATGAAGGCCGGCGTCACGCGCCTGAACGACATTTCGGGGAATAACACCAGCTTCACCAAGATTTTCGTTGACCTGCGGCACTACCAGAAAATTCACCGCCAGTTGATCTGGGCCAACCGGGCCAGCTTCGGGCAGTATGTGGGCGGCGGTACGGCCCAGCCCTTCTTCCGTTTGGGGGGCATGGATAACTGGCTGAACTACGACTACAACGACAGCCAGTTTATCACGGCCGACAAGGTACCCGCCCTCGACCCCACGCAGCTGGACCCCACCCAGATGTTCTACCAGCAGTTCGTGACCAACCTGCGCGGCTACGATTACAGCAAGCGCATCGGCCAGAAATACGTACTGTTCAACTCCGAGCTGCGCCTGCCCATCGTGCAGTATCTGTCGCGGCGGCCCATTGAATCGGGCTTCTTCCGCAACCTGCAGCTCACGGCTTTCGGGGATATGGGCACCACGTACTCCGGAAACAACCCATTCAGCGTCAACAACTCCAACAATACCAAAACGGTAACGGAGGGCTCCTTTAGTGCCTCGGTTATCAATTTCACCAACCCCATGCTGTACGGTTACGGGGTAGGCATGCGCACTACCATGCTGGGCTTCTATGTGAAAGGCGACTTGGCCTGGGGCCGGGAGCAGTACACCACCAAGGGCCCGAAACTGTACGTAACGCTGGGCTACGACTTCTAAAGTTGGTGCTTTGCAGCCGCTGAATCAGCCGGTTTTCCACTCAGGAAAGCCGGCTGATTTGCTTTTAACGGGGGCGGCGGCACTATTCCAGTGCGGGGGGCGGCTAATCCGGGAGTTGGGTTGTATCTTTGCGGTCCTGTTTACCAGCCGTGTTGCCGTGACGCTACTAAGCGAAATCTGGGTACTGATGCAGAAGGACTTCCGCCTGGAATGGCGGCAGCGCGCGGCCCTGAATGGCATGCTCCTGTACGTAAGCAGCACCGTATTCGTGTGCTACCTCAGCTTTTCTTCGCGTGGGGGGCAGCTACCTGCTCCGGCCTGGAACGCCCTGTTCTGGATTGTGCTGCTGTTCTCGGCCGTGAATGCCGTAGCCAAGGGGTTTCTGCAGGAGAGCCGGGGCCGCATGCTGTACTACTACACGCTGGTGCGGCCCCAAGCTGTAATTCTGGCCAAAATAGTCTATAACGCCCTGCTGCTGCTGGGCTTGGCATTGGTGGCATTTGGGCTGTACTCGGTAGTGCTGGGCAACCCGGTCCAGAACGTACCGCTGTTTGTGGGCAACGTGGCGCTGGGGGCCGTGGGCTTTGCCAGCACGCTCACGTTGGTATCGGGCATTGCGGCCAAAGCCACCAACAGCAGCACGCTCATGGCCGTGCTGGGCTTCCCCCTGATGGTGCCTATGTTGCTGCTGCTTATTAAAGTTTCCAAAAATGCGCTGGATGGCCTGGAATTCGAAGCCAGCCAGAGCGCGTTACTGACCCTGGTAGCCCTGAACATGATTGTCGGGGCGGTATCGTACCTGCTGTTTCCTTTTTTGTGGAGAAGCTGATTCAGCTGTTAGCTGCTGGCTACTAGCTGATAGCTTCATTGTAGCACTCCTGCCAAAATCTTCTCCATTACCCTGAAAAAAAGCTAACAGCCAGCAGCTAATAGCTAACAGCTTATGAAAAACAACTGGTGGAAAGCGCTGAGTGTGGTGCTGCTGCTGTATGTGGCGGTGGCGGGCCTGCTGTTGCCGGTACCGCGCCTGGCCATCCTCAACGAGAGTATCCGGAATTTGTACTTCCACGTGCCCATGTGGTTTGGCATGACCTTTATCCTGCTGGCCTCGGTGTACTACTCGGTTCGGTACCTGCGCACGCCCACGCCGGAGCTCGACATTCGTGCCCACGAGGCGGCCCGCACGGGTATTCTGATGGGGTTTGTGGGACTGGCTACGGGCAGCATCTGGGCCAAGTATACCTGGGGGGAGTGGTGGACCAACGACCCCAAGCTGAACGGCGCGGCCATTGCCATGCTCATTTACGGGGCGTATCTGGTGCTGCGCTCTTCCTTTACCGATGAGCAGCAGCGGGCCCGCGTGTCGGCCATCTACAACATCTTCGCCTTTGCCACGGCCATGCCGCTGTTCTACATTCTGCCCCGCCTCACCGACTCCCTGCACCCCGGGGCGGGCGGCAACCCCGCCTTTGCCAAATATGACCTTGACAGCAATATGCGCCTAGTGTTTTATCCGGCCGTCATTGGCTGGACCCTCCTGGCCTTCTGGCTGGCCCAGCTGGCCAGCCGCGTTTCCCTGCTCAAACTGAAATTGTATGAAAAACAGCTTGCCTAATCTGCGGGCCGCCGTGCTGCTACTGCTGGCCCTGTTGCTGCCCGTGCTGCACGCCGTAGCCCAGCCCGCCGAGCAGCCCGAAATGGCCGATGCCCTGCGCCAGAGCGGTAAAATCTACGTGGTAGTGGCCGTTATTGCGGTGGTGCTGGCCGGGCTGCTGTTTTTCCTGGTTTCCCTGGACCGCCGCCTTACCCGCCTAGAGAAAGAAGTGCAGGAGTAGCGCGTGAAATAGGGGTATGTGCGGGCCGCCAGAGGTACTGGGCAGGCTCCGCAAACTTACCAACTCACAATTTCACCTCTTCACTCCTGTCCCGGCACCTTTACGCTGGGTTTCTGTGTTCTGAATGACCTTTGGCTCTGGATTTGAGCCGCCTGTTGTAACCCCCAACATGAAAAAAGCACACATTTTCGTCATTGCCATTATTGCCGTGGCCATTGGCATCATTATGAGCACCGCCGGTGACGCCAGCGTGTACGTCTCCTTCAAGGAAGCCAAAGAGCGGGCTGCTGATGGTAACCTCACCAAAGTGCACGTGGTAGGCCGCCTGCCCCGCGACGGTAGCCAGAACATCATGGGCCTGGAGTATAACCCCATGGTAGACCCCAATTACTTCGCCTTCACGCTGGTAGATACCAACCGCATTGCCCAGCGCGTGGTCTACTTCAACCCCAAGCCTCAGGATTTCGACAAATCGGAGCAGGTGGTAATTACCGGGGCCATGCGCAACGACACCTTCGTGGCCGACAAGATTCTGCTGAAATGCCCCTCTAAGTACGTAGAAAAGGACATTGAGGGAGCTACGGCTTCGCTAAACTAACGCCGGGTAAGTGTAGTGGGGGAGACGCAAGCAGTTGGGAAAAGCGCACAGACCTGGTCTTGTGGTTGGCTGAGCATCTTGGCTGTTTTGTGGTTGCTACCCTTTACTACTGCCAACGCTCAGGTACCAAACGACGATATTGCCCGGCGGCTGGTGCTACAGGCAGAGCAGCCAGTAGCCTCCACCACTACCAACTGCACCGTGCAGTGGTCCTGCGTGGATGAGCGCCTAACGGGCAAGTGCATCGAGTATCACAACGACCAGTGGTTTGAGTTTACACCGGCAGCTTCGGGGCAGTACTTCGTGAATATCAGCGGGCAGCAGTGCCGGGATACGCGCGGGGTACAGCTAGTGGTACTCACGGGTACCCCTTGCCAGCCGGCTACTTACCGGATACTGTCGTGCACCTCCCTGGGTAGCCAGGACGACGTGTTTGTGGCGCTGGATGGGTTGCAGGCGGGCCAGCCGTATTTACTGAATGTGGATGGTTACCTGCGCGACTATTGCCGGTTCAACTTGGTTGTGAGTACCAGCGCCCGGGGCCTGCCCGCAGTAGCCCTACTGCCCGCTCCGGCGGCCCCTAGTGCCAGCCGCGTGGTTACGCTGCACTGGTCACTGCCTGATTCCATTGGCTCCGTAGCCCGGTTTCGGGTGTGGCGGCGGGAGGCGGCGGAGTTTCGGGCCAGCAGCCAGGCCGTGGTAGCAGTAGCTCGCAGCACCTATGGCACTGCCGCCCCGCGCTACAGCTGGACCGATACAGTAACCGCGCCCGGGCGCTACCTTTACCAAATCATTGCTGAGTCGGCGGATGAGGAGGCGCCGGTACTGGTACAGCAGCAGTGGTTTAGCCATAGCAAGTTGAATGCTCAGCCCACCCGAGCGCCCGCACAAACCAGCCAGCAGGCACAACAGCAACAGAAGCAGTGGGAAAGACGAGCCGGCCGCATGCGCCGGCACCGGGTTTCTTCTCAAGTACATAAAACAACTCTTGATCAGTCTGGTAGAGTATCTGGCAGACTGATTGACTTTCAACGCAGCAGCACATGTTGAACACCCTTATCGGCGACGCAGGGCACCTGAGTGTCATAGTAGCGTTTGTGGCGGCCACGGTGGCGGCGTATTCCTATTACAAAGCCGGCCAGGGCCGGGCCCTCGGCGACACCGACTCCGGTTGGTTGCGGCTGGGGCGCGGGGCGTTTCTGGTGCATAGCCTGGCGGTGGTTGCCGTTATAGCCTGCCTGTTCGGCATCATTCACGGCCACCGCTACGAGTACTACTACGCCTGGAGCCACAGCAGCAACCACCTGCCGGTGTACTACATGATTTCCTGCTTCTGGGAAGGGCAGGAGGGCTCCTTCCTGCTCTGGATTTTCTGGCACGTGTGCATTGGCCTGGTACTGATGCGCTACGGCCGCCGCTGGGAAGCGCCCGTAATGGCCGTGTTTGCCGGCGTGCAGCTGTTCCTCACCTCCATGATTCTGGGCGTAGTGCTCGGCGACCTGAAAATCGGCTCCTCGCCCTTCATACTGCTGCGCGACTTCATGCCCGACCTGCCGGTGTGGAAAACCAACCCGGGCTTCGTACCCAAGGACGGTACCGGCCTGAACGCCCTGCTCCAGAACTACTGGATGGTGATTCACCCGCCCACGCTATTCTTGGGCTTTGCCCTGACCTTGGTGCCCTTCGCTTACGCCGTTGCCGGCCTCTGGAAGGGTGAGCTGACCAAGTGGACCAAGCCAGCGTTGCGTTGGTCGCTCTGGGGCGGCATGGTGCTGGGCGTGGGCATTGTAATGGGGGCCTACTGGGCCTATGAAACCCTGAATTTCGGCGGCTACTGGAACTGGGACCCGGTGGAAAATGCCGTATACATCCCCTGGCTGGTGCTGGTGGCCTCTTTGCACGGCTTGGTGTTGTGGCAGCGTAGCCGCACAGCTTTGCGCACCAGCTTCGTGCTGGTAATTGCCACCTTCCTGCTGGTGCTCTACGCTACCTTCCTCACCCGCTCGGGCGTGCTGGGTAACGCCTCCGTGCACTCCTTCACCGATTTGGGCCTCTCCGGGCAACTGCTGATTTACCTGGGCGCCTTTGTGGTGCTGGCCATTGGCCTGCTGATATGGCGCTGGAAGCAGATTCCGGTTTCGGAGAAAGAATTAACCACGTATAACGCCGAGCTGTGGGTGTTTGTGGGGGCTACGGTACTGTGTCTGGGTGCTTTCCAGGTACTGTTCACTACCAGTATTCCGGTGTATAACGCCTTTATGGGCTTTATCGGGGTGAAAACCAACGTGGCCCTGCCCGCCGACCAGATTGCCCACTACACCAAATTCCAGCTATGGATGGGCGTGGGTGTGGCCTTCTTCTCGGGCCTGGCCCAGATTATGTGGTGGCAGAAAAACGACAAGTCCAGCCTGTCCAACACGCTCACCGTTCCGGCCATCCTCACCCTCCTCGTTTCGGCCCTCGTGATTCTGCTGGTACAGTACTACGGCCACAAAATGAGCATCACCTACATTGTGCTGCTGACTACGGCTTTGTTTGGGGTGCTGGCCAACGTGAGCATGGTGTTCACGCTACTCAAGCGCAAGGTGAGCCTTTCGGGTGGCGGCATTGCCCACATAGGTATTGCCCTGATGCTGCTGGGCGTGCTGGCCTCGGCCGGGTACTCCAATATCATCAGCCAGAACGTATCGGGCCTGCTGTATTCGCGGGAATTCGACCAGACTACCAACCAGGACAACGTGCTGCTGTGGCGCAACGACCCGGCCCCCATGGGCAAGTACGACGTGCGCTACACCGGCCAGTTCTGGGATGTGGCGGGCGTGCCCGGCTACGTGGATAAGCAGTTGCTCTACCGCACTATGGATGAGTACAAAACCCTGGCCCGTGCCGACATCAAACGCGGCGACAAGGTGTACTACAAAGCCGGGGATACCGTCGAAATCAACCCCGAGAATACCTTCTACCGCGTCGAGTACAAGGACCGCAAAACCGGCGAGGCCTTCACGCTTTACCCCCGGGCGCAGGTGAACGAGGAAATGGGCGGCCTGCTGGCGTCCCCCGACATCAAGAAATTCGCTGACCACGACATCTACTCCCACATCAGCGCCGTGCCGCCCATTGATAAGGAGAAGGACTGGAGTGAGGTGAAAGAGCACGTGCTGAGCGTGGGCGACACCATCTTCCTCAACGACTACTTTGCCGTGTTCCGGGCCGTGGAGCCCGCTCACCAAACGGCCGGCCTGGGCCTGAACAAAGGCGACCTGGCCATTCAGGGCGACTTCCTGGTGTACGGGGAGAAGAAGCAGTACCACGTGCACCCCGTATTTGTAGTGCGCAACCGCCTCATCGGCCGCGTGCCCGATGAGGTGGAGGATCTGGGCCTGCGCCTGAGCTTTCTGAACGTGGACCCGCAGAAAGGCAAGTTCACCTTCGGCGTAAGCACCACCCAGAAGGACTACATCATCCTGAAAGCCGTGGAGAAACCCTTCATCAACCTGCTCTGGAGCGGCACCCTGCTGATGGCCGTGGGCTTCGGTATGGCCATCTACAAGCGCCGCCGCGAAACAGAAGCGGTGGAAGCTGTACCGGCCCCGGAAGCTGCTCCCCGCAAACAGCCGCAAACCAAGCAAGTAGCCTAAGTAAGCTACCTGGCTACAAAACAGCCGCTAACCACAACGACTCCGGTACTTCACCGGAGTCGTTGTGGTTAGCGGCTGTTTTGTAATCTGGGTGTTGAGTAGAGTTGCCTGTGGCCAGTAGTGCAGACGTGTTTCGACTTGAATTGTAAATGGAAGTGGCTAGCGTAACAGGATACCACGCCAAGCCAGCCTAGGGCACTTTCACCACCATAATACACGCTGGCGAGCCAGTGAAGCGGTAAGGATAGCACTATGAACTTACTGTGGTCAGTTTTTCAACAGGGCAGGTGAGTGCCCAGCTGCTACAGTTCTATTACTTAGCCTGTACACTACATTCATTGCCTAACGTGTGGTAAGGGGCTGATAAAAACGGATACTTCACACAGGCACTCCACTAAGTGCCGGGGCCTTGTCAATAAAAAAAGGGCCGCCATTTGGCGGCCCTTTTCCAAAGCTGAGCAGCAAGAAGAATTACTTCTGAATGCTGATGTTGCGTACCATGTACTCGTTGCCGTTGCGCACTTTCACCACGTACATGCCGTTGGCCAAGCCGGACAGATCCAGTTGGTTGGTCATGTTGTCGCGGATGGTGGCCGTGTGCACGCGCTGACCTACCATATTGCTGATTTCAACTTGCAGGCCGTTGCGGGCGTTGGCGTTGCTTACTTCAATGCTCAGCTTACCGGCCGAAGGGTTGGGGAATACGCTGATAGCACGCAGTAGGGCCGCCGAGGAGGAGGTTACCGCCGTGGCCGTTACCGTCACGTCATCCACGTACAGGTTGTACTGGTTGGCGTCGCTGAACACGCGGAAGCCCACGTAATAGGTGCCGGTGGTAGTGGGCGTAATGGGCAGCACTTGGCCGGCAGCTGTACCCGCGGTGGTAGTGGCATACGTGGTGTTCGTGATGCTCTCGTTGCGCCACAGCAGGTTGGTCTGGCCGGCGGGCGTGGTGGCGGTGCCGTATTTTACTTCCAGCTTTTCGGAGGAGTTGTTCACGGCCGCCTTGTACTTGAAGGCTACTTGGTAAGTGAAACCTGCCTGCAGCGTCATGGCAGGTAGGAAGAACCAGTCATCCGCCGCGAAGTTGGGGCTGTAGATGTAGCGCATGTGGTAGGGCGCCGAAGCCGGCGCGCCACCTTGCACGTCCGTGCTGGCGGGCGTCCATGTGCGGGTGTCATTATTTACGTTGGCTACCGTTACACCGCAGGGCAGCAGGGAGGCCGTGCCACTGTCAAAATTCTGCGAGTAGGGGAAAGCCGTAATCTGCGGGGCAACGCATACTGTGGTGAAGCTTACCACTGCGGGGCTCAGGTAGCTGGTTTCCGTGGTACCGCAGGCCGTACGTACGTACACATCGTAGGGCATGCCCGAGGTCAGGCCAGTAATGGTGATGGGGGAGGTAGCACCCGAAACGGTAGTACCGCTGGTGGCCGGGTTGAAACCACGGGGGCCGTACACTACTGTGTAGCCCGTACCATTAGCGTTGGCTGCCGTGAACGTAACAGTAGCGGTAGTAGCCGTAATGTCTGTAACCGCTACGTTGGTAGGCGGCAGGCAAGTTGGTACGGGAGAGAAAGTGGCTTCAACACCCAAACGGGTACGCAAAGCAGTGTTGTTGACTGGTATCCAAGCGCTGCCTGGAGTTTGATAGTAAAAAGTGCCTGTCCGTAACGGGTCTTCTTGTTGGTAGGCTATTCCAACGTTGCCAGCTACTTCCTGAACGCCTAGGTAGAAGTCGCCCGTAATGACAGGAGCGGGTTGGGGAACTGTGAAAGTGACAATACTAGCCGCAGTAGGTCTAGTTTGTATTGGTGAAGTGTATAGCACCGTTCCGGGAGTTCCTCCGGTACCGGAGGCGTCCATCACCAAAAAACGATAGGTAGAAGCAGTGGTGGAAGCTAAGAAATAGGCAGTTATCCGGCTAACAGTGGTGGTCTGCGTGTTTTTGTACTTTGTAGCCAAAATACCGCCGTCAGAACCCACGCCCACACTTCCAGCAAACGCCCGGGTATCATCCACATACGCTACCTGGTCGGCAGTAACCTTTTGGGTGTAGGGGAGGGAGTTGTTCGAGTTTTCGTCGTCGGCCGGTATAGTTACCGTCAGGTTGTTCGTGCCTGTGGCTAGGGTAGTTGGGTAGGCATCAAACGTTACAGCCTGTGTAGTGCCCGGTGCCAGGGTGGCAATAGTTTTGGTACTGGTAAAGGTGTTAGCCCCCGTTACGGTAAGAGTTACCGGCACGTTTGTAAGCGCATTGGAACCGTTATTGGTAACGGCCGCAGCTACAGTGTGAGGCAGGGAGTTTGGTACGGCCAGTTTGCCCAGCGTGTGAATCGTAGCTACCGATGCATCGTTGGCCAGCTGGGGACGGAAGCGGTAGGTACGCCCCACATCTGGAGTGGTGGAGCGGCGGAAGTTGTGCGTGGAGGTGGTGTAAACGCCGGTAATAAACGCCGTGGTCGACCATGCCGCCGCCGAAGAGGTGCGGTTGCCGAGCACCGTCTGGCCAGCGGCGCTGCCTGAGCCCTTAATACCAACCGTGGGGTAGCGGGCAATATCGGTGCCCGTAGTGGCCGCTACGGCAGGGCCGTATACAAACTCAATGTTGTTAGTGGT
This sequence comes from Hymenobacter endophyticus, assembly GCF_032464715.1. Classification (NCBI taxonomy): domain Bacteria; kingdom Pseudomonadati; phylum Bacteroidota; class Cytophagia; order Cytophagales; family Hymenobacteraceae; genus Hymenobacter; species Hymenobacter endophyticus. Next base: position 76,208 of record NZ_JAWDJT010000016.1, on the reverse strand, counting down.
TTCGTAGAGCTTTACCTGAAAGTTGAAGCTGGCGTACTGCTTGGCGTTTCCGCCCGCTTTGTCGCTCACGTTTTTCCACTGAATGGTCGTCACCCGGTTAGGAGCCGTACCAGTCGTGGACACGCGGTACTCGGTGCCGCCCGTTGCCGAACCGGCTTCTAGGTCGAAGTTGAAGGGGGCAATCAGGTTGACATCCGCCGCACTGGTGCTGGTAATGGGGTCAACTCCGGGAGCCTGACCATTCTCGTAGACGCCGAAAAGGTTAGTTGCTGAAGGAGCTGCCGTGCCCAGCCGGATGATGCCGTTCGTGTTCAGCACAAAATCTGTGAAGGACTGCCCGTTGAACTGAAAGGTAAAGCCCAGCGGCGTGGTGGCCGAGTTATCGTCGTCAGTATTGGCCGTGGTAATGGCAGTGCCCGTGGTGCCCAGGTCGGTGTATGTGCCGGCCACGTTCTGCACCGCCGATGGTGCGTAGCGAACCGGCGTTTGGGCCTGCGCGGCCTGGTAACCGAGGCTCAGCAACCCCAGCAGCGCCAGCTTACGCCAGTGTCGGCCCAAATGCGTTGCTTTGTAAGAGTGTGTCATAGATGCTGCTCAGAAAAGAGGAAAGTGAAAGAAGATGTCGGTCTGAAAGAACGTACTACTTGGCCGCCTGGAATACAATGCGGGTGTTAAGTAACAAGATGTCAAATATTGCGCACAAAACTGATAATATTGACATGAAAAGGCCGTTTGAGTTGAATTTAATGCAGGTATATGGATGCTGAGGCCAATCATCAGCCGGCTTTACCACAACCGCTACAGCTTGTAGTGCTGGGTGCTGGCCGAGTCGCGCAGCACCTTGTACTGGCCCTGGCCGCAGCAGGGCACACGGTAGTCGGTATCTGGAGCCGCACCCCGGCGTCGGCCGCTGCAGTGGCAGCCTCGGTACGCGGCGCGCGGGTGCTGACCAGCCTGCAGACGCTGCCCCCGGCCGATGTGTACCTATTGGCCTTACCCGACGCAGTAGTACCGGATGTGCTGGCCGCTGCCATCTTTCCGGTAGGCGCGCTGGTGGCGCACACGGCCGGAGCCTTGCCGCTGGCTGTATTTGCGGAGCATCCAACTATTCGGGGCGGCGTATTTTATCCGCTTCAAACGTTCAGCGCAGGGCGGGAAATTACCTGGGCAACGGTGCCTCTTTGCCTGGAAGCCGCCGATGATCCGGGGCTGGCCACGCTGTATCAGCTGGCGGGTTCTCTCAGCCAGGATGTGCGGGAGCTAACCTCGGCCCAACGGTTGCAACTGCACCTGGCTGCCGTGTGGGCCAGCAATTTTCCCAACCACCTGCTGGGCATCAGCCACGCGCTGCTGGCCGACGCAGGGCTGCCCTGGGAGCTGCTGCACCCGCTTATCCAGGAAACGGTAGCCAAGGCCCTGAGTCAGCCCCCGTTCACGGCCCAAACCGGCCCCGCCGTCCGCCACGATGCCGGTACGTTACAGCGGCACACCCAGGCCCTGGCCGAGCATCCACAGTGGCAGAGCCTCTACCTTCAGCTCACGGCCAGTATTCAGCAAACAGCTCAGCAGCCTACCCAAAACAATAGGGGCAGTCTGTAGCTTTGATTCGGGAGGCGGCGTGCCTACCTTTGCACCCGCATTTTTGCCTTGCCCCACCTAGCATTCCGCCGTGAAAGCCGTACATATTACCTTTAAGTTTCAGGACGGCCAGCCCGACCAGACGCACATGGCCGCCGAGGGCGAATCGGTGCTGGATGTGGCCCTGAACAACGATATTCAGCTGCAGCACAACTGCGGTGGTGTATGCGGCTGCAGCACCTGCCACGTCTATATTCTGCAGGGTGAAAACGACCTGCCCGAAATTTCGGACAAGGAAGAAGACTTCATTGACCGGGCCGTAAACCCGCGCATTAACTCCCGCCTGGGCTGTCAGTGCGTGGTGCAGGGCAACCAGGACATCGTCGTACAGATTCCGGCCCAGGAGTTCTTGGGACATTAAATATTGAATGTGGTTGAATGTGAGAAATGTGAATAGATGTGCAAATCAGCCATTACACACTGTCCACATTCAGCCACATTTACCACCTTCAACCACCTTCGTCTATATGAACCACTTCGAGCCCCCGATGCAGTGGAGCGACCATGAGGATATTGCCATGGCCCTGTACGAGAAATTTGGCAACGACTTCAACGAGGCTAAAATTTACCGCGTCCGGTTCACGGAACTGTTGGACTGGGTGCTGAGCCTGCCCAATTTCGAAGGCACCCGTGAGCAGTCAACCGAAGGCCACCTGGAGCAGATTCAGGCTAAATGGGTGTACGAGTGGCGCGATAATCAATAGAGCGGGATCAGCCGGAAACCGGGGCCCCAGGAAGTAAATGTGCACAGGCACGCCTTCCTTCACCCTTCCTTTTCCTGCTACCCTTCCTCTTTTACTTTCTTATTTTTCAATTGCTTGGCTTCTTCCCCTGATTTTTCTGCCATCAAGGTATTCATCTTTGATGTGGATGGAGTGCTGACTGATGGTACCCTGTTAGCGCTCAACTCTGGTGAGCAGGCCCGTGCCTTCCATATTCGGGATGGGTACGCTGTGCGCCATGCCATCCGGCAGGGGTACCGGGTAGCCGTTATTTCGGGCCGGGAGGAAGAGGGGGTGCGCAAACGGTTGGAGTCGCTGGATGTGCGCGACATTTACCTGGGCGTGGATGATAAGATGAAAATCTTCAACAGCTACCTCAATACCTACCATTTGGAGCCCAGCAACATTGCCTACATGGGCGACGACATGCCCGACATTGAGGTGATGCGCCGGTGCGCCGTAGCTGCCTGCCCCGCCGATGCTGCCACCGATGTGCGCGCCATCAGTAACTACACGGCTACGCTGCCCGGAGGCCACGGTGCCGTGCGCGAGCTGATTGAACTGGTAATGAAGCAGCACCAAACCTGGTAGCGCCATCGTAGCCTCCGCCATTGAGGTGTCTGCTCAAGTCTTACAGCCCCGGTTGCACCTGATGCGGCCGGGGTTGTGCTTTTCTAAAATCCCTCTATATTTACCCCAACCATCATCAACCTACCTTTTCTTTCTTTTCATGAAAACAGGAACCGTAAAATTCTATAATGAGTCGAAGGGCTACGGCTTCATTACGGAAGACGGCACGAATGAAGATTTCTTCGTCCACGTTACCGGCCTTAACGGGGGCCAGATCCAACAGAATGACCGCGTGGAGTTTGACACGCAGGAAGGCCGCAAAGGCGTTAACGCGGTAAATGTGAAGAAACTGTAAGCCAGCGGCTTACACAAGGTTTTTAGCACAGGTATAAGAAGCCTCTTCCATTTCGGGAGAGGCTTTTTTGCGGGCGCTGTGGTCAGGAAGTGCATCTTTGCAGCGGGGCTGGGTGCCTGGCCCATTTACCCGGTTTTGTATGGCGCGTTTATCCTTTGCTTCTGCTCCCGATGGCTTGGCTGCCGATGCTGGCCACCCAGCACGGGAAGCCGGCAGCTGGCAGCAGCTGGCCCGCCTGATCCGGCTTCCCAACCTGCTGATTATGGCTCTGTGCCTGCTCCTGGTGCGGGCATGCCTGCTGCTGCCGGGAGCACCCTGGCGGCAAATACTGGCGCCGCACTTTGGTATTCTGGTGCTGGCGGCGCTGTGCATTGGGGCGGCTGGCTACATTATCAATGATTACTACGACGTTAAGATTGACGCCATTAACCGGCCGGGGCGGCTGGTAGTGGGCCGCTCCGTAAACCGCCGCCACGCCATGCTGGGGCACCTGCTCCTCTCGGGTATTGGTATCGTAGTGAGTGGGCTCCTATCGCCGTGGCTGGGCCTGGTAAACCTGGGTTCAGCGGTGTTGCTGTGGGGCTACTCAGTACGGTTTAAGCGCGTGGCGCTGGTGGGTAACTTCAGCATTGCCATTCTTACGGCGGCGCTGGTGCTGCTACCCGAGCTGCAAGTGCGCACCGGCCAGCATATGGTGTGGGGCTACGCGCTGGCAGCCTTCCTGCTCACCATGGTGCGCGAAATTGTGAAGGATGTGGAAGATATGCGCGGTGATGCCCAGCACGACTGCCGTACCCTTCCCATTGTGTGGGGAGTGCCGCGCACTAAATGGATAGCCGGTTTTTTTGTGGTGTGCCTGGGCTTAGTGGTTGGCGGAGCGGCTTACCGGGTAGTGGTAGACCAGCAATGGCTGCTAGGAGCGTGGCTGATAGTGCTAGTGCTGGCTCCGCTGTTGTGGCTGGCCTATCACCTGCACCGGGCCGACCGACGCAGGCACTTTGCCAAGCTTAGCGCGGGGTGCAAATGGATAATGCTGGCGGGGGTGCTATCAATGGTGTGGGTGTGAGGGCCCGGTAGAGTATAAACAGGCACAACCGTAGTCCTATCTGTTGCGTTAGGCTACCAATATGCCACCCGGTGCCGCCTTACGGCGCTGCCGACCGGTTGAGCATCGTCCGTTTCCCATCTACCACTCTGACCCCAAGCCATCTAGTATGCGCTTTTTCTACCCGCTGCTGGCGCTAGGTGCGCTGGCTGCCCCCGCCGCTCAGGCGCAGTTGGTTGCCTCTGCCACCCCCGAATCATCCGACCTTTTAGCCTCCGTATCCCCGGTTGCTGTCGAAGACAGCATTTCCGAAGGTGCTCCGCTAGGACTGAACCGGGCCCTGGCCCCTCAGAAAACCGCCAAGCTCAAGCTTACCCCCGACGACCCGGACAAGCCCAGCTTTATTCCCGTACCTATTGCCTTCTACCAGCAGGAAACTGGCTTTGCGGGTGGCGCAGCTATTTTGCCCGTGTGGCGCTTCGGCCAGGATACCACGGTGCGCAAGTCCAATGCCCGCCTCATTGCCTGGATTTCGCAGGAAAAACAGACCACCGTACAGCTCACGCATACCATCTTCACCAAAGAGGAAAAATTCTACTTCTCGGGAGAGTTGAGCTACTATGACCTGGCTTTTAAATACTATGGGCGGGGCAACGATACCCAAAAAGCAGATGAGGTACCTATCCAGTATCCGCTGTGGGTGTTCGATGAAAAAGCTTTGAAGAAGGTACTGCCCAACCTCTTCGTGGGGGTACGCTACCGCCTCACCGACTTGGGCGAAGTAAAGCGTAAAGGTGAGGAAGGCAAGACGGAAACGTATACTCAAATTGACTCAGACCAGCGGAAGGGCTACGTTACTTCCGGTGTGGGTCCGGCCCTGCTTTTTGATAGCCGCGACAATGTGCTGGCTACCTACACAGGTAACTTTGTGGATGCGCACGTGTTGTTTGCCGGCAAGGGCCTAGGCAGCGACTACAACTTCACGCGCTACATGGTGGATGCCCGCCATTTCAGGCCCTTGTTCGGGTCGAACAATACCATTCTGGCCCTGCAGTTCTTGGGGCAGTACCATACGGGCGAGGTTCCGTTCCGGGAATGGGGCGGCATGGGGGCTACGCTGGGCGGCTCGCTCTACAACAACGCCTATCTGATGCGGGGTATTTACGAAGCCCGCTACCGTGACCGTCAGTTCACTACTGCACAGGCTGAAATTCGGCAGAAGCTGTTTTGGCGCATTGATGGAGCCGTGTTTGGTGCGGTTGGTGAGGTTGCCCCTGCCATTGACGAATACACCTTTGATGGGCTGAAGTTTGCGGGTGGGGTTGGGGCCCGGTTCCGCTTCAACCGCCGCGACCGGCTCAACATCCGCCTCGATTATGGGGTAGGCTCCGGCGGCAACTCCGGTATCATCTTCGCCGTGGGCGAAGCATTCTAACCTCTGCTTTACACGGCAGCTAAGTAATAAAACCCCAGGCCAGTAGGTTTGGGGTTTTTACTTTCCGGTATTCTGAATTACCCGGTGTGAGTGCGAAGGTCAACGCTACCCTGTACCGTATACGTATCCAGTGTTCTATGCCATCTGTTTCTCCCCTCCGATTTTATACTGCCTCACCGGCCAGCTTCGCACTGGATTCGCCTTGGAGCCACGCCGCCCCGCCGGCACCAGGGCTACAAGCCAGCGTTATTGTGCCTGCCAAGGATGAAGCCGCAACTATCGAGGCCACTCTTACTGCTTTAGCAGCCCAAACTGACCGGCAGGGCCACCTGTTGCCGCCGCGCAGCTTTGAGGTACTGTTACTGGCTAACAACTGCCAAGACGACACTGCCACTGTTGCCCGCGAATGGGCCCGAAAGCATCCTGCCCTAACGTTGCACGTTGCCGAAATACACCTGCCCTCCGCAGACGCGCACATAGGCCAGGTTAGGCGGCAGCTTATGGATGAGGCCTGCAACCGTCTGGAATTGGCAGGTTGTGAGCAGGGGTTCATTGCCAGCACCGATGCCGATACGCAGGCCAGCCCTACTTGGCTGGCAGCCACGGCTGCGGCCCTGGCTGCTGGTGCCGATGCCGTGGGGGGGCGTATTCTGACTATAGAAGCCCAGCCGAGCGGTCCGGTGCGGCGCTGCCAGCTGCAGGATGCCACGTATCAGCTGTTGCGGACTCAGCTGGAGCAGCTCCTCGACCCCCTTCCCCACGACCCCTGGCCCCGGCACCACCAGCACTTTGGGGCCAGCTTCGCCATTACGGCAGCGGCCTACCGCCGGGTGGGGGGGCTGCCGGTTGTGCCTTACCTGGAAGATGAGGCGCTGTACCAGGCGCTGATAAGGCAAGATTTGCGCGTACGCCACAGCCCAACAGTGCAAGTATTTACCTCTGGGCGGCAGCAGGGCAGAGTAGCGGTGGGCCTATCGTGGCAACTGCGCGAATGGGCTAACTTAGGCGGAGTGGAGCCACTGGTTACGCATCCGGCCGAAATAGCCGCTGAAGTCGGCATTCGGCGGCAGGCGCGTTTGTTGTGGCAAAGCCGAAATGAGCAGCCAGTTACCACCCACCCATTATTGGAGAGCTTGGTGCCCTTGTTGGCTGGCTACACCACTTTTGGGGAGCTGTGGCAGGAGTACCAGCCCCAACTGCGTACTTGCCTGCAGCCGCAGCCTCCTCTCCCTTTGTCAGAAGCCATCCGGGTATTACGGCAGCTAATCGTGCAGGCTACTCCACTGTTGTCCCCACCAGATGTTGCCTAAGACGGATTTACTGGCGCACCAGCACGTCTAGCCGATAGGTGTCGTGACGCTCAGCGTGCACAGGGGCCAGGGGCCCAAGTGGATAAGCTTCCTGCAGAAAAAACTCGTGCACGGCGTCGCCCGTCAGGGGGTAGTCGTGCACGGGGGGCGTCCAGTGCACCAGCAGCAAATGACCACCCGGTAGCAGTGCATGCACAATTTTCTGGCGGGCCAGCTGCAAATCCTCCGGACTCAGGTAATAGCCGACCTCCGACACCACAATCAACTCAAACTGCCCCGCCGGAAAAGCCTGCGGTATCTGTAGCAGCTGAAACTCCACTTGGGGCAAATGGGCGCAGCGTTGGCGGGCTCGTTCCAGCGGCGCTTCGGCCACGTCTACGGCCAAGAGGTGCCCACAGCGGGGAGCAAGCTGCTCAGTTAGTACACCCAAAGAACAGCCTATTTCGAAGGCCGTGGAGTAATGAGCCCGTGGCAGAGCGGCCACCGAAGCGGCGTATTTCTCCCGCTCGTAAGGGCTGGTTTCGAACTGCCACGGGTCCTTGTTGGCTTGGTATACCTCATCGAAGTAGGAGGGAGGCAGCGTGTTGGGTTGTTGCGGGTTCGGTTTCATAGCAGAGCAAAACATTAACTGATGGCTTCCAGATACAGCTCCGTGGGCTGAGCGAAATGAGCCAGCATACTGGGCGCCAGCGTAAATCCGGTCGGGTCGTCGTCGATGGGGGAGCCGGCCAGCTGGGAGCGGTGCGCGGCAATGGCCGCCTGCTTTTGCGGCAGCACAGAGCTAATATCCAGCTGCCAGCCTTGCACTTCGCCGGTCTGCGGTAAATCGGCCGGCTCAGCCCGTTCCCAAGCCCACACCACGTACTCCAATAGCCTGGGCGGATCAGACAGATGCTGTAATGCGGCCTGTACCAACCGGTGAGTGGCGCGATGGTCGGGGTGAGGGTCGCGCCGCCAGGGTACCAGCACGGTAGCTGGTTGGGTTTGCCGTAGAAAGACAGTCAGTTGCTGGACGGCGGTGGCTCCGGCAGGTGCATCCGGAAGAGGCACGGCCCCGTCTGGCAAGTTCAGGCAGTGCAGGGCCTGCGCCGGAACGTGTAACAGGGCCAGCGCCTCGCGTAGCTCCTGCTCCCGCAACGCCTGCCGGGCCGGGGCCGCAAACTTCTGGGAGTTTGGGTGCGACATAGTACCGTCGCTGATGAGCACGCACCAAACCGGCTGGCCGGCCTGGCGCAACAAAGCCATCAGCCCTCCGCAACCCAACGACTCATCATCGGGGTGGGGAGCAATTACCACGGTGGGCCCTAGGCTGGCAGCCGCGGCAGCCGGTAGCACTGGATAAGTAGTGCTTGAAAAAGTAGACATGCCCTTATTACGCAAACTACCTGGCTCCGGCTAACCTGCCCATAGGCGGTAGGCTGGTTGCAGATGCTCCAGCGCGTAGCGGCCGGCATCAGCCAGGGCCGCGTCGGGGGCGGGCTGGCGTAGGTAGTGGGTCAGGTCGCGGTGAAGGCGCTCGAAGGGCTCGGGACGCAACAGGCCTCGGGCACCTACGCACCGCTCCGCCAAGGGCAACAACCGCAGGCAAATGTCTTCCACGGCGGAGCGCATGAGGTTGGCGTGGGCTACCAGGGTTTCGGGACTGGGGTCAGTGCTGACCACCGCCGCCGCTGCGTGCAGCCAATGTTGCCCATTGGCGAGCAGAAAGGCCATTTCGCCGAGGCGTTGGCGCTGGTAGGGGTCGGTGGTACGGCCCAGCTGCTGCAGGAAGCGGCGGGTTTCGTCCACCACGGCCTCGGCCCCGCCCAGCTGCACGGCTGCAAACCGGATGGCACCGCCGCTAAACCAGGGCTGCGCATAATAGTCGCCGGGGTGGCCCAGCAGGCTTTCCTCGCTAATTTCCAGACCCGTAAAATCGGCTATGAAACTAGCGGAGGCGCGCATACCCAGCGGCTGCCAGAACTCGGGCTGATACGTCGGCACCAACTCATCGGCCGCCAGAATCAGCATCTGCCAGCCACCATCGGGCAGAGCGGCCGTGAGGAGAGGGCGGGTAACGGAGCCAGCCCCAGAAGCGAAGGTTTTGCGCCCATGCAGGCGGTAGCGGCCGTTAGCCAACGGCTCCATCTTCACCCCGTCCTGCGCCTCCGTGTTCCAGACGCCGAACAGGTGGCCTTGTTGCACCTCGGCGGCCCAGCGGGCCTGCTGGGTGGCGTTGCCGAGGCGTTGTAGCAGCTGCACGGCATTCACGTGGCCCTCAAACACCCGGCCCACTGCCAGGTTACCCCGGCCAATGTGCCGCAATATGCTCAGCAGCGCCGCCGTATGGGCCGGCTCACTGAGGCCAGCGCCCCCCAGGGCAATGGATAGCGGGGCCGCCAGCAGCCCAGCCGCGCGCAGCCACTCAAATTCTTCAGTAGGGAAACGGCCTTCCTGGTCGGTGTGCGGGGCCTGGGCGAACAGCCGCGGAGCTAGTTCGGCGGCGGCCAGCTCGGCGGCAGCGGGGTCGGGTAAGGTAATAGAGAGGGTAGTAGGGAGGAGCGGGGCGGCCATAGTAAAGCGCATGATAGGCCTTGCTATACGGCAGGCCCGGCGCCGTGGCCACGGCCTGCACCGGATTAGCAGGCCCGGCCGGGAAAGGGTAGTAGTTAATAATTCCGTAACAACGGCCCGCCCGGGGGTGCCTACCTTCGCGCAGCATTTCATCCTTTAAGCCCGTTTGCCATGTCGCAGCCCATTCGTTCCGCCCTCGTTTCCGTGTACTACAAAGACCGGCTGGAGCCGTTGGTGGCACTATTGAAGGAGCACGGCGTAACCATTTACTCCACCGGCGGCACCCAGCAGTTTATTGAGGAGCAGGGCGCCCCGGTAACGGCCGTCGAAAGCCTAACCGGGTTTCCGGCCGTGTTTGGGGGGCGCGTAAAGACCCTGCACCCCACCGTATTCGGCGGTATCCTGCACCGCCGCCACGAGGCCAGCGACCTGCGGGAAGCCGAGCAGCACCAGATTCCGCCCATTGACCTGGTGATTGTGGATTTGTACCCTTTCGAAGAAACCGTGGCGTCGGGTGCGCCGGAGCAGGACGTTATCGAGAAGATTGACATCGGCGGAATTTCTTTGCTGCGGGCCGCTGCCAAGAACTTCCGCGACGTACTGGTGGTGAGCTCCCGTGACCAGTACGCGGCCGTAACCGAGCTGCTGCAAACCAACGGCTGCGCCACCGACCTGGAGGACCGCCGCCACTACGCCGCCGCCGCCTTCGAAGCCACGTCCCACTACGACACCCAGATTTTCCGCTACATGGCCCAGGGTACGGAGCTGAGCGGCGCGGCCCTGAAACTCTCCGAAAAGCCCGCTACGCCGCTGCGGTACGGCGAAAACCCCCACCAGGCCGGCACCTTCTACGGCGACCTGTCGGCCCTGTTCGACCAGCTCCACGGCAAGCAGCTCAGTTATAACAATCTGGTAGATGTGGACGCCGCCGTGCTGCTGATGCAGGAGTTTCAGGCCGCTGGCCCTGCCGCTTGCGCCATTCTTAAGCACACCAACGCCTGCGGGGTAGCCCAGGCCGACACCCTGCACCAAGCCTACCTCAATGCCCTCAGCTGCGACCCGGTTTCGGCCTTCGGGGGCGTGATTATCGTGAACAAGCCCGTGGATGCGGCCACGGCCGAGGAATTGAATAAGCTGTTCTTTGAAGTGCTCATTGCTCCCGAGTTTACCGCCGAAGCCCTGCCCATCCTGCAAAGCAAGAAAAACCGCATCCTGCTCCGCCAGAAACCCGTGCAGTTTCCCGCCAAGCAGGTGAAAACCCTGCTCAACGGTGTAATCGAGCAGGATTTTGATAAAGTTGTGGAGGGAGCCGCTGATTTCCGCACCGTAACCGATTCGGTTCCCACGGCGGAAGAAGTGGCCGCGCTGGAATTTGCCCTCAAAGTATGCAAGCACACCAAGAGCAACACCATCGTGCTGGCCCGGGCCGGGCAGCTGCTGGCCTCGGGTGTGGGCCAGACCTCCCGCGTGGATGCGTTGCGCCAAGCCATCGAGAAAGCTCGCAGCTTCGGCTTCGACCTGCAGGGCGCCGTTATGGCTTCCGATGCCTTCTTCCCCTTCCCCGACTGCGTGGAAATTGCCGGCGAAGCGGGCATTCGGGCCGTGGTGCAGCCCGGCGGCTCCATCAAAGACCAAGACAGCGTGGCAGCCTGCAACCGCCTGGGCATGGCCATGGTGCTCACCGGCGTGCGGCACTTCAAACACTAACCCGGCCTGAGCCAAGAATTATTCTTGACCTGACTACAGCAGAAAACCCCGGCCCTGGCAGCCGGGGTTTTCTACTATACTGCCGTACTGATTTTTGCCTGACGGTGAGCAGGTTTGTGCTTGTGTAGGGGCCGTGGTGCAATGAAATCGGCCGCCGTTCGTTCGGGACGCCGGGCTTGCTCCCGGCCTGGGACATAGCCAGCACCCAACTGCTTCAGATTGATACGCCCGGATGCCGGGCTTCGCTGAAACTTGCTTACTTTTGCCCCACTTTTAACGGGCGCAAGCCGCCCGTTCTCATTCACTTGCCGTTACTCGATGGGTTTCTTCAATTTTCTGACCAGCGACATTGCCATTGACCTGGGCACGGCCAACACGCTCATTATTCACAACGATAAAATCGTGGTGGATGAGCCGAGCATCATCGCAAAAGACCGCACGACCAATAAAGTAATTGCCGTGGGCAGGCAGGCGCAGCAAATGCACGAAAAAACCCACGACAACATTAAAACCATCCGGCCCTTAAAAGACGGCGTAATTGCCGACTTCCACGCCGCGGAGGAGATGATTAAGGGGCTGATCAAGATGATTGACACCCGCACGCGCTTGTTTCAGCCCTCCCACCGCATGGTTATCTGCATTCCGAGCGGCATCACGGAGGTGGAGAAGCGCGCCGTGCGGGACTCCGCCGAGCACGCCGGGGCCAAGGAGGTCTGGATGATTCAGGAGCCGATGGCCGCTGCAATTGGTATCGGTATTGACGTGGAGCAGCCCGTGGGCTCCATGATTATCGACATTGGGGGCGGCACCACCGAAATTGCGGTAATTGCCCTGTCGGGTATCGTCTGCGACCAGTCTATCAAAACGGCCGGCGACGTGTTCAACCAGGATATTCTGGACTACATGCGCCGCCAGCACAACCTGCTCATCGGGGAGCGTTCCGCGGAGCGCATCAAAATTGAGGTAGGCGCGGCCCTGACCGAGCTGGAAGTAACCCCGCCCGATTTTGAGGTGCGCGGCCGTGACCTGATGACCGGCATTCCGAAGGTTATCAAGGTAACCTCCTCCGAAATTGCCATTGCCCTGGATAAATCGGTGGCTAAAATTGAGGAAGCCGTATTGAAGGCGCTGGAAATCAGCCCGCCCGAGCTGTCGGCCGATATTTACGAGAATGGTATTCATCTGACCGGTGGTGGCGCCTTGCTGCGCGGCTTGGATAAGCGCCTGGCAGTTAAAACCAAACTGCCCATTCACATTGCCGAGGACCCGTTGCGCGCCGTAGTGCGCGGCACCGGCGCGGCCATCAAAAACATTCAAGCCTTCCGCAGCGTCCTGCTGACCTAAATGTAGTGGCTGTTAGCTGTTGGCTATTAGCTGTTGGCTTTTCTGTTCAATTTTCCTGAACGAGTGAGCAGCTAACAGCTAATAGCCAACAGCTAACAGCCAATCTGAATGAATAACCTGCTTAACTTTCTGTTTCGCTACCGGGGCATCCTGGTATTTGCGGTGCTGGAAGTGTTGAGCCTGTATCTGCTGGTGCGCAACAGCTCTTATCAGCGGGCCGCTTTCTTCAACTCCTCCAACGCCTATGTGGGGCAGGTGCTGGACTGGCGCAACCAGGTGCAGGATTATTTCCGGCTGATTGACGTGAACCAGGAGCTGATGCACGAAAACGCCCGCCTGCGCCAGCAGCTCTACCCACCTGACCTCAGCCGCCGCCAGGCTGACTCTCTGCCCGTGAGCCCGGACAGCGTGACCCAGGCCCGCCTGGCCCTGCTCGGCCGCCCCGACTCCCTGCTGCTGGGCTTGCGCCAGTTGGCCGCCCAAGACCCGGACTATCCCCTGATTCCGGCCCGGGTAGTAAGCAGCACTCAGCGCCGCGTGGATAACTACCTGACTTTGAACGTGGGCTCAGTGGATGGGGTGAAGAGCGGGATGGGCGTAGTATCGGCCGAGGGCGTGGTGGGCCGGGTGAAAGTTACTTCTGAGCACTACGCCACTATTACCTCCGTGCTGCACTCCAAGTCCACCATTTCGGCCCGTATTCAGCGCGACGGCACTATTGGCACCATTCGCTGGCTGGGCGACGACCCTACGCGTGTGCTGCTGGACAACGTGCCCCGCCAGAACAAGCTGGTGCGCGGCGACACGGTGGTTACCTCCGGGTACAACGCCGTATTTCCGGAGGGCGTGCGCATCGGTACCATTGAGTCGTTTGTGAAGGAGCCCGATAAGAACTTCTGGACGGTGCAGGTGCGGCTGGCCGTGGACTTTTCGCGCCTGACCTACGTGTACCTGGTCACCAGCCGCCCCCGCGCCGAGCGGGACACCGTGGAGGCCCGCGCTGGCATCAAACCCGAAGCTGAGGAAAAACCATGAGAGGGGGGCTACTCGAAATAGTGTTGCAGGCAGGCCGCGCCGTGCTGTATCTGGCGCTGTACGTGCTGCTCATCAGCGGCACCGACTTCGTGCTGTTCGACTTAGGCTGGTGCCTGATTTACCTGGGTTTTCTGTTGTTTTTGCCCATCAACACACCCATTGTGGTGCAGCTGCTGCTGGGATTTCTAACGGGCATCCTGTTGGATACTGTGTTTGATACCGGTGGGGTGCACGCCGCCGCCGCCGTGCTGCTGATGTACGTGCGGCCCTGGGTGCTGCGCCTGCTCACCCCCCGCGACGGGTATGATGCCCAGGACTCGGTGAACATTCACCAGATGGGCTGGCAGTGGATGGTGGTGTACCTGGTTATGCTGGTGGGTATTCATCACGTGGCTTATTTTCTGCTGGAGCTGGGCTCCTTCCGGGTGCCAGGTATTATGCTGGCGAAAATGGTGGTGAGCACCCTCTACACCGGCCTCACGCTCCTGATTATTCAACTGGTGTTCTTCCCCACGCGCCGCCGTAGCCGGTAACAGACGAAAAGCAGGACAGTGAACCAGGGCGCTTACTGTGCTGTTTGCGCTTTTTGAGTAGCTCACATAGTACACTCAGCCATTTGGCTGCTTACCATCTCATCACTTCCTGAAGTATCTTTGTGGTTCCGGTGACGTCACCGAAACTCCTTTCGTCTCAGACTTTTCGCTTTGCAATACCTCGAAGGCCGCAAATACGTTGTTCAGGCAATTTTCCTGACCGTGGCGCTGGTGTTTGCGGCCCGCCTCTTCTACATTCAGGTGCTGGACGGCAGCTACAAGCTGGCCGCCGACCGCAACACGCTCCAGCGCCTTGTGCAGGCGCCTTATCGGGGCCTCATCTACGACCGGAAAGGCCAGATTCTGGTGCAGAATACGCCCGTTTACGACCTGATGGTGACGCCCCGGGAAGTGAAGCAGTTGGATACCCTGCGGTTTTGTGAGCTGCTACAGCTGCCCCTGGAGGAAGTGCGCGAGAGCCTGAAAGCCGCCAAAGCATTCAGTCGCGTAAAGGCCTCCCCGCTGGTGCAAAACCTGAGCACGCCCGAGCTGGCCGCCATTCAGGACAACCTCATCGACTTTCCCGGCTTCAGCGTGAAGGCCCGCATGGCCCGCTCCTACAACACCCACAGCATGGCCCACGCCCTGGGCTACGTGGGCAGCATCACGCCGGCCTTCCTGGAAAAGCCCCGCTACGCCAAGTACCAGCCCGGCGAGTTTCTGGGCATTACGGGCCTGGAATCCTACTACGAAGACCAGCTGATGGGCCGGCGCGGGGTGCAGTACCGCATGGTGAACGTGCGCGGCATTGAGAAGGGCGCGTTCCGGGGCGGGGAGTTCGATACGCTGTCGGTGGCCGGGCAGGATTTGCACCTCAGCCTCGACTCGGAGCTGCAGGAGTACGCCGAGAAGCTGATGGCCGGCAAGCGGGGTTCCGTCGTGGCTCTGGACCCTAAAACCGGCGAAATTCTGACGTTTGTATCGGCCCCCATGTTTGACCCGGCTACGCTCTCGGGCAAGGGCATGGGCAACCGCTACATGGAATTGCTCAATAACCCCGAGCGGCCCCTGTTCAACCGCCCGCTCATGGCCACCTACCCGCCCGGCTCCACCTTCAAGCTGGTGAATGAGCTGGTGGCCCTCCAAATGGGCGTGGTTTCGCCCCAGACGCCGTTTGCCTGCAACTGGAAGCTGGTGCGCTGCACCCACCGCCACGAGTACCCCGCCAACGTGGGCATTGCCATCAAAAACAGCTGCAACCCCTATTTCTACCAGGTGATGCGCGCGGCCGTGATGCGCGGGCGCTCCACCAACCGCTTCGAGGATGCCCGCCTGGGGCTGGCCGAGTGGCGGCGGCAGGTGATGAAGTTCGGGCTGGGTGAGAAGCTGGGCGTGGATATGTCGCAGGAAAAGAAGGGCCTGATTCCCTCCTCCGACTTCTACGACAAGCGCAACGGCTTTCACCGCTGGAACTTCCGCACGGTGTACTCGCTCAGCATTGGGCAGGGCGAGGTGGGCATTACCGGCCTGCAGATGGCCAATGTAATGGCCACTATTGCCAACCGGGGGTGGTACATCACGCCCCACTTTGTGAAGAGTGTGGGCCAGGGCGGGCCGTTGCCGCAGTTCCGTGAGAAACACACGGTGGGCGTCGACCCAGTGCATTTTGACGCCATTATTCCCGGGATGCAGGGGGTGGTAGATGGGCGCGGCGGTACCGGCAGCAACGCCAGCCTACTGGACGTGGGCATTTCGGTAGCCGGCAAAACCGGGACTGTGCAAAACCCCCACGGCGACGACCACGCCACCTTTGCCGCCTTCGCCCCGGCCGAAGACCCTAAAATTGCCATTGTCGTGTTCATTGAAAACGCCGGCTTTGGCGGCAGCTCCGCCGCACCGTTGGCCTCCCTGGTCATGGAGAAATACCTGCGCGGCAAAGTGGCCCCCTGGCGGCACCGCTGGGAGGAGTGGCTGCCCGGCCCCGCCGAACGATTCATCACCCGTCGTCACTGAGTTTCCTTGTCATCCGGAGCCTGTGAAGCACCTCCGCAGTTGCGGTAAGGTCCTTCGCAGGCTCCGGGTGACAGCATCTATTTCATATGTCAACTTCACCAGCCAGATATTCACGCAGCATCGACTGGGTAACGGTGCTCATTTACCTGCTGATGGTGGGCGTGGGCTGGCTGAACGTGTACGCGGCCAGCTACTCGCCCGATGCGCCCGATAATCCGCTTAGCAGCCTGAGCTTTCAGGCGCTGATGGCCTACGATTGGTTTAAGCAAATTCTGTGGGTGGGCACGGCCGTGGTGTTGATAGTGGTGCTGTTGGTTATCAACTACAAAGCCTACGATACGTTTGCATTTGCCCTCTACGGAGGCATGATTGTGCTGCTCATCATTACGCCATTTATTGCCCGGCCTATTGGAGGGTCTCGCTCCTGGCTGGAGCTGGGCCCCATGCGCCTGCAGCCGGCCGAGTTTGCCAAATTCATTACGGCGCTGGCCGCCTCGCGCTATATGGCCAGCATCAACCTGCGCCAGCAAAACTTTCGCGACCAGCTGGTGCTGGCCGGCATCACGCTGCTGCCCCCGCTGCTGATTCTGGCGGCCAACGAAACGGGTCAGGCGCTGGTATTTGCGGCTTTTCTGCTGGCGTATTTTCGGGAGGGTATGTCGCCCCTGATTCTGGTCATTCTGGCGGCGGGCGGCGTCATTCTCATCCTGGCGCTGCTAGTGCCCAAGCTCTGGTTGATTGGGGCCTTTACCCTTGTTTTGGCTGGGGCCTTCGCCTTCAACTCCAAACTCTGGCGCCACCATTTGCCTTTGTCGCTGGGTGTGTGGGCGGTGGTGATTGGGATGGTGTTCGGGGTAGACTTCTTTTTTAACAGTATGCTGCAGCCTCACCAGCGCAAGCGGATTGAGGTACTCATCAACCCCTCAGCCGACCCTTTGGGCGTGGGCTGGAACGTCACGCAGTCGAAAATAGCCATTGGCTCAGGTGGGCTGGCTGGCAAGGGCTTTCTGCAGGGTACCCAAACCAAATTTGATTTCGTACCCGCCCAGAGTACCGACTTTATTTTTTGCACGGTGGGCGAGGAGTGGGGCTGGCTGGGTACCATGGTCACCATCATCCTGTTCATGACTTTGCTGGGCCGCGTGGTGTACGTGGCGGAGCGGCAGAAATCGGTATTTGGGCGCACCTACGGCTACTGCGTGGCCAGCATCATCTTCTTCCACTTTTGCGTGAACATCGGCATGACCATTGGCCTGGCTCCGGTAGTGGGTATTCCGCTGCCATTCTTCAGCTACGGCGGCTCCTCGCTCTGGTCGTTTACCACGCTATTGTTCATTCTGCTGGCCATTGATGCCTACCGCAAACAGGATTTGGAGCGGTACTAGGCCCAAAACCGTCAAGCGGCAGTATGCGGAAGTTCCTCTGGGGGCAGTATGCTACCGGTTGCTTTCCTTTCTTTGCGGCCATGAGAGCTGACCAGCATCTACTACGGCCGCAACCTGGGCGAATTCCCCGGTGGGTGCTGGCGGGGCTTGTAGCCCTGCATGTACTGGCGCTGGGGTGGCAGCTGCACACACGCCAGCCGTTTTTTCCCGACTCTGACCGGTACGTGCAAGCGGCTCGCAACCTGCGGGATGCTGGCCTGCTGTACGCGCTGCCCCTGCATGAAGAGCCCTTGCAACTGCAGGAATATACGATTCGGCCGCCGGGCTACCCGGTGTTTTTGCTGCTCACGGGCGGGGCTGGAACTGCCTTTCCGGGGCTAACGCTACTGTTACAGAACGCGCTGAGCCTACTGAATCTGTGGCTGACCCTGCGGTGGCTGGCCCGCAGTACGGGTGGGTTGCACCCCTGGCAGTGGGGCGCGGTGCTGCTGCTGGCAGTACTGGCCCCGGCTCAATTTATCTATGCCAATGTGCTGATGAGCGAAACATTGCTGCAAACGGCCGTGGTGGTGCTCTGGCTCAGTATAACCAAGCTGCTAGCCGGGCAGTGGCAACGCAGGACGCTAAGTAGAACTGCAGTGGCAGCAGCACTTGCCTTGCTGATAAAACCGGTTTTCTGGCCATTCGCCGCTGTTTTTCTGGGCATAGGAGTGGTACTAGGGTGGCGGCGGCGCCGGATAAGCTTGGTAGCCATATCGGTTCTGCCGCTGCTGGCGGCCAGCCTCTGGATGGCGCGCAACCAACGGCAAACCGGCTACTTTCATTTTTCCAGCATTTCCGAAATTAACCTGTTGCGCTACAACGCACGCGGAGTGCTCCAAGCTGCGCAAGGGTCGGCTGCCGCCGAGCAGTTTGTACGAGCCACCTTAGCTGCCGCTGAGCGCCAGCCAGGCTTTGCGGCCCAGCAGCAGTACGTGCAGCAGCACGCGTTGGCGGTACTGGTGCAACACCCGGGTACGCTTGTGGGGCAGGAGCTTCGGGGCGTGCTCACCTTCTTTCTCGACCCCGGCCGGTTTGATGTAGTGCACTTCCTGCGCCTCCCACAAACGGCTGGCAGCGGCTTGCTACAGCTCCTGAACCAGCGCAGCTACGCGGTGGCCCTGGGTTACTTGCAAAGCCTGCCCCTGGGGCTGCTAGCAGGTTTGCTGCTCCTGTTAAGCGCCAATGTGGCGCGCCTGTTTCTGGTGCTGAAGTTCAGTTTCAACTCCCGTTATCCGTGGGCAGTGCGCCTGGGGCTAGTGAGCTTGGTGCTGTATGTGGCGCTGCTGACGGGGCCGCTGGGAGCCGCCCGCTTCACGGTACCTGTGTTGCCCCTGCTGCTGGCCGCGGCCGGTGCCGGACTTACTCGGGGGCAGCCATCGGGCCCGGCTGAGCAGAGCCCGACCGGGTTAGCCAGCTGAAAAGCGGGTCGCGCGTCAGAATAAGCGCGCAGGCAACAGCAAACAGCGGTGCGGCCAAGTAGCCCATGCGGCCCAGGTCGCCGGAGAGCAGCATATGTACGGCTACTACTGCCAGCAGCCACCCTGCCTGCCCGCCCAGTACCGTCAGCCAGAGCTGCCGGGCAGCGGTACTGCGTAGTCCCAGCAAGGGCAGCAGGCTGAAGAAGCCGAAAATGCTGAACAACTCTCCCAAGCCTTTCACCGATACTAGCCGCCGCAATGAGTAGGTCAGGTTTTCAATGTGAGCCAGCGCATTCTGCACGCTTTCAACCGGTGGGGCTCCCAGGCGGGTGTCTATCCAGGTGCGCACGGCCAGCGCCAGGGCCCCGCCCACTGCCAGCCAGGCCAGCTGCGCCGGCCAGCCCAGGGCACGCCGCCCGTACACCAGCAGCCACGGCACCAAAAAAAACGCCGACTCCTTGGCTTGCGGCCCTAGCAGATACACTGCAATAAGAGCCGCTGCTGAGCCGCCGCGCACCCCGTACAGCGCCAAGGCAACTACCAGCAGATACAAACTGTCTACCAGCGGCAGCCCGGCCGTATACACGGCCCAGCGGCTCACCAACACGGCCGCTACTGCCAATGCCGCCGCTAGTGGTACTGCCCCGTACAATAAGCAGGTCCGGAATACTACCAGACCTACCCCCGCCATCAACAGGCAGTTCACCCCGTAAAAGGCCAGCCGCAGGGGCCATTCCGTGCTGGGGCGCTGGGGCCACACGTGGGCGTACACTTGCTCCAGCGGCCAGGCCAGGGCGGCGGCGGCGGCCGGCACCAATACCCGGTAACGACGCGTAATATTTACCCCCTCAAACTTGCCCCGCGCCAGGCTCAGGTAGCTGCGCGTGTCCAGGGAGTGGGAGAAATCATAGTGCAGGTACATGGTGTAGGCCGGGCCCGCCACCAACCCCAGGGCCAGCAGATACACCAGTAGCCACCGGGGCCAGCGTAAGGAAAAAGCGGTAGACATACGCCGCAAAATAGCCCGTAAAACAATGCCGCCGACTGAGGGGCTACATCAGTCGGCGGCAGAAGAGAAGCGTACGGACGCGTTAGCCGTTGAATTTTCGCTCAATGAGCTTTAACAGCTTGCCAACGTGCTCATCCTTGCGCACCCATTGGTATTTACTGGCCAAGTCCTCAGTTACGTAGCGCTTGGCCAATTCGGCGCTGGGCAGCGTATCCATGTGCTGAATGGCGGCGTGGTACTCCATATTTTCGCCGTTGAACAGTTCATTGATAAAGCTGAAACGCTGGTTGATGGATATGGCCTCCCGCAACGATTCGACCTTCGGCGCTTTATCGGCCAGGGTAGCGGCGCGCTCCTGACGCAGGGTTTCGCTCAGGGAAGGGGCCACGGGTTGTTCAGCTTTCAGTTTCTCATAAAGCGGCACCGTAGCCGTTTCGGCCACTGCCTTGGTAGCTGTTATGCGGCTGGTCGCTGGAGTTGGTTGCGGCGGGGCAGCCGGCTGCTCCACGGTTGGCACTGGTTCCGGGCGGGCCGGAGTGGGGGTAGGTATTGCTAAGGGAGCCACCGGAGCGGGCTCAGCGGGCGCAAGTGGCGGGGCTTCGACCGGTGCCGGCGCCGGTGCGGCGGGCTCCTGGGTAGGGCTGGCCGTTGCGGTAGCTGTAGCCGCTTCCTCGGGCTGAGCGGTTTCGTAGAGCTCGGCCTCAGTAAGGGGCAGCAGCACATTAAACTGCTCCACTACCAAGGCTACGGGCTGCATATGCTCCTGGCTGGCTTCACGGTGCAGGCGGAAGCGGCTCAGCAGGTAATCACGCTCCTGCTCCTGGTCAGCGGGCAAGGTGGCCAGAAATTCCTCGAAAACCGGCTTGTTCGCATCCAGATACCGCAGGGACTCCCGCAGCTTTTCGGGCGTGTACCCGGGCGCGTCGCCCAGTAGCTTGCGGGCAAAAGTTTCGGTGGGGTCGAGGCAGCCGGTGAGCGTATCGGTAATGGCTTCCGCCAGCAAAGGCTCAAAGGCCGGCCGGCTGATTTTGATGCGCCGCGACAGTACGTTCATGAACTGGGTGAGGGCCTGGCGTACATCGGTATCCTCAAAATCGAAGTAAGGGCTACGCAACTGGCCCATTTCAGCCGTCCACTTATGGAGAAGCTGCTGCACCACAAACAGGTTTACCTGCCGGATGGGTGTGAAGCGCAGCACGGCGGGCCCATCGAGGGTAGCCGTGGGGCGGGCCCCGAAATACTGGTCGCAGAGCAGAGCGGCCAGCAGCCGGCCGTATTGTTCACGCTTGGCGTGGCTATATTGGGTCTTCATTGAAAGCCTGTTTCTAGCGGGCAAGTTAGGCAAAATGCCCACGCTCAGTATTGAAAATCTGCCTTCCGGGGCCATTTCCGTGCCAGCCGGCGCTACGCTTCTGGCTGCCCTCCAGGCCGCCGGCCACGACTGGCTGCACGCCTGCGGGGCGCGGGGCCGCTGCACTACCTGCCGCGTGCAGGTACGCAGCGGGCTCGACCTCCTAACGCCCCTCACCCCCGCCGAGTTGCGCTACCGGGAAGCGGGCCGCCTGCTGCCCGACGAACGCCTCACCTGCCAGGCCCGCCTGCCCGAGGGTGCCGTAACGGCCCGCGTACCCAAAGCCACTCAGCTCCCTCACGTCCGCTACCAATGAGCAAAGTTCCGCTGCGTCGGGCCCATGCCCATCTGTACAGGAAAGTGCCTTTTCAAGCTGCATCTTTCTCCCTGCGGACTCAGGTGGCTAAGCTAGCCTTGTATCTGGCCATTATAAGCGTGGCGGTTATCGTATTGCCCTTCTTGCCCACACGCTTCCAGCGTTACGCCGCGCCCAGCTCGCAGGAGCAGTACCTGGCGTATGTACCAGCAGCCCTGCTGGTGGGGCTATTACTAGCTGTTGGGGCGGTGTATAGCACCATCCTTACGCCCTGGCGGCAAAGCCGCCACGCGCACCGGTTGGTAGGCCGCTTCCCGGTACGGATGAAAATGGCTGTGCTGGGCCAGTACTGGCTGGAGTTTGCGCCCGATGATACTCACCGGGTAAGCGTGAGCCAGTCACTGTTTGAAAGGGTGGAGCCGGGCGACCAGGTGGAAGTGTCGTATTCTGCTGACGGGGAATTGCAAAAGGTGGTATTGGTAGCGCGCTCAGTATCAGGCAGGTGAAAAGATAGCCCAGACCCGATGCACGATTTAGGGTTGGAGCAAAGGCCCCGAACTCCGTACTTTGAAGCATTGACCACTGGCCCCGGCCGCCGCAACTTCTTCCTTCTATGTTCATTGAACCCCGCGTGATTACGGGCTCGGGCGTGGCACGCCGGGGCTGGATTGAGGTTGTGTGCGGCTCTATGTTTTCGGGCAAAACGGAGGAGTTAATTCGGCGGCTTAACCGGGCTAAAATTGCCCGCCAGCACGTCGAAATCTTCAAACCCGCCCTCGATACGCGCTACCACGCCGAGGACGTAGTATCGCATAACCAGAACAGCATCCGCTCCACCCCAGTACCCGTGGCCCAGGAAATGCTGCTGCTGGCCGCCGGCTGCGACGTGGTAGGCGTGGACGAGGCCCAGTTTTTTGATGAGTCGTTGGTGGAAGTGTGCGTGCAGCTGGCCAACCGGGGCACCCGCGTGATTGTGGCCGGGCTGGATATGGATTTCCTGGGCCAGCCCTTCGGCCCCATGCCGGCCCTGATGGCCGTGGCCGAATTTGTGACCAAGGTGCACGCCATTTGCGTGTGCTGCGGGGAGCTGGCCTCGTATTCCTTCCGCGTTACGGCTTCCGAAGACAAGATTCTGCTGGGCGAAACCGATGCTTACGAGGCCCGTTGCCGCGCCTGTTTTCAGGAGGGGATGAAGGAAAAGTCGGCGGAGCCTACTGCCGAGAAACTTTTGCGGGGCGCGTAACGCTGAAAATTCAGCAGCTGAGCAAGGGTAAAAATTGGCTGGACCGGGACGTGGTTTGCGGCAGGCCAGGCCTGAGCAATGCGGGCAATCAGTCTTACGGCAAGGTTCGCACTAAAGCCCGGCAGGTGGCGTTATCTTGCCACTTCATTCAGTACGCCGCCATACTCTGCCCATGATTTCAGTGCTACGCCTGCTACGCGGGGCTTGCCTTGCCGCTTTTCTGTTGACTACTGCCTCCGCCCGGGCCCAGGGGCCGGTGGGCTACGGCGACTGGCAGCTTCACGTGCCCAACAACCAGGCGCGGGCGTTGGCCGATGCGGGCAGCCGGGTATACGTGGCCGCCGAAAATGCCTTTTTCTATTTTGATAAAGAGCTGAATACCACGCGCCTGCTCTCCCGGCGCGACGGCCTGAACGACGCGGGGGTAAGTACGCTGGCCTATGATTCGGTAACGCAGCAGCTGGTGGTGGCCTACCGCAGCGCCAACCTGGATATTCTGCGCCCCCAGAATGAGGCCGTTACTAACCTTAATGATATTGCCCGCAAGGAAATCAGCGGGGCCAAAACCATCAACCATATTCACATCAATGCCCGGCGGGCCTACCTGGCCTGCAGCTTTGGTATTGTAGTAGTGGATCTGACCCGGCTCGAAATCCGGGACTCGTACACCAACATTGGGCCCGGCGGCACAGCCGTGCAGGTATATGCCACGGCCGTGGCCAACGGTGTGTTGTTTGCGGCTACGTCCAACGGGTTAATGCGCACCAACCTGAGCGCCAACCCCCTCGACTACCGCAACTGGACCACCGACCTGCCCGCCCGCGCCGGCAACCCCTACCGCACCCTAGCCGTGCAGGATGGCCGCGTAGTAGCCGGCATTAACGGGGAGCGGTTGGTAACGTACGCGGCCGGCAGCGGCTGGCAGCCCCTAAGCGGCTCACCTACCGGCGTAGAGTTCCGGCAGCTCACCCCCAGCCGGGCCGGCCTGCTCATCACCGACAACAGCCAGGTAACGGTGCTTAACGCGGCTACTGGGGTGCGGGTGCGCACCCTGCGCCCCACGCAGCTAGTGAACCCCCAGGCAGCCCTCCGCGACCGGAAGGGCACGTACTACTTAGCCGACAACACCAACGGCCTGTTACAAACCACTGATGGCGCGCAGGCCCAGCAGTTTGTTACCAATGCTCCGGCCTATGCTCAGGGCTTCAACGTTCTAGCCGATGCTCGCTCCGGCAAGGTGAATATCTTCACGGGTGGCTACGGTGAAAATTACGTGCAGAGCGAACTGTACCGCGGATTTGCCGAGTATGCCGATGGCCGATGGACGAATATCAATACAACTACGCAACCCAACCCGGCTCAGTATCCTAACCTCAAAGACCTGACTCGGGGGGCGCGCACGCCCGACGGAACTCTGTACGTAGGTAGCTACGGCAACGGCCTGCTGGAGTGGAAAGGGCCGGGCGAGTTTCGCGTGTTTAACCCGACGACTAATCTGCCAAATCCGCTGAAAAGCGCCATTCCGAATCCTGATTTTACCCGGGTAACCGACCTCACTACTGATGCGGAAGGCAACGTCTGGCTGATAAACCGCCACCAGATTGAAGGGCAGTCGGGCGTGTACATGTTTAACCCGGCTACCACTACTTGGCGGATATTGGACTTCTTCAGCGGTAGCCACAATCTGGAGCGGATAGTGCTGGACGAGGCTGGCACAGTGTGGGCCACAGGTAGCCGCCTGAGCCCTACCGGCGTAGTGGCCTACCAGCCGAATGATAAAGCGGTGCGCTACTACACTCAGGCGTTCGGGGTTGATAACACCAGCATTTCAATCCGGGAATCCAATGACTTGGTGAAAGACCGCACGGGCAATATATGGGTGGCCACCAACAGCGGCCCTGCTGTATTCAATGATGCCCTCAGCAGCTTTGATACCAACCTGAACCTGCAGTTTACGCTGCCCTACGTGCGGCGGGGAGATGGGACGGGTTTCCCCACGCTGTTTAACGAGCGTATCCGGGCCATTGCCGTGGATGGGGCCAACCGCAAGTGGTTTGGTACTGACCGGGGCTTGTGGCTGTTCAGCGCCGACGCCAGTGAGGGCCTGCTGCACTTCACCACCGATAACAGCCCGCTGCCCTCCAACCAGATTGTGGATGTGGAGGTGAACGATAAAACCGGGGAAGTATTCGTGGTGACGGATGCCGGTACCGTGGCTTACCGGGGCGACGCTACCGTGACGGAGGGCAAGCCCAGCTGCGCCAAGGTGTTCCCCAACCCCGTGCGCACTGATTTTACGGGCCAGGTAGGCATTACCGGGCTGGCTAACAACGGCTTCGTGAAAATTACCGACGTAACGGGGAAGCTGGTGTACCAGACCCGCGCCACTGGCGGAGCCGTTACCTGGAACCTGCTGGATGGTAACGGCCGGCGGGTGCAGTCGGGTGTGTATCTGGTGCTGTCGTCGGATGCGGATGGCAAGAACGGGTGCGTAAGCAAAGTGGCCGTAGTAGAGCGCTAAGCGGGAAATTAAAAGCGCCGCCGCACTGTTTACAGCTAGTTCCTACCAACCCTACTCAGCATGCTCATCAAAACCCGGGGCATTGTGCTCAGCTATTTGCGCTACCGCGAAACCAGCATCATTGCCCGCATTTACACCGAGCGGCTGGGGCTGCAGAGCTACGTGGTGAACGGAGTGCGCAAAGCCAAGCCGCCCGGCCGTATTGCCCTGTTTCAGCCCTTCACCATGCTGGATCTGGTAGCCTACACCTCTCGGAGTGGGGGCCTCACGCGCCTGGCGGAATTTCGTTGCTCCGAGCCATTTCGTACCCTGCCCTACGATGTGCGCAAGAGCAGCGTAGGCCTGCTACTGTCGGAAATTGTGAGCCGGGTATTGCAGGAGGAGGAAGAAAACGAGCCTCTATTTACCTTCCTGCACGACTCTATTCTGCGCTTCGATCAGCAGGAAAGCGGCTTTGAGAACTTTGCCCTGGAGTTTCTGCTGCAGCTCAGTCATTACCTGGGTTTTGGGCCGGAAACCGCCGAGCAGATTACTTCCCAAGTGACCTTCGCCGCCGAAGCGCCCAGCGTCGCCGGTGGCCGCAGCCCGGTGGCCATGCGCTTTCAGGAGTTTGAGCACTATTTCGACGCCTTACTGCAGCACCCCGCAACGGCCGTTATTCCCAACGGCCGCATTCGGCGGGAGTTGCTGGATGTGCTTATCCGCTACTACCAGCTGCACGTCGAGCACCTCGGTGACGTCCGCTCACTGTCGGTACTCTCCGAAGTGCTGGCCGAGTTATAAGTTGCTGGTTGTTAGTTATTAGTTGTCAGTTGTCAGTTCGTTTTTACACTGACAACTAATAACTAACAACCAGCAATTAACAACTTACTTCACGTCCACCAGCTCTACATTGAAGCGCAGAATGCTGTTCGGGGGAATATCGGCGCCGGCACCCCGGCTGCCGTAAGCCAGCGCCGACGGAATGAGCAGCACGGCCTTGGAGCCTTTTGGGAGCAAGGCAATGCCCTCGTCCCAACCCGGTATTACCTGACCCTGGCCCAGCGCAAACGTGATGGGCTTATTGCCATTGCGGGAGGAGGCGTCGAATACGGTGCCGTTGAGCAGCATGCCCGTGTACAGCACCGATACCAACTGGCCGGGTTTGGGCTTGGGGCCGGTACCCACTTTGGTTATCACATAACGCAGCCCTTTTGCCGTTTTCAGGCTCGTTAGCTTGTTCTGCTTGAAATAGGCCAGCATCCGTACGTCCTCCTGAGCGGTGCGGGCGGCGTCTTTCTTTTTGGCTTCTGCCTGGGCCTGTACTTTCTCCTGCTGGAAGTCCTGCATGGCTTCCGCCTGGGTCTGTACCTTGAGGGCTTTGGCCAGCACCGTGAGCGTATTGCCCGCTTTGCGCATAAACGGCGGTACCGGCTGCCGGAACGATTTCACAAACACCGTGTCCAGGTTAAGCCGGAACACGCCGGAGTCGCCGGGCTGCAGCAGGGACAGGGCCTCCTCCACGCTGCCGCGTTGCGTGCTCCGGATGGTGTCCAGCGGAATGCGTACCGGCTGGTTGTTGTTCTGGCGGCGGGAGTGCATGAGCACCGAGTCCGAAGCGGTGCGGAACTGCAGGTGGGCGCTCAGGATCTGGCCGATGCGGGCGGAGTAGCCGGCATCACCGGCGGGGGGCAGGGCCGGACGCGGTACGTAGCGGCCATTTTCGCGGTGGTAAATCCGGTATTCCAGCCCGGAGCTGAGACGGTTAAAGGCGGCCGGGCTTTGCTGGGCCACCGCAGGGCAGCAGTACAGACTGATAGAGGCAGACAAAAGGCCCAGAAAGCTCCGGAATCGAGCAGAAGTAAGCATGGGTACGTGCGCTAAGCGAGTAGAGGCAGCAAGATGGGAAGGATACCCGACAACTAAGGTGACAGGCCAGGAATGGGGCATACGCCACCGGCCCGCTCCAATAGTAGGGGCGGGCCGGTCTTTACTTCACTTTCAGTACTTCCAGCTCAAATACCAGGTTAGCGTTGGGCGGGATAATGTAGCGCTTGCCCGCGTCGTCGTCGGGGTCGAGGCGGCCTTTCGGGCCATAGGCCAGCGCCGCCGGAATCCAGACGCGCGCCCGGCTGCCGGCCGGCAACAGGAGCAGGGCTTCATCAAACCCCTTGATAACCACGCCCTGGCCGGCTTTCACCTTGAGTGGGCCGCCTTGCTGCACGGAAGTATCAAAAATATGCCCATCCGATGCCAGCAGCCCCGTGTAGTGCACCGTTACCCGGTCGCCGCGCTGGGGCAGGGGGCCTATGCCGCGCTGCCGGATGGCGTAGCGCAGCCCCGAGGCGGTGGTAACGGCCCTGGGCAACAGGCTATCAGTAGAAACCGGTACGGTGGTAGTAGATAGGGTGCGCTGAGCCATACCCGCCATAGGCAGGCAGCAAAAAGCCATAATACAGCACCGAACTGCTACTGAGCACGACATAGCCAGTTATTCTACGTTCAAGATTTCCATATCGAACAGCAGCGGGGTGTTGGGCCCGATAGAGCCTTTGCTTCCTCCGCCGTAGGCCAGATATGATGGAATCAGCACCAGCTTTCGGTCACCCTTGCGCATTTGCTGGGTGGCTACGCTCCAGCCACTGATCAGCTCGTTGGTACCGTTGTAGAAGCTCAAGCAGCCGCAGGCCGTGCGGTTGTTGCTGGAGGCATCAAACACTACTCCGTCGTTAGCTTCGCTGATGAGCTTGCCTACGTAGTTGGTAGTTACCTTCTGGCCGGCTTTAATGAGTGGATTGGTAGTGGGGCCATCGGCAATTGGCACCAGGTAGATACCCGATTCCAGCCGGTTGTAGGTGGTGATGCCGTGGCGCTTGAGGTAGGCCTGAATGGCAGAGTCATCCGTTTTCTTCTGCTCTTCTACCAGCTTGGCCTGCTGCTCGTAAATCGTGTCGGAGTTGCAGCCGGTGAGGGCCGGGGTGCCGGCCAAAGCCAGCGCCAGCATCGACAGAATCAGGGAAGTTTTTTTCATAACCGAAACGGCCGCCAGGGTAGGCAGCCTGGTAAATTTACTTAATGTCAACTACTTCCACGTCGAAGCGCAGCACCGAGTTAGCCGGAATTTTGCCGCTGCTCGACGAGCCGTACGCCTGTGCGGAAGGAATGAGCAGCGTTGCTTTAGCTCCCTTATTTAGGCGCGTGAAGGCTCCATTCCACCCATTGATAACTCCTCTGTCACCGGAAAGCCCGATGGTGAACGGAAACCCCAGGGTGGTCAGGTTGCTGTCGAATACGGTGCCGTCCAGTAAGGTGCCGGTGTAGAGCACCTTCACCACCTTGCCTCTTTTGGCGTTGGGGCCGGTGCCGGGCTGGGTAACGCCGATGTACACGTCCAGCGTATCCTTGCGGAAGCCGGTCAGGCTTTTATCCTTGATGTACTGCTGAATAACGGCGTCATCCTGGGCCGTGTAGTCCGGGGTGGCCGGCTTGTCATCGTCTTTGCAGGCGGCCAGGGAGGCCACCACGCCCAGCAGCAGCACCGACGGCAGAGAAAAGCGGAATTTCATAAGCAAAAGCAAAAAAGCGGAGTCCGCGGACTTATTGGATGTTCTTCACTTCCACGTCGAAACGCAGCACGGAAGCGGACGGAATGGGGCCCACCGGCCGGCCCCCGTAGCCCAGGGCCGAGGGAATCAGCAGAATGGCTTTGGATCCCACGCGCAGGGTCGAGAAGCCGATGTCCCAGCCGGGAATCACCTGGCCCGCGCCAACCGCAAACGAAAACGGCTGGTCACCCCGGCTGCCGGTCGAGTCGAACACGTTGCCGGACGGCACCAGGCTGCCCGTGTACAGCGCCGACACCGACTGGTTGCGCTTGGGCCGGGCGCCGGTGCCCGGCTTGGTTTCGATAATGGTCATGCCCAGCGTATCGAGCCGGGTGCCGGTAAGATTATTAGCCCGGATGAAATCCTCAATGATCTGCTTGTCACGGGCCGAGTAGTCTTTGGTATCAATGGTAAACTCGTCGGTTTTCTGGCAGGAAGCCAGCAGGCCGCCTACTACCAGCAAGCAGAGGCTAAACCAAGCCATCGGGCGACGGAAAAAGGAAAACTGCATAAGCAAAGCAGGCAAAAAGGGAGTGAGTAGAAGAGTCAAAAGCCCCCGGCTCGGTTGCACCGGGTCGGGGGCTTTTGCGTGAACAACAAACCAGGGCAACAAGTGCACTTACTGGCCTTGCTGCTGCTGCTGTTGCTGCTGCATGGCTTCCAGCTGACGCTGCATGTCTTCCTGGCTCATCTGGGGCTGGGGCGGAGCGTTTTTCACGTCGACCAGCTCCACGTCAAAGCGCAGAATAGCATCGGCCGGAATATCGGCCCCGGCCCCGCGCTGCCCGTAGGCCAGCGACGAAGGAATCAGCAGCACGGCTTTCGAGCCTTTGTTCAGCATCGGAATGGCCTTGTCCCAGCCCGGAATCACCTGGCCTACGCCAATCGGGAATTCGATGGGCTTGCCGTTGTTGGGCGCTTTCTCGGAGGTATCGAACACTTTGCCGTTTTCCAGCAATTTGCCCGTGTACTTCACGGCTACAATCTGGCCGGCTTTGGGCTTGGGGCCGGTGCCGGGCGTAGTCACCACGTAGTACACGCCCGAAGGGTCCTTCTGGGCCGTCAGGTTGTTTTTCTTGATGTAATCCTGGAGCTTCACGTCATCCGACTTGAGCTGCTGGTCGGCGTGCTCCTTCATTTTCTGCTGCTGCTCCACCTGCATTTTCTGCACGTCGGCCATGGCTTCGTCGCGGGTCTGCACCTTGTCCACCTTCACGTACATGGTCATGGTTTTGCCCGCTTTCTGCATGAAAGGCGGCACCGGCTGGCGGAACGACTTGGCGAAGATGGTATCTACGTTGAAGCGAAACACGGCCGAGTCGCCTGGCTGGAGCAGGCTGATGGCCTCTTCCAGGCCGCCGCGCTGCTGCTTGCGCACCGAGTCCAGGGGCACGCGCACCGGGAAGCCCATCTGCTGCTTGCGCGAGTTGAACAGTACCGAGTCCTTGCCGGTGCGATACTCCACGTGCAGCGCCATGATTTTGCCGATGCGGTCCTTGTAGGTCGCGTCGCCTTCGGCGCCAACTTCGCGGGCATCGTAGCTCTTGCCGTTGCTCTTGAAAACTTTGTATTCGATTCCTGAGGTAGTCTTGCTGAAATCACCGCCTTTATTGCAGGAGGCGAGGCCCAGAACGCCGGCAGCGAGGGCCAGGCTCAGAAAGTTGCGTTTAAGGAACATGAAGGGGTTTTGCGGGTTAGAAGACAGAATGAGCGCCCAAGTTACACCGAATTACACCGATGGTGCTACCGGAGTCAGCGGGGCCGTAACAAGTTGGGTCTGGTAGGCGGGCAAAAGCCCCAGGAAACGCTCCACGGTGCTGTCCAGCGAGTCGTAGCTGATGCCGCCCGAGGCGTTGTGGTGGCCGCCGCCGTTGAAGTTGCGGCGCGAGAACTCACTTACCGAGAAGTCGCCCACCGAGCGGAAGGAAATCTTCACGGCCTGGCCCCGATCAATGAGAATAGCGGCAAACACGATGCCCTCGATGCTGAGCGCGAAGTTCACCAGCCCCTCGGTGTCGCCGGTTTTGGAGTTGTACTGGCGCAGCTCATCGGCCGTAATGGCAATATAGGCCGTGTTGTACTCGCGCAGCACCGTGAGCTTGTCCTTGAGCACGAAGCCCAGGAAGCGCAGCCGCTCCTCCGAGTGCGAGTCGTAGATGCGGCGGTGCACGTCGGAGAGGTTGATGCCGGCGTTGAGCAGCTCGGCAATAATCAGGTGCACGTTGCGGGAGGTGCTGGGGTGGCGGAAGGAGCCCGTATCCGTCATAATGCCCGCGTAGAGGCACTCCCCGATGCCCGTGTCAATCAGGTCCTGGTCGCCCAGGTCGCGGATGACCTCAAACACCAGCTCCGCCGTGGCGGCCGCTTTGGGGTTGGAGTAGTCCAGCTGCGCGAAGTCCTCCGGCTCCTGGTGGTGGTCGATGAGCACCTTGGTACCCGGCGCGTTGCGCACGTAGTCGCCCAGCTCATTGATGCGGCCCAGACAGCTGAAATCAAGGCAGAACAGCACCTCGGCCCGCGCGATGATGTCGCGCACCTGGGCGTCGTTGTGGCGGGGCTCGTACACCACTACCTCCTCGTTGCCGGGCATCCAGGCCAGGAAGTTGGGGTAGTCGGACGGCGTAACCACCGTTACGCTGTGGCCCTTCTTGCGGAGGTAGCCGGCCAAACCCAGGGACGAGCCCAGGGCGTCAGCATCGGGCTTGTGGTGGGTGGTGATGAAAATCTGTCGGGGTTGCGCCAGCAGCTCCTTCAGCTCAGATATTGTGGACATTGCCTACGGGGTAGGTGACTGAATTTCGGTCGGTTAGGCCGCGTACAAAGGCGGCAAAAGTCGGAAATATTCTGGGTTCCAACAAAACGGCTTTCAGAAAGGTGCAGCCGGAGCGTAGGTGAGTGTAAGGCGGCGGGCTGCCCGAATGTTCCGAAGCGGGAAAAATATGAGAAATGTGGAGTTGAATATGGGCAATATGCTACCCTCGCCAACATGTGCCGCCAAAAAAGCCGGGCGGCTGCTTCAGGCATTTTAGCGGCTCCACCGTATGCCATCAATTCATTCCGTACTTTTGCGGCCGCAAACGCCTGATGTTTGCACCGCAACGGTACCCATTTCAACTAACCATACCAAGCCCATGGCCACGAACCGCACGTTCACGATGATTAAGCCCGACGCCACCCAGGACAACCACATTGGTGGCATCCTGAGCATGATTGAGGAAGGCGGCTTCCGCATCGTAGCCCTGAAAAAAGTACAGCTAACCCCCGAGCGCGCCGGCCAGTTCTACGAAGTACACAAGGAGCGTCCCTTCTACGGCGACCTGGTGAAGTACATGTCCTCGGGGCCCATCGTAGCCGCTATTCTGGAGAAAGACAACGCCGTGGCTGACTTCCGTACCCTGATTGGTGCCACCAACCCCGCCCAGGCCGCCGAAGGCACCATCCGGAAGAAGTACGCCAAGAGCATCGAAGCCAACGCCGTGCACGGCTCCGACTCCGATGAGAATGCCAAAATCGAAGGTGACTTCTACTTCACCACCGACGAGCAATTCTAAATCACGGATTTAGACGGATTTTTCGGATTACACGGATTCGTTCTGATTTCGTGGTTTGGTCTGGGATGTCTGCCAACAAAAAGCCCGCTTGCTGCTGCAAGCGGGCTTTTTGTTTTCTGATAGGTCGAAGTAGAAAACGCCGGAACGTATCCGTGTAATCCAAAAAATTCGAGCCTACGATAAGACAGAACGAATCCGTGTAATCCGAGAAATCGGTCTAAATCCGTGATTTAGGCATTTTCCACGCTCAGGATGGGCTCCACGTGCTCGGCGTCGGCGGTGGCTTCCTGGGGCGTGTGCTTGTGCTTGAAAAGGAACACGAACAGCACGGCAATAACCAGCGCATAAGCCGCAAACGACAGCCAGATGCCCTGCCAGTCCTTGGTTACGCCGTCGGCGGCGGTGAAGTACTTCTCAATAACGATACCGCTCACCGAGCTGCCCAGCACCGCGCCGAAGCCGTTGGTCATCATCATAAACAGGCCCTGGGCACTGGCCCGGATGCTGGAAGCCGTCTGGGTTTCCACAAACAACGAGCCCGAGATGTTGAAGAAGTCGAAGGCCATACCGTACACGATGCACGAGAGGATAACCAGCGTGATGCCGGGGAAATCGGGAGTGCCGAAGGCCAGCAGCCCGAAGCGCAGCACCCAGGCAATCATGCTGAACAGCATTACCTGCTTGATACCAAAGCGGCGCAAAAAGAACGGAATAGCCAGAATAAACAGCGTTTCCGACACCTGCGAGATGGACATGATGATGGCCGGGTACTTCACGGCAAATGTGTCCTGATAGGCCGGCACCTTGTCGAAATCGTGCAGGAAGGTGTCGCCGTAGGCGTTGGTGAGCTGCAAAGCGGCACCCAGCAGCAGCGCGAACAGGAAGAAGGTGAGCATCTTGGGGTCGCGCAGCAAAGCAAAAGACTTCAAACCCAGCACATCCACCAGGGAGCGGCTGGGGGTATCTTTGGACGGGGGCGGGCAGGCCGGCAGCGTAAACGAGTAAATACCCAGCGCAAAAGCCGCGGCGGCCGCCACATAGAACTGGTTAGCCGATTTCTCGAAGCCCAGCAAACTCACCGTCCACATGGCCACGATGAAGCCGATGGTGCCCCACACCCGGATGGGCGGGTAGTCCTTCACCACATCCAGGCCCTGCCGTTTCAGCACCGAGTACGATACGGCAATGCTGAGGGCCAGCGTGGGCATGTAGAAAATCATGTTCAGCAGAATCACCCAGAAGAAGGTGCCCGGGTCCGCCACCATCGGCACCGTGCACAGCACCGCACCGCCCAGAATATGCAGGACGCCGTAGAGCTTCTCCGCATTCACATACTTATCGGCAATAATCCCCATGATGGAAGGCATGAAGATGGAAGCAATGCCCATGGTGGAGAAGATGGCCCCGAACTGCGCCCCCGACCATTGCTTGGTCTGAAACCAGTACGCCCCGATGGTTATCAGCCATGAGCCCCAGATAAAAAACTGTAGAAAGCTCAGAATAGTGAGACGCAACTTGGTACTCATGCCAATACTGTTGAGAGAAGTGGGGGGAACACAATTTGAAACCTAAAGATACAAGAATTCTCTGCGGTGAAAATTCGCTTGAGTGCCTTCTGCCACCCAGCGCCCGGGCCCGCTACATTGCCCCGAAAAGCAAACTGCCCCCCAGCCAAAGAGGCCAGGGGGCAGTTGCACGCAGCTAAGTCAGCTAAAATGGCTATGCTTGGGCCTCGGCAGGAGCCAGCGCCGGATAGTCGGTGTAGCCTTGGTGGAAGCCCTCAGGGCCGGGAGCGTAGAAGGTAGAAGGATCGGCCGGGGCCAGCTCGGCGCCCTGCTCCAGGCGAGCTACCAGGTCGGGGTTGGAAATGAAGGCGCGGCCGAAGGCTATTAGGTCGGCCCGGCCACTTTGCAGGTCAGCTTCGGCGCGGTCCACGTCGTAGCCACCGCTCAGGATGAACGTGTTGGTGAACTTCTCGCGCAGGCTGGCAATGATACCGGCTGGTACGGCCGGGGCGCCCATGCTCTCGTGGTTCACGATGTGCAAATACACCAAATTCAGCTTCTGCAGCTCAGCAGCCAGGTATAAGTACTGCGCATCAATGTCAGCGAAGGTAGGAGCCACGTCGTTGAAGGCACCGTAGGGCGACACGCGGATACCCACGCGCTCCGCCCCAATAGCGGCTACCATACCCTGGGCAATTTCCAGGGCAAAGCGGGCCCGGTTTTCAGCGCTGCCACCGTACTCATCGGTGCGCTGGTTGCTTTTGGGGTTAAGGAACTGGTCGATGAGGTAGCCGTTGGCGGCGTGGATTTCCACTCCGTCGAAACCAGCTTCCACGGCCAGCTTAGCCGAGTTAATGTATTCCTGCACTACTTCCTTCACCTCGGCGGTAGTCAGTTCGCGCGGGGTAGGCTGGGGTTGCATCTGCTGCTGGTCGGTCCACATATCACCGGCGGCGGCAATGGCCGATGGGGCCACGATTTCGGCGTCAGCAGCCATATTGAGCGGGTGCGAAATGCGGCCCGTGTGCATCAGCTGCACAAAAACGTGGCCGCCCTTGGCGTGCACAGCATCGGTTACCAGCTTCCAGCCGGCCACCTGCTCGGGCGTAAACAGACCGGGGATGCGGGCGTACCCCAGGCCGTTGGCCGAGGGCGAGGTGCCTTCCGTGACGATGAGGCCGGCGGTAGCCCGCTGGGCGTAGTATTCGGCCTCCAGGGGGCCGGGTACGTTGCCCAGGGCGCGGCTGCGCGTCATCGGAGCCATTACAATGTGGTTCTGGAGGGTAATGTTGCCTAGCTTGGCAGGGGAGAAGAGCGTAGTAGCCATCAGAAATTCAGCGGTTGAGTTGATGCGGCTATAAAGCATCTTCCCATCGAAATGTTTGAATGGGTTCAGGCAAATAGTTGCGCTTTATCCCAGGTCATTCAGAAACAAGGCCAATTGCCGGACTGCTGCCTTGTTCAGCGTTACCTGCACGCACCGTCCGCACTTCTGCGTTTGTACCAGCCCACTATCCGCCAGTATCTTGAGGTGGTGGGATACGCAGGGCTGAGACAGGCCCGTGAGTTCCTGCACTTCGGCAAAAGCGAGCTGCGGCTGCCTACTCAGCGCCAGCACAATACGGAGCCGATACTTGTCTGACAACGCCCCCGCCGATTTGGCCACTAGTTGAGAATCCATAGTTGAGCAAGATAACTAATTTGCCCTCTGCAGACTGCAGCGAAACGGGAGCAGCGCGGGCCGTACAAGGATGCCGGGTGGTGGGTACTACTGAGTGGATTGACTGTGTGTTCACTGGGCAAAAAAAAGAAGGCCGCCGGTAAGGCAGCCTTCTGTATGCTGTTGTAAAGCGCAACGGTAGCTTACGCCGCCTCTGCGAAGCGCTTGTTTACTTCATCCCAGTTGATGAGGTTGAAGAAAGCGGCAATGTAGTCGGGGCGACGGTTCTGGTATTTCAGGTAGTAAGCGTGCTCCCACACATCTAGGCCTAGCACCGGGGTCCCTTTGCAGCCGGAGTCGGGCATCAACGGGTTATCCTGGTTGGGCGTGGAGCAGATTTGCACCGAGCCATCGGCCTGCTTGCACAGCCAGGCCCAGCCGGAGCCGAAGCGGGTAGTAGCAGCCTTCGTGAATTCTTCCTTGAACTTCTCGTAGCTGCCGAAGGCCTTGTTGATGGCCTCACCAACTGCGCCCGTGGGCGTTCCGCCACCATTGGGGCCCAAAATCTGCCAGAAGAAGGAGTGGTTCCAATGGCCACCGCCGTTGTTGCGCACCGGCGCGGGGGCCGAGGCAATGTTCTGGAGCAAATCTTCCAGGCTTTTACCTTCCAACTCAGTGCCTGCAATGGCATTGTTGAGGTTGGTAACGTAGGCTTGGTGGTGCTTGCTATGGTGAATTTCCATGGTTTGCGCATCAAAGTGCGGCTCCAGGGCATCGTAGGCGTAGGGCAGTTGGGGCAGTTCGAAAGCCATAATACAGAAAGGTTTAAGATGAAAAGGGAGAGCAACACAGGTACTCAGTAGTGCCGGGCACCACCGCATGTACAACCGCCGGACGCCCTATAGGGTTACGCGGGGGCGGCCAAAAGTAGATTATTTCCGCTTTTGGGCGAAGAATTCGCGCATCAGGCTCTCGCACTCATCCCCCAAAATGCCGCTGACTACCTCAGCGCGGGGGTGCAGCAGCTGACCGTGGCGGCGGTACCCGAATTTGGGCTCGGCCGCCCCGTACACCACCCGGCGCACCTGGGCCCAGGCGGTGGCCCCGGCGCACATCACGCAGGGCTCCACGGTTACGTACAGGGTACACTCCTGCAGGTATTTGTTGCCTAAGTGGTTGGCGGCGGCCGTGAGGGCCAGCATTTCGGCGTGAGCCGTTACGTCCTGCAGCTTTTCGGTTTGGTTGTAGGCCCGGGCAATAATGCGCTTATCCAGCACCACCACGGCCCCAATCGGAATTTCATCTTCCTCAAAAGCGTACCGGGCCTGCTTCAGCGCCTCTCGGATGTACTGCTCATCTGAATACAAGGAAAGGGTCATTTCTTAGCTGTTGGCTACTGGCTGTTGGCTTCGCTTGCGCAAAAGCTACTAGCTAACAGCCAGTAGCCAACAGCTAAAAATTTACTTCATCACAATACTCTGCATCACGGCTTGGGCGGTGGGCTGCCACTGGGCCTGCTCCTCGGCGGGTGCATCGAAGGTAAACACGTACAACTGGTCACGCTCAATGGCGTACTGCACCAGCTGGTACTTGCGAATGGGAGCCAGATTGCCGCCCCGGCGGTTGTCGGTTACCGTCGAGACAAACTCCAGCACCACAAAATCCCGCTTGTTGATTGTCTGGATATCCTCGCGCAGGAACTGCACCTTGCTGTACAGGTTCTGAATGCTGGCCTTGTAAATCTTGAGCAGTAGCGCATAGTCCCGATTACTAAAGGTAGTGGGCTTCTGCTGCACGCTCAAATCGATGCGGCCGCTGGGGTTGCTGAACACGGCCAGCGGTTTGCGGGGGGAAGGGTATTTAGCGGCAATACCATCGTCGGGTAAAGCCTGAAAGCT
Organism: Hymenobacter endophyticus; assembly: GCF_032464715.1. NCBI lineage: Bacteria > Pseudomonadati > Bacteroidota > Cytophagia > Cytophagales > Hymenobacteraceae > Hymenobacter > Hymenobacter endophyticus. Next base: position 38,465 of record NZ_JAWDJT010000016.1, on the reverse strand, counting down.
CTCCGGCACGCCAATCGTAATGTTCTTGCCAACGGCGGTTTTCTTCAGCTTGGGGCCGGCAAAGGCCGCCAGCAGCAACACCGCCAACACCAATGGTACAACATGGCGGAAATAGGAAACGGTTTTCATAGGGCAGAAAGGTAAGGCGGAACCCACAACCAGGAGCCGCCGCATTCAAACGCAAAGCTCCGAAGCCGCTGGCGACTCCGGAGCTTTGCAGGTATTCATTTACATAACAGATGACAGGGAGGCCGCATATTCGTGCTTATCTGACGAGCGGTTAGAACGAATCGGCGGCATCCCCATCATCGGCATCATCTGTGATTTAGCGGCGCTTTTTGGTGGTAGCTACCGAGGGGTATTTGATGCTCACCTTCTTCCAATACACGTAGTTGCCGGTTTTGGCCTCAATGAGGTAGGTGCCAGCCGGAATACGGCCCAGGTCAACGGGCTCCCCGGTGTTGTTGGTGGGGTCCAGGTCGGTGGTGTACACGGCCTGCTTTTTATAGTTGGTCATCACCAGCGTGCCGGGTTTGGTAAACTGCTGGGTAAAGCTGAGCATGATAGTTTGGCCACCGGAGGAAGGGAATACGTCGATGCCCGACAGCGTTTCTACGCGCTTGATAGGGCCATTGAGCGTTACAGGCTCCGCTTCCGATTTGGTCTTTACTTCAGTGCCACTGGCGGTTTTGGCTTTGGTTTTTACCTTGGTCTGGGCCTGCGCGGCCGAGAAGGAAAGCAGGGTAGCGGCTAGGGCAAGCAGAACGGGGCGTTTCATACGGGGTAAAAGAAGGAGTGAGGCGAAGGGAAGTTGGTTTGGTGAAGCCTGTTTGCATACTCCGTACCAATTTTTACGCAAGCTTACGCAAAACCTTGCCGAGCTGCTGAAAACTGGCTTTTCAGGCTATTTATCCAGTACCCAAAGCCAACAAAAGCTGGCCCTGCGTAGAACCCTACTTGTTTTTCCTGCCTACCTTCGTCCTAGTTAGTGCTTAGTGCTTGGTGCCTAGTGCGTAGGCTACGTTTTGAGCCTGCGCCGGCAGTTGGCAGCCTATGCACTAAGCACCAAGTACTAAGCACCACAAAAAAATGCTCCGGACTCATACCTGCGGCGAATTGCGCCCCGAACACATTGGCCAAACCGTTACGCTCTGCGGCTGGGTGCAGCGCACCCGCGACAAGGGCGGCATTCTGTGGGTGGACCTGCGCGACCGGTACGGCCTCACGCAGCTGGCCCTGGAAGAAGGTGTGGAAACGGCCGAGGTGCGCGAGCAGGCCCGGCAGCTGGGCCGTGAGTTTGTGGTGTGCGTGACCGGCAAAGTGGCCGAGCGCCACTCCAAAAACGACAAAATGCCCACCGGCGGCATCGAAATCCGGGTGGAGAAGCTGGAGGTGCTCAACCCGGCCAAGCTGCCGCCCTTCCTGATTGAGGACGACACTGACGGCGGCGACGACCTGCGCATGAAGTACCGCTACCTGGACCTGCGCCGCGCCCCCGTGCGCCAGAACCTGATGCTGCGCCACCGCGTGGCCCAGGCCACCCGCCGCTACCTCGACGGCCAGGAGTTCATTGAAGTGGAAACCCCGGTGCTCATCAAAAGCACGCCCGAAGGCGCCCGCGACTTCGTGGTGCCCTCGCGCATGAACCCCGGCGAGTTCTACGCCCTGCCCCAAAGCCCCCAGACCTTCAAGCAGCTGCTGATGGTGTCGGGCTTCGATAGGTATTTCCAGATTGTGAAGTGCTTCCGCGACGAAGACCTGCGCGCCGACCGCCAGCCCGAATTCACCCAGATCGACTGCGAAATGTCGTTTGTGGAGCAGGAGGACATCCTCAACACCTTTGAGGGGCTGGTGCAATACCTGTTCCGCGAGGTAAAGAACCTGGAAATCGGTGAGCTGCCGCGCATGACCTACGCCGATGCTATGCGCTACTACGGCAATGACAAGCCCGACACGCGCTTCGACATGAAGTTTGTAGAGCTGAACGACGTAGTGAAAGGCCACGGCTTCCCGGTGTTTGAGGCTGCCGGGCTGGTAGCAGGTATCTGCGCCACCGGCGCGGCCAGCTACACCCGCAAGCAGCTCGATGAACTAACCGAGTACGTGAAACGCCCCCAGATTGGCGCCACCGGCCTGGTGTATGCCCGCGTGGAAGCCGATGGCTCGGTCAAGTCGTCGGTGGATAAGTTCTACGGCCAGGAGCAGCTCCAGCAGTGGAAATCCGCCTTCAACGCCCAGCCCGGCGACCTGCTGCTGGTGCTGGCCGGCGAGCCGAACAAAACCCGCAAGGCCCTCTCGGAGCTGCGCCTGGAAATGGGCCAGCGCCTCGGCCTCCGCGACAAGGATACCTTCTCGGCCCTGTGGGTGGTCGATTTTCCCCTGCTCGAGTACATCGAGGAGGAAGGCCGCTACTTCGCCATGCACCACCCCTTCACCTCGCCCAAGCCCGAGGACGTAGCCCTGCTGGCCTCGCCCGACACGATTGGGGAAGTGCGCGCCAACGCCTACGACATGGTGATTAATGGCGTGGAAGTGGGCGGCGGCTCCATCCGCATCCATGACCGCACGGTGCAGGCCCAGATGTTCGGGCTGCTCGGCTTCAGCCCCGAAGAAGCTCAGGCCCAGTTCGGCTTCCTGCTCGACGCCTTCGAGTACGGCGCACCGCCCCACGGTGGCATTGCCTTCGGCTTCGACCGTCTCTGCAGCCTCTTCGGCGGCGCCGACAGCATCCGGGACTTCATTGCCTTCCCCAAAAACAACTCCGGCCGCGACGTGATGATTGACTCGCCCTCCCAGATTTCGGACGCGCAGCTGAAGGAGCTGAGCATCAAGACGGATGTGGTAGCGGGCAAGTAGAAGTGTAACAACTTCACTGAATAAGAAATGGCACCTGTGATGGGTGCCATTTTCTGTTATTTTCAGCTTACGAATATCGACCTGGAAAGAGACTTTATCAATACATATGTAGTGAAGAACAAGCGCCAGCGCTACTTAGGCTTTATCGAGTCGCCGAAGCGGCGGGGAAGTTTTTTAGAAATGCTTTATCATGGTCAAGACTTGGATAAGCGGCTATTCCAGGATTTGCGAGGCTCTGGCACGCACGAATCTCAATCCATTCGCAACAGGTTTGAAAATTTGAAGAACGCCGATAGATGCTATGTAATTTCAGTTAATGGAGCTTTGGACGGTCAGGAAATGTTATTGAATGAAGCCGTAGACAGAGCATTAGGTCAAGAAGGTACTTTGATTTTATTCGGAAATGGGGCGGGAGTATATTACGAAGGTGAACCTCCCTATGACCGCTACCTAAGTTTATAGAACCATAAAAAACCTTATATGAAAGCGGCACCCGATGCATCGGGTGCCGCTTTTGATTGTGGTCAGTATAGAAACTACCGCCACGCCATAGTTTACTTGAACTCCACCGGATACATGTTCAGGTACTGCACAATGCGGGGATAGGTGCCGCGGTTGGGGCTGCTGCCGTGGGGCAGAAAGTGGTGCCGGATAACAAAATTCCCGGCGTTGGCGGCAATGGGTACGGCCTGGGCATCCAGGTTTACGCGGCGCGGGTCGGTGCCGGGCGGGAGGCTGTGCAGCCACGTTTCCAGCGTGAGGGGAAAGCTGGGCACGCAGTAGAACGCGCCCTGCTCGGCGGGCGTTCAACGGGCTGGAACTGCCGCACCACTTGGATACGGCTGGCAAAAAGCCCTGGGAAGTTACTCACCTGGACACCATGGAACTCTGGAAATTCGGGAACCGAAAGTCCTTTGCCTTACTCAGCATGCCGGCCGCCATGTTCGGTACCCCCCAAAGACGATGAAACCGTAATGCGGCGACTGTAAAAGCGTACATAAATGACCAGTAATTAATAAATATTGATTATTTTATATAACTGACAAGTAAAAAGTTAGACTCTGCCGGGGCGCTTGCGTATGCACACGCATCTTTCACCCTAACTATTCCTAGCTATGAGCCAGAACCTCCTGGACCTCGTTCAGAATTACTTTGGCGGTGACACTGTGCGCCAGACCAGCGCTGCGCTGGGCGAAAGTGAAAGTAGCATCGGCACGGCGCTACGAAGCATTGTCCCGCTGGTACTTGGGGGGCTATTTGCCCGTTCCCAGCAGAGCGGGGGTACTTCCGAACTCTTTGGCCTGGCCCGGCAGGCGCACAGCAGCGGCATCCTGGGCAACTTAGGCAGCCTGTTAGGTGGCCTGAATAGCACCAGCACCACGGCCCCTGCCTCCGATGGGAGCCTGTTGAACCGTGGTACTGAGCTGTTGCGCTCGGTATTCGGTACCCACTACGCGCCGGCAGTTGAGAGTGTAAGCCAACAAACTGGTGTGCGCACTTCCTCGGTGAGCAGCCTGCTGAGTATGGCTGCGCCGGTGGTGCTAGGCCTGCTGGGCAAGCATGCCGCCGACAACAATCTGGATGAAGCGGGCTTTGGCAACTACCTCAATGGTCAGCGCGGCAGCATTATGGGCGCGCTGGGCAGTCTGCCGGGTAGTTTGGGTGGTATCTTATCAGGGCTGGGGCTTGGGGCTGCTACGTTGGGCAACACCGCTACGGCTGCGGTCCACAACGTTGGTAACACGGTTAGTGCCGCCACGGACCGCACTGGCGAGGCCGCGCGCACCACTGCCCGTGAGGTAGAAACAGCCGTTGCCACGCCCAGCCGCTGGCCCTGGCTACTGCTGGCGCTGCTGGCCCTGGCTGCCCTGTGGTACTTTATGCGAGGCTGCAACGAAACTCCAGAAACCGCTGCGCCTGCTACCACCGAAGCCGTAACCACCGACACGAGTATGGCCATGACGCCCACAACTCCGGCTGCGCCCTCCGGCCGCTACGACGAGGCTAGTGGAAACTATATCTATGACACCGGCTCCAACCAGGAAATCAAGCTGCCCGATGGCACTACGCTGAATGCCGGAGCCAATTCCGTCGAGGCCCGGCTGTTCAACTTCCTCAATGATGCCAACCAAGCTGTTAGCGACGATAAAACGCAGGGTTGGATGAGCCTCGACCGGGTGTACTTCAATACCGGCAAATCTACCCTCACGGCTGAGTCGCAGGCGCAACTGAAAAACGCAGCCGCCATTCTCAAGGCCTTCCCCAACGCTGCCATCAAATTTGGGGGGTACACGGATAACAAGGGTAAAGCCGATATGAACCTGACGCTCAGCGCCGACCGAGCCAACGCCGCCCGTAAAATGGTGATGGACAACGGTATTGATGGTGGACGAGTAGCGGCTGAAGGCTACGGCCAAGAACACCCCATTGCTACCAACGATACACCCGAAGGCCGTGCCCAAAACCGGCGGGTTGATGTGCGCGTGACCAGGAAGTAGAGTTTTCAAGCTTACGAAGCGCCGACATACTGGGTATGTCGGTGCTTTTTTGTGTCTATTGTAATAATTATTTGAATAAAAAATGTAGTTTTATTTATGTTGGATTTAACGGGAAGGGATATGGAACAGTCACTTGCAAGCACTACCCAATTTTCGTTCAGCAATGATTTGCTGGAGCAATTGGTGGCAGAAACACAGGAGGATACGCAGGCACTCCAAGCGGCGCTTAAGCGGGCGGTACCGGTTGCTGTGCAGGCGTTGGCGGGCCGGGTAGCGGGTCCCAACGGTCCGGCCACTATCTGGAAGCTCGGCCGGGAAGCCTATGGTGCCAACGTACTGGAGCCTATGGCTGCCGAAAACCACGCGGTTTGGATTGACCGGGGGCAGGCGCTAATGCAGGGCCTGCTGGGCGAAACGTACCATTTTACGGCCATGCGCGTGGCTACAGCCGCTAACGTAGGGATGCCCGCCGCGGAGCGGGTACTAAGTGCATCTGCCGTAGCTGCGCTGGGTGTCATTGGGGAACATAGCCAGGAGCAAAATCTTACCCCGGAAACCATGGCTGTGTGGCTCACGCAGGAAGGCGGTCAGTTAACCAGCCAGCTAATTCCTGAGCCACACGCCACCACTACCCCTGAGCTGTCTGCTCCCGCTACAGTGCCTGTGCCGGGAAGTTGGGAGCCGGTAGGAGGGGGGCAAACGTATATGCCGCCCAGGCCAGCGGCTAATCCGCAGTCGTCAATTCGCTGGCAATGGGGGGCGTTGCTGTTGGTGGCTGTTGTGCTAGGCTATTGGTTTGGGAACTGGCGCAGCCAACCCGGCGGCATCAATCCGGTAGTAGCCGCCGTTACTGCCGTGCCCGCCAGTACCTCCGCTGCCGACACCCGCGCTGGCCGCTACGATGCGACTACCGGCAATTACATCTACGACACCGGCCAGCCCCTCATTCTGCACCTGGCTAACGGTACTACCCAAAAAGTAGGCGCTACTTCCACCGAAAACCGGTTGTACACATTCCTGGCCGACCCCACGCAACAAGTAGACTCCGTGAACCGCACAAAAGGCTGGATCAACTTTGACCGAGTATACTTTGAGCCTAGCTCTACCACCCTGACCGATGAGTCGTTCCTGCAGCTCCGCAACGTGGCCGGCATCCTTCAAACCTTTCCCGCCTCGGTCGTAAAAATTGGAGGCTACACGGATAGTACCGGCAATCCGCTCAAAAACTTCCAGCTCAGCGAGGAGCGGGCCAAAACGGCTATGCTGGCTATGGCCGGCATGGGCATCGATATGAACCGCATACAGGCGAAAGGCTATGGCGGTAAGTATTTTATAACTCCCAATACCACGCCCGAGGGCCGTGCCCTCAACCGCCGTATCAGTATTCGGGTGTTAAAGAAATGAATGGTAGTAACGCAAAAAGAGCGGCTTGGAAAGGCCGCTCTTTTTATATCCGTGAGGAGGTAAATTTTAGAGTACTCCGGCTACCAAACCGGGTAGCACACCCAGCAGTACTGTCAGCAAGGCCAGCAGTAGCAGCGCGCCGGCTTGGAACGTGGTTACCGGCACTACCTCGTTGGTCGTTGCGTCGGTGTCGCGCATGTACATGCTGATGATGGGGCGCAGGTAGTAGTAAATGCTCACCATCGACATCACCACGGCAAACACCACAAGGCCGATGTAGCCATTCTCTACGGCCGCCGAAAACACGAAGAACTTGCCGAAGAAACCACCCGTGAGCGGAATACCAGCCAAGCTCAACATGGAAACCGTGAGCGAGAAGGCCAGCAGCGGGTTGGTTTTGGCCAAGCCGTTCAGGCCGTTATAATCCTCGCGCTGGCGGGCATCGGCCACCAGCTTCACCACCCCAAAGGCGGCCACCGTGGCTACCGAGTAAGCCAAAGAGTAGAACAGAATACCGTTGGCCGAAGCACCTTCCAGCTGACCGTTATACGCCACCAGCGCAATCAGTAGGTAGCCGGCGTGGGATACGCTGGAGTAGGCCAGCATCCGCTTGATGCTGGTCTGGGCCACAGCGCCCACGTTGCCGATGAGCAGCGTGAGCACGCACATGGCCGTGAGTGTGGGCAGCCAGATGCCCTGGGCGTTGGCGGCCGGGAAGGCCTGCACCAGCAGCTTCAGGAAGGCCGCGAAACCGGCGGTTTTCACCACCGTGCTCATGAAAGCGGCGAAGAACGTGGGCGTACCCTCGTACACGTCGGGCGTCCAGAAGTGGAACGGCGCGGCTGATACTTTGAAGCCCATCCCAATAAACATCAGCAGCATGCCAATGTAGAGCATCGGCTTCAGCGACTCGAAGCCGGGGGCTGGGTTTTGCACCGCAAAGCTGATTTCGCTTAGTCCGAACGTGCCGGTAGCCCCGTACACCAGCGCCAGGCCAAACAGCAGCACGCCGGTGAAGAAGGCCCCCATCAGGAAGTACTTGAGGGCGGCCTCGTTGGAGCGGAGGTTGCGCTTGTCGGAGCCGGCCAGCACGTACATGGCCACGCTCAGGATTTCGATGCCCAGAAACAGCATCAGCAGGTGGTTGTAGCTCACCAGCATGATGGCCCCCACCAGCGAGAACAGCAGCAGCGAGTAGTACTCGGCCAGGTTGGCCTCGCCGTCGAGCACGTATTTCTGGGAGAAGGGTACCAGCACCAGCGCCGTCAGCAGCACGATGCCCGTGAAGGCCACCGAGAAGTTGTCGATGGTGAGCATACCGTTGAAGAACGACTGCGTGCTGCCCCAGTCGAGGAAGTTCACCGTCAGAATACCGCCCAGGATGAGCATCATCACGGGCAGCAGCAGCCGGTTGGAGCGGCGGAACCCGAGGAACAGGTTGCCGAGGCCCAGAACGGAAAGGAGAATGATGGAATTCATGTTCGTCTCAATGTAGCGCGAACTTTGTAGTTCGCGCAGCTGCCGGATCGGTCATGCGGCTAATATGCTAACGGCGCGGGGACGCGAACTACAAAGTTCGCGCTACTGCTACCGTTTTACTACCTCGTTCAGGATGTTCAGCACGCTGCCTTCCGACAGGTGCAGGAACGTGTTGGGGAACAGGCCAATCCAGAACACCAGCACGATGAGCGGTACCAGCAGGGCCAGCTCCGCGCCGGTGAGGTCGGTGAAGGTTTCGGTGAACGAGGAATCGGGGCCGAGCATCACACGCTGGAACATGCGCAGCAGGTACACCGCGCCCAGAATGATGGTCACGCCAGCAACAGCGCCCATCCAGGCGTTGAACTGGTACACGCCGGCCAGCAGCAGGAACTCGCCCACGAAGCCGTTGGTGAGCGGCAGGGCCACCGTGCCCAGCAGCAGCACCAGGAAGCACACCGTCAGGACGGGGGCTTTGCGGGTGAGGCCGCCTAGGTCGGCAATGTTGCGGGTGCCGGTGCGGCGCTCAATGGCGTCGGCAATGAAGAACATACCTACCACGTTCACGCCGTGGGCCAGCATCTGAATGGCGGCGCCCTGCAAACCCATCTGGGTCAGCGAGAACACGCCGGCAATCATCAACCCCACGTGGGAGAGGGAGGAATAGGCAATCAGCCGCTTCACGTCCTGCTGCCGGATGGCAATGATGGCGCCGTAGATGATGCCGATGATGGCCAGAATCAGGATCAGGTTCTGCCAGTAGTCCACGCCCATCGGCACCACCGGCAGCAGCCAGCGCATGCAGCCGTAAATACCCATTTTCAGCATGATGCCCGAGAGCAGCATGGTAGCCGGGGCCGGGGCCTCAGTGTAGGTATCGGGCTGCCAGGTGTGGAAGGGGAAGATGGGCATCTTCACGGCGAAGGCCGCGAAAATCAGCCAGAACAGCCATACCTGCGTTTCGGCGGGCAGGTTGAGGGCGTAGAACGAGGCCAGGGCCGAGTTGTGGGCCGAGAGGCCGTCGGCGGCAGGGCCAGTTTGGAAGTAGAGGTACACGAAGCCGGCCAGCATGAACAGCGAGCCGATGATGGTGTAGAGGAAGAACTTGAACGTGACGCGGGCCCGGTTCACGCCGCCCCACACGCCAGCCAGGAAGTAAATCGGAATCAGGGCCACTTCCCACATGAAATAGAACAGGAAGGCATCCTGGGCCGTGAACACGCCAATCAGGCCGGTTTGCATGAACAGCACCAGCGCGTAAAACACCGACTCGTTCTCGAAGTTGCGGCGGAAGGCGCTCAGCAGAATCACCGGCACCAGCACGGCCGTCAGCAGCACCAGCAGCAGGCTCAGCCCGTCCATACCCACCGCAAAGTGAATACCGGCCGAAGGAATCCAGTTCAGGTCGAAGCTGAATTGGCCGGAGTTGTTGGCGTTGAACGTGAGGGCCGCGTAGGCCGCCAGCGCCAGTTCAACCAGGGCCGCGCCCAGCGCCGGAACCCGGGCCGCACGGCCTTTGAAGAAGTGCAGCAGCAGGGCGGCCGCCACGGGCCAGAGTAGAAGAAGGACAGTCAGCATGCTTTACTGTGAGGGTGCGGTGTCGTTGTGGTAACTGATGTTATATAGAGCTTCTGGTATAAGAAAGGATACTAGGTCTAAGGCCCTTATGACGGTTACTAATCATGAATACAGTTAATGAGTCTTTCTTTGTTGTTGGCTTAAGCTTGTATGTTAAATCGTATTCAAAACAGCCAATCATGAATCTACTATTGAATGAGTTATTAGGATTTATTAAATAGCTCTCAATCTTGTATTTACCTCTGTGCACTGTGCAAACTAAACCAGTATCCGATTTAGTTATCCAAAGTGTATCTTCTGTGTATGGTGCATAAGGAGCATCCGTATATATCCATGTACCTGTAAGCCCATCATCATCTGAGCATGATGATAAGCCAATTAGCGCAAGAAAAATGGCTCCATAACGCACAGTTAAAACTTCACAAAGTTTAGCGCCATCACCAGCACGATACCCACCACCATCAGGATGAGGTAGGTCTCCACGGAGCCGGTTTGCACGTAGCGCAGGAGCTGGCCTCCGCCCATGGTCAGGCGGCCGAAGCCGTTCACGATGGGGTCGATGATGCCGTTTTCCACGTAGCGGAACAGGCCGCGCGAGAGCCACATGATGGGGCGCACGAACAGGGCGTTGTACAGCTCGTCGATGTAGTACTTGTGGTAAATCAGGTTTTCGAGGAAGCCGCGCGACTCGCCGTCTTCCACCGGGCGCACCCCGCGGCTCACGTACTGCACGTAGGCCAGGATGATGCCCAGCACGCCCGCACCCACCGAGAGGCCGATGAGCATGAGCTCGGTGGCGTGGTCGGCGTGCACACCGAAGGCGGCCGGGTTCAGCTGCTTGGAGTAGGTGAACAGCGGCGCGAGGTAGTTCGAGAGGTAGGCGTTTTCCTCACCCAGGAAGAATGGCGCGTTCATGAAACCACCCACGGCGGCCAGAATAGCCAGCACGATAAGCGGGAATGTCATGGAAGCCGGCGACTCATGCAGGTGGTGTTTCTGCTCCTCGGTGCCGCGGAACTTGCCGAAGAAGGTGAGGAACAGCAAACGGAACATGTAGAAGGCCGTCAGGAAGGCCGTGAATAGGCCCACCGCGTACAGCACTTTGCTGTGCTCGAAGGCGTGCAGCAGGATTTCGTCTTTGGAGAAGAAGCCCGAAAAGGGCGGGATGCCGGCAATGGCTAGGCAGCCTACGAAGAAGGTGATGAACGTGATGGGCAGCGACTTGCGCAGGCCGCCCATGCGGCGCATGTCCTGCTCGTTGCTCATGGCATGAATCACGGAGCCCGCGCCCAAGAACATCAGGGCCTTGAAGAAGGCGTGCGTCAGGACGTGGAACAGAGAAGTGCTGTAACCCATCACGCCCAGCGCCAGGAACATGTAGCCCAGCTGCGAAACGGTGGAGTAGGCCAGCACCTTCTTGATGTCGTTCTGAGCCAGACCGATGGTGGCGGCAAACAGGGCCGTAGCCGCGCCGATGATGGCAATAACTTCCAGCGTTTCAGGGGCCAGCGTGAACAACACGTTTGCGCGCAGAATCATGTAGATACCGGCCGTTACCATGGTGGCGGCGTGGATCAGGGCCGAAACCGGGGTGGGGCCGGCCATGGCGTCGGGTAGCCAGGTGTAAAGCGGCAGCTGGGCCGATTTACCGGTCGCGCCCACAAACAGCAGCAGCGTAATGGCCGTTACCACGCCCGCACCAATCTGCATCGTGCTGGCTTTCTGGAACACCTCGGCGTACTGCACCGAGTCGAAGGTCAGGTAAATCAGGAAGATGCCCAGCAGGAAGCCCAGGTCACCAATACGGTTGATGATGAAGGCTTTCTTGGCGGCGTTGTTGTAGCTGGTGTTCTTGTTCCAGAAGCCGATGAGCAGGTAGGAGCAGAGCCCCACGCCTTCCCAGCCGATGAACAGAATCACGAAGTTGGCACCCAGCACCAGCACCAGCATGCTGAATACGAACAGGTTCAGAAAGCTGAAAAACTTGCCCACGTTCTCGTCGTGGTGCATGTAGCCGATGCTGTAGACGTGAATCAGGAAGCCCACGCCCGTTACCAGCAGCAGCATAATCAGGCTGAGCTGGTCGATCTGGTAGCTGAACGGAATCTGCATCGAGCCGACCGAAATCCAGTCGAACAGCGTAACGGTGTACGCCTGATGCGCCGTAGCGCCGGGAGCAATCCACTGGGCCGTGGGGTGCAGAAACTCCCAGAACAGCGTGGCAGAAATCAGGAACGAGCCCAGCACCGCCAAGCTGCTGATGGTGCCGGCCACCGTACCCGAAAGCTTGCGGTTTAGCAGGCCGTTGATGAGGAAGCCCAAAAACGGCAGCAGCGGAATAAGCACGTACAGAAACGTGGAGAACGGCGCGCCGGCAGCGGGAATTACAGGTTCTTGCATAGCGTAGGGTCGGCTGACCCCACCCCAACCCCTCCCCTCCGGGAGAGGGGCTCTAGTTCTAGAATCTAGTTTTAGGTAGATACTATGACTAAAGCCCCTCTCCCGGAGGGGAGGGGTTGGGGTGGGGTTAGAACTTCAGGCGGTTGAGCAGATTAACGTCGGTATTCTGCAGGTTCCGGTAAATCATGACAATAATGGCCAACCCCACCGCTACTTCGGCGGCGGCTACGGCCATGATGAAGAACACGAACACCTGCCCGTTGGGGTCGGAGCGGTAGGCCGAGAAGGCCGTCAGCAGCACGTTTACAGCATTGAGCATCAGCTCCACGCACATAAAAATGATGATGGCATTGCGCCGGGTAAGTACGCCTAATACTCCAATGGAAAACAGAGCGGCGGCGAAGAAAACGTAGTACTGAAGCGGAACCGTTTGGATTACCTCGGGTATGTTCTGGTCCATGCGCTGGGGCTGACGGCGGAAAAAGGATGTCGCGTCACCTGAAAGCAGGTGAGGACAACTAGCCGGCAAAGGTATCCTGAAAATCGGAAAACGCCACCCCTAAATGTGTCTGCTGCTAGTACTATATAGGACAATGATTCGCCACAAGCTCTTGCTGCTCCAGGTAATCCTGGCCGCCGGCAGGCCAGCACGCGCAAATGGAACCCCGTAGTTTTCGCCGGAAACCCCGGCAGCAAAAGCGCGACGAGCGTACATTCGTTTCTTCACTCCCAACTCCCCACACCCTATGAGCCTCACCATCGGTAGCCTTTCCGAGCTGCAGCAATACGAAGAGCAGGAACTCGGCGTATCCGCCTGGCACACCATCACCCAGGAACAAATCAACCAGTTTGCCGCCGCCACCCTCGATTTCCAGTGGATTCACCTCGACGCGGAGCGGGCCAAAACCGAGTCGCCGTTTGGCGCTACCATTGCCCACGGCTACCTCACTGTTTCCTTGCTGCCCTACCTCTGGACGCAGATTGTCAGCATCGAAAACCTGAAGATGCAGGTGAACTACGAAATCGAAAGCCTGCGCTTCAACCAAGCCGTAACCGTGGACAGTCAGGTACGCCTGCGTGCCAAACTCTTGTCCGTGAAAGACCTGCGTGGCATTGCCAAAGCCCGCATCGAAGTGACCTTGGAAGTAGAAGGCAGCCGCAAACCCGCCTACACCGGCATTATCACGTTCCTGTACCACTTCTTGTAAAGAATAGAAAGCGCCTGTCATCCTAAGCGAGGCGAAGGGCCTTATCACGTTAGAAACGACGCCAAACGGCTGGAATTCACGCGTGATAAGGTCCCTCGCTTCGGTCAGGATGACAAGAGGCCGTAAGGAATGAAATAAATTTCGCCTGCTGGTAAAGTATCTTCCGGCGCATTCCGTCTGCCTCTGCAGAATGGAAACTCACGCTCTATCACTCGATGCCTCGCAGATGACGGCCGGCCACCAGGACCTGCAGATACAGGAAGCCGTGCGTACCCAGCGCAAGCGTCTGCTGGCCTTCATTCGCCGCCGCATTCCCGATGAAGCGGAGGCCGAAGACGTGCTGCAGGACGTTTTCGCGGAGCTGGTAGAAAGCTACCGGGTGATGAAGCCCGTGGAGCAGGCCGCTGCTTGGCTATTCCGGGTAGCCCGCAACAAAATCACCGACCTGTACCGCCGCAAAAAGCCCGTTTCCCTGGAAAACGAAATGGCTGCCTTTGCCGCCGACGGCGACGAAAACACTCTATTGCTGGCCGACATTCTACCCGCCGTAGATGATGCCCCCGAGAACCGCCTGCTGCGCGAAACCCTCATGGAAGCCCTCAGCGACGCCCTGGCCGAGCTGCCCGCTGCCCAGCGCGAAGTGTTCATCTGGCACGAGTTGGAAGACAAAACCTTCCGCGAAATGGAGGAGGAAACCGGCGTCCCCCTCAAAACCCTGATTTCGCGTAAGCACTACGCCGTGCAGCACCTGCGCAAACGCCTCCGCACGCTCTACACTGAGCTGTTTACTGATTAGTTGCCCGTTGCTGGTTGTCCGTTGTTAGTTCTGATATGACTACTGCTGAGACCACCCGCTACCCCCTGACAACTAACAACTCATAACTGACAACTATCATGAACCGGTCCTTCTGGCTGCTCCGCTGCCTCAAATTCATACTCTTTGCTGTTCTGTTGGTGGCCGTGGCGGGCTACGTAACCATGCGCCTCTGGAATTGGCTCCTGCCCGACCTGTTCAACTTGCCCGGCATTAGCATCTGGCAGGCGCTGGGCTTGCTGGTGCTGTCCCGCATTCTGTTCGGAGGCTGGGGCGGCCGCGGCCACCGGGCCGGCTGGGCCCAGAAGCGCCGCATGTGGAAGCAGAAGATAGAATCCCGCATGGCCGGACTCTCGCCCGAGGAACAGGAGAAATTCCGACAGAAAATGGAAGGCGTCTGCAACGGCCCCGCCTGGATGCGCCGCCGCAGCGCAGACCCAGACCAAACTGCTTCGCTATAAGCAGAAAGCAAGAGCGGCACCCGAGGAATCAGGTGCCGCTTGTGCGTTATGCCAGATAATGCGCAACCAATACAATGGTATATAGCCAGCACATGTATACGACTGTGTATAGAAAAGCATAGCGTATACTCGGTACGAGTCTACCACGGCATTCCCGCCCATGGCGTAGTGCAAACCGAAGTGCCCGGAAGAAAATCCAGTAGAGCACAGCGGAGAGTATTATAAACACTGCCCAAGCAATAGCGGCAAACAGCCAAAGCAACACTACTGCAACCACCGCTACAACTAGCCACGCTAGTAATCCAAGAATAATGGCTCCACAGCCCTCACCTGCATCAAAATCCAGGTCAAGGTCTGCCGCGTCGAATCCAGATAGGTGCTCTGGAAAAGGTACTCGTCGAATATGCTCTGCTAGGTTACCAAAATTATCGTGGACCCAAACCCCCTGATACAGACTGACTGATAAGAACGATAGGAACGCTCCTGACAGAATTGTGAGTGAAATAAGTGATTCCTTGAACACACTCCAGTCCTGCCGCAACCCCAGAAACCATACTGCAAGAACCGTAGCAGTGGCGATGAACAGCGTATAGAAAAAAGGTCTGCGTGCTGGTAGCTTCATAACGAGTAGTGCAATACTGAGTTGAAGCTACTGAGCAAGATTAATACCTGCAGCATTTCGTAAAAAAAGCGCGGCGACTGATACATCAGCCGCCGCGCTTGGTTTCCGCTGTAGTCAGCAGATGAGCTTAGAAATTCCGCTCGCCTACTTCACGCTTGCCGAGCATCACGGCACCTACCATGGCTACTAAGAACAATACCGAGGCCAGTTCGAAGGGTAGCAGGAAGTCCGTGTAGAGCTTAAGGCCTAGTTGGTCTACCATGCCGATTTGAGAGTTGAAGGCGGTACCTGTTACTCCAACAGGATGCACGTCTTTCAGCGCGGCTACCAGAATGAGTAGGAGGGAGCCGCCGGCTACGGCCGCAGCAATCTTGGCCAGGGCCGGCTTGTGCGGCTCGGTGTCCACGTTCAGGTTCAGGAACATAATCACGAACAGGAACAGCACCATAATGGCACCAGCGTACACGATGATGTTCACGGCCGCCAGAAACTGCGCGTTCAGCAGCAGGTAGTGCCCTGATAGTGAAAAGAACGTCAGAATCAGGAACAGCACACTGTGTACCGGGTTTTTGGCAAACACCACACCCAGCGCACTCAGCAGCGCCACAAACGACAGGAAGAGAAAAAGAGGAGACATGGAGGAAACTAGTGCTAAATGCTAGAAAGCTAGTTCCCCTCCTTAGAAAGGAGGGGCTAGGGGTGGTTGATTGGTTGCACCATTACGGGAGTACACTATTCAACCTCAGCAACGGGCAACCACCCCGCCCTTCGGGCACCCCTCCTTGAAAAAAGGAGGGGAATTGACGTGCTACTATGCTTGCTGGAGCTTACCGCGCAGCGTGTCGGCTTGCTCCGGCGTGAGCTGGATACCGCGCACGGAACGCTCGTCCGGCGACACGGGCTCTACCAGCCGGTCTTTGCCGTACACAAACTCGTCCCGCTCGTAGCGTGGAGGCGCAATTTTGTCGGGTTGCAAATACACAGCAGCCTTCGGGCACGCCTCTTCGCAGAGGCCGCAGAAGATGCAGCGCAGCATGTTGATTTCGTAGCTGATGGCGTACTTCTCCTCCCGGTAGAGGCCTTCTTCGCCTTTCTTCCGCTCACCGGCTACCATGGTAATGGCTTCGGCGGGGCAGGCCACGGCGCAGAGGCCGCAGGCGGTGCACCGCTCCCGGCCCTGCTCGTCGCGCTTGAGCACGTGCAGGCCCCGGAAAATGGGAGCGAAGGGACGTACTTCCTCGGGGTAGCGCACGGTGGCCTTCTTCATGAAGAAGTGGCGCATTGTGATGCTCAGGCCCTGGAAGATGGCCGGCAGGTACGCCCGCTCGGCTAGCGTCATCGGCTTCTTCTCTAGTTTCTTGGCTCGGTTGGTGAGTTGCATATAGTCAGTTACGAAAACTGTCGGGTGTCATACTGAGCGAAGGCGCAGCCGTAGTCGAAGTATCTCTACCGCAGTAGTAATCAAATTACTTTGGCGACGAAGCGGTAGAGATGCTTCGGCAAGCTCAGCATGACAACGAGTAGTTAAAGGTACTTAAATCACGCCGGCCAGGATAAGGCCGCCGGTGAGCAGGATGTTGAATACGGCCAGCGGAATCAGAATAGTCCAGCCCAAGCGCATTAATTGGTCGTAGCGGAAGCGCGGGAGAGTCCAGCGGATCCACATGAAGAAGAAGATGAAGGCAAAGATCTTTAGGAACAGGCCCACCGTACCCAGCAGGGTAATCAGGTTCTGAGCCGAAGCCAATTCCCAACCCTGACTGTTCACGAACCAGTCGCGCAGCTCATACTGGAAGGGGAAGTTGAAGCCGCCGAAGTACAGCACGCTCATCACGGCCGATACCACGAAGATGTTCACGTACTCCGAGAACAGGTACAAGCCCAGCTTCATCGACGAATACTCGGTGTGGTAGCCACCTACCAGCTCCGTTTCGCACTCGGGCAAGTCGAAGGGCGTACGGTTTGTTTCAGCGAAGGCGCATACCAGGAAGATGATGAAGCCCAGCGGCTGTTTCACGATGTTCCAAGTGTGCCACTCACCAGCTACCGACTGCTGCAGCGTGATTTCGCGCAGACTCAGGGTGCCCGAAATCATCAGCACGGCAATCAGGGCCATACCCATGGCTAGCTCGTAGCTGATGTTCTGCGAAGCCGCCCGGATAGCACCCAGCAGAGAGAATTTGTTGTTGGAAGCCCAACCCCCAATCATCACGCCATACACGCCCAGCGACACCACGCCGAACACCCACAGCATGCCAATGTTTACCTCAATGCCCTGCAGGAAGAAGGCGTTGTTGCCGAAGCTCATGTTGTTGCCGAACGGAATTACCGCCGACGACATCAGGGCCGTAATCATGGCTAGGCAAGGGCCGAATACGAACAGCGCCTTGTTGGCACCGCCAGGGAAAAACTCTTCCTTGGTGAACATCTTCACAGCATCAGCCAAGGGCTGCAACAAGCCGTAGGGGCCGGCACGGTCGGGGCCCACGCGGTCCTGCAGGAATGCGGCAATTACGCGTTCCGCGTAGGTGCAGTACGTCGCAATGAGCAGCGAAAGCGCAAATACGACGAAGATGACAATGGATTGCCAGCCTAGTGCGGGTAGTTCAATCATTGGAGAGGTGAAGAGCTATAGAAAATGCTGTCATCCTGAGCGGAGTGAAGGACCTACTCACGTTAGCACAAAGCGTGACAACGATGGTCGTTCTGGCGTGATAAGGTCCTTCGCTCCGCTCAGGATGACAGGACCTTGTAACATCAGTTACCTAATTTCAGCGGCGGGTTTTGCTGCAAGTCGCGGGTGGTGCTTTCGGGCAAATCGGCTACTACCGACTGGTTCAGCACGGGCAGCTCATAGTGGTTGGCCGAAATTACCGAAGAACGGTCGATGTGGGCCGGGCCCTCGATGGTCCAGTCCGACGTTTCCTTCTTCTCGAAGCGGCACTCGTTGCAGATCCACTCTTTCACCTCGCCGTACTGGTCCTTGCGGGCCGTAGTGCGCAGCACGTCCTTGCCCTTGTACCAGAGCACTACGTTGCCGGAGCACTTGGGGCAGTCACGGTGCGCATTCACCGGCTTGGTAAACCACACGCGCGACTTGAAGCGGAACGTTTTATCGGTAAGGGCGCCTACCGGGCACACGTCGATGACGTTGCCCGAAAAGTCGTTGTCGATGATGTTCTCGATGTAAGTGCCGATTTCAGCGGCGTCGCCGCGGCCCAGTACGCCGTGTACCCGGTCGCCTTTGGCAATCTGGTCGGCGGTGAACACGCAACGGTAGCACAGGATGCAGCGCGTCATGTGCAACTGAATCAACGGCCCGATGTCGATTTTCTCGAAGGTGCGGCGCTCTTCCTGGTAGCGGGTGGTGCTCACGCCGTGTTCGAAGGCGAAGTTCTGCAGGTCACACTCGCCGGCCTGGTCGCACACGGGGCAGTCCAGGGGGTGGTTGATGAGCAGCATCTCCACTATACCCTTGCGCACGTTCAGCACTTGTTCGTTAGTGGTATTTTCCACCACCATGCCATCCTGTACTGGCGTCACGCACGAGGCCACTAGCTTGGGCATAGGGCGCGGGTCCTTGGCTGAGCCAGCTGCTACGCGCACGAGGCAGGCGCGGCACTTGCCACCCGAGCCTTTCAGCGGGGTGTAGTAGCACATGGCCGGGGGCACGATGCTGCCACCAATCTGGCGGGCCGCATTCAGGATAGTGGTTCCGTCCGGAACTTCTACCTCAACGCCATCAAAGGTTATTTTAGCCATTATCAATTGAAGTCGTTAGTTCGACTCTCATACAAAACTACTGTCATGCTGAGCTTGCCGAAGCATCTCTACCGAAGGTAATCTAATGGTCTTGCGAAACGGTAGAGATGCTTCGGCAAGCTCAGCATGACGTTCTGAGGTTAAACCAGAACTGCTTTGCCGGGGAATACGGCACCGGGCTGGGCGGCTTGTTTGGCGTGGGTCACATGCCACTCAAATTCGTCGCGGAAGTGACGCACGGCGGCGGCAACGGGCCAGGCGGCGGCTTCACCGAGGGGGCAAATGGTGTTGCCTTCGATTTGCTTCGCCACGCTTACCAGCAGGTCGATGTCCTCCATGTGGCCGTGGCCGTGCTCCAAGCGGTGCAATACCTTTTCCATCCAGCCCGTACCCTCACGGCAAGGCGAGCATTGCCCGCATGACTCGTGGTGGTAGAAGCGCGAGAAATTCCAGGTATTGCGCACAATGCAGGTGGTTTCGTCCATGGCAATGAAGCCACCGGAACCCAGCATGGTACCCGTCACGAAACCCCCGTCGCTGAGCGACTCGTAGGTCATCAGGCGGTCTTCGCCAGCGGCGGTTTTCAAGATGAGCTCCTTGGGCAGAATTGGCACCGAGGAGCCACCGGCTACTACTGCCTTCAGGTCGCGACCTTTCCAGATGCCGCCGCAGTACTCATCGGAGTAGATGAATTCTTCAACAGGCAAACCCAACTCAATTTCGTAGATGCCGGGTTTGTTGAGGTGGCCGCAAGCCGAAAACAGCTTGGTGCCGGTGCTCCGGCCCACGCCAATCTTAGCGTATTCGTCGCCGCCGTCGTTCACAATCACTGGCACGGCAGCAATGGACTCCACGTTGTTGACTACCGTGGGGCGGGCGTAGAGGCCCTGCACAGCCGGGAATGGGGGCTTGTTGCGCGGGTTACCACGCTTGCCTTCCAATGATTCCAGCAAAGCCGTTTCCTCGCCACAGATGTAGGCACCGCCACCGGGGTGCACGTGCAAGTCCAGGTCGTAGCCCGAGCCGAGGATGTTCTTGCCTAGGAAACCAGCCGCGTATGCTTCGGCAATGGCCTTTTCTAGGATGCGCAACACGTACAACAACTCCCCACGAATGTAGATGTAGGAAGTGTTAGCGCCAAGCGCGTAGGAACTCGTAATCATGCCCTCGATGAGCAAATGGGGCAGTTTCGACATCAGTTGCCGGTCCTTGAAGGTGCCCGGCTCCGATTCATCGGCGTTGCACACGAGGTAGCGTGGCACACCCTCGGGCTTGGCCAGGAAGCTCCACTTCATACCAGTGGGGAAGCCCGCGCCGCCGCGGCCGCGCAGGCCCGACTTCTTCACTTCTTCCACCACCTCGTCGGGGGTCATCGTCTTGATGGCCTTCTCCACCGAGCGGTAGCCGCCGTGTTTGCGGTACACCTCGAAGGTATCGATGCCTTCAACATTAATATGTTCGGTCAGCAGTTTGCGTCCCATAGGTTCAGAGCTGAAAGACGTTAGTTGTTGGCCAGTGCGTTCGGTAGGCCGGTTTCTTCCCACGGCAGAGCGGGGCGGTGCACCTGGTTGCGTAGCTCAGAAAGCATGGTATCCACGGCCTCCGGGGTGTCAAGCTGCTCGTAGTATTTCTCGCGCACCTGCACCACGGGAGCGAAGCCACAAGCCGCCAGGCACTCTACTTCCTTCAGCGTAAACAGACCATCAGCGGAAGCCGAACCGCCCACTTTGGCGCCGGTGATGCGCTCCAGGTGGGCCGTCAGCTCATCGGAGCCGCGCAACATGCAGGGGCCCGTGCGGCAGATTTCCAGCACGTGCTTGCCTACCGGCTTCAGATTGAACATGGTGTAGAAGGAGGAAACCTCGTATACCTCAATCGGCTTGATGCCCAGCGTTTCGGCTACCAAGTCCTGCACCTCGGGGCTTACCCAACCGCCAAATTCGGCCTGGGCAATGTGCAGCACCGGCAGCAGCGCCGATTTGCGACGCTCGTCGGGGTAGTGGGTCAGCAGACGCTTGATTTCAGCCTGCGCGGCTTCGGAAAATTGCGGCTTGACGGCAGTCGTCTCCATATCAGTCAAATTCAGCAAAAAACTACGCGTCCAGCTCCCCGGCAATTACGTTCATCGACGACAGCGTCACGATGGCGTCGGAGAGGGTCTGGCCCACTACCATTTCGGTATAGGCCTGGTAGTAGATGAAGCAAGGGCGGCGGAAATGCAGGCGGTAGGGCGTGCGGCCCCCATCGGAAACAAGGTAGAAGCCCAGCTCCCCGTTGCCACCTTCTACCGAGTGGTAGACCTCGCCCACGGGGGCCTCAATCTCACCCATCACAATTTTGAAGTGATAGATGAGGGCTTCCATGTTCTTGTACACCGCTTGCTTGGGAGGCAAATAATAGTGTGGCGCGTCGGCGTGGTAGGGGCCTTCGGGCAGGTTTTCCAGCGCTTGGTTGATGATGCGCAGGCTCTGCCAGATTTCCTCGTTGCGCACCATAAACCGGTCGTAGGTGTCGCCCTTGGTGCCAATCGGAATTTCGAAGTCGAAATCCTGGTAGCTGGAGTAGGGGTTCATCACCCGCACGTCGTAGTCGACGCCGGCGGCACGCAGGTTGGGGCCGGTAAAGCCGTAGTTTAGAGCCCGCTCGGCGGAAATGCCGCCCACGTCCACCACCCGATCCATGAAGATGCGGTTGCGGTTGAACATCTTCTCGAACTCCTGCATCACGGCCGGGAAACTTTTCAGCCAGGCCCGTAGCTTTTGCAAAGCTACCGGCGTGAAGTCCCGCTCCATACCGCCCACGCGACCCATGTTAGTGGTCAGACGGGCACCGCTTACCTCCTCGTAGATTTCGTAGATCTTCTCCCGCTCATCCATCAGGTAGAGGAAGCCGGTGAAGGCACCCGTATCAACCCCCAAAATGCCGTTACAAATCAGGTGGTCGGAAATGCGGGCCAGCTCCATCAGAATCACGCGCATGTACTGGGCGCGCTTGGGCACTTCCACGCCCAACAGCTTCTCCACCGTCATGTGCCAGCCCATGTTGTTGATGGGCGACGAACAGTAGTTCATCCGGTCCGTGAGGGGCGTAATCTGGTAGAAGGGCCGCCGCTCGGCAATCTTCTCGAAAGCCCGGTGGATGTAGCCGATGGTGGGCACCCCCGAAATAATCCGTTCCCCATCCATCTGCAGAATGTTCTGGAAGATGCCGTGGGTAGCGGGGTGGGTGGGGCCCAGGTTCAGCGTAGTCAGCTCCTGGTTAAAGTCGTTCACAGTAGGGGCCAGCGGATTAATCCGGGCCTGCTGCTCACGCGCTTCTTCGATAATCTTATGGGTGCCTTCCAGCGTGTCGTTTACTGCCATGATATGCGTATCAGGGGCCTAGCGGCCGAAGAAAAGGTCGGTTTTATCTTCGCGGGTGCCGTCTTCCAGGGCGTACTCCTTGCGCATGGGGTGGTAGTCCATGTCTTCCACATTCAGAATGCGGATGAGGTTGGGGTGGCCGGGGAAAATGATGCCGTAGAAGTCGAACGCCTCACGCTCCATCCAGTTAGCGGTGGAGTAGAGGTCGGTCAGAGTAGGTACTACCGGATCGGCAATGGGGAAGAAAATCTTCAGCCGCAACCGGATGTTCTGGGTGAGGCTGTGCAAATGGTACACCATGCCCAACTCCTGACCTTCCCGCTCGGGGAAGTGCATGCCGCACATGGTGGTCAGGAAATTGAGCTGCAATTCCTGGTCCTGCTGCAAACCAGCCACGATGTCGTGAATCCGCTCCCGGGTGGTGGTGGCGGTAAGCAGGCCGTAGGGCTCCTCCACATCCGTGAAAGTGTCCTCACCAAATAAGCGGTGCAGCAACGCCAGCAGTTGCGCGTTTTTCTGCGCGGCCGGGTCTTTGGCAGCCGCTTCTTCCTGGGCCGGAATGGATTCGTTCTGGTCAGCCATTTCTTGTTGAGAAGCTAGGAGACAGAAGTCAGGAGATAGAAGCCGGGGAGACGCAGAATAAATTCTAGCTCCTGACTTCTAGCTCCTCACTCCTTACTTAATGTTATAAGACGCCAGCAGGGCCTGATACTCGGGCGAGTTGCGGCGGCGGAGGGATTCGTTTTTGGCCAAGTCCTGAATGCGCATCAGGCCGTCGAGCACCTGCTCGGGGCGGGGTGGGCAGCCGGGGATGTACACGTCCACCGGAATAATCCGGTCGATGCCTTGGAGTACCGAGTAGGTATCGAAAATACCGCCGGAGCAGGCGCAGGCACCCATGGCCAGCACCCAGCGGGGCTCGGCCATCTGCTCGTATACCTGCTTTACAATGGGGGCCATTTTCTTGGCAATGGTGCCCATCACCATCAGCAGGTCAGCCTGCCGGGGCGAGAAGGAAGGGCGTTCCGAGCCGAAGCGGGAAATATCGTAGCGCGAGCCCATGGTAGCCATGAACTCGATGCCGCAGCAAGAGGTAGCAAAAGGCAGAGGCCAGAGCGAGTTGGCGCGGGCAATGCCCACTACTTTCTCCAGCGAGGTAGCGAAGAAGCCAGCTCCTTCCATGCCCTCGGGGGCATCTACCATTTTAATTTCAGGAACTCTAGTATCCATGAGAGAAGGTCAGGTTAGGAAGCGGAGAATATCCACTTGAAAGCAACACCGGGCTGGGCCCAAAGGTTGCTGCTAACGGCTTTCATTCCAGCGTAAAACGCCTTTTTTGATGACGTACGCGAAGCCCGCCATCAGCAGAGCCAGGAACACAATCATCTGGTAGAAGCCGGTGCTGCCGAGGGCGCGGAAGTTCACGGCCCAGGGGTACATGAAAATCACCTCTACATCAAACAGCACGAATAGGATGGCCGTGAGGAAGTATTTCACCGAAATCGGGGTGCGGGCGTTGCCCACCGACTCGATGCCGCACTCAAAGGCCTCATCCTTCACCACGCTCTTGCGGCGTGGGCCCACCAAGTGGGAAACCACCATGGCGAAGGCCACGAAGGCAATGGCCAATACGAACTGCACGACAATTGGCAGAAAGTCAGCGGGTTGATAATTAGTCGGAACGGCGAGAAGCATAGGCTGCGACAGGGTAAAGCCGTGTAAATACGGCATGGAAGGCAAAGGTACCACGAAATGCGGGCGGAACAAACGCGAAATCAGCCTGCAAGGGAAAGGCGTATATTTGGTTAGAATATCAGCCCCCTCGCCATGGAACCAGTATTCACGACACCTCGCCGCTACACAGTAGAAGAGTATTTTGCGCTGGAAGAGGTATCGGAGCAACGGCACCTGTACTACCGGGGCGAAATCTTCGCTATGTCGGGGGGGCTTGGGATACACAATCTCACGGTGTTGAACTGCGTGATGAGTCTGCGCAATGCGTTGCGTGGCAAAGGCTGCCGGGTATATGCGGAGAACATCCGGCTGGCCGTATGCGAGGGAGAATTGTACACGTATCCGGATGTGATGGTCACCTGCCACCCTGACGACTCACCCAATAAAATAATGATGCACCACCCAGCCCTCATTATTGAGGTGCTGTCGCCGGGCACGGAAAGCCACGACCGAATCTGGAAATTCAGCCGCTATACGCAGCTGGCTTCGTTGCAACACTATCTGCTGGTATCGGCCGATAAGTGGCTGGTGGAGTGGTACCGGCGGGAGCCGTCAGGCGTGTGGTCGTTCACGCCGTTGGCCGGGCAAGATGAAGCAGTGAAGATTCCGGAACTGGGCATTACGCTGCTACTGGCGGAACTGTATACGGAGCTGGACATTCAGCCGGGATGGGATAAGCCACGCGGCAACTAACCGACGACCACACATGGAACAGGACAAATTACCCGTTCAGTATACTGTAGAAGAATACCTGACGCTGGAAGAAAACTCGGAAATCCGCCACGAATTTTACCAGGGCGAGATTTTTGCCATGTCGGGGGTTTCGTTGCCGCACAACCGCATCATTGGTAATGGCTACCGGGCACTAGGTGACCGACTGAATCCGGCACAGTGCGAAGTATTTCTGGACGGTGCCCAGTTGAAAGTAGATGCCACCTGTTTCCTCTATCCCGACCTGACTATCTCCTGCCACCCCGACGACCTCGCCGCCGACCGTATTCTGGCGCACCCCAGTGTGGTCTTTGAAGTGCTTTCCCCCAGCAGTGCCGATTACGACCGCACCAGCAAGCTGCGGCTGTATCAGCAGCTCCCCAGTCTGCGCCATTACGCGCTGGTGCGTCAGGATTATTGCTGGGTTGAGTGTCTCACGCGGCAGCCGGAGTTGGCGGGAACGGAAAATGAGTGGACGTTGCAGGTCTATGACAAGCTCACCGACGAGTTACACTTGTCGGCTTTATCCATTCGGGTGCCGCTAACCGAGTTGTACGCCCGCGTGAAGCTGGAACAGCCACCGCAGATACGCCTCCGCTGATAGCTAAAAACGCCGCCCCGGTTTCCCGGGGCGGCGTTTTTGTGCTGGCAGTGCGAATAGTCCGTAAAACGGCACTTCGTGCTACAGCCCCTTATCCTTGTTCAGGTCCTCAGCGGGAGCGGAACCCAGGAAGGGGTAGCGGTAATCCGTAACCGGCACGAAGGTTTCCTTGATGGCGCGGGGCGACACCCAGCGCAGCAGGTTCAGCAGGGAGCCGGCCTTGTCGTTGGTGCCGGAGGCGCGGGCGCCGCCGAAAGGCTGTTGGCCCACTACCGCGCCGGTGGGCTTGTCGTTGATGTAGAAGTTGCCGGCGGCGTGGACCAGCTTTTTGGAAGCATGGTCGATGGCGTAGCGGTCCTGGGAGAAGATGGCACCGGTGAGGGCGTAGGGGGAAGTTGTATCCACCAGCGTCAGGACATCGTCGAACTTGTCGGCATCGTAGATGTGCACGGTGAGTACGGGGCCGAACAGCTCCTCGCACATGGTCACGTACTTAGGGTCCTTGGTTACAATAACCGTGGGCTCAATGAAGTAGCCTTTTGACTTGTCGTAGTTGCCGCCGGCCACAATTTCGGCGTTCGGGTCAGCCTTGGCACCATCGATGTACTTGGCCAGCTTGTCGAAGCTCCGCTCGTCGATAACGGCGTTGATGAAATTCGAGAAGTTCTCGACGTCGCCCATTTTAAAGGAGGATAAGTCTTCCTTCACGTAACCCAGAATTTCGTCGGCCAGGTTGGAAGGCAGGTACACGCGCGAAGCGGCTGAGCACTTCTGGCCCTGGTACTCAAACGCGCCCCGGCTCATGCCTACAGCCACTGCCTTGGCGTGGGCCGAAGGGTGAGCCAGAATGAAGTCCTTGCCACCGGTTTCGCCCACGATGCGCGGGTAGCTCTTGTATTTGTGAATGTTCTGGCCGATGGTTTTCCAGATGTTCTGGAACACGCCCGTGGAGCCAGTAAAGTGGATGCCGGCAAAATCGGGGTGGGAGAAGATAACGTCGCCGGCCGTGGGGCCGTCCACGTACACCAGGTTGATTACGCCATCGGGTACGCCGGCTTCCTTGAACAACTCCATCAGCACCTGGGCCGAATAGATTTGCGTGTAAGCGGGCTTCCACACCACTACGTTGCCCATCATGGCCACCGAGGCGGGCAGGTTGGCGGCAATGGAGGTGAAGTTGAAGGGCGTGAGGGCAAATACAAAACCTTCCAGCGGGCGGTGCTCTAAGCGGTTCCACATACCGGGCAGGCTCTCGGGCTGCTGCTGGTAGATCTGGTGCATGAACTGCACGTTGAAGCGGAAAAAGTCGATCAGCTCGCAGGCCGCGTCAATTTCAGCCTGGAAGGCGTTCTTGCTCTGGCCCAACATCGTGGCCGCGTTGATACGGGCTCGGTAAGGGCCGGCCAGCAAGTCGGCGGCTTTCAGGAAAATGGCGGCGCGGTGCTCCCAGGGCATTTCGGCCCACAGCGGGCGGGCAGCCAAGGCGGCATCAATAGCCTGGCTGACGTGACTGGCGTCGCCCTCATGAAACTGACCCAGTACGTGCTGGTGGTCGTGGGGCGGGGTAATGGTATGCGTTTTGCCGGTGCGCACTTCCTGGCCGCCAATGTGCATCGGAATGTCGCGCTGCTGCTGCTTCAGCTCCTTAATGGTTTTGAGCAGCTCGGTGCGCTCGGGGGAGTTGGGCGCGTAGCCTTTTACCGGCTCATTGATGGGAGCAGGAACGTTGAAAAAGCCGTTGGCCATAAGTATTGCTGGGTTTGGGTGCTAGGATGGTAGAAGAGGTGGAGGCAAAGGTAGAGCGAAATGCCGGATGTGGGCCGTACGCCGAGGTTTGCCGCACTGTTCCCACATCAAGGCAAACTGGGTGCTCGTTCAGGCCGCTTGCACCGGCTCCAGTACGGCCGGCTCATTGTGGGCCGGGGAGTTTACCATCTTGCTAATCACATATTCCTGCATCAGCTCCGCCGGATAGGGGTGCAGTAGCTGCTGATGCTCCTGCACAGAAAGGCCATCATCTAACCAGGCTCGTTCCGCTGCCCGGCTTTCCAGAATAACCGGCATCCGGTGGTGCAAGGGGGCCATCAGGGCGTTGGGCTCAGTGGTAACAATGGTGAACGTAGGCAGCACTTCCCCCGTGGCCCGGTCTATCCACTCATCCCAAAGACCAGCAAAGGCGTAGGGCGCCGTTGATTTCAGCAGGATGCGGTGGGGCGTTTTGGGAGGCAGGCCGTGGGCTTCCTTCTGCTGCCACTCGTAGAAGCTGTCGGCCAGCACCAGGCAGCGGCGGCGCTGAAGCAGCTGCCGGAAGGAAGGCTTCTCGGAGAGGGTTTCGGCGCGGGCGTTGATGGGCTGGGGCCCGGAGGTGCGGTCTTTCACCCAGGCTGGTACCAGCCCCCACTGCAGGAGCTGAATCTGACCGGGAGCCGTATTGGTGATGACCGGCAGGTGTTGAGAAGGGGCCGCATTGTAAGTAGGAGCAACCGGCTCGGCAAACGTGGCATCAAACCGGTCTTCCACCAGACCCGGTGGAGCAATAAACGTGTAACGGCCGCACATAAGTCAAAGCGTGAATAGGCGTAAATACTGCGTTTACGCTTGCTGTTGTGCGGTGTTCTGTGGAGCTTGTTGTAAATGTCTGATAGATAGAACTAATGATTACGGTAGATATCCTGTCCGGCGACGCTTGTACCAAGCCATATTGGCGTGCAGACCCGACAAGAAAAATAGTAGTGACCCAATTGAAAGCACAATTATTTCGCCACTAAAACTCCGTTCAGATGCTAACAGCGGCTTCCTTGCTTGATTTCCAGCGTAACGGACAGATACTATACTACCTACAGTCAGTTTCTTGAAAGCACTCTGATTGGTAAGTATGCGGGCAATCCTGACGTGCTCCTGCGGGAGGACATACCTTATCACGACCTCGTAGGTGCTGCTTTTGCCCGAGCCAATTGGCCCTGGTAACGCGTGCACTATTGCAGTAGCAGGAGTTCCATGCAAAGTGCGCCAGCGCTGAGCTGCCAGCCACAATACACTTAACAAAAAAGCGGCTCCGATAATCGGTTGTACCCATGCTCTAAGCCAGAAGCTGAAGCTAGACTCATGTGCCATCAGTAGAGCGAGTTGGCCTTCACTTACAACCGCCCCAGTAGCTGCCGTACCTGCCACTCCAGGTCGGCCAGGGAGCCGGAGTTGTGGATGGTGAAATCGAAGTTGGGGTAGTGGTCGAGGGCAGTTTCGCTCAGGTGCTCATCGTCGCGGGTGCCGTCGCCGCGCTGGTGGAGCGGGTCGCCCTCTACGCGCACCATCAGGCCGCCCCGGCGGCGGATCAGGTCGGCCTCGTTGGGGAAGCGCACATCCGGAATCAGGGTGTGCTGCTCAGTGGGTAGTTGGGAAAAGAAGGCCTGCACCCAAATATCGGGCTCCCACTGGCGTAGGGCCAGGCCCACCTGCTGGAGCATTTCGCCCCGGGTGCGCTCGAAAGCGGGGAGCTTCTCGGCTTTGCCCTGCTGGGAAAAATACGGAGCGGTACCCTCGCCGGCCAGGGCGGCGCATACGGCCTTGATAGGCTCCCCCACGGAGCGGATGCGCCAGCATTGCTGGGGTTGTAACTGCTGTATCAGCCGGGCAGCCGTGTCTTTGCCACTGCCGCGCCGGCCCGAGAATCCAAGTAAGCGAATCATGCGGCAAAGGTAGGCTGTAACTTGCGACCTTATTCCCCTGCTTTCCTTATGGCTCTTTCGTCTGCTGCTTCACGCCTAACGTTCCGCCCCGAGTTAGACGGAATACGTGCCATTGGGGTGATACTGGTAGTTGCTCAGCATTGGGTGCCACTGCCGCTGCCCTTGGGTGAAGCTAGTCTCACCACCTTTTTTGTCCTGAGCGGCTACCTTATTACGGGAATCATATGGCACCAGCGGGCGGTAGTGGAAGCGGGGTTGATGAGTAGGGGCCGGGCGCTGTTACTGTTCTACTGTCGCCGAGCACTGCGCATTCTGCCGGCCTACTATTTCACCTTATTTATCAGCTTTCTGCTCTCATTAGAGAGTGTTCAGCAACACTTACTTTGGTATACCCTACACGTATCTAACATTCTGTTTTATCAAACTCAGCACTGGGGAGAAGGGGCCGGCCACTTCTGGTCGTTGGCAGTGGAGGAACAGTTTTATTGCTTATGGCCCTTGCTGCTGTTTTTCTGGCCGTGGCGCAAGCTCGAGGGCTGGCTGCTGGCGGCTCTTATTCTAGGTGCTTTTGTTTTCCGGCCGGTGTGGGTCAGGAGCGCCCCCCTTCCATTCGCGTTTACCCTGATGCCGGCCAACATGGATGCCTTTGCCGGCGGCGGCTTACTGCGTCTGATAGAGAATCGTCTGCCCAAACGGTGGCCAGGCTACGGCTACATTGCGGCTGTGGGCTGGAGCATCTGGTTTGGCATTTGCCTCACGCGGGTTGTCACCCAGGCCGACTGGGAATATACCTTCCTGGTAGTAGGGCTGGGGGCCGCCGCTATTGGGGCTGTAGGCTTGATTGGTTGGGTTCTCAATACGCCGTACCGCCTAACCCAGCTTATCCTACTGCATCCGTTAGTACAATGGATTGGCACGCGTAGCTACGGCCTCTACCTGTACCATCTGCTGCTGGTGGTGGTATATCAGCGGGCCGTATACCGGCTGTTTCCGGCGGGCAGCAGTACCGAGGCCTGGCGTATCTATTGGATGTCGCCGTGGCGCATGGCTCTGGTGCTTATGCCTGTATTAGTGCTTATGGCCTGGGCCTCGTGGCGCTTTCTAGAGCTTCCCTTTAACGCCATGAAGCGCTTCTTTCTTTATGAGAAAAACCCGCCCGCTGTTAAAATAGATTCTTGATTATCAGTGCTTGATTGGCTGATTAGGAAGCTGCGCCTGTTTTCAAATAACTACCTGGGTTTTTGTAGGCCCTGCGCCTCCGATGGAGCATACCGGCGCCTTGCCGCCAGCATCAGGCCGGAGGTGGTCTACAAAATCTCCTTCAGCTCGCTCAGGCAGCTGATTTCGTAGGTAATCTGGTTGAAGTGGCGACGCTTGCTGGGGTTAAAGTACACCTGGTCGAGGCCGGCGTTGTAAGCCCCCAGCACGTCGCACTCCAGGTTGTCGCCAATCATAATGCTTTCCTGAGCCGTGGCACCGGTACGCTCCAGCGCGTGCTCGTAAATGCGGGTATCGGGCTTGAGGTGGCCGCAACACTCGGAGGTTACAATTTCCTGAAAGTAGCCCGTGAGGTTGGAGGCATTGAGCTTCACGTACTGAATATCCCGGAAGCCATTGGTAATCAGATGCAAGTGGTAGCCTTTGTCGCGCAGGTAATCCAGCACCTCGTAGGTGTAAGGAAACACCGCCTTTTTCTGGGGCAGAATATCCGTGAACTGCTCCGAAATACCGGCCGGCGAGTCTTCCTCCCGCAGGCCCAGCTGCGTGAAGGTGCGCGGGAAACGGGTGGCGCGCAGCTGCTGCTGCGTGATTTTGCCTCCCTGATACAGCCGCCACAGGCCGTGGTTGATGTCGGAATACTCCTTGATGAATTTATCTGCCGACACCCCGTGCCGACTGATGTTGTGCTCCGCAAACAAATGGCGCAGAGTTTCGTCGGCGTTGGTTTCAAAATCCCAGAGCGTATGGTCAAGGTCGAAGAAGAGGTGACGGTATTTCACTGGTAATGCGTGAGGAGGTGATGGGGTAAATGGGGAAACTATACAGAGCGTCATGCAGAAGCGCAGCCGAAGCATCTCGCGTACCGAGGTTGCAGTGGCAATCCACCTATTACCCGCTTCGTAGCCCAGGGTGTACACCCTGGGCAAGTGAGGTCGGACAACGTCAGCACGCAAGATTCCTCGCAGGCTCGGAATGACGTTCCGGGTAATTCAATCAATGCGCAGCCGCTCAACTACCCGGCCTTCACCCAAATGCTCCTGCACAATTTCGGCGGCGTCTTTGGGCTTCACGTTGCCATAGGTGGTGCCTTCCGGATGCACAACGAGGGCCGCGCCGGGGCCTTTTTTGCACTGTTTACACAGGTCAAGGCAGTTGCAGGTCTGAACCCTGACTTTGTGTTTCTCGCCGCCCGTAAACAGTTTTTTCAGGCCCCGTTTTTTGAGCTCTATCTTAAGGGCCCGGGCCACTTCTTTGCCCACCTCGTCCTTCTGGGCACTACATACAAACAGGCGAACTACGGAATCGGCAGATTTCACGGGGGCGGTAGGGGTTAGGGTTGGCCGGTCCAGCGGCGGTTTTGCAGCTTATACGCGGCCAATTCCCGGTTCGACCAGAGCGTCTGGTAAATCTTCTGGTCGTGTTGCAGCTGGGGGTCCCGCTCCATGTAGCCGAGCAGCTGGTGCAGAAAGTCCTGGGCCTCGTCCTTGATAAAGTAAAACACCCAGTTATCCAGCCGCCGAAAATTCACCAAACCCGCATTTTTCAGGTACGATAATTGGCGGGAAGTCTTGGTCTGGCTGAAATCCAGCACCTGTTCCAGGTCGGAGATGCACATTTCCTGGTTGCGCCAGAGCAGATGCAGGATGCGCACCCGCGAGTCGTCGCCCAGGGCTTTGAAGAGTTGCTGGCCGAATGCAACGGTAAAGTGTTTCAGACGCATCTAGAGGGAAATGCAAAAAGGGCGGCTCCACCGGAGCGCAGGCCCGAATTTATACACAAACCCATCAGCGGCCCCTGAAAGTGCCGTATCTTTGGTAACTCGTAACCCCTTGTATGTCTGTTGTGGCCCGATTTCGTTTCCTGATATTTCCTGCCGTAGTGGGCGTGCTGCTGGCCGTATTGCTGCTGGCACCCGGCCGGGCGCGGGCCCAGGGGCAGCGCCGGGTGGTGCAGTTCAGCGGCATTGTAGCCTCCGGCGACTCCCTGCTGGGCGTGCCGGGCGCGGCTATCTTCGTGCCCAAGGCGGGGCGTGGTACGGCCAGCAACCCCTACGGCTATTTTTCTCTGCCCGTGCTGGCCGGTGATAGTATTGTTATCCGCAGCCTGGGCTACCGCAACCAGTACGTTATCATTCCCGAGGATTATCAGCGCCAGAGCTACTCCGTTATTGTATCGTTGCAGGAAGATGCCACGGTGCTGCCGGAGGTGCGCATCTTCCCATACGCCACCGAGCGGGCCTTCAAAGAAGCCTTCCTGGCCATGAAAGCGCCCTCGGAGGCCGACCGCACGCCGGCCGACAAGCTCAACGAGAAGGTGATGCGCCGCATGTTCAATACCTTGCCGGTAACCAGCATGGGCAATTACCGCCAAACCATGCAGGCCCAGCAAAACGACCAGCAGCGCCGCATGGGTTTCGGGGCTACTCCCGCCACCAACAACCCGCTGCTCAACCCCTTCAGCTGGCTACAGCTTATCAATCAGGTGAAAAGCGGGGAGTTCAAAAAGAAGGAAGGCGTAGATTACTAAGTTGAGCCCTCATGGCGAGGCTGCAAGCCATGGTAATGTATCCTGCACTAAGTCTGAATTCTTAGGAAGCACAATGCCCCTGGTGCCAACGCGGCTGCCGGGGGCTTTGTGCTTCTTTGGGGCTTGGCACCTTGGCAACGACGGACTGGCGTGGCTTGGGGCCTCACACCTACAGCCCACCTATTCGCCGCTGCAACCCGCTAGGCGTTCAACCATTCACGCGCATATTCAGTAAAGCAGGTGTTTGACCTTTGCCCTGCTTGCTATGGATACCAACTTACCGCGTACCTCCCAGCCCCGAATTGTGATTATTGGCTGTGGCTTTGCCGGCCTGCGCCTGGCCAAAGACCTGGCCGATGCACCCGTGCAGGTGGTGGTGGTTGACCGCAACAACTACCACAACTTTCAGCCCCTGCTGTATCAGGTAGCCACTGGCGCCCTGGAAGCCGACAGTATTGCCTACCCCATCCGTAAAATCTTTGCGGGCCAGTCCAATTTTTTCTACCGCATGGCCGATGTGCAGCGCGTAGATACGGCTACCAACACGCTTGCCACTACCATCGGCGACATTCGCTACGACCATCTGGTGGTGGCAACCGGCTCGCTCACCAACTTTTTTGGCCTCACCAGCATTGAGCAGAACGCCATGCAAATCAAGAGCGTGCCCAACGCCCTGAATCTGCGCAGCTATTTGTTCCAGAACTTTGAAAAAGCCATCCTCACTGAAGACCCGGCCCGGCGGCAGGCCCTGATGAACGTGGTGGTGGTGGGCGGCGGCCCCACGGGCGTGGAAATTTGCGGCTCCCTGGCTGAGATGCGCAAGGATGTGCTGCCCAAAGACTACCCCGAGCTAGACCTGAAACAGATGGAAATCTACCTGGTGGAGTCGGGCGGGGAGGTGCTAGGGCCCATGAGCAAGGACTCGCAGGTGCAGGCCAAGCGCTACCTAGAGGAAATGGGCATCCACGTACGGCTCAATACCCAGGCCAAACATTTCGAAGACGGTAAGCTCTACTACTCCGACACCGAGTTCATCCGGACGGAAAACCTGATTTGGGCGGCCGGCGTGAACGGGGCGGCCCTAGATGGCCTGCCCGAAGCCGCCGTGGCCCGCAACAAGCGCGTGAACGTGGACACCGTAAACCGGGTGTTGGGCTTTCAGAACGTGTACGCCATCGGCGACGTGGCCAACATGGCAACCGACGAAATGCCCCGTGGCTACCCTATGCTGGCCCCCGTGGCCATCCAGCAGGCCGAGCAGCTAGCCGACAACTTCAAGCGGCTGTTGCGCGGTGAAACCCTCAAGCCTTTCCAGTACACCAATAAAGGTAGTATGGCCATTGTGGGCCGCAACCGCGCCGTAGTGGACCTGCCCGGCAACAAGCACTTCGGCGGCTTCTTCGGCTGGCTGACCTGGTTGTTCGTGCATTTGATGACGCTGGTGGGCTTCCGTAACAAGGTGGTCACGCTAGTGGGCTGGGCTATCAGCTACTTCAGTTCCGATAAAGCTCTGCGCCTCATTATCCGCCCCTATAAACGCTCCGATTTTAAGGATGGCAAAGGCAAAACCAAGGCCGAGCTACAGTCTCAGACGCCCCAATACAACCCCTCCGTACCCGCTCCTGACGCGCCGGTAGTGGGTGGGTAGCTCCGGGAAATTATCTGGCTAAAAAAGCCCCCTGTTATTCAAGCAGGGGGCTTTTTCGCTATGGTGTCACGGAAAACGTGCTGTACCTTATGTGTAGTCCGTTGTGCTTAGGGGCTCAGCAGACAAAGTAGGCCGCTACGCGCATCAGGTGTTCCCGGATGTTACGTGTTTGCGTTGCGGCTGAACCTGGGCGCTAACGCTGGCAGCCTACGTTTTCTACCACTAATTGCGGTACATCAAACCCTTGGTAAATAGCTAGGCAAGGCTGCGGAGCAGCCTCGGCCTCTGTGGGTGAGCGTAGCTGAAAGGTCAGTTCAGTGCCGGCAGCCGTGTTGGCGGGCAAAGCAGAGTGAGTACCAACCACATGGTAGTAGATGGTGCCACCATAGGTAATTGTCTTGCCCAGCGATAGGTCGCCGCTGGTGAGTTGAATAAGTGTACCATTACAGCTTAGGCCTACTACGCGGCCCTTGGTGCAGTTGCTGTGGATGGTTGTAGAATCCGCGTTGTCGCAGCCGCCAAGAGTGCCGAGCAGTAAGGCGCCGAGGGCTAAGGGTACTAGATTTCGCA
This sequence comes from Hymenobacter endophyticus, assembly GCF_032464715.1. Taxonomy (NCBI): domain Bacteria; kingdom Pseudomonadati; phylum Bacteroidota; class Cytophagia; order Cytophagales; family Hymenobacteraceae; genus Hymenobacter; species Hymenobacter endophyticus. Next base: position 3,324 of record NZ_JAWDJT010000016.1, on the reverse strand, counting down.
TGTGAGCCTGCTTTATAGGGTTGTGCCCGCACGAGACCCGGCCGAGCCATAAAGTTGCACCTGCCAGGGTGGCTACACTGCCGGCTGCAATACCATCAACAACTCCCGCACCTGCGCCGTGAGCAGGGCTTCATCGGAGGTGTCCAGCAGGCGAGCGTCAATACCAACGCAGGTAGCACCGGCCGCTTTCCATTCCTGCAGGCTGGCAGTAGTGGGCTGGATGCCGCCCGTAACCATGAGGGGTACCTGGGGCATCGGCCCGCGCAGAATGCTGAGGTAGGCGGGCGTGAGGTAGGCCGAGGGAAACAGCTTCACCAGCGTAGCGCCCAGGCGGTGAGCTTCGTATACTTCGTTTAGGGTTTGGGCTCCCGGTAGCCAGGCCAAATCGTGGCTGCGGCAAATGGCGGCTACGTCGGGGCTGGTGACGGGCTGAATGACGAAGTCGGCCCCGGCTTCAATGAAGCGGCCCGCTTCCTCCGCCGTGAAAATGGTGCCCGCGCCCAGCAGCAAGTCGGGGTATTCGGCCTCCACAAAGCGTTGCAGCCGCCCAAAAATTTCCGGGGCCTGGGGGCCTCGGTTGGTAAACTCAAACAGCCGGACGCCGGCTTCATAGCAGGCGGCCAGTACGGTGCGGGCGTACTCCTCCTGGGCGTGGTAGAAAACCGGAATCAGCGGGTGCTGTTGCGCCTGTTCCAGGGCATGAGCCGCAGTAAATCGAGCCATTGGGTTGGTTGTCGGTTGGTAGTTGTCGGTTATCAGTACGTAGTCCAGCAAAAGAAGGAACTGACAACCGGCACCTACCAACCAACTACTAAATAGCAAACTCGCTCAGCGCCCGGTATACGTCGTACACGTTTTTGTCGCCCCGGAAGGTTTTGCTGATGGGCTCGGTCTGCCCGCGCACCCAGATTTTCAGCTCCGCGTCGAGGTCGAAGTGGCCGGTGGTTTCCATCGAAAACCGCTCGATGCTGCGGTAGGGCAAGCTTAGGTACTCGCGCTTTTTGCCCGTTACGCCCTGTTTATCAATCAGAATCAGGCGTTTGGTGGTGAACACCATCAGGTCGCGCAGCACGGCGTAAGCGTTGCGCACCTGCTCACCAGGGGAGAGGAGCTGCTGCAGCTCCAGCTGCATGTCCTGCGCATCGGTTTCGGAAGCATTGCCCAGCAGGCCGTCAAGAAGTCCCATAGCAAAAAGAATGGAGTGGAAGAATGGTTCAAGCTACTAAGAAACGCGGAGCCGGTAGCGGAAGAGCTTGTCAATCAGAATCAGGCGGTGCAGGGTGGGCTGTCAGGGCACCCCGCACCGCCTGATTTGGCCGGGAATGTACACCGGAGCAGCTATTACCAGCAGTTGCGCTTATACTGAGCCAGTTAATACAGCTGTATTCAGTACCTTAAGCTGCTGGCCGCCAGGGCTGTTGAGCAAGCGTCCGGCTAGTATAGGGCCGCGTCGGCCGGGCGTTGCCTTTCTGATTCTCTATTCATTCGTAGTCGTATCCATGAGCCAACTTCCCGCCTCGCCTTCCCGGCGCGAATTTATCAAGCAGAGTGCCGCTGCCGCCGCTACCTTCATGATTGTGCCGCGCTTCGTGTTGGGGGGCAAGGGCTACACCGCCCCCAGCGACCAGCTGGTGGTGGCTGGGGTAGGGGTAGGGGGTAAGGGGGAAAGTGACATAGCCGCATTTGCCAAAACCGGCAAGGTGCGCATCGGCTACCTCTGCGACGTAGACGACCGGCGGGCCGCCCGCTCGGTGCAGGCATTTCCCCAGGCCAAGTACTACAAGGACTGGCGGCAGCTGCTGGATAAAGAAGCCAAGAATTTTGATGCCGTATCGGTATCGACGCCCGACCACAACCACGCGCCGGTTACGCTGGCGGCCATGCAGCTGGGTAAGCACGTATACGTGCAAAAGCCGCTCACCCACGACATCTACGAGGCGCGCGCCCTCACCGAAGCGGCCAAACGCTACCGCGTGGTCACCCAAATGGGCAACCAGGGAGCCTCCGGCGACGGGGTGCGCCAGCTGCAGGAGTGGTACGACGACAACGTGATTGGCAACGTGCACACGGTGTACTGCTGGACCGACCGGCCCGTGTGGCCCCAGGGCATTGTCTGGCCAGCCGCCGCTGCGGCCGTACCCCCGGAGCTGGACTGGGACCTGTGGCTGGGCACGGCTCCTTCCCGGCCCTACGTGGATAAGCTGGTACCCTTTAACTGGCGCGGCTGGTGGGAGTACGGCACCGGCGCCCTTGGCGACATGGGCTGCCACTTGCTGGAAGCGCCCTTCCGGGTGCTGGGCCTGCAGTACGCCAGTGCCGTGCAGGCCAGCGTAGGCAGCGTGTACGTGGATGAGTTTAAGCGCGGCTATTTCCCGGAAAGCTGCCCGCCCTCCAGCCACGTTATCCTAACCTTTCCCAAAACCGCCAAAACCAAGCAGGAAATAACGGTGCATTGGATGGACGGGGGCATTCAGCCGGAGCGTCCGGACGAGCTGGGCCCCAACGAGTTATTCGGCGACGGGGGCAACGGCATCCTGTTCATTGGGAAGAAGGGCAAGATGATGGCCAGCACCTACGCCGCCGAGCCCCGCCTGCTGCCCACCGCCCGCACCCAGGAAGTGCGCACCAAGCCTACTCTGGCCCGGGTGCCGGGCGGGGCCGAGGGGCATTACGCCCAGTGGGTAGATGCCTGCCTGGCCGGCTACGGCAACCACTACCTCAGCTCCCCTTTTGAGGTGGCCGGCCCGCTCACCGAGGCGCTGCTCATGGCCAACCTGGCCATTCGGGGCTACGACGTGCAGCGGCCCAGAGCCACCGGTTCGGGCTTCGACTATCCCGGCCGCGGCATTGAGTTGCTCTGGGACCCCCAGCAACTACGGGTAACCAACTTCGAGGAAGTTAACCGCTTTGTGAAGCGCGACTATCGGCCGGGCTGGCAGTAAGCGGGCCAGCCGGTAGCTCAGGCGGTGTCAGCAGCCCTTCGTCTATGATTCTGCGCCCCTCGTCCAGAACCGCTGCTCGCAACCACCCGGCTTTTTGCGCTACTCCGGGTAACCTCGTAATTTTGCTTCTCTCTTCGAAGACATTTGTGTATGGTATTAGCCGATTTATTGGAGTTGGGCTTCCGTGATTCCTCCGAGTGCCCCGAGGCCTGGCAAAACAAAGGGCACGTGGTCTGCCGCAACTTCGGCCGCACCCTGATTAGGAAGTGTTAACAGTCACGCAGCCAGAGTACGGTTGCGGCAAGATGAACAAAGGCCAGAAAATGGGCATCCAACTTGTCATAGCGCGTGGCCACGCGGCGAAACTGCTTGAGGCGGCTAA
>NZ_JAWDJT010000015.1:0-205731 GCF_032464715.1 Hymenobacter endophyticus | reverse complement strand
CTGCACTACTCAAAAGGGGTAGTACACGTTCTTTGACATACAGGGTTAACAAAGAGAAACAAACGAGTAACAAAACGAGACGCTATGCCTTTGTGCGTAGCCCTTGTTGCCGGCTTTGTCTACGGGCAAAGCCTCTACAGAAGTAGAAAAGGGCACACGGGGGATGCCTAGGCTCTCAGAGGCGATGAAGGACGTGATAAGCTGCGAAAAGGCGAGGGGATGGGCACATACCAGGTGATCCTCGCATATCCGAATGGGGCAACCCCCTATCTTGAAGAGATAGGATCTTTTATCTATAGGATGAAAGAGGCAAACCCGGGGAACTGAAACATCTAAGTACCCGGAGGAACAGAAAATAACATATGATTCCCCCAGTAGTGGCGAGCGAACGGGGAGGAGCCCAAACCGGGTTGGTTACGGCCAGCGCGGGGTTGTAGGACCTCAGCATCTGATTATTCTACTTTAGCCGAACGACGTGGGAAAGTCGATCAAAGAGGGTGAGAATCCCGTAGGCGAGCTGGTAGAGTACGGTAGAGGATTCCTGAGTAGGGCGGGGCCGGAGAAACCCCGTCTGAATCCAGCGGCACCATCCGCTAAGGCTACATACTCCTGAGAGACCGATAGTGAACTAGTACCGTGAGGGAAAGGTGAAAAGAACCGGGAATACCGGAGTGAAAAGAACCTGAAACCGTGTGCTTACAAGCAGTTAGAGCCCTTTTGTGGGGTGATAGCGTGCCTTTTGCATAATGAGCCTACGAGTTACTCCTCTCTGGCAAGGTTAAAGGTGTGAACACCTGGAGCCGCAGCGAAAGCGAGTCTGAATAGGGCGCAGAGTCAGAGGGGGTAGACGCGAAACTTTGTGATCTACCCATGAGCAGGTTGAAGGTTGGGTAACACCAACTGGAGGACCGAACCAGTTTCCGTTGAAAAGGATTTGGATGACTTGTGGGTAGGGGTGAAAGGCCAATCAAACTGAGAAATAGCTCGTACTCCCCGAAATGTATTTAGGTACAGCGTCGAGGTGGAGTCAGCGGGAGGTAGAGCTACCGATAGGACTAGGGGGTGTCACAGCCTACCGAATCCTGACGAACTCCGAATGCCCGTTGATATACTCGGCAGTGAGGCTTGGGGTGCTAAGGTCCCAGGCCGAGAGGGAAAGAACCCAGACCATCCGCTAAGGTCCCTAAATTCGGACTAAGTTGAACAAAGGAGGTCCACTTGCTTTGACAGCCAGGAGGTTGGCTTGGAAGCAGCCATTCCTTTAAAGAGTGCGTAACAGCTCACTGGTCGAGCGAGAGGGCATCGATAATACACGGGCATCAAGTCCGGTACCGAAGCGATGGATTTAGCTTTAAGTAGCTAAGTGGTAGGGGAGCATTCTGGTCAGCGGTGAAGGTGCGTCGTCAGGCGAGCTGGAGCGGCCAGAAAAGCAAATGTAGGCATGAGTAACGATAAGGCGGGTGAGAAACCCGCCCCCCGATAGACTAAGGTTTCCTGCTCAACGCTAATCGGAGCAGGGTTAGTCGGGACCTAAGGCTACGCCGAGAGGCTACGTCGATGGACAGCTGGTTGATATTCCAGCACCTAGGATGTGGAGTGATGCAGTGACGCAGAAGTGAAAGCACCGCGGGCGGACGGAAGTGCCCGTTAAAGTGTGTAGGTATAAGGAGGGTAGTCAAGTACGCCCATCTTGCTGAAACATGATAGTACCTAGCGGCCTCGGCCAATGGGATAGTGTGCCTAATCAGACTGCCAAGAAAACCTGCTAAGCGTTTACTACATTCTAGCCCGTACCGCAAACCGACACAGGTAGTCAAGGAGAGTATCCTGAGGGGCTCGAGTGAATCATGGCCAAGGAACTCGGCAAAATGGTCCTGTAACTTCGGGAGAAGGGACGCTTCCTTGCAGCAATGTAAGAAGCCGCAGTGAAAAGGCCCAGGCGACTGTTTAACAAAAACACATGGCTTTGCGAACGCGTAAGCGGAAGTATAAGGCCTGACACCTGCCCGGTGCCGGAAGGTTAAGAGGGGAACTTAGTCGCAAGGCGAAGGTTTGAATCGAAGCCCCGGTAAACGGCGGCCGTAACTATAACGGTCCTAAGGTAGCGAAATTCCTTGTCGGGTAAGTTCCGACCTGCACGAATGGTGTAACGATCTGGGCGCTGTCTCAGCCATGAGCTCGGTGAAATTGTAGTCTCGGTGAAGATGCCGAGTACCCGCCACGGGACGGAAAGACCCCGTGCACCTTTACTATAGGTTGACATTGCTGCTGGACAACACATGTGTAGGATAGGTGGGAGACTGTGAACCCGGGCCGCTAGGTCTGGGGGAGTCAACGTTGAAATACCACCCTTGTGTTGTTTGGCACCTAATCTGGCAACGGAAACAGTGTCTGCTGGGTAGTTTGACTGGGGTGGTCGCCTCCAAAAAAGTATCGGAGGCTTTCAAAGGTCTGCTCAATCCGCTTGGTAACCGGATGTAGAGCGCAATAGCAGAAGCAGGCTTGACTGTGAGGCCTACAAGCCGAGCAGGGTCGAAAGACGGATATAGTGATCCGGTGGTTCCGCATGGAAGGGCCATCGCTCAAAGGATAAAAGGTACGCCGGGGATAACAGGCTGATCTCCCCCAAGAGCTCATATCGACGGGGAGGTTTGGCACCTCGATGTCGGCTCGTCACGTCCTGGGGCTGGAGAAGGTCCCAAGGGTTCGGCTGTTCGCCGATTAAAGTGGCACGCGAGCTGGGTTCAGAACGTCGTGAGACAGTTCGGTCCCTATCTGTGGTGGGCGTGGGATATTTGACAGGACCTGACTTTAGTACGAGAGGACCGAGTTGGACCAGCCGCTCGTGCACCGGTTGTGACGCCAGTTGCAGCGCCGGGTAGCGACGCTGGGATGAGATAAGCGCTGAAAGCATCTAAGTGCGAAACTCACCTGAAGATGAGATATCCGATTGAAGAGTCGTGGGAGACGACCACGTTGATAGGCGGTAGGTGTAGAGCGCGAAATCGCACAGCCGAGCCGTACTAAGGACTCGAACACTTCTGTTGGAAATAGGCACTACTGCTCGCTTGTTTTTCTTTGCCCTGTATGTCGGATACGACAGCCGCCCGGTGCGTGAGCACGCCCCGGATCCTCGGCTGACTTGATAATGGTGGCTTTAGCCCGGGTGTACTGCCTTCACCGGTGGGAGAGTCGGTCGCCGCCAACCTTATCAATCCACCAGCCCCGCTGCGTTCCTTGTGTCCCTGGTGACCGGAATGCGCGGGGCTGTTGTGCGTTTACCGGCCCCCGTGGGCCCCCGCCGATGGGCCGGGCCGCGCCCCGGGCCGGCTCTTTCCAGTGCTCACCGTTGATTGCTGCTGCTCCCGGGCCCCACCTTGCGTCTGTGCTGTGGCTCCTCCCCGCTGGGGGTGGGGCGGGGCACTACTGTATATCTGTGGGGTGCGTCGTTCCCTGCCTCTGCTGGGTAGCTTGAATAATTACTTCGTTAAATGAGATGCAAGTAAGTGCTTGTACTTCTGACTGAGGGGCGCTTTAGCTTCGATAGGTACTGTTTCTAAAGTCTTGAGAAATACTGCGTAATTCTCTAACTGCAAGCCAAGCTCTATTTCAGAGCTTGGCTTTTGTATTGTAATCTGATGAAGATATTGCTGCCAATTCTACTAAGAGGCTTCTACCTGACTTGCGCAACCTGTTAACTCCAATTTGTGTTTATCTTGACTTACTAAACAATTGGCATGGCATTCACGCATCCTGGGTTTCTAATTGGATTACTTGGCATAGGAATTCCTATCATTATTCATCTGTTTGAACTGCGCCGTCCGCAACGGGTATTATTTTCCAATGTGGAGTTCATTAAGCAGGTGCAGTTAGTAACGGCCCGGCAGCGTAAGCTGAAGCATCTTCTGATTCTGATTTGTCGGGTTTTTTTGGTTAGCTGCTTGGTGCTGGTTTTCGCACAGCCTTACATACCGGCACCGGAGTCAAGTGCAATGATGACTTCTTCTGTGCAGGTAGTAGTAGATGCTTCACCGAGTATGCAGCAGCAAGGTGAGAATGATCAGATCCTGCTGGAGCAAGCGGTTCTACAAGCTACTGAGCTTCCCTTAGCTTTTCCTCCTGCGGCCCGCTTCTGGTTATGGCCAGGTAACAAGGAACCGCTCAGCGGAGCAGCTTACCGGGAAGCAGTTGAGCAAGTGCAGATAGATGGACAATCAGAGCCAGTAGGGGTACTTTTACGGCAGGCACAAGCACAGCGGGGCGGGCAGTCAGGTCCTTTATTCGTGTTTTCCGATTTTCAGAAAAGTAATTTTTCGTCTAGCTCATTTGCCGCTTTGGACTCGGCGCAACGGATATTTCTAGTGCCATTAGCTGCCAAGTATCAAGCCAATGTGTTTGTGGATAGTGTATGGGTGGATGATGCATTTATCCGTCAGGGAGCAGATGTGACGTTGTATATCCGGTTGAAAAACGGAGGCCAGGAACCAGCTGTTACCTGCGGAGTTAAACTTCTACTTGGGAGTCAGCAGGCCGCGGCTTTTCAAGCAACAGTTCCGGCTGGACAAACTACGGTAACACAGGTGCGCATTCGACTGCAAAGTGCTGAAGCCCAATTGGCGCAGATACAGCTTGACGATTACCCGGTTGATTTTGACAATACCTATTATTTCACGCTGCAACCAGCGGCGCAAATCAGGGTAGTGGAGTTGAGCGAAACGGCCGTATTGGACCGTTTATATGCCAACGAGCCGCTATTTGCGTATCAGCACTTTACCAGCCGGCAAGTCAATTATCAGGATATAAATTCTGCTAACCTGCTGATAATGCGTGAGCTGACAAGCCTAAGTGCCGGCTTGCGTGATAATTTGCGAAGAGCAGTGCAGCAAGGTGCTACACTTGTAATAGTACCCCCGGCAGCAACAAACGAGCGAGAAGCGTATACGCAGTTCTTCCGGGCTTTGGGAGTAGGGCCTATGCAATGGCAGCCGGCGGTGCAGCAGGCACCAGTGCTGCAACAAGTAGCAGCACCAGATGCTCAAAATACTTTCTTTAAGGATGTGTTTGCTGGCATAAACGTACGGGCGGGTATGCCGAAAGCGGCGCCTGTGTTGCGGTGGTCCCGCTCGGGGACTGATGTGCTGCGCATGCGGGACGGGGATAACTACCTGTCAGGTTTTCCGAGTGGGGCGGGTAGCGTGTATGTTTTTGCAGCGCCATTTAGCGAGCAGTATTCCGATTTTGCCCGGCACCCCCTGTTTGTGCCAGTAATGTATCGGTTAGGGATGTTGAGTTACCAGCAAGAGCATCAGCCGGCCTACCGGCTTACCCAAGCAAGCATACGGTTGAAGTTGCCTAAGAGTACGAGCCGGCGTAGCACAGAAACCGTGTACCAGTTGGTGCAGGACAGCATACGGGTTATTCCGGGGCAGCAAGAGCAAGGCGGTAGCCTGCGGTTGGATGTGCCAGCAGCACTGCGGCTACCTGGTTTTTACCGGTTGGAGCGAGGGGGGGAAGTTGTGACTACTCTAGCTTTCAATGTCGACAAGCGCGAATCGGATTTGCGTAGCTACACGGCGGCAGAGTTGCGGCAGATGCTTGGAAATAAGTATCCTAATGTGCAGGTATACGAGGCCAATGCAGGACAAACAATAGCGGGTCGGTACAAGGCTACCCAAGTGGGTACGCCATTATGGCGCTACTTTGTGTGGGGTGCCTTGGCCTGTTTACTACTAGAAGGAATGCTGTTACGCTGGCCCCGGCGGCAGACTGTGCCGGCCGCAGCTGCGGCATAGGTTTGCTGCTCAGGTAAGTCTGGTAGCGCACCCGGAGCTAGGTTAGGCCCGTGGAATGAGCGGGGCGCGGCGTATCTTGTGGGCTCATTTGCTGCTTACCGTGGAATCAACTCTCTCTCATCCCAGACCTCTATTGCGCACCGCTGTCTTGTGCGGAACAGTGGCCGGCTTTATGTGCATCTGTTGGGTGCTATTCCTTTATCTGACGGATAACAACCCGTACGGACCAAAGCGTACTCTGGCAGACTTTTTTACGCCTATTGCGGCCGTAAGCGCCCAACTACTTCTGCGTAGGTATTATGTACCGGAGGGGCCGGGGCTATGGCGCTCTGTTGCAGCGGGAGTGCTCACAGCAGTGGTAACGGCGGCCGTAGCAGCGGCGGGCATGTATGTGTTTTCGCGCCTGACTGGTTCAGCATTAATTGCAGAGCACCTGGTAGAAGCCAAAAAAATGTTGGAGGCTTCTAAAGCCCTCTACACTAAAGAGGCCAATGGGCTGCAGCAGTATCAAGCCACGCTGCGCAACCTGGCTACCACGGCTGCTGAGTTTGCGCAGGATGAATTTGTTAAAAAACTGCTGCTGGGCGTTGTATTGAGCATTCCTGGGGGCGTGTTTCTGCGGAAATAGCATACCTTCCCGTATCCGTTCATCTAACCTCACTTCTGCGCTATGCAACCTACCGCTACCACTTCACCCGTCACTCCTGTATCAGCTGGTCTGCGTTATGGACTGCTAGTAGGCATTGTTACTAGTATTTACTCCTTTCTACTGAAGGTGGCAGACTTGGAGCAGAAGCCTATGATGGGCTTGCTCACGTTTGCTATCCTGATTGTTGGTATTATCCTAGCGCATAAATTCTACAAACAGCACAATGCGGGTTTCATGAGCTACGCCCAAGGTTTGGGTATTGCCACTATTGCTGGTGCGGTTATTGGCGCATTAAGTGGTGTCTTTAACTACCTCTACGTCAATTTTATTGACACTGAATACGTGCAGCGTACCCTGGATGCCAGCCGCGCTAAGTTAGAAGCCGATGGCAACATGAGTGAGGAGCAAATAGAGCAAGCAATACAATGGACGGAAAAGTTAATGCCTACGGGGCCACTCAGCATTGTGTGGGCCATTATTGCCACCGCTTTTTTTGGTTTCTTACTGTCGCTGGTTATTTCTGCCTTCACTAAACATACCCGTCCTGAGTTTGAGTAAGCGTCTTTCGCAGCATTTTCCGGTTGAGCTGTCCATTGTCATTCCCCTGCTCAACGAAGCCGAGTCGTTGCCGGAACTCACCCGTTGGATCAACCGCGTGCTGGCCCAGCATGGGCTGACGTATGAGGTTCTGTTGATTGACGATGGCTCGACGGATGACTCCTGGGAGGTAATTGAGCAGTTGGCCGCTGCCGATACGCATCTGCGCGGTATCCGCTTCAACCGTAACTACGGCAAGTCGGCGGCCCTGAACGTGGGGTTTAAGGAAACCACGGGCCGGGTGGTGTGCACCATGGATGCCGACTTGCAGGACTCGCCGGAGGAACTGCCAGAACTCTACCGCATGATCACCCACGACGGCCTCGACCTGGTAAGCGGCTGGAAGAAGAAGCGCTACGATCCGCTCAGTAAAACCATTCCTACCAAGTTATTCAACGGCGTTACGCGCTGGATTTCGGGCATTCACCTGCATGATTTCAACTGTGGCCTGAAAGCCTACGACAGCCGGGTGGTGAAAAGCATCGAGGTGTACGGGGAAATGCACCGCTACATCCCCGTTATTGCCAAGTGGGCCGGGTTCCGGCGCATCGGTGAGAAGGTGGTGCAGCATCAGGAGCGTAAGTATGGTACCACCAAGTTTGGGCTGGAGCGGTTCGTGTACGGCTTTCTGGATTTGATGAGCATTACGTTCGTGAGCCGGTTCCGGCGGCGGCCCATGCACTTCTTCGGGGCCTTGGGCTCGGTGTCGTTTCTGATTGGAATGCTGATTACGCTGTGGTTGGTGGGAGAGAAGGTGTGGCACTCCTGGATTATGAACCTCGCCACCCGCGACGTTACGGCTCAACCCCTGTTCTTCCTGGCTTTGGTGGCCGTGGTGGTAGGCGTGCAGCTGTTCCTGGCGGGTTTTCTGGCCGAAATGGTGCAGCTCAACGGTGCCCACCGCAACGACTACCTCGTGAAGGAGCGGCTGAACTTGAAGTAACCAATCAACGACAACAGAACGTCATGCTGAGCTTGCCGAAGCATCTCTACCAAGGCTAATCAAACAGTTAGCATTGCGGTAGAGATGCTTCGGCAAGCTCAGCATGACGTTCTTCTTTTGTAAGTTTCCACCCTATGAAAGTAGTTATCATCGGGCCGGCGTACCCGTTGCGGGGCGGGTTGGCCACCTATAACGAGCGGCTGGCCCGGGCTTTCCGCGAGGCCGGCGACGAGGTGCGCCTCGTCACGTTTTCCCTGCAATATCCCGATTTCCTATTTCCGGGGCAGACGCAGTTCAGCACCGAGCCGGGCCCCGATGATTTGAGCATTGAAGTTAGCCTGAATTCGGTGAACCCCCTGAACTGGTACCGGGTGGGGAACCGCCTGCGCCGGGAACGGCCCGATTTAGTGATTTTTCGGTTCTGGCTGCCGTTTATGGGGCCGGCTTTAGGCACGGTGGCCCGCTTGGTCCGGCGCAACCGCCATACCCGCGTGGTAGCCATTACCGATAACGTAATTCCGCACGAGAAACGACCTGGCGACCGGCCACTCACGCGCTACTTCCTGAGCGCCTGCCATGGCTTCGTGACCATGAGCCGCGCAGTGCTGGCCGATTTGCGTCGCCTGCACTTCCGGCAGCCAGCCCTCTACCGGCCGCACCCGCTCTACGATAATTTCGGTCCGCTTAAACCCAAAGCCGAGGCGCTGGCGGCCCTGGGCATCGACCCCGCGTTTGGTTACCTGCTGTTCTTCGGGTTCATTCGGGCTTACAAGGGGCTGGATATTCTGCTGGAAGCCTTTGCCGATCCCCGGCTGGCCCGGCTGTCGCTCAAGCTTATCATAGCCGGCGAGTATTACGAGGACGCCGCGCCCTATGAGGCCCTTATCAAGCAGCACAACCTGGAAAGCCGCCTAGTACGCGCCACTGACTTCATTCCCAACGAGCGGGTGGTGGACTACTTCTGCGCCGCCGATATGGTGGTGCAGCCCTACAAAAACGCCACCCAAAGCGGCGTTTCGCAGATTGCCTACCACTTCAGCCGCCCCATGCTGGTAACAGACGTAGGCGGCCTGGCCGAGCTGATTCCGAACGGCGAAGTCGGCTACGTGGTGCCGCCCACGCCTCAGGCCATTGCCGACGCGCTGGTCGATTTCTATGCGCACCAACGGGAGCAGGAGTTCACGGCCGGCGTGTGGGCCAGGAAAAAGGAGTTTTCCTGGGACGTGATGGTGAAGGCGTTGAAGGAAGTGGCCGGCTGACCGTCATTGCGAGCGGAGCGAAGCAATCCTTCCTTATCAGGGCGCAAAACGCAGACCTATTTAAAGCCTATTTAGTCTGTCAAGCCGCGCTTTATGAAAGCCTTCTACGTCTATCTGCTGACCAATCAGAACAGAACGGTCCTGTATGTCGGCGTAACGAATGACCTGAAACGACGGGTGGCGGAGCATAAAGCGGGCCTGCATCGGGGCTTCACCCGGAAATACAACGTGCACCAGTTGGTGTACTTTGAGACGTATCCGGATGCCAACGCCGCCATTGCCCGCGAGAAGCAGTTGAAAGCGGGCTCCCGGCAGAAAAAGCTGGAGTTGATCAACGCGGCGAACCGGGAATGGCGGGATTTAGCGGAGGATTTGTAGGTGCGCCAAATGATAAAGCCCCACCAGAACGCGTTGATGCGCTTTCTGGTAGGGCTTTGTGCCTTGAAAGGAAGGATTGCTTCGCTCCGCTCGCAATGACGGCCTAAATGGGCACACTCGCCCGCACGGCCTCGAACACCTTCTGCGCCGATAAATCTTCCATGCAGCTGCTGGGGCCCAGCTTACAGGAGCCCCGGTAGAAGCAGACGCACGGCTTATCCGGCTGCACGAGTTGGCCACGGCCGTAAAGGTCGAATTCGTAGGGGTTGAAGATGTTGTTCATCAGAATAGTAGGCTTGCGCAGGGCAATACTGATGTGCATGGCCATAGTCACCTGCGTCACAATGCCGTCCATCTGGTGCAGGAGGTTGATAAACTGGGGCAGGGGGAAGGTGCCTAAGTAGGCCGCGCCGGTAGCGGCATGCAGACGCCGGTTGCGTTCATCCTCCGCCTCGCCACCCAGTAGCACGGGCGCGTAACCGGCCTGTTGCAGCTGTCCAATAAGCGTAATCCACTTCTCATCCGACCACAGGCGCGTCGTCCACCGGTCGCCGCAGCCGGTGTTGAGGCCGATGCGGGGGCGGCCCTGGGGTAGCTGGCTCCAGTTGTAGCCCTTGTCCTCGTGGGTGTCGAACACGTACTCTTCACCCTGAAACTCGTAGCTGCAGAGCTCGAAAATCTCCTGCACGTAGGGCTTCTGGTTCTGCTGGCTTAGCTCGTCGAACACGCCGGTTAGGTACTTGTGGTTGGCCAGCTCGCCCACGGGCCAAGCTACGCCATACTGCGGGTGTAACTGGTAGCCAAACTTCTGCGTGGCTCGGATGCTGCCCAGCAGCGCGCAGGCTTCCTTGTCTTTATCGAGGTTGAACAGCACGTCGAACTCCCGCTGTTGCAGATGCAGCACGCTGGTGAGCTCCAGCTTCAGCACCTCGTCAATCCAGCCACCGCTTTGGGGTAGAATGGCGGGCGTGAGCGTAAGCCAGGTGATGCGGGCATCCGGGTACTCCTGGCGCAGCCGCCGTAACAGGGGCGTAGTACGGATAACATCCCCGATGGCCCCAAGCTTAATAATGAGAATACGCTGCTGGGTGGGCGCGTACACCGGGCAGTCCTGGCACTGGTAGCCGTGCTCTTTGTTGGGGCGGCAGGGAATATCACCACGGAAGTGGCGGCAGTCGGGGTGAACGGTTACGCCGTTGAGGTGGGGCATTGGGGGAAATCTTGACACAAGAAGAAAAGACCGTCATGCTGAGCGCAGCCGGAGGCGAAGTCGAAGCATCTCTACCGCTGGCTAGTGCAATCATTGCAACGCTGACCGCTCCATAGCCCAGGGTTTAAACCTTGGGCTAATAAGGCTGACTAAACGAAGCGGTAGAGATGCTTCGATTACGGCTGCGCCTTCACTCAGCATAACGTTCTATTGTACTATTGGAAATACAAATCTACACGCCCACGTAGCTGCTGGGCGTGATGGCGCGCAACTCCTGCTTCACCGAGTCGCTCACGTTCAGGCTATCCACAAACTCGCTGATGGTAGCTTGGCTGATGGCGGTGCCGGTGCGGGTGAGGGCTTTGAGGGCGTTGTAGGGGTCGGGGTAGTTCTCGCGGCGCAGGATGGTTTGCAGGGCCTCGGCCACCACTGCCCAGTTGTCGTCCAGGTCGCGGCGGAGGGCGGCTTCGTTGAGGGCTAGCTTGTCGAGGCCGCGCTGCAAAGCGGTGAGGGCAATGAGGGTGTGGCCCAGCGGCACGCCCAGGTTGCGCAGCACCGTAGAGTCGGTGAGGTCGCGCTGGAGGCGGCTGATGGGCAGCTTGGCCGAGAGGTGTTCCAGCACGGCGTTGGCCAGGCCCAGGTTGCCCTCGGCGTTTTCAAAATCAATGGGGTTCACCTTGTGGGGCATGGCCGAGGAGCCTACTTCGCCGGCCTTCACCGTCTGGCGGAAGTAGCCCAGGGAAATGTACTGCCACACGTCCCGCGCCAGGTCAATGAGGATGGTGTTCAGACGCTTCATCCCGTCGCAGAGGGCCGCCAGGTGGTCGTAGTGCTCAATTTGGGTGGTAGGGTGGCTGCGCTTGAGGCCCAAGCGGCCCTCCACAAACTGCTGGGCAAACTGGTGCCAGTCGGTGCCGGGATAGGCTACGTGGTGGGCGTTGAAGTTGCCAGTGGCTCCGCCAAATTTCGCCCCGAACGGCACCTGGCCCAGTAGCTCCACTTGGGCGTCGAGGCGGGCCACGAATACTTCTACTTCCTTACCCAAACGGGTGGGGGAGGCCGGCTGGCCGTGGGTGCGGGCCAGCATGGGCACGGCGGCCCAGCTCTGGGCGCGGGTGGCCAGCTGGTTGCGCACCTGCGCATAGGCGGGCAGCAGCGTATGAATGAGGGCGTGCTGGAGGCTGAGCGGAATGGCGGTGTTGTTGATGTCCTGCGACGTCAGGCCGAAGTGAATAAATTCCAGGTACTGCCCCAGGCCCAGGGCCGTAAACTGGTCACGCAGAAAATATTCCACGGCCTTCACGTCGTGGTTGGTCACCCGCTCATGGGCTTTCACGGCGTCGGCATCGGCGGTGCTGAAGCCGGTGTAGAGGGCGCGTAGCTGGCCGAAAACCTCCGGATTCACGCCCTGCAGTTGGGGTAGGGGCAGCTCGCAGAGGGCAATAAAGTACTCCACTTCCACCAGCACGCGGTACCGAATCAGGGCCAGCTCCGAGAAGTAGGCGGCCAGCGGAGTAACCTGGCGGCGGTAACGACCATCGAGGGGCGACACGGCGGTGAGGGGCGTAAGCACGGTATAGTCGAGAGCAGCGGACATGCGTAGAAGGAAAAAATGGCCTGGAACGGGCCAAAGGTAGCGGAAGCCGGGCCGCAAGCCAATCGGGGCGCGGGCCTTTTTCGTTACCTTTGCCCGCAGAGCGGCGGCAGGTTCGGCACGAACTTCGCTCGGTCCGGCCGCCCCTTCTTTCTCTCCCGAACTGTGCGCGTGACTCCAGCTACCAAGAAAAAAATCGGCATCGGCCTGGGCATCCTGGCGGTGCTTCTACTTACTGGCCTCGGCATCTTCCTCGCAAAGCGGCAGGAGTTGCTGGATTTAGCCCTGCGCAAGGTAAAAACCAAGGTGGAGGGCAAGTACCCCGTGGTGCTCACCCTGGGCCCGGCCCGCTTCACGGACCTGAATACCGTGCAGCTGGAGGGTGTGAGCCTGGTCCCAACTACGCTCAACGATACCCTGTTCACGGCCCGACAGGTGCGGGCATCCCTGAGTGTGCGCAGTCTGTTTGCCGGCCGACCGGTGTTCAGCAACCTCGAAATCGACAACGCCCGCCTCACCGCCCGCCAAACCCGCAGCGGTCAGGATAACTACTCCTTCCTCTACAAAAAGAAGAAAAACCAGCCCGTAGCGCCGGTTGACACTTCCAAGGGCACTAACTACGGCTTGCTGGCCAACCAGCTGCTGGAAGCCACCTTCGATAACATTCCCGACGAGGCCGATTTCCAGAACTTTCTCGTGACCTACCAGAGCCCCCGCCACCGGGCGCGCCTGGTAATGCCGCGTTTGGCTATTGAGGACGGCGACATTACCGGCCAGCTCACGGCCAACATCGACTCGGTGGAGAACCGCGTGGGGGTGCAGGGCCACATTGACGCGGGCGACTACGAGGTGGACGCCAACATCTTCGGGCTGGACAAGCGGCCCGTGGTGCTGCCCTACGTGCAGCGCCGCTACGGGGCCCGGGTGCAGTTTGATACGGTGCGCGTGAGCCTCTCCGAGAAAGATATGAGCGGGGACGATGAGCTGACCGTGAAGGGCACCGCTTCGGCTGCTAACTTCATCGTGAACCACCCCAAGCTCTCCGACAGTGACGTGCGCTTCCCGCGCGGGGGCATTGACTTCGTGATGAAGCTGGGCCAGGCTTCGTTTGCTCTGGAAAAAGGCACGCGGGTGCTGCTCAACAAAATGGAGCTATTTCCGGAGTTGAGTGTGCGCCGCCTACCCGTGCCAGAGCGCGTGATTGGCAAGGACATCAACGGCCTCACCAGCCGCAGCCAGCTGCTGGCCGGCGTGCAGGTGAAGCTGAACGTAGAATCGGCCGAAACCAAGGCCAACGACTTCTTTGCCTCCTTACCAGAAGGCATGTTTGAGACCCTGGAAGGCACTCAAGCCGAGGGCACGGTGCAGTACCACCTCATGGCCGACCTGGACATGAATAAGCTCGACAGCCTCAAGTTCGATTCGGGCTTGCGGGCTACCAAGTTCCGCATCACCCGCTTCGGGCGCGAGAACCTGAATCAGCTTAACGAGGAGTTTCTGCATACGGCGTACAACGACAAGGGCGACACGGTGAAAACCTTCCTGGTAGGCCCCTCCAACCCCGAATACACGCCCTATAACCAAGTGTCGGACTACCTGAAATACGCCATCATGACGGCCGAAGACCCGCGCTTTATGACGCACCGGGGCTTTATGGAAAAGGCTTTTGTGAAGTCGGCTATTCAGAACCTGAAGGAGCGGCGCTTTGCCCGGGGCGGTAGCACCATCAGCATGCAGCTGGTGAAAAACGTGTTCCTGACCCGCAAGAAAACCCTGGTGCGCAAGGCCGAGGAAGCCCTGATTGTGTGGATTATCGAAAACACCCGCCTGGCCACCAAGGAGCGGATGCTGGAGGTGTATCTGAACATTATTGAGTGGGGCCCGAAGATTTACGGCGTGCACGAGGCCGCCGAATTCTACTTCGATAAGCGCCCGGCCAACCTCAACCTCTCGGAAAGCCTGTTTCTGGCCAGCATCATTCCGCGGCCCAAATACTACCGCAACGGCTTCAACCAGTACGGCGAAATGCGCGTGAGCGGGCGCTACTTCCACCGGCTCATTGCCCAGCTAATGGCCCGCAAAGGCTACATTTCGCAGAGCGAGTACGAAAACGTGGGTACCTCCGTAAACTTCCAGGGCCCGGCCCGGCAGTTTATCGTGCGGGCCACTCGCGACACGGTGCGCACCGTAGTAGCCGCCGACTCCTCCCAATACGAGCCCCTGAACCTGATTGACCTGCTCGGCGGCGACACCGCCCCTGATGCCGGCGTGAACACCAACCAGCCCGCCCCGCCCGCTACCCCACCAGCGGGGAATTAGGGCCGGGAAGGCAGAGGTAAAAAGTAGAAAGTCAAAGCCCCTCCGTCATCCTGAGCGCAGCGAAGTACCTTATTACGGCAGAGCAAGTCGTTGTTACGACAAACGTTCTGCTGCTATAAGGTACTTCGCTGCGCTCAGGATGACGGAGGGGCTTTGACTTTCTACTTTTTCTCTTGGACTTCCTCTTCTTCCTCCTTCTTCGGAAACAGCAACGACAGCCCGATGGAACCGGCCAGAATCAGCCCGACGACACCCAGAGAAATACCCATCGGAATGTGCACAAACTCAGTAGCCAGCAGCTTGCCCCCAATAAAGACGAGGATGAGCGAGAGGCCGTAGTGCAGGTAGTGAAACAGGCGCATCAGGCTTTCCAAAGCGAAATACAGGGCCCGCAGACCCAGCAAAGCAAACACGTTGCTGGTGTATACGATGAACGTGTCGCGCGAAACGGCCAGGATGGCGGGAATAGAGTCGGCGGCGAATACTACGTCGGTGGTTTCCACCATTACCAGCACCACCAGCAAGGGCGTGGCGAACAGGGTGCCGTTCTGGCGCACAAAAAAGCGGCCCTCGTGCAAGCGGTTGGTGATGGGCAGATGGCGGCTCAGGAACTTGACTACCGGGTTGTTATCGGGGTCGATTTCCGGCTCCCCGCCGCTGGTGGCCATCTTCACGCCGGTGTACACCAGGAACGCGCCCAGCACATACAGCAGGAAGTGGAATTTGGCCAGCAGCGCCGCCCCGGCCAGAATAAACGCCGCCCGCAGCACCAACGCCCCAATGATACCCCAGAACAGGATTTTGTGCTGGTACTGCGGCGGAACTTTGAAGTAGGTGAAGATGAGCAGGAACACGAACAGATTGTCCACGCTCAGTGACTTCTCGATGAGGTAGCCGGTGAGAAACTCCAGGGCCGCCTGCTTGCCCATCCAGTGGTACACGCCATAGTTAAAGCTCAGCGACAGAGCCACCCAGAATGCACTCCAGCCCAGGGCTTCCCGCATGCGCACTACGTGGGCCTTGCGGTTGAATACCAGCAAATCGAGCAGCAGCAGGGCCAGCACGCCCACGTTAAAGCTAACCCAGAACAGCGGGGATATTTCCATCGGGGTAAGATACGCGCCTAACCCGATATGCCGCTACTGGAAATGAGCCGCCGCTAAAAGCAACCACCCACCATAGCTGAAGTGTAGCAGCTGGAGTGGGTAGTAGTTGGTTAAGATGCTGGTTGGCTAACGGGCCTCAGGAGCAGCTGGTAGGGCCGCTACGGCCGCGTCGGGGGAAGTTGCCGGAGTACGATCAAAACGGCGGAACCAGCTGGCAATCTTCATTTGCAGAACTCCAAAGAAAGCTTCCTGCACAATGCCCTTGCTCATTTTAGATGCTCCCCGCGTGCGGTCAGTGAAAATGATGGGCACTTCTTTAATGCGGAAGCCGTACTTGTGGGCCAGCCACTTCATTTCAATCTGGAAGGCATACCCCACAAACCGGATGCGGTTCTGCAGAATAGTACGCAGCACCTGCGCCGAGTAGCACTTAAAGCCGGCCGTAGCATCCCGGATGGGCATACCCGTTACAATACGCACGTAAGCTGAGGCAAAGTAGGACATCAGCACGCGGTCCATAGGCCAGTTCACCACATTCACACCCTGAATGTAGCGGGAGCCGATGGCTAAATCGTAGTTCTGGTGGGCGCAGGCATCGTAGAGGCGCACCAAATCATCGGGGTTATGGGAGAAGTCGGCGTCCATTTCGAACACATACTCGTAACCCCGCGCCAGAGCCCAGTGGAATCCGTGAATGTAGGCTGTGCCCAGGCCTAGCTTGCCGGTGCGCTCCTCCAGAAACAGCCGCTCCGGAAACTCCGGCATCAGCCCGCGCACAATAGCCGCCGTGCCGTCCGGCGAGCCATCATCAATGATGAGCACATCGAACGGTTGGGGCAAGGAGAAGACCTTGCGGATAATAAGCTCCGCATTTTCCTTCTCGTTGTAGGTCGGTATCAGGACGAGCCCGTTTATCATTGCCGCAAAGGTAGAAGTTTGTTCGGTGTGCCGCCGCATTGGGTAGTAGTGCCCCGCTGCAACTTGCCGCATCCCCAAACAGATGCCAAAAAAGGGCGAAAGTTGCCGCGGCCCCCACGGCGGCCATCTTATAACACGTGCCGGAGTATTTTGAGTTTAGCAGAACCCGCCTAAATAGCTGCCGAAGCCCGGCCGGCCGGTGGGCCAGCTACCGCGCGGCCAGCGTAGCGGCCAGCTGCCGGGCCTGGCGCACGCAGTCGGGCACGCCCACGCCAGAGCGCCAGTTGGCCGCCACATGCAGGCCCTGCGCCGCCAGCGCATCCGCGGCGGCGTGGGCCGGCCCAATGTGAGCGTCAAACTGCGGAATGGCCTTGTCCCAGTAGTAACGGTACTGCCACACCGGCTCGGCCCCGGCCCGTACCGCGTACAAGCGGCTCAACTCCTCGTGCACGGCGGCTTTCTGCGCGGCTTCGGGCTGGCGGGCCTGCTCCTCATACTGGCTGCCGCCCACAAAGGTGGTAAACAGCACCTGCCCGGCCGGGGCCCGACCGGGGAAGATGGAGCTGGTCCAGATGCTACCGGCCGCGTAGGGCTGCTCGGCTTTGGGATTGAGCGCCCCGAAACCATCCAACGGGTGCCCCACGTCGGCGCGGTGGTAGGCCGTATAAATGGCCGTCATGGGCGGGTGCTGCACCTGGTTGAGGGCTGCCGCCACCGCCGGAAACTGCTCCTGTAGCAGCGGAGCCGCCGCGTAAGCCGGCAGAGCCAGCACTACGTGGTGGTAGAGGCGAGGGGCGGGGCCGGCAGTGGTTTCTACCTCCCAGCGGCCATCATCGGCGCGGCGGTGCAGGTGCGTGGCCGCCTGCCCGAAGTGGGCCCGCCGCAGCTTACTGCCCAGCGTAGCCGTGAGAGTTTGCAGGCCCCCGGCCAGGGAAATAATGCGGCGGCGGCCGGCGGGGTTTTTCGTTTTCATCAGGCCCTTGACTACCGAGCCGTACTGCTGCTCCAGAGCAGCCAGCTGGGGAAAGGTTTTGTGCAGCAGTAAGCGGGCCGGGTCGCCGGCGTAAATACCCGAGATGAACGGATTAAGCGCATACTCCACCACCTCCGGCCCAAACCGCCGGCTGAAGAAGTGGGCCAGGGTTTCCTGCGGATCAATGGGCTGAGCTGGCCGGAACATTTCCCGCACAAAGTTCAAGCGCGTTTTCACACTGAAGAAGGAGCTGGTAAGCAGAGCCGGGGGCGAAGCGGGCAGCTTCTGGTAGCGGCCCTGGCGCAGCACGTAGCGGTTTTGGCTGACGGCCGCCGCCTCCTGCACCTGCCCGCTCAGGCCCAAGGCGTTGATCAGCTCCGCCAGTTCCTCGGAAAGCTGCAGGGAGTTGGGGCCGGTTTCTACCAGGTATCCGTCGCGCTGCTCTGAGCGGAGGTTGCCGCCGGGTCGGGCGCTGGCTTCAAACAAGTCGTAGTCGAGGCCGGCGCGCTGCAAGTACCAAGCCAGCGTAAGGCCCGAAATGCCGCCACCCAGAATTGCAATTGCCATTGGGGAGGAAAGATGATAGGAACAGGCAAAGGTACGGCCATTCGGGGCTTCTGAAGGTGCTGGGCTGATTTCCTGGCTCCGCAACGGGCGCCTGGCACCTGGGCGGGCTGGTAGCGCACCTATACTCCGCTACCTTTGCCCACCCACTGCTTCAACCCGCAACGCACATGAATAAAGCCGTATTTCTGGACCGCGACGGAGTACTCAACAAGGAAATAGGAGAATATGTATGGGAGCTAGAAAAATTTGTGGTGCTGGACGGCGTGCCCGAAAGCCTGGCCCGGCTGAAGGCAGCAGGTTTTTACCTGGTGGTAGTAACCAACCAGGCCGGCATTGCCAAGGGACTCTACACGGCGGCCCACGTGCAGGCCTGCCACCACAAGCTGCAGGCCGCAGTGGGGGGCTTGATTGATGCGTTCTACTTCGCACCCGGCCACCCCGACGTTTCGGAGTCTTTATCGCGCAAGCCTGGCTCCCTGATGCTGGAAAAAGCTATGGCTCGTTTCCGGCTGGATGCCAGCCACTGCTGGATGGTGGGCGACCGGCTGCGCGATATGGAAGCCGGGCACCGCGTGGGCGTGCGGGGCATACTGGTGGGCCCGGAGGCGCAAGCTGGCTACCAACCCCACGTTGCCGACTTACGCGCCGCCACCAACCTCATGCTGGCCGGGTAGCGCACCGGTACCAAACGCCACCGGCGCGGCCCCAAGTACTGGAGCCGCGCCGGGCGGGTGTGTGCAAACGGAAACCAAACTACTGGTGCTCTGCCACTGGGGCCGTGCTGGCCATAATCGGCGCCGCTACCCGATTAACTGGTTTCGTGGCGGAGTAGGCGGGGCATTGATTGCGGCAGGAGGAGGCACCTATCAGCAGGAAACCACCCCAGAGAAAAAGTTTTTTCATGGTAAAAGACAAAAAGTGTGGTTGGCATTCTAACACAAGTCCTTCAGAAGCAACCCTGTTTGCGTCTTAACGATTCCTTCGCCGCAAAATTGTTTTATTGACGAGTTAATTCGTTATTGAATAAATGCAAATGGCCTCTTCCTGTTAGAGGAAAAGGCCATTTGTGGCTAACCTGGTGTATACCAGCTTGTACTGTGTACTTATTGCCGCTCGGTGGCGGTAGTGTGCTGAGCAACGATGGTAGAGGAAACCCGCACGGCATCCTTGGTGCTGGAGTAAGCGGGGCACTGAGACTTTTTGTTGCAGGAGCTCAGCCCAAGGCCGGCCACACACGCCAGGAGTAGTACTTTTTTCATGCGGAGTAAAATGTGAGCGGGCCGGGCCCGGCTGTTTGGGTGTACGTGGGTAAAGGTACGGGAACTCCCGCCCGTGTGCAACCCGCTTCTAAAAGAACAAACTCCCCGAAGCACTGCTCCGGGGAGTTTGTTCTGGCTGAGTAGGAGCACGAACTAGGACTGGTAGCCCAGAATGCGCATCATGGAATCGGCGGTCTGCTCCTCGGCAAACACCCGGTCGGTGAGGTTGCCGTCGGCGTCCCGGTCCAGAATAACCATTTTGGGAGCCGGGATGAGGCAGTGCTTCACGCCACCGTAACCCGAGAGGCTTTCCTGGTAAGCGCCGGTGTGGAAGAAGCCCACATATAGCGGCTTGGCATCGGTGGCGGGCTTACGCTCTGGCAGAAACACCTGATAAATGTGCTTCTCGGCGTTGTAGTAGTCCTGGGAGTCGCAGGTGAGGCCGCCCAGCTGGATTTTCTTGTAGCTGCGGTTCCAGTTGTTGAGGGCCAGCATAATGAAGCGCTGGTTCAGGGCCCAGGTATCCGGCAGGTTGGTGATAAACGAGCCGTCAATCATATACCACAACTCCTTATCATTCTGCAACTTCTCATCCAGAATACTGTAGATGGTGGCGCCCGATTCGCCCACCGTGAAGATGCCAAACTCGGTGAAAATATCCGGCTCCGGCACGCCTTCTTCCTCGCAGATGCGCTTGATGGTGCGCAGTACCTCGGCAATCATGTAGGGGTAGTCGTACTCCTTCTGAATGCTGGTCTGGATGGGCAGGCCGCCGCCAATATCAATGGTAGTGAGGGTGGGGCACACCTTGCGCAGCTCGCAGTACTTGTGCACAAACCGGCTCAGCTCCGACCAGTAGTAGCTGGTATCCTTGATTCCGGTGTTGATGAAGTAATGCAGCATCGTCAGCTCGAAGCGCGGGTCATGCTTGATTTTCTGCTCGTAGAGCGGAATAGCGTCGGCGTAGCGGATGCCCAGGCGGGAGGTGTAGAACTGGAAGCGGGGCTCCTCATCGGAGGCCAAGCGCATGCCCACATTGCACTTCTCGCGCACGTTGTCGTGGTAGTAGTCCACTTCGTTGGGCGAGTCGAGGATGGGCATGCAGTTCACGAACCCGTCGTTGATGAGGCGCGTGATTTCGTACTTGTATTCCTCGGTTTTGAAGCCGTTGCAGATAATGAACGTATCCTTCTGTACCCGGCCCTTGGCATGCATGGCCCGGATGATGTTGGTATCAAACCAGGAGGAAGTTTCGATGTGGACGCCGTTTTTCAGGGCCTCTTCCACCACAAAGCTGAAGTGCGAGGCCTTGGTGCAGTAGGCGTAGGAGTATTTGCCCTGGTAGCCAGTTTGCTCGATGCCTGTCCGGAACCACTCCTGGGCCCGCTGAATCTGGGTGCTGATTTTAGGCAGGTAGGCGATGCGTAGCGGGGTGCCGTGCTTTTCCACCAGGGCCATCAGGTCGATGTCGTGGAAGCGCAGCTCGTCGTTCTCCACGTGAAACTCGTCCGTGGGGAAGTCAAACGTCTGGGAAATCAGGGAGTGGTAAGTATCCATGCGGGGAAGGGTAGAGGAAGAGTCAAAAGAACTGTCATCCTGAGCTTGCGAAGAACCTTATCACGCTTGAACAAGTGGGGCTCTAGCGTGATAAGGTCCTTCGCATGCTCAGGATGACAGGATATTTTCAACTGGTCGAGCTTTTGTCGAACTTAGTGCCCGCAAAGATACCCCGTACGCGGGGTTTTGGTTGTGCTTTGTTCGTTGGTTGCGCCGGAAGGACCGCGCGCGTCAAGCCTGAGAGGAACCCCACCCGCTCAATCGGCAAGCATCTAAACCACCTAACCCTTTTTCTGCCAATGTAATATGCGACGCATTAAGCTTCTGGAGGTCCGCTCCGAACTCGGAGCCGGCACCCGTGGCGCCAGCCTGGGCATTGATGCCCTCAAAGTAGCCTGCCTCAACAAAGGCTCCGACTACTTCCGCCGGTTCAACTCCGTGGCCATTCCGGACCAGAACCACGTGCTTTTCGAGAAAAACCACTTCCCGAAGGCTAAGCACATCGATTCTATTTATACGGTGCAGAAGGGCATTGCCAGCACCGTGGAGCAAACCCTGCGCTTCGGGGAGTTTCCGCTGGTATTGGCCGGCGACCATAGCAACGCCTCGGCCACCATTGCGGGCATTAAGGCGGCCTACCCGCACAAAACGTTGGGCGTAGTGTGGGTAGATGCTCACGCCGATATTCACTCGCCCTACACCACGCCCTCGGGCAACATGCACGGCATGCCGCTGGCCATCAGTCTGGGCGACGATAACCGCCCTTGCCAGCGCAACCACCCGGAGCCCGAAACCGAGTTTTTCTGGCAGAAGCTGAAAAACCTGGGTGAGCCCGGCCCGAAAATAGCCCCCGAGCACCTGGTGTACATTGTGGTGCGCGACACTGAGCACGAGGAAGATGCCATTATTGAGCGCCTGGGCATCAAAAACTACAAGCTGGACGAGGTAAAGGCCAAAGGCACCCGCCAGGTGGCCCGCGAGGTGTACGAGCGGCTTCGCTTCTGCGACCTGGTGTACGTGAGCTTCGATGTGGACTCCCTGGATTCGCGCTTTAGCAAGGGCACCGGTACGCCCGTGGTGGACGGCCTGAACGTGGAGGAAGCCATCAGCCTGTGCCGCGCCCTGCTGGATAACGACCGAGTGGTGTGCTTTGAGATGGTGGAAATCAACCCCACCCTCGACAACATGAATACCATGGCCACCAACGCCTTCGACATTCTGGAAGCTGCCACCGATGCCATCCAGAACCGGCTGCGGCTGGAAGAAGTGGTAAGCCGGTAGCCACCGCCCGAGCAAGGATGAATGCGCTATAGCCGTTTATTGCGCATTCATCCTTGATATTTCGCTATGAAAACGCTGCGCTACCTGGCCCTGAGCCTGCCTGCCTTGCTGGTTGCCTGCTCCACCGCTCCGTCTACCCCGGCGGTGCCGGACGCTTCGTCGGGTCCAGTTTCCGGGCCAGCCGCCACCGATTCTGTGACGGGTACCATCACCTACCGCAACCGCATGGCCTTGCCGCCCACAGCCCTGGTGCGCGTGGTGCTCCAGGATGTGGCCTTGCAGGATGTGGCCGCTACGGTTATTGACTCCATAACCATCCGGCCCAACGGGCGGCAGGTACCATTCGGCTTTGCGCTGCACTACGACCCCGCCCGAATTGCGGCGGGCAGCCGCTACACCGTGCAGGCTCGCATTACCGACGGCGGCCGGCTGCTCTACCTGCATGATGAGGCCTACCCCGTAGTGACGGACAAGCAGCCCAAGCGGGTTGACATTGTGGTGCGGCCGGTACAGTAGTCGGGAGAAAAGGCTAAGCCCAATCATCTTGCTGGATTGCAGCCTCACTAACGGTCGTTGGTGGGGCTGCCGCGTTTCGGGCCGGGCCAGTGGGGGAGGATATGGGCAACGCTCAGGTTGGAGGCTTGGCACTACCGGTTTGGGGGCCGCAACACTTTTTCGGGCGGCTTCCGGCGCAGGTTTTTACCTTTGCAAGAGTAGCCCGCCTTTCTAATGGCGGCGCAAGTGTTTATGGTATTGAGGTATTGGCTTCGGCAACGACGACTCCCGGCGTAACCATCGGCCGGAACTGGGCACTGGCACCTGGGTAACGGGTGCTACTGCCTGCCCTGGCCGCTGCTTACGCCCTGTTCGTCTGGCTACCCCACTATTTCCTTCTGAAGCCGCTGCCGTGGCTTCCCTTTTAAGCGTTTCGCTTTTCTCGTGCAACAACTCGAACAAACCCTCAAAGCGGCCCTTGGCGCCGCTATTCAGCAAGTATTCGGCGCGGAGGTGCCCGCCACCCAACTCGGCCTGCAGCCAACCCGCAAGGAGTTTGCCGGCCAGTTTACGCTCGTTACGTTCCCGTTCACCAAAACCCTGGGCAAAGGCCCCGAGCAGATTGGGCAGGCCCTGGGAGAGTGGCTGGTGGCTAACTCCCCCCTGGTGAGTGGCTACAACGTGGTAAAAGGCTTCCTGAACCTGGAAATTGCCGATGCCGAGTGGGTGAAGGCCTTCGAGCAGCTGGGCCAGACGCCGGCCGGCACGCCCGTGCCCACGGGCGGCCCCCAGAACGTGGTGGTGGAGTATTCCTCGCCCAACACCAATAAGCCCCTGCACCTGGGCCACCTGCGCAACAACTTCCTCGGCTACTCAGTGGCCGAAATTCTAAAAGCCACCGGCGCCACCGTCACCAAGGCTAACCTGGTTAATGACCGGGGCATCCACATCTGCAAATCCATGCTGGCCTACCAGCAGTACGGGCAGGGCGAAACCCCGCAGAGCGCTGGCATCAAAGGCGACCACCTGGCCGGCAAGTATTACGTGCTCTTCGAGAAGCACTACCG
This sequence comes from Hymenobacter endophyticus, assembly GCF_032464715.1. NCBI lineage: Bacteria > Pseudomonadati > Bacteroidota > Cytophagia > Cytophagales > Hymenobacteraceae > Hymenobacter > Hymenobacter endophyticus. Next base: position 181,767 of record NZ_JAWDJT010000015.1, on the reverse strand, counting down.
CGAGCAGGTGCGCCAGCTGGAAGCCGAAGGCGTGCTGCCCGACGTAGCCAAGCGCCAGGCCCCCATGATGCTGGAGGCTCAGGACATGCTGCGTGCCTGGGAAGCCGGCGACGAGGAAGTGGTAAGCCTCTGGAAGCAGATGAACGGCTGGGTGTACGAGGGCTTCGACGCTACCTACCAGAACATCGGCGTCGATTTCGACCAGTATTACCACGAATCGGGTACCTACCTGCTGGGCAAGGAGCGGGTAGAGGAAGGCCTGCAGAAGGGCGTGTTCTTCAAGAAGGAAGACGGCTCGGTGTGGGTGGACCTCAAGGAAGAAGGTCTCGACGAAAAGCTGTTGCTCCGCGCCGACGGTACCTCCGTGTACATCACCCAGGACCTGGGTACGGCCGAGCTGAAGTACCAGGATTTTGGCTACGACCTGAGCGTATACGTTATTGCCGACGAGCAAAACTACCATATGCAGGTGCTGCGGGCGGTGCTCCAGAAGCTGGGCAAGCCCTACGCCGACGCCATCTACCACCTCAGCTACGGCATGGTGGACCTGCCCTCGGGCAAGATGAAAAGCCGCGAAGGCACCGTGGTAGATGCCGACGAGCTAGTGCGTGAAGTGGTGGAAGCCGCCAAAGCCGCCACCCTCGAAAAAGGCAAAACCGAAGGCCTGAGCGAGGATGAGCTGGCCCAGCTCTACCACATGTTGGGCCTGGGCGCGCTCAAGTACTACCTGCTGAAGGTAGACCCCAAAAAGCGCATGCTCTTCAACCCCGAAGAGTCGGTGAAGCTGGAAGGCGACACGGGGCCGTTCATTCAGTACAGCCACGCCCGCATTGCCGCCATCCTGCGCAAGGCCGCCGAAATGAGCATCAGCCCGGACGCCGACCTGAGCACGTTGCCGGCCCTGCCCGCCGCCGCCCGCGAAATGGTGCAGGAGCTAGGCCGCTACGCCGCCGTGGTGCAGGAAGCCGCCCGCACGTTCTCGCCCGCCGTGGTGGCCCAGTACGCCTACGACGTGGCCCGCGCCTACAACCGTTTCTACACCGACATCAAAATCTTCACGGAGTCCAACGAAACCAGCCGCTCGTTCTACGTGGCGCTGTCGGCCCAAACCGGCCGCACCATCAAGGCTAGCCTGGGCCTGCTGGGTATTCAGGTGCCCGAGCGGATGTAACCCCGCGGCGCGAACTGCTTGTTTTGCGCCACTGCTCCCACATGCAGCAGCAACGCCAGCCGTGGTGTTGCTGCTGTTTTTCTTTTGCCAACAACTTACTTACCAATGAAAAGCGTAGCCGTGTATTGTGGTTCCAGCGCCGGAACCAACCCGTTGTATACCGAAATGGCGCAGGAAATGGGCCGCGTACTCGCCGAACAAAGCATGACCCTGGTGTATGGCGGGGGGCGCGTAGGGTTGATGGGTGCCGTGGCCGACAGCGTGCTAGCTCACGGGGGCCAGGTTATCGGCGTGATTCCCGATTTTCTGGTAGCCAAGGAAGTGGAGCACCGCGGCGTAACGGAGCTGCACATTGTGAAAAGTATGCACGAGCGGAAGCTGCTGATGGCCGACCTGGCCGACGGCTTCGTGGCTATGCCCGGCGGCTTTGGCACGCTGGAAGAGCTGTTCGAAGTGCTGACCTGGGGCCAGCTGGGCCTGCACAAAAAGCCTGTGGCCCTGCTCAACGTGGCTGGTTTCTACGACCATCTGCTTCGCGCCCTCGACCACATGGCCGACGAAGGCCTGTTGCGCCGCGAAAACCGCCACCAGCTGCTCAGCAACCCCGACCCCAGCAACCTGCTTACCGAAATGCTGGCCTATCAGCCCATAGCGCTGGAAAAATGGCTCACGCCCCGCACTACGTAAGCGGCGAATTTGTGAAGTGGTGAAATGGTGAAGGGCCGTTCTACATACGCACATAGTGCAAGTAGGACGGCCCTTCACCATTTCACTAACTGACTAAATCACATCTGGTACACCACGGCGTTGCAGTTCATGCCGGCGCCCACGGAGGCAAATACGATAATGTTGCCGGGTTGCAGGTCATTGTCAGGCAGCTGGCCTTTGAGCAGTAGGTCCAGCAGGGTAGGGAGGGTGGCTACCGAGGAGTTGCCCAGCCAGGAAATCGTCATGGGCATGACGCCGGCCGGAATGGGGGCGTCATTGTAAAGGGCGTAAAGGCGCTTTAGAATGGCCTCATCCATTTTGCCGTTGGCCTGGTGAATGAGCAGCTTGCGCATGGTCGTAATGGGCAGGCCCGCTTTATCAAGCGTGTCCTTGATGGCCTGGGGCACGGTTTTCAGCGCGTACTCGTACAGCTTGCGGCCTTCCATTTTCAGGAACAGCTCCGAGCCCTCATACGCTGGGTTGAACGACTTATCCATGCGCAGCAGGTGGGCTGCCTGCACAGTATCGGAGCGGGTGCCGTGGGCCAGAATACCCGTGGGCGCATCGGTTTCCCGGGCTTCCAGAATGATGGCCCCGGCTCCGTCGGCGTAGATCATGCTGTCCCGGTCGTGGGGGTCGCACACGCGGGAGAGGGTTTCGGCCCCAATAACCAGCACCCGTTTAGCATCCCCGGAGCGCAGGTAATAATCGGCCTGAATGACGCCCTGCAGCCAGCCGGGGCAGCCAAAGGGCAGGTCGTAGGCTACGCAGTTGGGGTTCTCGATGCCCAGTTTGTGCTTGACGCGGGCCGCCAGCGTGGGTACAAAGTCGGAGCGGCGGTTGTCCAGGGCTACGTCGCCGAAGTTGTGGGCTACCAGAATGTAGTCCAGCGTTTCGGGGTCGGTGTGGCTGGAGTGCAGGGCATCCTGGGCGGCCAGGAAAGCCAGGTCGGAAGCTACCTGATTGTCGGCGGCGTAGCGCCGCTCCTGAATATCGGTGATGTTGGAAAACTGCTGTACTATCTCACTGCCGGCCTTCACGAGTGGGGCACCGGCCGCGTCATAAAACGAGGAATTGATGAATACTTCGTTTTTAATGATTTGCGAGGGGAGGTAGCTGCCTGTTCCGGTAATGACCGAATGAAGAGTCTTACGCATGGGCAGATCAGCCGCGGAATGAGGACGCGGTAGGGGCAAATGTACAGATTTTTGGCATTGCCGAATTTAGCAGCGGTGCAGAAGCCCCTAGCGGACGTACCTTGTTGGACCGAAAGCCGCTGGCCCGAACATTGCGTATGTCTGTCGGTTTTCCACTGAAATTTCCCCTCTTTTTACGCTGACCTCCATGAAAGCTTTTGTGCTATTGGGCGCTCTGGTTGCCACCGGCTACGCCAATCTTCCCACCCACCCCTCCACTCCGGCCATGACCTCCGAAACTGCCGCCGCTACCGGCACCGTGTACGACTACACTGTGCAAACCATTGACGGTAAGAACGTGAAGCTGAGCCAGTACAAAGGCAAAAAGCTGCTCATCGTGAACACGGCCTCCGAGTGCGGCTATACCCCGCAGTACAAGGAGCTGGAAGAGCTCTACAAAAAGCACGGCGACAAGGTGACGGTGCTGGGCTTTCCTGCCAACAACTTCGGGGGCCAGGAGCCCGGTACCAACGAGCAGATTTCCTTGTTCTGCGAGAAAAACTACGGCGTTACGTTCCCGCTATTCAGCAAAGTGTCGGTAAAAGGCGACGACGCCGCCCCGCTGTACAAATTCTTGGCCGACAAGACCAAGAACGGAGCCGTGGGCGACGCCCCTTCTTGGAATTTCTGCAAATACCTGGTGGATGAGAAAGGTCAAGTAGTGGCCTTTTACCCTTCCAAGGTGAAGCCCATGAGCGAGGAGCTGGTGGCCGCTATTCTCAAGTAAGAAACAGATAGCCACCGCGTAGTTGCCAGTACCCAGTGCAGTAAGGTAAGTAGCGCGCAGCCCCGGTTGCGCGCTACTTGTGTGTAGGGCACTACCTTCGCACCCGAAATCAACTTCTGCCCGCATGGTTCGCACCGTAATATTTGACATGGATGGCGTTATCGTCGATACGGAGCCCGTGCACCGCTACGCCTACTACCGACATTTTGAGGAGCTGGGCATTGAAGTGCCGGCTGACGAGTACGCTACCTTCACGGGCCGCTCGACCAAAAATGTGTACCAGTTCCTCAAGGATAAGCATGGTCTGGGGCCGGAAGTGGAAGAGTTGGTGTTGGCCAAGCGGGACTTCTTCAACCGCGCCTTTGACGAGCAGCCCGACCTGGATTTGCTGGCCGGCGTGCGCACCCTCATCGAGGACTTGCACCAGCACCAGATGCAGCTGATTCTGGCTTCCTCCGCGTCCAAATCCACTATTGACCGGGTGATGCGGCGGTTTGCCCTGGGTCCCTACTTCTCGCACTTGGTAAGCGGAGAGGATTTCCCCCGCTCCAAGCCTGATCCGGCTATTTTCGAGCATGCCGCCAGCCTGTCGGAGGCTCCTAAGCAGCAGTGCGTGGTGATTGAAGACTCCAGCAACGGCGTTACGGCCGCCAAGGCCGCTGGCATTTTCTGCATCGGCTACAGCAGTGAGCATTCTCCGCTGCAGGATTTGAGCCACGCCGATTTGGTAGTGGCGCATTTCCGGGAGTTGACGGCGGCGCGCATTGCCACTTTGGAGCCATCGGTTGGCTAAGCAACAGATACTACACCATTCGTAATCGGTAGCGCGGGTAGGCGTTGCCACCGTTTTATAGTCCTCTCATGTCGTCTTCCGTTTCTGCCCCCGCTGGTCCCGCCAAAGCCTGGATTTCGGCCTTCCGGCCTCGCACGCTACCGTTGGCTTTGGCCAGCATCATGGCCGGGGGCTTTTTGGCGGCCAGCAATGGGCAGTTTCGGGGCAGTGTAGTAGGGTTGGCAGCCCTCACCACCGTTCTGCTGCAAATCCTGAGCAACCTGGCCAACGACTACGGTGACTCCCAGAACGGCGCCGACAGTGTGCACCGGGAGGGCCCCCAGCGGGCCGTGCAAAGCGGAGCTATCAGCCCCGAGCAGATGAAGCGGGGCATGGGCCTGTTCGGAGCGTTGTCGCTCGTGAGTGGGGTGGCCCTGCTGTGGGTAGCGCTGGGCGCGGTGGCCGTGTGGGTGACGGCCGCGTTTTTCGTGCTGGGGCTGTCAGCCATCTGGGCGGCAGTGAACTACACGGCCGGCTCCAAACCCTACGGCTACGCCGGCCTCGGCGACCTGTCGGTGTTTATTTTCTTTGGGATGGTGGGTGTGTGCGGCACCTATTTCCTGCAGGCCGGCAACCTGCCGCTGCCCGTGCTGCTGCCCGCTGCCGCGCTGGGCTGCTTTGCCACGGCCGTGCTGAACGTGAACAACATCCGCGACATCCGCTCCGATGAATTGGCCGGCAAAATCACCATTCCGGTGCGGCTGGGTCCTCGGCGGGCCCGCGTGTATCACGTGGTGCTGCTTACGGCCGGGCTGGTGTGCGCCGTGCTCTACGTGGTACTTACTTATCACTCGTTCTGGCAGTGGCTGTTCCTGCTCTCCGTCCCGCTGCTGGCCCGCAATGCCGCCGCCGTGTGGCAGCGCCAGAACAGTATGCAACTGGACCCGCTACTGAAGCAAATGGCCCTCACCACGCTGGTGTTTACGCTGCTGTTCGGATTGGGGCAGGTGCTGTAATCAAGAAGGTCATGTCAGGATTATCCGCTGCCAGTAATGTTCTTGCCCCAGCTTTCTATGTGCTGCAGGAAAAAGGATATCAGGTTTACTTTGATAAGAAGCAGGATTGGTGGGTTGCTATGAAGGGTGATGTACAGTTGATAGGTTATTCTACAATAGAATTGTGCGGACTCGCTTACATCCATGAAGCGAAAGGAGAGGAGTGGAGAGTGTCAGACGAACAGATTGATGCATACATGCAGCTAGAACAGTAAGTAATCAGCACAATACCATCTAATCAAGGAATAAAAAAGCCCCCGATACACCATGTAACGGGGGCTTTTCTATGCTTGAAACCTACTCCGCGCTGGGAGCGGCGGGGGCGGCAGTGGCTGCTGCTTCCAATGCGCTGCCTTCGGGGCGGGGGCCACGGCCGGAGCGGTTGCGGCCGCCCCGCTTGCGGCGGCGCTGACCTTCCGGCTGGTCGCCTTCGGCCCGGGGAGCAGCAGCTTCACCCTCGGGGCGTGGAGCACGGGGCTCCCGGGGCGGGCGGGCTTCGCCCTCGGGGCGCGGGGCGCGGGGTTCACGCGGCTCGCGGCGGGGGCGGCTTTCGCTGCCTTCGGGTCGGTCTTCGCGGGGTGGGCGCTGGTAGGGCTGGGCAGGGGCCTGGCCAGCATCCAGGGCCGCCAGGGCGGCGGCGGCGCGGGCAATACGGGCCTGCTGGTCGGCGTCGGGTTTGCCGTCGCCGCGGTTGGGGCGGGCTCCGTCGCGGCCACCGCCGCTGCGGCTGCCACCTTCGGGGCGGGGGCCCCGGTCACGGCCGCCACCGCCGCCGGAGCCACCGCTACGGCCGCCGCGCTCGGGCCGGCCGCCAATTTTGCCGCGCAGGCCGCTGAAGCGTTTGGGGTCAAACTCCGGGGCTTCGCCCAGGCCCATGGCCTCGGTGATGCTCTGCTTGTCAACTTCCCGCTCAATCAGCTTCTCAATCTTGAGTACCCGGTCCTGGTCCTGGTCACTGATGAAGGTAATGGCTGTGCCTTTGGTAGCGGCGCGGGCCGTGCGGCCGATGCGGTGCACGTAATCCTCGGCGGCGCGGGGAATATCGTAGTTCACCACGTGGCTGAGGCTGTCAATGTCGATGCCGCGGCTGAGTACGTCGGTGGCTACCAGAATGGGGAACTGCTTGTTTTTGAAGGCCCGCATGATTTCCTCCCGCTCCTCCTGGGTACGGTCGGATGAGATGCCCCGGGCTTCAATGCCGAGCTTGTTGATGGCCCGTACAATGCCGCCCACGGCCGCTTTCTGGCTGGTGAACAGTACCATGCTCTGCACATCCTGGGTTTTGATGATGTGCTCCAGCAGATAAATCTTCTGGCGGTCGAAGGCCATGTAGAACTGCTGGTCGATGCCGGCGGCGGGCTTGGACACGGCCAAGCGGATTTCCTCGGGGCTCTTGAGCAGCTGCTGGGAAAAGTCGCGGATTTTGCTGGGCATGGTGGCCGAGAACAGCAGCGTCTGACGCTCCTTGGGCAGCTGGCGCACAATGTTGAGGATGTCATCGGAGAAACCCATGTCCATCATCTTGTCGGCCTCGTCGAGCACCAGGTATTTCAGGTCCTCAAACTTCACGTAGCCCATTTGCATGTGGGCAATGAGGCGGCCGGGCGTGGCAATGATGATGTCGGCGCCGGAGGTGAGGGCACGCTTCTGCTGCTCCCAACCCTCCGATTTGCCCCCGCCGTAGATGGCAATGGAGCTGGCTTCTACGAAGTAGCCGAAACCAGTCACCTGCTCGTCAATTTGGGTGGCCAGCTCGCGGGTGGGCACCAGAATGAGGGTGGAAGTGGTGCCGTGCTTGGCGTGAGAAATTTTGTCGATGAGGGGCAGCAGGTAGGCGGCCGTTTTGCCGGTGCCGGTTTGGGCGCAGGCAATCAAATCTTTGCCTTCCAGAATACGGGGAATGGCTTGCTCCTGAATGGGGGTGGCATTCAGGTAATTCATGGCATCGATGCCCGCTAGCAGGTCATCGTGCAGGTTAAACTCGTGAAACGTCAAGGTGCAGCTGTGTTTTTAGATTGATTGATGGCTGACCTTGCTTTTCGGTCAGCAAACCGCTGTGTGAATAGCAACAAAGATAGAGGGATTTGCGTGCCGTGGAGGTTGGGAGAGTGAAACCAGAACGTCATTCCGAGCGGAGCGAGGAATCTCGCGTGCTGACGTTGTAATCCTGATTCAACATCAGCACGCGAGATTCCTCGCTCCGCTCGGAATGACGTTCTTTTTAGCCTCTATCTTCCAGAATCTCCAACTGCCAGCGCAACTCCTCCGCCCGGATAGGGTAGGGCTGCCCGTTGCGCAGCGTCTGGAACACGGCCTCAAACAGGCCCAGGTAATTGCCAGTGGGTGCGGGCCGGCTGGTTATCAGCGTCTGACCAGGGGCGGGCACCACGGTAAGCGTGCCGGCGGCGGCAGCCGTTTCCAAGCCATATTCGGGCGCCGTGGGCGGCAGGCCTTGGTCGAGCTGGGTTTCCTGCACGTCGGCGCGGCTTTTCTGGAAGGAGCCGAGGGTGCCGTGCAGCACATAGGCCGGCCCCGGGGCGGCCGTGAGCAGGCTGCCCGTTACAAATACGTTCAGGCCCCGGGGATACTGCAGATGGATATGGAAATAGTCATCGACGCGGGAGTTGGGCCGGTGACTGGCCCGGGTAAGGTGCGCCCGTTCCGGGCGGCCAAACAGGCTCAAGGCCTGATCCAATACATGTGGTCCCAAGTCGAAGCTGAGGCCGCTGCCGGGCACGGCCGGGTCTTCCTTGAAGGTTTTGACGTTAAGGGCCGCTTTGTACCTGTCGAAGCGGAAATGTACCTCCGTTAAGTTGCCTAGTTGCCCGCTTTCCACTACCTGCCGCACCAGCTGAAAGTCGGAGTCCCAGCGGCGGTTTTGGTAAGCCAGCACGTGCCGGTTTTGGGCGGCCGCCAGCTCCAGCAACTCATTCAGCTCGGTTACGGTGGTGGCTACCGGCTTTTCAATGAGGACGTGCTTGCCAGCCTGCAAGGCTTGTTTGGCCAGGGCAAAATGGGTGTCGTTGGGCGTATTGATGATGACCAGCTCTAGCTCCGCGTCAGCCAATAGCTCGGTCACGCTGTCGTAGCTGATGAGAGTGGGATAGTGCTGCTGGGCCTGTTTGCGGCTGCGTTCCACCACGGCCCGCAACTGGAAGCCGGCATGCGCCGCTAGAAACGGCGCGTGAAAAATGCGGCCCGACATGCCGAAGGCCAGCAAACCAGTTTGAACAGGGGCAGAAACGGAAGGCATAGGCAAAGGAAAAACAGTGAGTTCTAGCGGGCAGAAAGCTACTGCAACTCAGCCGAAACAACCCGCACCGCCAGTTTCACGAACAACAGACCACACTACGCAGGATATTATGGCCACTCTCGACCGATTTTCCACTCAGGCGGATTTGTACGCCCGCTACCGCATCGACTACCCCGCCGAGCTTTACCAGTGGCTGCTGCCTCAGGTAGCCGCCCGCGCCCGCGCCTGGGACTGCGCCACTGGCAACGGCCAGGTGGCCGCCGTGCTGGCCGAGCATTTCGCTCAAGTAGAAGCCACCGACATCAGCACCGCCCAACTAGCCCAGGCTCCGCAGCTGCCCAACATCCACTACCAGGTAGCCAGCGCCGAGCGTACCCCGTTTGCGGCGGCCAGCTTCGACCTCATAACCGTGGCTCAGGCCGTGCACTGGTTTGATATGGCAGCCTTCAACGCCGAGGTGCGCCGCGTGCTGCGGCCGGACGGCGTACTGGCCGAATGGGGCTACAACCTGCTCACCATCAACCCCGAAATTGACCCGCTGGTGCGGTACTTTCACGATGAAACCATGCGCCCTTACTGGGATGATAACCGCTGGCACATTGTGGATGAATATGCCCGCCTGCCGTTCCCGTTTGCCGGGGTGCAAACCGGCCGCTTTGCGGTGCGGCGGCAGTGGTCGGCGGAGTGGATGCTCAACTACCTGCGCACCTGGTCGAGTGTGGCCAGCTACCAGAAGCAGCACCAGCAGGACCCCGTGTTACTCATTGCCGACGAGTTGACGCAACTCTGGGGCCCGGGGGAGCGAGAGGTAATCTTTCCGGTATTTGCGCGAACCGGCCACCTGCAGTAGCAAGTGGCCCACGCCCGAGCCTGCCAGTGGCAGCGGGGTCCACTGCCGGGGGCTTGCCCCAGCCGTGCCGGCGTGTTATCTTCGCTGAGTGAGTGCCCGCCCGGGGCCTGCCCGCCCAACAGAATATGCTAGACACTACCGCTATATCAGCTAAAGAGCGTCAGCTGGCGCTGCAATCCTATGACATTCTTCATTCTGCCCAGGAGAAATTATTTGATGACCTGGCGGAGTTAGCCGCGTACATTTTTAGCGTGCCCGTAGCCCGAATTGCGTTTGTGGGCACGGTTGAGGTGTGGCACAAAGCCGGCGTGGGCATGCCCGCGCAGGAGCGCATGGCCCCCGAGCAAACTCTGTGCTCCCAGGCCGTACTGGCAGAGGCGCCCGTGTTGGTGTTTGAGGAGTTGAACACCATGCCGGCTACCGCTGCCACGCAGGAGCGAGCGGTTCGATTTTATGCCGGGGCGCCGGTACGCACGGCCCAGGGCCTGGCCATCGGTACGGTATGCCTGGCTGGCTACGAGCCCCGACAGTTTAGCGCGGCTGAACAGCAGGTGCTTACCCAGCTGGCCACCTTGGTAATGCGGGCCCTGGAGGCCCGGCAGCGGCTGCGCAAGGCGGGCGAAGCGGCCTGGGAGCAACTGCGCGAAACTGCCGAAGCCACGTTGCACAACCAAATGGCCGTAGTACGCTACCTCAAAGCCCGCAGTGAAGGGGAGGTACCTGTGCCCGCCGAACTGCTGGAGCCCATTGCTAAGCGCCTGGAGGAAGTAGCCGACGTGCTCCGCCAGGCAGAGTAGGAAGGAGCGTAGGCCCTCGCCCCCCAGGCTTAGCAGTAGAAAGCGCTTCAGGAAGGCTGGATTTCCGAAGCCTGCCTACCTTCGGCCGCATGAATGCTACTGCTGATCCTCGTCCTGAGCTGCCCCTTACCGGCCTGCGCGTGCTGGAGCTGGCTTCCGTGCTGGCTGGACCCCAGGTAGGACAATTTCTGGCGGAGCTGGGGGCCGAGGTGCTTAAGCTGGAACCGCCTTCCGGCGACGTAACCCGTACCTGGCGCACTGCCGCCGAGGACCCGGCTACCACCGTCACGGCCTATTTCAGCAGTGCCAACTGGGGCAAGCGCAGCCAGGTGCTCGACCTAACTACCGCTGCCGGCCGCGCCACGCTGCACCAGCTGGCCGCCACCGCCGACATCGTGCTGACTTCCTACAAGCCCGGCGACGCCGAGAAGCTGCAGGCCGATTACGCCACCCTCTCGGCCCTGAACTCCCGCCTGATTTACGGTCATATCACTGGCTACGGCCCCACTGCCAGCCGTGCCGGGTATGATGCCGTACTCCAGGCCGAAACCGGGTTTATGCACCTCAACGCAGCAGGCCCCGGCCAGGAGCCCCAGAAAATGCCCGTGGCCCTCATTGACCTGCTCACAGCCCACCAACTCAAGGAAGGGCTGCTAACGGCCCTGTTTCGGCGGGAGCGAACCGGCCAAGGTGCGCTTATTGAAGTGAGCCTGCTGGATAGTGCCTTGGCGTCTCTGGCCAACCAGGCGGCTACCTGCCTGGTTACGGGCCACAGTCCCCAACCCCTGGGCTCCGGCCACCCCAGCATTGTACCCTACGGCACGGTGTACCCCGCCCAGGATGGGACACAACTGCTCCTGGCCGTGGGTTCCGACCGGCAGTTTGAGCAACTATGCGCAGTGCTGGAGCGGCCCCAGTGGGCGGAAGACGCTCGTTTCCGTCACAACCCCAACCGGGTTGCGCACCGCACCCAGCTGGAGGAATTGCTGCGCCAGCGCATTGCGGAACTGCCCGCCTCCAGCCTGCTAGCGGCGCTGGAGCAGCGGGCCGTGCCGGCTGGGGCAGTGCGCACAGTGGGGGAGGCGCTGGCGCAACCTACGGCCCAGGCCATGTTGCTGCCTGCCACCGCTTCCGTTGCGTGGCCGGGACTGCGCACGGTGGCTTTTCGGAGTACTGCCTGGCCGGTTGCCGCGCACCTGCTAGCCCCACCAGAACTTCCAGCCCAGCCGGCAAACTAGCGCAGCTGAGCGCAACGAAGAGGCAAGCTGATGGCGTGTTGGGGTGGGTAGATGAGGGCAGGCCGAAACTATGGAACCGCTAGTTTGCGTAGGTACAGGATTCCGGAACTGTGCTACGGCATGGTATTTTGTTGAATCTGGGCTTGGTTCTGCACTCCAGATCAGGCCCACTTACTCCCATTGATAATGCCGCACACCTCGCCCGCTACTCTACCCCAAACCGACGACGGTACGCCCGGGGCTCCTTTGGCTGCCACTACTCCTGCCGCCAGCCCTGCTACGCCTGCCGCTACTACCGCCAGTTCCCCCAATACCGATAATCTGCCCCCCAACGCGCCCGGTGAGCCCGCCCCTTCCCCCGCCGACCGGCTGGACCTGATATTTGAGGGGCTGAAGCAGAAATCATCCGCCAAGCAGGCTATTTACCGTAACACGCTGGCCACTTTCGACCTGTTGCGCAAAGTGTCGCAGGAGTTGGTGGTGGAGCTGAGCCGCCGCATTACGCCCGTCGATTCCACGGTGGTGATTGAGTACCGGCCGATAAACGACATGGAGTTTCACATCCGCTTCAGTGGCGACCTGCTGGTGTTTGTGCTGCACTCCAACATCGTCACCTTCCCCGACGACTATGGCCCCATGGATACGAAATACGTGGAGAATGACTTTCGGCGGCGCTTTTTCGGGCACATCATGGCCTACAACTTCATGGCCGACAGCATCAAGTACCAGCGCATGAATGACCCCGGCTACCTAGTGGGCCGCCTGCTTATCAATATTGACAACCACTACTTCCTGGAAGGCGTGCAGCAACTGGAACTACCCGATAACGACATGTCGGACAACCCCGTGACGGAGGACAGCCTCAAGCTCTTTGTGGAAAGCGCCATGATTGCCGCCGTCAACAACGACCTGATTGCTCCCCCGCTTACCGATATTCAGAAGATTTCGGTGAAGCAGAAACTGGAAAATCAGCAAGTCAGCCGGGGCAGTAAAGTGGGCTTCAGCTTCTACCACGAGCAGCGCCACCAGTCCATCGACGGGCTACCGTATTGAGCAGTGAAATTGTGAGGTAGTACGGTCGTCCTGAGCAGAGCGAAAGACCTTATCACGTAGGCATGACAACCGTCGCAACGGCTTGCTCTTACGTAATAAGGTCCTTCGCTCTGCTCAGGATGACCGGTGTTTTACCGCTTCTGGTAACCTACTTTTTCCCGCACTTTGTTGAGTACGGTGCTACCGTAGGCCTGAGCTTTAGCGGCACCTTCGGCCAGCTTGCGGTCCACTTCGGGCAGGTTGTTCATGTAGAAGTTGAACTGCTCCCGCTCCTGGGCGAAGCGGCTACGGATAACTTCAAAGAGCGCCTGCTTGGCGTGGCCGTAGCCGTAGCCGCCATTCAGGTAGTTCTGGCGCATTTCGGCAGTTTGCTCGGGCGTGGCCAGCAGCGAGAACAGCTTGAAGGTGGTGTCGGTATCGGGGTTTTTGGGAGCTTCCAGCGGGGTGCTGTCCGATACAATGAGCTTGATATTTTTGAGCAACGCCTTATCGTCGAGGAAGATGTCGATGATGTTGCCGTAGCTCTTGCTCATCTTCTGCCCATCAAGGCCGGGAATGGTCTGGATTTGCTCGTCCACCCGCGACTGGGGCAGCACGAAGGTGTCGCCGTAGCGGTTATTGAAGGCCGAGGCAATGTCGCGGGCAATTTCCAGGTGCTGCACCTGGTCTTTGCCCACGGGCACGATTTCCGCGTCGTAGAGCAGAATATCGGCCGCCATCAGCACCGGATACGTGAACAGGCCCGCATTCACGTCGGCAAGCCGGTCGCTCTTGTCCTTGAACGAGTGGGCGTTGGCCAGCATGGGGAAGGGCGTGAAGCAGCTCAGGTACCAGGCTAGCTCGGTCACCTGTGGCACATCCGACTGCCGGTAGAACAGGTTCTTCTCCGTATCGAAGCCGCAGGCCAGCCAGGAGGCGGCCACGGCGTAGGTGTTCTGGCGCAGCAGCTCGGCGTCGCGCACGGTGGTAAGGGAGTGCAAATCGGCAATGAACAGCAGGCTTTCGTTAGCGCTGCTTTTAGAGAGTTCAATGGCCGGAAGGATGGCGCCGAGCAGGTTACCCAAGTGGGGGCGGCCGGTACTCTGAATGCCGGTAAGAATGCGGGACATGGAAGAAGCTAGTTGCGGGAAGAAGTTGACAGGCCGTATGCCTGTCCAGTATTAATGGCTTTTACAAGGGTTGGCAGATCACGCACAGTAATGGTACCGCTCTCAATCAGGTTAACCAAATCAGGACGTTGGTTAACGTACGGTAGTAATGCTTCTCGGAAACGGGTGCCGCCACCCGTCAGCCAACTGGCTTGGATGGCAGAAACCGAAGTGCCACGGCCCCAGCGTAACAGATACACGTCATTCTCCGATTGCCCTCCCGTCATCATACCTCCAGCTCTCATTGTAGCCGGTGAGCCGATGGTATAGGCATAACGCATGAGCACCACTTGGCCGCTGTCGAGTTGCTCAACAAAAGCCTGTTCGATCAAGGCATCAATGAGCCCCTGCCGAACCTCAAAATCGTAGGCTACGGTGTACTTGTTGCCTTCTATCTGAAAGGATTGTACATCTTCCGGGGTTAATTTTATTGTTTTGCTTGCCTCATCTTTCACTAGCAACAAAGTGCTGCTTCGTAGCTTCATTTGCCCGTTCAACCGCTTATTACGGTCGGAACGCAATACATAAGAGCCCGGTCTGAAAGAATTTAACAAGGAGGTTTGAGCCCTACCCGGTAGCTGGAAAAGTAACCCAATAAACGTTACTAGTAATAAAAAACGCATCAGAGTGCAAGAATGAGAAGGTAACTATACAGCCTCATCAGCCACAGCTTCCTGCTGCAGCTCGCGGGTAGCTTCGTCGCCCAGGTAACGGTCGATGAGGAAGTGGGCGAGGTAGAGCACGGGCGTGAGCAGGATGGCAGCGGCAAATTTATACCAGTAATTGGCATTGGCCACGCTCAACACTTGCCCCAGCGTCCAGTTGCCGAACACGTAAAACGCCACGAACAGCACCACAAATGAATCGACGAGTTGGGAAACCAGCGTGGAGCCCGTAGCGCGCAGCCACACGTAGCGGCCCCCGGTAGCCCGGCGTAGCAGCTGAAACACGGTAGCATCCAGCAGCTGCCCGATACCAAACGCCGTGATGGAGCCCATGATGATGCCCAGTCCCTGGCGGAAAATGCTGCGGTAGGCAAAATCCACGTCAAAGGGGCGGCCCTGGGCGTCGGTGTTATTAGCCTCCAGCCAGAAGGCGGCCGGGGGCAGCAGGGTAGTGGCATAAATCACGAGGAAGGCGAACAGAATCAGACCGACCGTGAGGTAGCTCACCCGCAACACGCCTTCCTTGCCGAAATACTCATTGATAATGTCGGTGGTGACGAACACCACCGGCCAGATAAGTACGCCCGCCGTCAGGTTGCCAGGCAGACCCATTAGCGCATCCACTGAGAAAATCTTCACCCCGATAATTTCGGCCAGCAGCGCATTCACGATGAAAATGCCGCTGAGCACCAGGTACAACTGCTGCTTTTTGTGGGATAAAGGTTGGGGCATAAACAGAGAGGGGAAGAGAACTATCCTTCCGAGCAGGGGGAAGGAGTGTGGAATTACCGCCCGAAGATTTACTCGAATTCCGGGTGCTGCTGGAAAGGAAAGTGGTATGATTACTCGGCCAGTGAAACCGTGAGGCCTTCCACCGCTAGCTCCGTCCACTCAAACTGGGTTTTGGCCTCAGCCAGTAGGGGCTGCAAGTCGCGGTAGCGGCTACTGAAGTGCCCAATGAGCAGGCGGTGCACCTCCGCCCGCCGGGCCAGCAAGGCCGCCTGCCGGGCCGTGGAGTGATGAGTAACGGCGGCCCGCTCCCGCATATCATCCAGGAAGGTGGCTTCGTGGTAGAGTAAATCCACGCCGCGTACCAAATCGGCCAGACTTTCGGTGTATAAGGTATCGGAGCAGAAGGCATAGCTACGGGCCCGCTTAGGCTCCGTGGTTACATCGGTATTGCGCACCAACGTTTGCCCATAATCATCAAGCAGGTCGTTGCCGAGGGTAAGGGCCGAGAGCTGAGCCGGGGTAAGGCCATCGGGCAGGCGCTCAGCCAGCAGGCGGCGGCGCTTGGGCTTCTCCCGGAACAGGTAGCCGCAGCACGGAATGCGGTGGCGCATGGGCAGCGTGTGCACGGTCAGGTTCTTGTCCTCAAAAATCTGGCGGTGCTGGGTAGTGTCTACCGGGGTGAAGTCCAGCTCGAAGCTGAGCTGGGTATGGGAGTGCCGAAACTGCATGGTGAGCACCTCATCCAGGCCGGGCGGGCCAAACAAGCGCAACGGCTCCGTGCGGCCATTCAGGTGCATGGTGCCCAGTAAGCCAAACAGGCCAAAAAAATGGTCACCGTGCAGGTGGCTGATGAAGATGGTATGGATGCGCTGATGCCGGATTTTGTGCTCCATCAGCCGGCGCTGAGTGCCTTCGCCGCAATCAATAAGGTATTGGGCGCCGCCTGCCGTGAGGACCTGCGCCGTGTGGTGGCGGTCCAGGAACGGGGTGGCCGAAGCACTGCCTAAAATTTTCAGCTCAAACTCCATAGGTAGAAAAGCCTACAAGCTATAAGCTGCAAGCTGCAAGCCTTTGTTCTGAGGCACCAACCAGCAGAACGAAAAACTTGCAGCTTGCAGCTTATAGCTTGTAGCGAAGATTACTCCTTGCTGGTCAGGTCCCGCTCGATGGCGTGCAGGAAAATCCGGTCAATACCTTCTTCTACCGTGGGCAGGATGTGCAACACCGATTCCAGCTTGCTGATGGTCACCAGTTTCATCACGTGGTCCTGGAGGCCCGTTAGCACCAGCAAGCCACCCGTGGAGTTGCAGAGACGGTTGGCAATCAGGATGGAGCTCAACCCCGATGAGTCGGTATACTTAACGTTGCTCAGGTCCAGAATCAGGTTATTGATGCCTTCAGCATTCAGCTTCACAAATTCCGATTTCAGATCCGGCGCGACAGTTGTGTCGAGCTTTTTCTCGTCAATCGTGATAATCGTGTAGGTTTCTTTTTTATCGATGGAGTACTTCATACCGCAGGTTATTCGGTGGTTACGGGAGTTGCGAAGGTAACAAAAAAACGATTGAGACGTGAGGCTTTGGTGAACGGCACAAAAGCAGCCAAAAACAGCTAACTACCGCTGTTTTTTGTCTGCCAGACCGAAACTTAACGTACTCCAGGTGCTTTGCCAGTCGGCGGGAATACCCTTGGGGGCGGGCTCCATGCGCACAGTGCCGGCAAGGTACTCACCCGCCCCCGATAAACGAAACAGAATTCGGCCGTTTTGGTTACTGCGCAGTCGGCCAACAACGGAAATTACCCCATTGCCGCGCTGCCAGAGTACCACCTGTTGCCCGGCCACCGGCTGGCCGGCCCGCAGCACCCGCACCGTAAAAGCTGCCCCTGGCAGCAGGGTATACGGGTTTTGCTCGGGCACCAGCTCCAGAGGCAGCCTCAGCACCCGCCCCCAGGCCCGGGCCGTATCACGTGGTAACGCCGGGCCGGCCTGTACCAGGGTTTTGGCGCAGCGGCGGTAGGCCTCCCGCACCGGCTGCACCGTGTCGCCGGCCAGGGCGCGGCGGGCCGCCACATAGTCAAGCCCCTCTTGTTGCAGGTAGGCCGCAAAATTGAAAGCAGAGAAGGTAACAAAGAGGTTGTCGGTAGCTAAAGCCAGCAGATGCGTGCCAGGCTGAGCCAGCTGAATGGTGGTTTGTAGTGTATCGGCGGCCGTAACGGCAGGCAGCAAATTGGCTACCGGTTGGCCCGGCGCGCAGTGCCAGAAACCCGTAACGCGGCGGCTGGTGCCCGACCAGACAGTACCCTGCAAATGTTCGCCCGTGAGCCGCCGGATATGTACGCTTTGGCCCGGCTGCACCCAAAACCGGGCTGGTTTCAGCCAGAATTGTCCAGCCAAGGCTGAAATGGCCACGGCAGACAGCGGTATGAGCAGCGCGTATCGGCGGAGCATCACGCTAACGTTTACGCCTGAGCTCAATAAGACTCACCAACTGGCGCTGCTTGTTGATGAACAGCAGCCCGATGATGATTTTAGCAACCGACAGTACCAGCGGCGTGATATCGGGGTCGGTGATATCGGCGCGGCGCTCCTGCGACAACCGCAGCAGCAACAGGCCAAGGTAGGGCACCTCGTGCATCAGCAGTAGGCCGCCCACCACTATAATGGCAATACTGAGCACGGTGGAGCGGTGCATGTTCAGCGGCATCATGTTTTGGTCAATATCTTCTGCCAGCCGGAGCTTGTCCACGAGCCAAGCAGCCCGAAACAGGCAGAAATAGGGCACCACCGCAAACAGTCCCACGGCTACCGAGGCCAGCAGCAGAACCAGCACTATTTCAGCCCCGCCCGACAAGTAAGAGAGGGAAGTAGAAACCAACTGGGCAAGGGCGACCAGTATTTCCTTGAGCGTGAGCAGGCCAATAACCTTGATAATAATGATGAACAGATTACGGGACGTCATAACAGCGGGTAACTGGCAACTTAGATGGATAACTGAATGATTTACACAATACTTTGGTGCTCTGCTGCGGTAATAGGAATGCGTGGCTCTGCGGCGCAGTATCAAAATCCTGCCGCAGAGCCACGCATTTTTATTATCAAGGGCTTGCCTCTATGTGGCGGGAACCAGTGTTAGTGCCGTTCCAGCGCCAGCTGGTAGGCCCGGTCGTAGTACACGCGCAGGTTTTTCCAGTCGTATATCTCGGCGGAACTTTCCACGTTGTTGCGCTGCATAATTCGCTCCCGGCGGTTCATCTGCACAAAGTCCCAGAGCATGTCGGTGAGTTCATCAGCGGCTTCGTCAAAGCTTTTTTCCTGGCGCTGTACCACAAAAATGCCTTTTTCCTCGTGATTGGGCACGTTTTGCATCACGTAGTCGCCAAAACCGGAAAGGTCGCTGGTGACGGCCGGCACGCCCCGGGCCACGCACTCCAGCGGGGTGTAGCCCCAGGGCTCATAGTAGCTCGGGAAAATGCCCAGATGGCAGCCGCGCACAAACTGCCCGTACTCCATGCCGAATAGGGGGGAGGTGGGAGCTACGAAATCGGGGTGGTAGACGATTTTTACCCGGTCGTGCTGGTTGTTGACGAGGTTGGAGCGGCGCAGGAAGTTGAGGATATCATCCTGGGCATCATCCACCAGGTTGTGGGTGATGACGGGGGGCAGGCTGGTGGTTTTCCAGGTCTGGAGCAGGCGGCGGTAGCGCAGCTTCCAGTAGTCGTCCACCATGCTGCTCAGGTCGGGCAGGCGGTGGTCGGTGCTGGCGGCGGCGGCATAGAACAGCCGCTCACCTACCTGCTGCTCAATGGCCTCGCAGGTGGCCTGCACTTCCTCCAGCACAGCCCGGCTTTGCAGCACCTGGGGGTTAATGCTGTGGAAGGGCCGCTTGGTGATAAAAAACATGACCACGTTGCCCTCCAGCCCACTTTGCTGCAGGCGGTAGTTGAGGCGGGCCAGGGCTTCCAAGGTAAGGTCGAAGCCTTTGTTGTGGTACTCGTAGCGGCCGGAGGTGAACAGGTAGAGCGTCTTATCCAGGTCGAAGGAATACGACTGGAAAAAGTGCGCCATTACAAACTCATGAATCTTGCTCTTGTACTGCTGGTGCAGGTTCTGGAACTCGTGCAGGGCCACAAACCGCTCAATGTTGAGGCCGTTGGGCAGCACCGCGTCCGGAATCCGGTCGAGCAGGTAAATGCACTCCCGCACCGTTAGCTCACTCACGGTAGTAAACACGTGGGAGCCGTGGGCCGCAGCGCGCTCCATGGTTACGGCCGGCTCAATGTTGAAGTGCCGGGCCTCCGTTTGCCAGTCCACCTGCATGAGGTGGTCGTAGAAGTTGGGGTCGTTCATGGCCAGGTAGCGGCCCAGCAGGGTGGCGTGGGTGGTAAACACCACGTGCACGGGCACCTGCTCACGGCGCAGGGCCGGAATGGCCACGCCCGTCATCCACTCGTGGAAGTGAGCAATAAGTTGCTGAGGTGGCGCTACTTCGGCGGCCAGAATCTGCAGAAATACCTTGGCCAGCTCCCCAAACGCCACTACCTGGTGCAGCAGGTCGTCGTTGTCGGGGGTAGGAATGTGGTGGTGCTGCCAGAGGTCGGTCTTAATCTGACCCAGGCGGGGGTAGGCCTGGTAAGGATTAATAAGCACCACCCGGGGCCGGCCCGTTACCAGCCAAATGCCCATGCACACGTCGTAGCCCTGGCGGCGCATTTGGCGCACGGCCCCAGCAAACGGGTCCGAGAGGTTGGCCAGCTGGTAATCGTCATAAGGCTCAAACTCGCCCTGGGCCTGGTGGGCGAAGTAGGGCCCCAGCAGGCAGTACCGCTCATCCCAGACCTGCACGGTGGCGGGCACTTTGCTGCGGATAACGGTGTAAATGCCGCCTACCTGGTTGCAGACTTCCCAGGCAGCTTCAACCAGTAGGGCATCAGGAGCCATGGGCTCGGGCGTGGGTAAGGGAACTTGCATGAGAAATGGGGTACGGATGGGAGTATCGGCAAGATATACGGCCTCCCGCAGTTTCCGACAGCGAAGGGCAAGAAAAAGCGGCGTTTCGCGGACGGCTCGAAGCTCCTCCGTGAAACGCCGCCAGATGCAGCCGAACGCTCGGTAGTTACTGCGGGTCCTGGGAAATAATGAGGACCGAATACGGCGCCAGGCCGAAGGTGCCGTGGAAAGGCTGGTCGTCGTACACGCCATCCTCCGCCTCCGAGTCCACGCTTTCAAAGTTGCCAAACTCATGGTCGTAGCCTTCCCAGTCGGAGTTGAAGCGCACGCGCCAGTTACCGCTGCGGGGCAGGCCAATGGTGTAGTTGGGGTGGGCCCGGTCGGCGAAGTTGCAGAGTACCACGGTGGTGTCGCCGGGGCCGCCCTGGTCGCGGCGGATGTAGGCCAGGATTTTGTCCTCGTTGTTGAGGTGGTGCACCTCCACGTACTGGCCCAGCAGCCCGCGCGTATTGCCATTAAGGTTGCGCCGCAGCCGGATCAAATCCTGGTACAAGCGGCCCAGACCAGCGTGTTCCTCGGCGCGGTTCCAGTCCAGGGGCTGGTCATCGGAGAAGGAGCCATCGGCCAGCATGGTCTGGCCCTGAAAAATCATGGGGATGCCGGGCACGGTGAATACCAGCGCCGCGCCCAGGGTGGAGCGTTTCTTGGGAAACCAGGAGGCCGCGTTGCCGGGCATAATTTCCTCGGTTACGCGGGCCTTGCCGTTGGCTACCTCATCGTGGCTTTCGGTGTACACCACGCGCTGGAAGGCGTCGCCGTTGTAGCGGGCCTCCACGGCGGCGGCCACGGCGTGCATGTTGCGGTCAGCATCTTCAGGCGTTACCAGGGCGTCGCGCACTGGGTACACAAAGCAGGCATCCCACTGGGTGGAGAAGCCCTGGCCGTCTTCCTCAGGGCTGCGGGTGATGTACTCATTGCCCATCAGGTCCTCGGCAATGGTAATTTTCCAGGGCATCCGCTCCCGGATTTCCTCGTTGATCCACTTCATCAGGCTCCAGCCGTCGGGCAGGTCGTGGTCGGCGGAGGTGGTGCCGTACACGTTGCGGATATGGGCAATGGCGTCGCAGCGCAGGCCATCAAGGCGGAAATCCTCCAGCCACATCAGGGCATTGTCGCGGATGTAGCGGCGCACGGCCTCGCGGCCGTAATCGGGGCGGTTGTGGCCCCAGGGCGTTTCGGCCCGCCAGTCGTTGTAGAAGTAGATGCCGCCGCCGTCGTTTTCCTGCCAGCCGTCAAACTGCCACAGGTCCAGGTCGCCGGGCCCGAAGTGGTTGTAGACCACATCCAGAATAACGGCAATACCGCGTTGGTGAGCCGCTTTGATGAACTCCTTGAAAGCAGTAGGCCCGCCGTAGTCGATTTCGATGGCGAAGGGATGAGCCGGGTTATAGCCCCAGCTCAGGCTGCCCGGAAACTCGGTAGCGGGCATGATTTCCACGGCGTTGATGCCCAGCTCCACCAAGTGGTCCAGCTTCTCAATGGCATCGTAAAAAGTGCCGGGGCGCTGCGGGTCGGGGGCGTGAAAAGTGCCAATATGCAGCTCGTACACCACCAGCTCATTCCAGGCCGGCATCTGAAACGGCTCCGCTTCCCAGTCGAAGTGCGGTTCGTGCACCACCGAGTTGCCGGCCGAGTGCGTCACCTCCCGGGCGTAAGGGTCGTTCTTGGTCAGCTCGCCGGTGGGCGTAGTCAGGTGAAATTTATATTCGGTACCGGGGCCGAGGTCAGCGAAGTCGGCCGCCCAGTAGCCATCAGCTTCGTGGGTAAGCGGGTGGGCAGTGGGGTTCCACTCGTTGAAGGGGCCTACCAGGGCCACTGCCGTGGCGGCCGGGGCCCACACCCGGAAAGTAGTGCCGTGCTCGTGCGGAATAGCACCCATTCCGCTGTGGAGCACTGCAGGCGCGGAAGTAGTCGTAATTTCAGGCATTCGTTGTGGAAGAAAGACAGTGCGAAAGGTCAACAGTCAGGGCTCTTTACTGTATCTAAATCAGTAAAGTTGTGCCCTGCTGCTTACCGTTAGCTCAGACGGCGGAAACGACTACCGCTACCTGGGCCGGAGCAGAGTCTCCATTTCCGGCCGCCGCGCCGTCGCATCAGTATCTTTCCATATTTCAATAATTCTGCACCTTCGGGGCGCTCAACTACGCTTGCAGGGTCCCGCGAAGGTGCGGAACCCTCCCCGGCCCCAGCCTGTTACTTTTCAACACAACCCGCTTACTTTTCTGCCGAGTGCCACGTCCCAAACCTGTTGTTTACGGCCTGTATTCCTGGACGCCCGAGTACGGGCTGCGCTACATTCACCCTGCCAACCGCCGCACCTTTGAGTGGCTGGAGCCCTTGGGCAAGGTGTTCGAGAAGATTGATGAAACCGACGACTGGATACTGCTTCGCTACGATGAGCAGCAGTTTAAAGTAAGCCGGGAGCTGTTCAAGGAGCTGTACGTAAAACCGCCCTTCAGCTTCGGCGACCTGGTGGTGGAAACGCACCCCGCCACTGCCCATCCCGCCCACGAAGGCCTGATTTCCGACGTGTACTACAACGAAGCTGCCGATACCTTTCAGTTTCAGCTGGTGGAGAAAAAACGCAAGATCAAGCGCGTATTTGAGGCCAACGAGCTGGGGTTTCAGTAAGGAGTAAACAAAGTCAAAGACAAAAAAGAAGAAGTCAACACTGCTCAGCATGACAGAGCAGTGTTGACTTCTTCTTTTTTGTCTTTAGGCGTACGCCTAAATTCCCACTGCAATACCTACTACCACGGCTGCGGCGCCCAGGGCCATCAGCAGCAGGTACAGGGGCAGCACAAACTTCCACCACTCATCAAAGCGCACTCCGCAGGCCGCCACAATGGCCATGAGGGCCCCGTTGGTGGGCGTTATCAGCTCGCAGAGGCCGGCTCCGTACTGGTAGGCCAGCACCGTAACCTGGCGGGAAAGGCCGATGAGGTCGGAGAGGGGCACCAGTAGGGGCATAGTCAGCACGGCCTGCCCGCTCACGCTGGGCACCGGCAGGTGCAGGGCGGTGTGCACGCCCATCATGCCCAAAGCAGCCGTCCAGGCGGGCAGCCCGGCCAGCGGCGCCGAGAGGCTGTTGACGATGGTATCCACAATCTGACCCTGCTCCAGCACCACGAAAATGGCGCGGGCAAACCCAATCAGCAGAGCAGAAAAGGCAATATCCCGGAAGCCGGCAATAAAGCCCTCGGCCGTACCGCTGAGGCCCAGCCCGCCCACGAGGCCGGCTACCACGCCCAAGCCGAAGAACAGCGCCGCCATCTGCTCAAACTCCCAGCCGAGCTTCAGCACTCCGTAGGCGAAAAAGGCAAACCCGCTGAATAGCAGCAGGAGCACCAGGCCGTGGTTGCGGCCCGGAGCCGCTGCGTCCGGGTCAGCGGCTTCGGCGGTTTCGGGTTGCACGCGGTGGCGCAGGGCGTAGCGCACAGTGCCCCCAATCCAGATGGTGAGAGCCAGCAGCAGGAACACCAGTCGGAAACCGCCGCCCGAAAGCAGCGGCAGCTGGGCCAGCTTTTGGGCAATGCCCACCTGAAACGGGTTAAGAGGACTGAACGCCGCGCCCACTGCCGCCGACCCAATGCTGACGGCCGCCGCCGTGAGGGTAGGGTAGCCGATGCGCCGCATCAAAATAAGTAATACAGGCACTAGCGGCACAATTTCCTCCTGCATGTTTTCAAGGGCCCCCATAGTGGCAAACAGCACCGAAATAATGGGAATAACCACGGCCTCTCGGCCCCGGAACTTGGCCAGCAGCCAGTCTACACCCTGGCGCAGGGCCCCGGTGAGGTCGACCACCGTAAATGCGCCACCGGCCAGAAACACCAGGAAAATCACGGAAGCAGCATCAATGAGTCCGCGCGGAATATCGACCAGGGCTTGCAGAGGGCTAACGGGCGTGGCAGCTACCCGGTGGTAGGAACCAGCCACCACCACGTCGCGGCCAGTAGCAGCATCGGGGTGGCGCTCAAACACCCCGGCCGGCAGCAGGTAGCTCAGCAGGCAGGCCAGCAGAATAAACCCTACCATGAGCACCAGCGGGTGCGGAAAGCGTATCGTTTTCATCCTGCGAAGGTAAGCGCCGGGCCAACGTGGCGCTTCATACCCCCGCCATACCTGTTCTGGGAAACCCGGCGGCGTATCTTGGGGTTGTGGGGAACCAGGAAGATGAAATACGCGGAGTTTAAGCAGCTACATATGCACCGGCAGGCCCGGCACCTACACCAGCACGGCCACCTACTGGCCGAGCGGCGGCAGGATAGTTTCCGGCTGCGGCTATTTGCCCTGGGCGACTTCTACGCCGAAGAATGGCGGGAATGGGAGCAAGAATCCATCCTGTTCATTCACTTGTTTCAGCACCCCGATGGGTTGCATGAGTACCTGAGCGCCATTCGGCTACCCGAAAAGCTGTAGGCGGTATATCAGGCAGCGGCTATATTGGGGGCTATGAAGCCGTCCCGCCTCCTGCCCCTGGTGCTGGCCTTGCTGAAGTTTAGCAGTAGCCTGCTGCTGGCCAGCTCCAGCTATGAGCTCCACCGCGACGAGTACCTCTACCTCGACTACGGCCGCCATCTGGCCTGGGGCTACCTGGAGGTGCCGCCGCTCACGGCCCTGCAAAGTTGGGTTACCCTGGCGCTGGGCGGCGGTTGGTTCTGGGTGAAATTCTGGCCTGTACTCTGGGGCAGCCTCACCATATACCTGGTGGGGCGCACCACCCAGCGCCTGGGAGGCGGCGCGTGGGCCGTGGCGCTGGCGGGCGCGTGCTATCTGGTGGGGGCCTATGCCCGGCTCAACTTCCTGTTTCAGCCCAATTCCTTTGAGGTTTTCGCCTTCACGCTGGTGTGCTACCTGCTCATCCGCTGCCAGCAGGATAACCGCCCGCGCTGGTGGGTTATTATGGGCGGGGTGCTGGGACTGGCGCTGCTCAACAAATACTCGGCGCTATTTTTTATTGCGGCTGTGGGCGTAGCCGTGCTGCTTACCCCCCTGCGGCGGGCCTTGGCTACCAAGGGCCTTTGGCTGGGCGCCGGGCTGGCGCTATTGCTGTGGCTGCCCAACCTGCTGTGGCAACTGTGGCACGGCCTCCCGTTTCTGCACCACATGGAGCTGCTTCGGGAAACCCAGCTGGTCAATGTATCGGTGGCCGATTTCTGGAAGGATCAGCTGGTGATGAACTTCCCCGGGGCCTGGGTGTGGCTGGCTGGGCTGCTGGCGTTGCTAGTGGGGCCGTTGCGCCCGTATCGGGTGGTGGGGCTGGTGTACTGTGGGGGGCTGCTGCTGCTCACGGTGCTGCACGGCAAAAGCTACTACGCATTGGGCTACTATCCCGTGCTGCTGGCGGCCGGGGCCGTGTGGTGGGAAGCTGCGCTGCGCAGCACCCGGCCCTGGGCGGGCCGGGTGCTGCGGCCAGTTTTGCTGCTGGCTACCCTCGCGCTGTGCCTGTCCGTGCTGCCGCTGCTGTTTACCCTGGAGCCCCCGGCCCGCATGCAGGTACTGAGAGGGCGCTACCAGAGTACGGGGGCATTCCGGTGGGAAGATGGCCGCGACCATGCCCTGCCCCAGGATTTTGCCGATATGCTGGGCTGGCAGGAACTGGCCGATAAAACCTGGACTGCCTACCAGGCCCTGCCGGCCGCCACCCGCGCCCGCACGCTTATTCTAGCTGCCAACTACGGGCAGGCCGGGGCACTCAACTACTACAACCGCCACCGGCCCATACCCGCCGCCCACAGCTTCAATGGCAGCTATCTGTTCTGGCAGAGCCAGATGCCCCCGCCGCCCTGGCACTACGTGCTGCTGATTGATGACGAGCCCGACAACCTGACGGCGCACTTTCGTTCCTTCTGCCGCGTAGGCGAGGTGCGCAACCCTTACGCCCGGGAGCGGGGCACGGCCATTCTGCTCGGTACCGCCCCCGACAGCGCCCTTGTACAGCGGATTCGGCGGGAACGGCAGGCAGGGTTGGCTGAGTGGGGTGATTTTTAGGCAGACGGTTTCTACCGCTTGACCACCGCGCCTGGTTCGGGGCGCTCTACGTCCACTATCTCCTGTTTCTCCAGCATGATTTTCAAATCATAGCGGGTAAGCTCTAAGGGGTCGGCGGCAAAATTCTCGGGCCGGTTCAGCTCCTGTACCTTGGTTTCGTTGTCGATTTCGTAGTTGTTGGCCAGTAGCCGCACGGCGTTGCCGGTCACGTCCTGCACCTTCCATAGGGAGTAGTGGCCGTTATCGGTGCGCACGTGGTACAGGTCGCCCCGGTGCGGCGTGCTCACAAATGCCTGGTTATCGCGCTGGTTGTTGCTGTTGTGTACCAGCAGCCAGCCAGCCAGCACCACCAATGCGCCCAGGCCGGCGAAGTGCCAGAGTGGGGCTTGCGCGCGGGCTTTCAGCTGCTGAAATGCCTGACGCAGGGAAGCACTCATTTCCTTGGGCTGAAGCACCTGCCGGCAATGCCCACATTCCGAGGCTCCCACTTTGCCAATGGCCATCAGCGGAATCCAGTACAGGTGGGCGTAGCGTCCGAATACACTCATGCGCAACGCGTTGGGCGCGGAGCAGGCGCTGCACTCGCCGGCTACGGGCTCAGTTAGCAGGTGGGAGGAACGGTAGCCGTAGATGATCATAGCAAAGCGGACCGGAAAATAAGGGCGCAAACGCGGCGCTGCCCAGGTAGGTAAGCACCACCGGCCGCTTTCGAGCGGCCGGTGGTGTTCAGGCATAATATTCGGGAAATTTGCGGGAAAACCGGCTATTAAAAATCGTATTTTCACTATTCATTCCTTTTTAGTGCAGGAATGGCAGTTTGGGGCTAGGGCTTAGCAAACCGCTGCCCAAAAAAGTCGCCGGGATTCCAGGTAGGGCGCTGGGGGTTCTGGGCCACCAGGTAGCCAATAAGGAAGTTGAGCCGCACGTACTGGCTGCCGGCTTCAAAATCGAAGATACCGTTGCTATCATCCTGGGGCTTGTGGTAGGTTGCGGCCCGCCACTTCTGCACCTGCTCAGCCAGGTTGTTTTTGCCGTCGGGGGTGCGGTTGCCGTACTTGATGTGCAGGGCCGGTATTCCCTGGGCCACGAAGCTGTACTGATCGGAGCGGATAAAGCGGTTTTGCTCGGGCTCGGGGTCTTCCTCCACGGTCAGGTTGAGGTAGCGGGCCGCTTCGGCCACGGGCTGGGCCAGGCTGGAGTGCTGGGCCCCCAGCGGCACCACCGACAGCAGCGGGGCAATAATGGTGGGCATGTCGGTGTTGATGTCGGCTACGAGGCTGGTTTTGGGCACCGGGGGCCGGGCCGCGAAATAGGCTGAGCCCAGCAGACCCAGCTCCTCGCCGGTTTGCAGCACCAGCAGAATGCTGCGCTTGGGTTTCTGCTTCAGGCGCGAGTACAGCCGGGCAATTTCCAGCACCGAAGCCACTCCCGACGCATTATCGTGGGCCCCGTTGTAAATAGAGTCGCCTTTTACCGGCGCGCCTACGCCCAAGTGGTCGAGGTGGGCGGAGTGCACCACGTACTCATTACGCAAAGTGGCATCGGAGCCTGTGATTTTGCCCACCACGTTGTAGGAGTCTATGTCCTGATACCCCGACTGCCAGCTAGCTGCCAGCGTGCCGCGCAGGGTGGTAGCAGCCGGCTGGCCCTGGCGCAGGCGGCTGAGTACGGCGGCCGTATCGGAGGCGGAGTTGAGCAACAGGGCCTGGAGTCCGGCGGCGGAAAGGGTGCCCGTGAGTTGCACCCCGGAGCCGCTGATAAAGCCCCGGGCCGCCGCCACGCGGCCATCGGGGCCCAGCACGCTGGTAGTGGACAGCGGCCGTGCCGCCGCACCTGAGGCCGAGGCCGGGGCTGGGCGCGGACTGGCAAACAATACGCCCACGGCCCCGTGCTGGGCGGCGGTTTGCACCAGCAGGGTCTGGTCTTGGCTGGCGGCGGCTACGGTGCTGGGAAACCGGCGGGGGGCGCCGCGCACAATCACCACTACTTTGCCCCGCACATCCAGGTTCTGGTAGTCGTCGTAGCCCTGGTCGGGAGCCGATATGCCGTAGCCGGCAAAAGCCAGGCCGCTGGGAGCCAGCTGCATCCGGGGTTGCTCGGGGTGGGGATATAAGTGCACTTCAGCGGGGGGCAGTACCAGGCTACCGCCGGCTGGCTGGTAGGTAACCGTAGCGCCCGGCTGCACGGTAGCGCGCCGCAGCCGTACCAACTGCGTAAACCCGCCGTTGTCGCCGGCCGGCTGCACCCCAAAGGCTCTTAGCTGAGTGGTTACGTAGTCGACGGCCAGTTGGTAGCCGGGGGTGCCGGGCTTGCGGCCCAGCAGCCGGTCATCGGCCAGGTATTGAATATGAGTCTTCAGGTCATCGGGGCGAACCTGGCGCAGGGCTCTGGTGACTTTCGTGGAAATTGTCTGGGCCGGAGCAGCCAGCGGCGCCAGCCCCAGGCTAAGGGCCAGCAGTAGGAAGGAGAGTTTCATGGCTCCAAAGTACAACGCCGTGCCCGAGCCCTATACCAGTTGTTCCAGATCCTGCAGTAAATTCTCAATGCGGGCGGCGTGGGCGTCCAGCCGCTCCAGGCCCGCCCTCGATTCTTCCAGATGCCCTTTCTGGTACTGCTGCACCAAGCCCTGCCCGGTGGTGAGCATGCGTTGCAACTCCTGCTCCAGCCGCTGATACGGAAGCGTGGTGCCGTAGTGGGGCTTCACCGTAGCCTTCAACCACACGCCCAGCGGGTTATCGGCCATGGAAAACAGGCTGGGGTCGGGCTCCCGCACACCGTACAGCACGGAGCGCAGCCGCGACTTGAACAGCACCTGCTTGATGCGGGCCTGCTGAAAATCAAGGCTGTTCAACTCCATGCCAAACGGGGTAAGGCCCGAAAGCCGGCTGTGGGAAAAGGGATAGGGCTACTGTGCATCCGGGCCAGGGGTTTCGAGCTTCTGCCGCGCTTGTAACAGGTCCGTGACGTCGTAAGCAAACACGTAAATACCGGGCGTTTGCCCACTTTCCTCGATCCGCTGATAGGTGAAATTGAAATACCGGGCTTGCAGCTGCCCAGCTTGGTTGTGCAAGTCGACGCGTATTTCTTCCCCAATGAAAGGCTGACCCGTGGAGTACACGTTGTCCAGCAAGTCCAGAATGCCCTGGTTCGCCAGTTCCGGCAAAGCATCCGCTACGGTGTGTCCCAGCAGCTGCCGGCCCGGAAACAGGCGTTGGTACTCGGGGTTGACGAACTCGTAGTGGTGCTCCGGCCCGCGCAGCATGCAAATCATGGCCGGCGTGTGCATGAACAGGCTGTAGAACGTTTCGCGCTGTTGCTGCACCCGCTGGAAGGCCTCGTAGGCCTGGTCGGAGAGGAGGGCCTGCTGCTCGTTCTGCTCCAGCAGCTCCTGCACCATCTGTTTCTGGTCGTGAATATCGGTGCCGCAGCCTACCCACATCAGCAAGTCGCCAGCGGCCGAGAGGCGGGGCAGGGCCCGCACCAGCACCCAGCGGTACTGCCCATCGTGGCGGCGCAGGCGGTACTCTACCTGGTAGGACTGGGCAGTATCCACGCTGGCTTGCCAGGTGGTGCGTACGCGCTGCTGGTCGTCGGGGTGCAGGTTGCTAAGCCAGTCCCAGCCCGTTTGCTCCTCCTGGGGGCGGCCCGTAAACTGCAGCCAGCGCGAGTTGAAAAAGTCCCGCTCACCGCTGGGGGTAGCCGTCCAAATCATCACCGGCAACGACTCCAGGATAAAACGGGTCCGCTCGTTCTGCTCATCCAGGGCCTGCTGCATTTGCTGGCTGCGCAGTTCGGCCAGGTGCCGCTCCGTTACATCCTGGGTGCGCTGCAGAATGAATTCTAGCTCCCCGCTCTCACTAAGAATAGGGTAGTGCGTAGCTTCCCAATACAGCTCCTGCAAACCGCCCTCAGCAGCCGGGTCCGGCAGGTCGTAGCGAATCAGGGGCATGGTGTGAGCCTCCCGGTGGCGGCGCACATGCTCGTGCGATTCGCGGATAATGCGGGCCGACTCCTCATCGGTAGCCGGAAATGCTTCAAAGAAAGGTTTCCCCACCGCTGCCTCCCGGCTCTTGAGCGATACTGTTACGTGGCTGTCCGTGTTGTCAACAATGGTGGCATCCGCGTCGGGAGCAATCAGCAGGAAATTATCCGGTAGCGCCCGAAACAGCCGTTGATAATCAACTGGGAAAGCGGAAAAGGACATAGCAACAGGGGGTAAACGTAAAAAGGAGTAAGGGGCCGGGCCGGAGCAGAGCGGCAAAAGTACGTATTGCCACGAGTACGCAAGCCTGCCAGTTGACGGTCAGCGGCGGTAATGCTTAGCCAGAAGCTGCGGTTCGGGTTGCAAACCTTGCCTATACGTGGCAAGCCCAGATAGGTTTTCATCCCGCCGGGTACCGCTAATGGTACACTTTCTGCCCGCGTCGAAAACCGCACAAAGCCGAACCAACGAGCCTGCAGGGCACTAGGGGCGCAGCATATGAATATGGGGAATTCCATCTTCCAGATAGCCAGGGCCCTCTTGCACAAACCCGAAGCTTTCGTAGAAGGTCTGCAAGTAGTGCTGAGCCCCAATCTGGATGGGCTGCGGGCCGAATAGCCGCTCCAGGGCCGCAATGGACTCGTGCAGCAGGGCCCGGCCAGCCCCACCCCGGCGGTGGCGGGGGCTGGTAACCACGCGCCCGATGCTGGCCTGGGGGTAGGTAACGCCCGCCCCAAACAACCGGGAATAGGCCGCCAGCTCCCCATTGGGAGAGTAACCCAGCAAGTGATACGCGGCCTGGTCCTGGCCGTCCATATCCTGAAACGGACAGGTTTGCTCCACCACAAACACTTCGGAGCGCAGCTGCAGCAGCGCGTACAGTTCCGTGGTGGTGAGGTCGGTGAAGGCCTTGAGGTGCCAGGTGAGAGTCGTCATAGTTAAGTGCGGAGGTAGCCATGGCCACCAGCTGACGGCCGCTGCAAAGCTACCGGAAGCCCGCCGGATTGTCGCCTTCCAGGTAGAAGTTAGGCCCGCAGCCAGCGGTGCATGTGCGGGAAGTCGGGGGTAGTGGTCAGGCCCATCCAAACCAGTAGCGGGAGGCCCAGGTAGTGGCCGGTTTCATACTGCTCAATCAGCTACTGGCTTTGGCTTTTGTAGCCATCCGGGTGAAACACCACGGCCGCTGGCAAGCCCAGGTGGCGGCAGGCGGCATAGGTGCAGGCCAACACGGCCAGCTCCTCGCCTTCCTTCTCCGGATGGTTTTCGGTGCTGTTGCCCCCTACCGTGGGGCGCTCAGCCGCGGCCGTAACGGCCAGGTGGCCCGCTTCGTGCAGAATGTCGCCGGGGTAAAGCAGCTGGTGGCGGTCTACCACCAGCTGGCCCTGGCGCAGGAGCAGCCCCGGCAGAAAGCAGGCTTGCTCAATAGGCTCCTCCTGCACCACGAGGCCGCTTTTCTCTACGAAATCAAGGAGGACAGTAGCCAGCGCGGCCGGTATTGGCGGAGAAGCCAGAGGGGAGGGACGCATGCGGGCAAACAAGGTGAGAGAGAGGCGAAACAACGGGGTAACCGGCCAGGCCGAAGCCCGCAGACAGGGCCATAAAGATTCAGGTTTTTTGATGGATATTTGTAGACTGCTCCGCTGCCGATTCCTACGAAGCGGGCATACCGAACACCCGCCCTGTGCCCTACACACCGCCTGCTACTTCCCGTCTGGTTTTCCACAAAAGCTGCCTGCTCCTGCTGCTGGTGTTGCTGCCGCTGCTGGCCTCGGCCCAGGCGCGCAAGCCGCAGTGGCACTCCACCCTCGACAGCCTTCAGGCCCTGGAGCAGCAGCCCCAGACCGACAGCAGCCGCATTCAGCTGCTGTGCCGCATCAGCGACCAACTGTGGGCCTCCGACACGGAAGCCGCGGCGCGCTACTCCCGCCGCGCCCTGGCCCTGGCCCGCCGCACCCACAACCGCCGGGGCGAAGGAGCCGCTTTGAACCGCCTGGGTGCGGCACTGCGGGAAAGCAATTTGGCCCGGGCTCTGGAGCTGTTTCAGACTTCCCTGCACCTGGCCGAGCAAGTGGGCGACACCGCCCTGCAGGCCCAGAATATGCGCAGCATCGGCATCATTTACGTGTACCTGCGTGACCGGCAACTGGGCTTGTCCTACTATTTTCGGGGCCTGCGGCTGGATAGTCTGCTCCAGGATGAGCGGCGCATCGTGGTGGATTTGAGCAATATCGGGCTGGCCTACGACTTGTATAATCAGGTAGATTCGGCGGCGTACTACCAGGAGCAGGCCTACGCCCTGGCCCAGCGCCTGCACGCTTCTACCAACTACATTCTGTACGGGCTGGGCAACGTGGCCCGCAAGCGGGCCCGCTTCCCGGAGGCCCTCAGCTACTACCGCCGCAGCGTGGCCGAGTCGAAGCGGCGGCGGCATTTGCGCAGCCTCAACTTCTCCTACTTGGGCATGGCCGCTTTGTACCAGCAGCTCCACCAACCCGATTCCAGCATTTACTACGCCCGCCTGGGTGAGCAGGCCGCCCGCGCCAATGGGTTTCTGCGGGGGGTGCTCAACGCCAGCGTGGTGCTTACTCAGGAGTTTGAGCAGCGCGGGCAGCTGGACAGCGCCTTCCGCTACCAGAAAATGCTGGTGGCCATGAAAGACACGCTGTTTGGGCAGGAAAAAGTAATGCGCCTGCAAAATGTGGACTACCAGCAGCGCCAGCGCGACCAGCAGGCCAACGCTGCTCAGCAAGCCCTGCGCAACCGCTACCAAACCTACGGCCTGCTGGCCGGGGTAGGGGGCTTGCTGCTGCTGCTGGGCCTGCTGGTGCGCCACGACCGGCAGCAGCAGCACACCAACGCCGCCCTGCAAACTTCCCTGGCCGAGTTGAAAGAAGCCCAGCTAATGTTGGTGCAGCGCGAGAAAATGGCGTTTCTGGGGGAACTGACGGCCGGCGTGGCCCACGAGCTGCAAAATCCCCTGAGCTTTGTAAAGCGCTTTGCCGAAGTGAGCACCACGCTGGTAGATGAAATCAACGGGGCCCAGCAACTGGCCCGCGACGGGCGGCTGGAGCGGGAAATCCTGGATGGCCTCAAGCAGAATCTGCAGAACATCAGTCAGCACGGGCAGCGAGCCACGGCTATTATCAAGGGCATGCTGGAGCACGCCCGCACCGGCCAGCAGCCCCGCCAGCTCACCAACCTCAACCAGTTAGCCCAGGAAAACCTGCATCTAGCCTACGGGGCCGTACAGCAGCAGTTCCCGGGGTTTGAGGCCGAGCTGCGTACCACTTTCGAGGCCAACTTGCCCGAGGTAGCAGTAGTAGCGGCCGACCTGAGCCGGGTGCTGCTCAACCTGTGCACCAACGCCCTGCACGCGGTGCGCCAGCGCCAGCTCACGGCCGCCGCCGATTACGTGCCTACGGTGAAAACCGGGAGCCGCCGCTTGCCTGGCGGGCAGCTCCAGCTCTGGGTGCAGGACAACGGCGCTGGCATGAGTGCCGAGGTGCAGCAGCGCATCTTCGAGCCCTTCTTCACCACCAAGCCCGTGGGCGAAGGCACCGGCCTGGGCCTCTCCCTGGCCCACGATATCGTGGTGAACGGCCACCAGGGCACGCTGCAAGTGGAGTCGAAACCAGGCGAGGGTACCGAGTTCCGGCTGACGCTGCCGGGGTAGAAACACCGGGAAGAAGTATGCTGAACAGGAAAGTCAGAACGGGTTGCGCCTGGGCAGTGCAAATGGTATTGGGAGGCCTGGGGGCTTGTGAGCCGGCAACTTCCACTGAATCGGCCGTTGCGGCCAGTTTCCTGACTTACACTGCCGACCCCGGTTGCCAAACCGTGGCCCTATACTGGCAGGATGAGGCCGGGCAGCCCTTGCGCAGCCTGGGCCGCCTGCGCGACTGGCTACAGCAGCGGGGGCAGGAACTGGAGTTTGCCTGCAACGGCGGTATGTTTCATGCCGGCAACGTGCCCGTGGGCCTGTTCATCGAGAACGGGCAGGTGCGCACGCCATTGGATACCAGCCGCGGCCGGGGCAACTTCTACCTCCGGCCCAACGGCGTGTTCTACCTCACCCGGCAGCGCCGCGCCGGCGTGTGCCCCACCGACTCATTCGCCCGCGTGCGGCAGGTGCAGTACGCCACGCAGTCGGGGCCGATGCTGATAACGAACGGGCATATGCATCCGGCATTTCAGCAGCGGTCCGGCAACCGCCACATCCGCAATGGGGTGGGCGTGCTGCCCGATGGCCGGGTGGTGTGGGTGATGTCGCGGCAGAAGGTCACGTTTTACGAGCTGGCGCAGCAGTTCCGGCAGCTGGGGTGCCGCAACGCGCTGTACCTGGATGGGTACGTGTCGCGCACCTACCTGCCGGCCCAGAACTGGCGGCAGACCGACGGGGATTTTGGGGTGATGATAGGTGTGACGGAATAAGACTTGGCGCAATCAATGAAGGGCCACGCTATAAGCTTGGTCATTGATAGTAATACGAATAAACCCGTTACCATCTTCCCGCTGAATCTGAGTTTTACCCAAATCGAATTCTTTATGGTGATTAGGGCACAGGATAAGAATATTATCAAGAGTAGCTCTACCACGAATATGATGCGGCTCGATGTGTGCGGCCTCTATGTAATAGCTGCCATCTGCTTTCAGAATCTGATGTCCACATATTTGACATTTATATTCTCTGTATTTTTTAATCAAAGCTACAACTACATTATTTCTTTTATAGGATGTGTGGGTGATTGTAATTTTTTCTGCGGTACTCGTTGCGTACGCTAAAATAGCGAGCTTAATGTCAGTTATTTGCGCTAATGCTTTTATTGCGTCGTGTTCCTCCTGTTCGTCAGACTGAGCTGTGGATATATGTGTCGGTAAATTGTTGTTGAAATCATTGTAAATGCGCTTCATTGCTGCTTGACTGACCGGCCGTCTTCCTGTAATAGCGTTGCCTTCTTCTCTGTAGAATATATGCTTATTTAACGCGCCCAAGGCTTTCTGTAAAGAAAGTATTCCATAGTCTCTTTGCACGCCAGCGATAAAGTGACGCATAGCGTACTCACTTAAAGCTCTCTTAAAAACAGAGCCCTCTAACAGATGGTGAAATACGCGTATGAAATCATTGGCGGTACCTTGATTGATGCCATATGTCTGATGAAGTTCTATAGCTACTTGACGTTTTGCTTTTTGTCTAGGATGATCATAAATAAACTTAGCCATATCGTATGCTATATGAACTTGCTCGTGAGTAACATTCTGCCTTGGCCGTATCATGATGTTGGTGAAATCAATGTGTTGGAATTAGAGTAAATATGATGGGAAGATACATGATATCTTACGCTTCATCCGGGTAATCCGACGCTTCGGTAACGGCGAGTTTCAGCAGCGGCGGCGGCGGCCCACTTTCGGGCATCACTTCGCTGCCGCTGCTATGAAACGCCTGCTCTACCTGTTCCTCTTTCTGCTGATCAGCCTCCCCGCGCAGGCCCAGACCACCACTACCACCACCCTCAGCGGTACCGTGCGCGACGCGGCGGGCCAGCCGCTGCCGGGCGTGAACGTATTCCTCAAAACCACCTTCGACGGGGCCAGCACCGATTCGGTGGGCCGGTTCCGGTTTGAAACCCCGGTGCGCGGCAGCTACGTGGTGCAGGCTAGTTTGCTGGGGTTTATTGCTGCGGAGCGGGCCGTGGAGCTGAGCGGGCTGCCGCTGCCGCTCACGCTCGTGCTCAAGAGTGAGCCCCACGCCCTGGGCTCGGTGGTCATTACGGCCGGGGCTTTCGAGGCCAGTGACGAGCACCGCAGCGCCGCCCTCAACACCCGCGACGTGCAAACCACCGCTGGGGCGCTGGCCGACGTGGCGGCGGCCTTCAACACCCTGCCTGGCACCACCCGCGTGGGGGAGGATGGCATGCTGTTCGTGCGGGGCGGGGCGGCTTCGGAAACTAAAACCTACTTGGATGGGCTACCCGTTCAGAACCCCTATAACGCCACCGTGGCGGCGGTGCCGGCCCGGGGGCGGTTTGCGCCCACGCTGTTCAAGGGCACCGTATTCAGCACCGGTGGCTACTCGGCGCTGTACGGGCAGGCGCTGTCGGGGGTGCTACTGCTGAACTCCACCGACCTCGCCCCCGAAACCCAGACCGGCCTTTCGGCTACCTCGGTGTTCCTGGGCGCCTCGCGCACCAAACGCTGGGAGCGGACCTCGCTGGCCGTTACGGCCGACTACACCAACCTGACACCCTACACCGGCCTGCTGCCCCAGAATGTGCGCTGGGACCAGGCCCCGCGCGGGCTGGCAACTT
The DNA here is from genome assembly GCF_032464715.1 of Hymenobacter endophyticus. Taxonomy (NCBI): domain Bacteria; kingdom Pseudomonadati; phylum Bacteroidota; class Cytophagia; order Cytophagales; family Hymenobacteraceae; genus Hymenobacter; species Hymenobacter endophyticus. The sequence goes on along the minus strand of NZ_JAWDJT010000015.1, from coordinate 145,113 downwards.
CCGTGGCCCTGCACCACCGCACCGGCCAGGCCGGTATGCTGAAAGTGTACGGCACCTGGACCAGCCAAAAATTCCAAATCGGGCAGCCCAGCCCCGAGCCGGCCGGCACCCAGACGGTGGGGTTGCGCAACGGTAACGGCTACCTCAACACCACCTTCCGGAGCCCATTGCGCCGGGGCTGGAGCCTGCAGACCGGCCTGGCCCTGAGCCGCGACAACCAGCAGCTGCGGCCCGATTCGGTGCGGCTGCGCACGCTGGAGCAGGCGGTGGTGGGCCGGGTGGTGCTCATTAATGATTCGGCGGCAACCCGCTGGAACATGAAGGTGGGGGCCGAGGTGCTGGCCCAGCAGGTGCGCCAGCAGGTGCAGCCCAACGTGGCCGAGGCCACCATGTACCGGCCGGCCTTCAGCGAAAAGCGGGCGGCGGGCTTCGCGGAATCGGATTTTCAGCTGACGGACCGGCTGGCGGGGCGGGTAGGCGCGCGCACCGAGTACTCGGCGGTGCTGCGCCGCTGGAACGCCGCGCCCCGGGTGGCCCTGGCGTATCAGACCTCCGAAAATAGCTCGGTATCGGGAGCCTACGGGCGGTTTTATCAGACCCCCGACAATGCCCTGCTGCTGGTGCAGCCCCGGCTGCGCTTCGAGCAGGCCACCCACGCGGTGCTCACCTACCAGTACACCCACGACCGGCAGCTGCTGCAAGTAGAAGCCTACCATAAAACCTACCGCCACCTCACCCGCTTCGACGGCCGCGCCCCGCGCAATCCGCTGGGCTACGACAACGGTGGCCGCGGCTACGCCCAGGGCCTGGACGTGCTGTGGCGCGACCGGAAAACGGTGAAAAACCTGGAGTACTACATCAGCTACGGCTTCCTAGATACCCGCCGCCAGTACCGCCAGGACCCGGTGGCGGCTGTGCCCACCTTCGCGGCCCGGCACAATGTGTCGGTGGTGGGCAAGTACTGGGTGGGCGGGCTGCATACGCTGCTGGGAGCCACGGCCAGCTACGGCAGCCCCCGCCGCTACCACGACCTCAACCACCCCGAGGCCGGCTATAACCAGGGCCGCCTGCCCAGCTACCAGGAGCTGAGCCTGAACGCCAGCTACATCACGCGCTTATTCGGGCAGTACACGGTGGTGCACGCGGCCGTGAACAACGTGCTGGGCCGCCCAAACGTGTTCGGCTACCGCTACGCCACCCAGCCCGCCGCCGACGGCCAGTTCAACCGCGTGGCCATCGGCCCCACCGCGCCGCGCATGGTGTTTCTGGGCGTGTTCATCTCCATCAATAAAAAGCAGCCGGGGGATGTGAACGAGCGGCCGGAATGAGTTGCCGGTTTTTGGTTGGCAGGTTCCGGTCCGGCAGCTGTAAGCTGTCGGGCCGGTTGTCGTATGATTCGTCGGCACGAGGCCAGTGCAACATCAGCTTGCGTCAACCGGCCCGAGCCGGTCCGGCGGCTGCAAGCCGTCGGGCCGGTTGTCGTGTGGTTCTTCGGCACGAGGCCGGCACAACATCAGCTTGCGTCAACCGGCCCGAGCCGGTCCGGCGGCTGCAAGCCGTCGGGCCGGTTGTCGTGTGGTTCGTTGGTACGAGGCCGGTGCAACATCAGCTTACGTCAACCGGCCCGACAGCTTGCAGCTGCCGGACCGGTGGTTCCGCCCGGTCACATGTGCGACAACCTCTGTCACTTGTGCAGGAGCCTTTGTCACCTGTGCGACAGATTCCCAACAACCGACGCTTCATCCGGGTAATCTGACGCTTCGGTAACGGCGAATTTCAGGGGCGGGGTGCAGGGTGCACCTTTGAAGCATCAACCACCACAAACCCCTTACCGCCATGAAAACTGCCTTCCTGACCCTCGCCCTGGTAGCCGCCGCCTGCACCGCCCAGGCCCAGACTCCGGCCACTGCCCCCGCGCCGGCCGCCGCTGTTTCCGCCGCCTACACCACCCAGCTGGCCGCCACCGTGCAGGAGCTCATGAGCACCGGCGAGCCAGCCCAGCTGAAACAGGCCGATGCCAAGCTGGAGCGCGCTGCCCTGGTGGCTCCCAAAGACTGGCTGCCTCGCTATTACCAGGCCTACGCCCGCGTTATCACCTGCTTCGTGAGCAAAGAAGACGGCGACGTGAAGGACAAGTACCTCGACCAGGCCGAAACCGCCCTAACCCAGGCCCGCCAGCTGGGCGGCGACGAATCGGAGCTGCTGGTGTTGCAGGCATACCTTTACCAGGCCCGGCTGGGCGTGTCACCCATGCTGCGCTCCATGAAGTACTCGGGTATGGTTACCGAAACCCTTGTCCAGGCTAAAAAGCTGAACCCCGCCAACCCCCGCATCTACCTGGTGCAGGCCAACAACGTGTACTATACGCCCGCCATGTTTGGGGGTGGGGCCGAGGTAGCCAAGCCGCTGTACCAGGAAGCTAAAGCCCGTTACGCGGCCTTCAAGCCCGCCTCGGTTGTGGCCCCTAACTGGGGTGAGCGGCAGCTGCTGGGCCGCCTGAAAGCCTACGAAACTGCCACGGCCGCCAAGTAACGGCTGCCCCGGTCCGGCAGCTGCAAGACTGTCGGGCCGGTTGTCGATAGCGCCGTTCGGATGCTGTTCAGGTGGCGCAGGCATACCCCGGCCCGACAGCTTGCAGCTGCCGGACCGGGGTACGGTCCAACGGCCACTGCGTATCTTTTCGCCTTCTCCATGTCCCTGCTCATGCCAGTTAATCAGTATTCCGCCGTTTTGGGCAAGCACTACTCCAAGCAGAACCACTGGGTGAAAATGCTGGCTATGATGCTGGCCTTGTCGGTGGGCCTGAGCTTTCTGTTCTGCCCCGGCTGCCCCATAGCCAGTGAGCAGTTTATGGTCACCTTTGGCTACAATTTCTGCTACACCACGGGCCTGTGGCTGGCCAACGGCCTGCCTTCAGATTTGCTTAACCGCTACGTTGACTGGACGCAGAATCCGCTGCGCCGCTTTCTGGTGACGGTGAGTACTTCGCTGCTGGCCTCCACGCTGGTTATTTTGGTGGTTACCACAGTCTTTCGGGTCGGGTATTTTCACAAGTCGTTCTGGAGTGTTAGTTGGCAGGCGTTTGTGGTGCCCCTGGGTATTACGCTCATCGTGTCGTTGTTTATGCACAGCCGCTCGTTTCTGCTGAGCTGGCGCGAAGTATCGGTGCAGGCCCAGCGCCTGGAGAAGGAAAACGCCCAGGCCCAGGCCGACAGCCTCCGCCGCCAGCTCGACCCGCACTTCCTGTTCAACTCCCTCAACGCCCTCACCTCCCTGGTAGAGGAAAACGACCCGGACCGGGCCACCCGCTTTATCCGCCAGCTCAGCCAGGTGTACCGCTATGTGCTCGAGTCCCAGGACCAGGAAGTAGTGCCTCTGGCGGAGGAAATCCGGTTCAGCGACGCCTACCTGTTTTTGCAGCGCACCCGCCTGGGCGAGGGCGTGCAGGTGGAGCGCCACCTGCCAGCCACGGCCCCGCTAGACCATTGGCAGGTGCCCCCGCTGGCTTTGCAGCTGCTGCTGGAAAATGCCCTCAAGCACAACGCCACTTCCCAGCGCAACCCCTTGCGCATCCGTATTACCCTGGACGAGGCAGCCGGTACGCTTACCGTGCGTAACACCCGCCACGCCCGCCGCCTCCCGGAGGGCGAATCGACGGGGTTGGGCCTGAAAAACCTCCAGGCCCGCTACGCTTTCCTCACCACCCGCCCAGTGCTCGTTGAGGCCTCGGAGGCGGAATTTGCGGTGGTGCTGCCGCTGCTGGAGCTGCAGTAGCGCCCCGGTCCGGCGGCTGCAAGCCGTCGGGCCGGTTGCCGCGTGCTGATGTTGTTCCGTCCTCGTGTGGGTATCAGCTGACGGCAACCGGCCCGACGGCTGAAAGCCTAACAGCCCGTCATGCTTCGACTTCGCTCAGCATGACGTTCCTATCTTGCTCCCCCTCTTCCAGAAAGCCCTTCCTGCGCCCTACATTCACCCCATGACCTTTACCGCTCCGCTCCGCGCCGTACTGATTGAAGATGAACCCTTGGCCGCTACCCGCCTGGCCGGGCTGCTGCAGAAGCAACCCCAGCCGGTGGAGGTAGTGGGCCAGGCCGAGTCGGTGGCGGAGGCCGTGGAGCTGCTCCAGCGCCTGCAGCATCACCCGCCCGATGTGCTGTTTCTGGATATTCACCTGGCCGACGGGCTGAGCTTTGAGCTATTTGAGCGGCTTACCATCACCAGCCCGGTCATCTTCACCACCGCCTACGACAAGTACGCCCTGCGCGCCTTCAAGGTGAACAGCGTAGATTATCTGCTCAAGCCCATCGACCCCGAGGAGCTGACGGCCGCCCTGGCCAAGCTGCGCCGCCAGCAGCAGCAGGCCGCGCCTCAGTTTGATGCCGCTTTACTCACGCGCATGTTGCAGCAGGCCCAACCGGCCAAGGAGTATAAAACCCGGTTTGTGGTGCGGGTGGGGGAGCACCTGAAGGCCGTGCCGGTGGAGCAGATTGCCTACTTCGCCAGTCTGGAGAAAGTAACCCTGCTGCACACCCGGGAAGGCCGCCGCTTCGTGGTCGACTACACCCTGGAGCAGCTGGAAAGCCTGCTCGATCCGCTGGAGTTCTTCCGCCTCAACCGCGCCTACCTGGCCCATGCCGAGGCCATCCACGACATCATTCACTACACCAACTCCCGCCTGCAAACCATCCTCAAGCCCACCGCCCCCGACAACGACACCGTGCTGGTGAGCCGGGAAAAGGTGGCGGCCTTCAAAGCGTGGCTGGATAGGTAGGGCCGGCGGTAAGCTGGGGGGAGCGGACCGGGGCAAGCGGGTACTGCCAGACCGGAGCAGCCGCCGGCCGGGACGGGCATTGTCTGTGCCCCCGATAGGTTGATTGGAAGGCAGTTGCGCGTAGGATATTGCGGTGAGTATTGGTATTTACTCGGGCGGGCGTATGATCTTTGCAGATGCGCTGAGCTTTTGGGGCCAGCGCACTACCCCGCCCGCTCCAGCAGAATACCTTTCCTTATGCCTACCGAATTGCCCACCACCTTAGCCGAAGCGCATGCCCGTATCCGTCACCTGGAGCAAACTCTGGTGGAGGAGAAGATGCTACTCCGGATGCCGGCCCAGAACCCCAACCCGGTGTATTGCCTGGCCCCCGATGGTGGGTTGCTGTACGCCAACCCGGCGGCCCTGCGCCTGCGCCAGGAGCTGGGCCCTGAGGCTATGGACGAACTGCGCCACCAAGCCGTGGGCTGGGTGCAGGAAGCGCTGGCTGTCGGGAGCGAGCAGCAACACGAAGTAAGTAGCCAGAACCGGTATTTTACGCTGTGCGCCGTGCCCGGGCCCGATAAGCTGTCGGCCACGCTCTACATTGTAGAGGTGACCGAGCGGGTGAAAGCCGAGCGGGAGCGGGCTGCCCAGCAGGCCTTTACCGAGCAGGTGCTCAACTCCCTGCCTAGCATGGTGTACGTGCGTGACCCGGCCGGTCGCTATGTGTATGCCAACCAGGCCACGCACGATGCCCTGGCCAAGCTCTCGGCCACCAAGCCCGTGCCGGCCGTCGCCGAGCAACAGGCGCTGAACATGGCCAGCTACGCCGCCACCGATGCTCAGGTGCTGAGCACGGGGCAGGAACTGGCGTTGGAACAGCAACTAATGCTGCCCTCGGGCGAAGAGCGGTGGGTGCACACGGTGAAGCGGCCCCTGACCTGGGCCAACGGCGTCCCCCACGTGCTGGGCGTCAGCACCGATATAACCGAGCTGAAACAGGCCCGCGAGCAAGCGGAAGCCGCCGCCCAGGCCCGGGCCAACTTTCTGGCCAACATGAGCCACGAAATTCGGACGCCCCTGAATGGGGTGTTGGGCATTGCCGGGCAGCTGGCCAAAACTGCCCTCAACCCCCGGCAGCAGGAGCTGGTGGGCATCATTCGTAGCTCGGGCAAGCACCTGCTGGAGATTATCAATGATGTGCTGGACATGGCCAAAATCACCTCCGGTAAGCTGGAAATGGCTCCTGAGCCATTTGATTTGTGCGAGTCCATGTTCCAGGCCTCACAGCCGCTGGCGCTGCAGGCTATTGAGAAGGGCTTGCACGTGGGCGGCAACCGCCTGCGCGAAACCTGCGCGCATCCGCAGGTTATCGGCGACTCGTTCCGCATCAACCAGATTATGCTGAACCTGATCAGCAACGCCATCAAATTTACGCCCGTGGGAGGCAGTATTCACGCCGGTGCCTACCAGGTGGCGGAAACCGACGACTACCTCACCATTGAGTTTCGGGTGAGTGATACCGGCGTGGGCATTGCCCCCGATAAGCAGGAACGCATTTTCGAGTCGTTCACCCAGGCCTACGCCGATACCACGCGGCAGTTTGGGGGCACCGGCCTCGGCCTGACCATCAGCCGCGCCCTGGTAGAGCAGATGGGCGGGCAACTGCAGCTGCAAAGTGAGCTGGGCAAGGGCAGCACTTTTTCCTTCCAGCTTACCCTGCCCCGCGCCGGCCACCTGCTGCCGGTTCCGGAGGAGCACGCGTTGGCGGCTACCCAGCAGCTGCAAGGCAAACGGGTGCTGCTGGTAGAAGACAACGACATTAACCGGCTGGTAGCCCGCATGCTGCTGGAGGAATGGGGCGTAGAGCTGGACGAAGCCGAAGATGGCCCGGCAGGAGTGGCCGCCGCCAGCCAGCACCGCTACGATGCCGTGCTCATGGACATTCAGCTGCCAGGCATGAACGGGGTGGAGGCCACCGCCGTCATCCGGGCTCTGCCCAACCCACAGCTGGCCCAGGTGCCCATTGTGGCCCTCACCGCCAATGCCTTTGAGGAGGACGCCCAGCAGTATCTGGCCGCCGGCATGAATGCGTGCATCTCAAAACCCTTCGAGGAGGAAGTTCTTTTCCGGACACTGATTTCTCTACTAGCCTAGCCTTCCAGCCAGCTTTTCACGGCCCCGGCTTTTTCCCGACTCACCAGTACTTCCTCGCTGGGGGCGGGTTGCAGGTCTACCAGCAGCTTGCCGTTGAAGTGGGGATGCAGGCGTTGCACAGCGGGCAGTTGAGCAATGAGCTGACGGTTGAGGCGGAAAAACTGCGCCGGGTCCAGCAGGCTTTCCAGCTGCTCCAGGGTGTACTCCACCACATGGCGGCGGCCGTCAAGGGTGCAGAGGGTGGTGGTTTCGTGGCGGCTCTGGAACCAGGCGGCCTGGGTGGCGGCTATGGGTAGCAGCTGCTCCCCACTGCGCACCAGAAACCGGGTTTTATACTGCCGCTCCGTCCGAGGCAATGCATCCAGCAGGCGTTCCAGGCGCTGGGCTGTGGCATCGGGCTGAGCGGCTGGGGCAGCCGGGGTGCGCCACTCCTGCAGCTTGGTGAGGGCGGTGGTCAGCTCGGCCAATTTCACCGGTTTCAGCAGATAATCCACGCTGTTGGCCTTGAAGGCGCGCAGGGCGTAGGCGTCGTAGGCGGTGGTAAAGATGACCGGGCTGCGCACCACCGTCTGCTCAAATACCTCCAAACTCAACCCATCCGCCAGTTGAATATCCGACAGAATCAGGTCGGGAGCGGAGTGAGTATCCAGCCACTGCAGCGCCCCGGCCACGCTATCCAGCACCGCCAGCACCTGGGCTTCGGGCGCGGCCTGGCGCAGCAGGCGCTGGAGCCGCTCGGCGGCCGGGTATTCATCTTCGAGCAGCAGTACAGTCATGGGAGCAGTTAGGCGCATGAAGTTATCAGGAACGTCATTCTGAGCGAAGCCGAAGAATCTCGCGTGCTGAGGTTGTGCCAGTAAACTTACAATGACAACCGAATGGAGTGGTAAGGATTCTTCGGCTCAACCTCCGGCTCCGCTCAGAATGACATACTTACTCACTACTGAGCAGCGGCAACTGCACCTGAAACCAACCCGCTTCCTGCGCCACCGCTACGGGCTGCTGGGCTTGCAGCAGCTCGTAGCGGTGGCGCACATTGCGCAGGCCGGTGCCGGTACCGGGCGCGAGGCCGGCGGTGCGGGGGCGCAGGGTGTTGCGCACGGTGAAGTAGCCAGTAGCCGGGTCGGCGGTGAGGTGCAGCTCCAGCGGGTACTCCCGGGAAGCTACGTTGTGCTTAAGGGCGTTTTCCACCAGCAGCTGCACGCTGAGCGGGGCTACGCGAGTTGCCAAAGCTACGGGAGGCACCTGCCACTGCACTTGCAGGTTGTCGCGGAAACGGGCTTTGTGCAGGGCCAGGTAGGTTTCCACGAAGGCTAGCTCCTCGCTCAGCGGCACGGTGGTTTGGTCGCGGGCCAGCAGCACGTAGCGGTACACATCGGAGAGTTGCTCCACGAAGTCCTGGGCCGCCTCGTTCTCGGGCTCAACGAGGGCCGACAGGGTGTTGAGCGAGTTGAACAGGAAGTGCGGGTCGAGCTGGTTTTGCAGGGCTTCCAGCTGACTACGGGTGCTGGCGCTCTGGAGCTGCTCGGTGCGGCGCAGGTTTTCGGCCCACTGCCGAAAGAAATTCCAGCTCTCATAAATCAGCTGAATCACCACCGTCGGCACCATGTTCAGCCCGAACTCAAACCAGTATCCGGGCCAGGTAAGGTGCCCATTTTGCATCCGGGCAGCCACCTGCCCGATGCCCAGGGTAGTAAGCGCCGCAATGCTGGTGTTACTGAAAGCCAGCCACCAGAGCCGCTGCCGGGTTTGCTCTACTCGTGGAAACCGCCGGAACAGGTAGCGCCACAACGAACGGCCCAGCAGCCAGAAAATGGCGGTAATCAACGTGGAGCAGGCCCAGGCTACCAGCAGGGCCTGCCAGGAGCGCACGTGCAGCACGCCACGGGGCAGCAATACCAGCGCGCCCAGCACTGGAATACCCAGCAACAGGAACCACTTGTCGTTGAGGTAAATCGGGGTCGGGCGCTGGGAGGTAACTGACATACGAAACTAGCGGGGAAGCTGCTGCACGAAGCTAACCACTGCCTGCCGGAACTGCGCGGGTTGCTCCAGAAACGAGTTGTGCTTGCCCGGCAGCGTAACCACCTGCTTGCGCGGAAACCGGTAGGTAGCGGCCGTGGCACCGGTGGTGCGGTCGTCCTGTCCCACAATCACCAGCGTGGGCATAGTGAGCTTGGCCGTGGCGGGGGCATAGTCCTGGCCGTAGTCAACCAACCGGCCGCTGAATACCTGCTGGGCAAACTCCGGGTTGCCGGGAACGGCGCGGCTGGCCCGCATGGCACGGACGGCCAAGGAATCATGGGAGAACTGCAGTTGACCGGCTAATTTCTGCTGCTGCAACGCGCCCATCACCATACCAAACCGCTGCATCTGGGGCAGGCTGGGCGTGGGGCGGGCGGTGGCTGGCAGCAGGCTGGTGCCATAGGTCAACATGCTGTCGAGGGAGGCCACCGGATTCAGTACAGCGTTGGTAAGAACCAGGGCCTGCACCCGCTGGGGGTACTTTTGGGCGTAGGCCGTGGCAATAGTGCCCCCGAAGGAGTGGGCCATTACCACCCATTTCTGCAGGCCCAATTGCTGGCGCAGTTCTTCCATATCCTGCACCATGCGGGCCATGGAGTAGTTGTTGGTGCGGGAACTGCCCGAGCGTCCACTGCCGCGCTGGTCCAGGTACACCATCTGCAGCTTGTCTTCCAGCCGGCTGCCGCCCAGCTTCTCGAAAGAGTAGCTACCTGCCCCAGGGCCTCCGTGCACAAACAAACAGGGCGTACCCTGGCCCGCCACCTGCACAAACAGTTTCACCGAGTCGGAAGTGAGGATGGTGCGGGAGCCAGCCGCCAGCATTGGTTGCTGCTGGGCGCGGGCGGTGCCGGCCAGCAGCAACAGCAGCAGGGCTAAAAGGTGGGCGCGGAAGGCGGAGGTGGAAAAGCGGAGCATGGGAGTAGCGGTGAAGAATGGGAGAATCAGGCGTTAGGCCGTTAACTGATTCAAACATCCGCCTCCGGCGGCATATTTCCGGGCGCAATCGGGGCGAAGCGGCCCGGGCAGCGGGGTGAAGCGTACCCGCCGCCCGGGTGAACCGGGAGACGAAGCCAACAAAAAAGGCCCGGATAGTCGGCTCCCTGAGCCGACTATCCGGGCCTTTCGCACCCCTCTCCGGTGCAGGCTAAACAGGTGATGCGGGAGGCTTCACGGGGCCTAAAACGGTTGCCGGCGGCCACTGCACCCAGCCCGGCGACTGTTGCGGCAGCCTTTGCCCGGTCAAGTAGCCAACCATTCCAAGCCCCGGAAGTGTGCCGGCCGGCCCTAACCAAAAGGCCGCCCAACATTCCCCCTCTCACCTGGGAATATGTAGTAGTGCGTGTTTGTAAACGGTAACCCGGTCAGGCGGCTGGAAGCCGTCGGGCCGGTTGATGTAAGCTGACACCCAAACGACAACGTAGCAACAGCAGCACGCGGCAACCGGCCCGACGGCTTCCAGCCGCCGGACCGGAACGGCAGCCCACCCATTCAAATAATCGTGCTCATGCCCAAGCGGATGTTGTTGCGGTGCATCTCGCAGTCGGCAATGTCCAGCACGGCGTAGGCAATGAAGCTGCCCACCTGCTCGGTGGTGTAGCGCGTGGCGGGGTTCAACTCGGGCGTTACCACTTGCTGGTCGAGGGCGTGCTCCACGGCGTCGCGCACGGTGCCGGCTTCCTCCGTGAGGCCGAAGTGGTCCAGTAGCATGGCCGCCGACAAAATGGTGGCAATGGGGTTGGCAATGCCTTTGCCCTTGGCCTGCGGATAGGAGCCGTGGATGGGCTCGAACAGCGCCGCCGTATCACCCACTGAGGCCGAGGGCAGCAGGCCCAAAGAGCCGGCAATAACCGAGGCTTCGTCGGAAATGATGTCTCCGAACATGTTCTCGGTCAGAATTACGTCGAACTGCTTGGGGTTGAGAATAATCTGCATGGCGGCGTTATCCACGAACAGAAAATCCAGGGCTACGCTTGGGTACTCGGGGGCAATGCTCTGCACGGTTTCGCGCCAGAGGCGGGAGGTTTCCAGCACGTTGGCCTTATCCACCAGCGTGAGCTTATGGCGGCGGGTTTCGGCGGCTTGAAAGGCGCGGTGCGCAATGCGCAGGATTTCTTCCCGGGAGTAGGTGCAGTTGTCGTAGGCCGAGTTGCCGTCGTTGAAGCGGCCCTTCTCCCCGAAATACACCCCGCCCGTCAGCTCCCGAAAAATCAGGATGTCGGCCCCCTGAATTCGCTCGGCTTTCAGTGGCGAATGTTCCAGCAGCTGGTCGTAGGCCGTTATGGGGCGAATGTTGGCGTACAGGCCCAGCTCCTTGCGCAGGCGCAGCAGACCCTGTTCGGGGCGCACCGGGGCGGTGGGGTCGTTGTCGTACTTCGGGTCGCCGATGGCGCCCAGCAGCACGGCGTCGGCCTGGTGGCAGGCGTCCAGGGTAAGCACGGGCAGGGGTGAGCCGGTGGCCTCAATGGCGCAGGCCCCCATCAGGTGGTAGTCGAACTGAAACTCGTGACCGAACCGGTCGGCCACGGCCCGCAGCACCCGCACGGCTTCCCCACATACCTCCGGCCCGATTCCGTCGCCCGGCAATACCACAATGCGTTTGTTTAGAATACCCATGTCCGTTGTTGTTCAAAAGCGGTAATTGCGTCCTCCTGGCTCAGCAGGAAATCAATGTCGTCGTAGCCGTTAATGAGGCATTCCTTTTTGTAAGCGTCCAGCTCGAAGCGAATCGGCTCCCGGCGGCCCGGCACCTGCAGCGTCTGGCTGGGCAGGTCCACTATCAGCTCGGCCTGCGCGTCTTGTTCTACCAGGACAAACAGCTCCTGCAGTTCTTCGGGCGTTACCTGCAGCGGCAGCAGACCGGTATTAAGGGCGTTACCTCGAAAAATATCGGCGAAATAGCTGCTGATAACCACCCGAAAACCGGCGTCGTACAGGGCCCAGGCGGCGTGTTCCCGGCTGGAGCCGCACCCGAAATTCTTCCCCGCCAACAGCACCTTATGACCCTGGTAACGCGCATCATTCAGCACGAAATCCGGCTTGGGCTGCCCGCCGGCAGTGTAGCGCCAGTCGGCAAACAGGTTTTGCCCAAATCCTTCGCGGGTAGTGGCTTTCAGAAAGCGCGCCGGGATAATTTGGTCCGTGTCCACGTTTTCGATGGGCAACGGAACCACACCGGAGCGCAGGGTAGTGAATTTTTCCATGTGGGTGGGGTGAGAGAGGGGTTGGTAAGCTGGTTTAGAACTAGCTCCCCTCCTTGGAAAGGAGGGGCTGGGGGTGGTTGATTTTTTAGAGCTAAGAAGTAGAAGTAGTTGTCGTTTAAGCGTGGGTCAACCACCCCCAACCCTTCCTTTCCAAGGAGGGGAGCTAGCTCTAGCTTGGTTCACACATACTCCGCCACATCTACCAACCGGCCTTCCACGGCGGTAATGGCGGCAACCAGCGGGGAGGCCAGCAGGGTGCGGGCCCCGGGGCCCTGGCGGCCTTCGAAGTTGCGGTTGGAGGTGGACACACAGTAGGCGCCGGCCGGAATCTTGTCCTCGTTCATGGCCAGGCAGGCGCTGCAGCCCGGTTCGCGCAGCTCGAAGCCGGCGGCGGCCAGCACTTGGTCGAGGCCCTCGGCAATGGCCTGCCGGGCCACCTGCTGGGAGCCGGGCACGATGATGGCCTCCACGTGGGGCGCTTTGCGCTTGCCCCGCACGTAGGCGGCCACCGTGCGCAAATCCTCAATGCGGGAGTTGGTGCAGCTGCCAATAAATACGTGGCTGATTTCCTTGCCCAGCAGCGTCTCACCCGCCTCAAATCCCATGTACCGCAGCGACTTTTCAAAGCTCGGCGCTTCGGCCGCGGCAGCCGGGGCCGGAATGCTGGCCGCCAGCGGCATACCCATGCCGGGGTTGGTGCCGAAGGTTATCATGGGCCGGATGGCCGAAGCCTCGAAGCGGTGCTCGGCATCAAACGGCGCGTCCTCGTCCGAAAACAGGGTTTGCCAGTAGGCCACCGCCCGGTCCCATGCCTCGCCCTGGGGCGCGAAGGGGCGGCCGTGCAGGTACGCGAAGGTGGTGGCATCGGGGGCAATGAGGCCGCCGCGGGCCCCCATTTCGATGCTCATGTTGCACACCGTCATGCGGCCTTCCATGCTCAGGCTCCGGATGGCGCTGCCGGCGTACTCCACGAAATAGCCCGTGGCCCCGCCCGTGCCCAGCTGGGCAATAACGTGCAGAATCACATCCTTGGCCGATACACCCGGCTGCAACTCGCCATCCACGGTAATGCGCATGCGCCGGGGCTTATCCAGCAACAAACACTGCGAGGCCATTACCTGCGCCACCTGGCTGGTGCCGATGCCAAACGCAATGGCCCCAAATGCGCCGTGGGTGGAAGTATGGGAGTCGCCGCACACGATGGTAAGGCCCGGCTGCGTCACGCCCAACTCCGGACCGATAACGTGCACAATGCCTTGGTATGGGTGGCCCAGCCCGTACAGTTCCACGCCGTGGCGGGCGCAGTTTTCGGTGAGCTTATCCACCTGAGAGCGGCTGAGTGGGTCCTGAATCGGCTGGTCCTGATGCCGGGTGGGCACGTTGTGGTCGGCGGTGGCCAGAATCTGCTGGGGGCGGCGTAGCGTCAGGCCCCGGGCCGTCAGCTCGTCGAAGGCTTGGGGGCTGGTCACCTCGTGAATCAGGTGCTTGTCAATGTAAAACACCGACAGCCCGCCGGCCACCGCGCGCACCACATGCGCATCCCAGATTTTATCGAATAAGGTGTGAGGCATGAGAGAAGGGTGGGGGTGGTTAGGATAGGAGAGTGTGAGGGTAGGAGGGTGAGTAATAAAAAGAACGTCATGCTGAGCGCAGCCGAAGCATCTCTACCTCTGACTAACTAATAGCATTTCAACGAAGCGGTAGAGATGCTTCGGCTGCGCTCAGCATGACGTTCTACTGCGCTGGCGAATCACCCCGCCGTTACCAGTTGTTGCTGCTCCACCATCACGCGCAAATCCTCGTCCACGACCTCCTTTTGACGGTCGGCCAGGACGAGGAAATGGGTGTAGGCTTTGTTGAGGGCCACGCGGTCAAAATCGTAGCCGATTTTCTGGAGGCGGTAGGCCAAAGCGGCGCGGCCCGAGCGGGCGGTGAGCACAATGCTGGAATCGGGCATGCCCACCTCGCGCGGGTCGATGATTTCGTAGGTTTCGCGGTGCTTAATCACGCCGTCCTGGTGAATGCCGCTGGAGTGAGCAAAGGCGTTGGCGCCCACAATGGCCTTGTTCGGCTGCACCGGCATGCTCATCAGGTGCGACACCATAGCCGAAGTTTCGGCCAGCAGCTTGGTGTTGATGCCGGTGCTGAAGTTGAGGTAGGGGTGCTGGCGGAGTACCATCACGGCTTCTTCGAGGGCCGTGTTGCCGGCCCGCTCGCCCACGCCGTTGATGGTGCATTCCACCTGCCGGGCTCCGCCGAGTACGCCCGCAATGGAGTTGGCGGTGGCCATGCCCAAATCGTTGTGGCAGTGGGTGGAGAGGCGCACCCGCTCAATGCCGCGCACGTTATCCACGAGGTACTTGATTTTGGCCCCGTACTCGGCCGGGAGGCAATAGCCGGTGGTGTCGGGGATGTTGAGCACGGTGGCCCCGGCCCGGATGGCGGCCTCGCACACGCGGGCCAGAAACTCGTTGTCGGTGCGGCCGGCGTCCTCGGCGTAAAACTCCACGTCCTCCACAAACGACTTAGCCAGCTTCACGGCCGCCACCGCCCGCTCCAGCACCTGCTCGGGCGTGCTCAGCAGCTTGTACCGAATGTGCGACTCCGAAGTGCCAATACCCGTGTGAATGCGCGGGTATCGGGCCGCTTTCAGGGCCTCGGCCGCCGTGCGAATGTCGTTTTCCACGGCCCGGGAAAGGCCGCAGACGGTAGCCTCGCGGGTTTGGGCCGCAATGGCCGCCACGGCCGCAAAGTCGCCGGGACTGGAAACCGGAAAACCGGCCTCAATCACGTCCACGCCGAGTAGCTCCAACTGCCGGGCAATGAGCAGTTTCTCGTCCCGGTTCAGTTTGCAGCCGGGCACTTGCTCCCCGTCGCGCAGGGTAGTATCGAAGATGTGGACTTTCTCGGTAGACATGGGCAATGACTTCGTGGCAGAAGGAAAGCCCCAAGTACACCCCCAGCCCCGGCCCCCCGAAACCGTTTTTCGGCACGCCTACTATTTCAAAAAGTTGATGATGTGGCTGTAAGTAGCTGATTGATAGTGTGTAGTTGCTAAGTGGCTTACAAAGGCCAACTGCCGTAGAGACGCGATACTTCGCGTCTCGGCGTTGAACGGGCGGCATTGCATAGACAAAGCAACGTCAGCAACGGGGAGACGCGAAGTGTCGCGTCTCTTCTCTATAATTGGATATTATTAAAACTGGTAGTAATATGGTGTTACGGGTAAGATGTGTGGCTTTCGATTAACACTTGTGCAATTATGAAAATGGATGAAAACCGCAGAGGGCCATTTATTTTATCAATTGGTATATTGATTGGGGTGGTAAGTGTTATTGCTTACACAAAATTTGTTAGTACGCCTCGCGTAGATAAGTATTTACAGTCCGAAATAGATGGTAATGTTCAGAAAATTGATAGCTATAATCGTAATTCTGTACGGGTAACTATCCGTAGCAAAAGTCACTATCTAGAATTGCCAGGTGATTCGTATTCTTATTTGCGAGTAGGTGACTCCATTATCAAGAGAAGAGGCACATCAGACTTAATTGTATACCGAAAATCAGGTGTTTTAGTTAAAGTCGTAGAGTGGAAATATGTTGATGGTGATGGAGCCAGACGGATTCAAAAAAAACAAACAGAATATAGACAATAACACATCAATTATATTCTACCTCACACCAGCAAACTCAGAAAATCCTGCTTCCCATTTAAATACTCGTACGAAAACCCCTCGGCCACCATGCGCTGCTGGATTTCGGCTATGTCGTGGGGGCGCTGCACTTCCAGGCCGACGAAAACGGGGCCTTTTTCCTTGTTGTTCTTCTTGATGTACTGAAACTGGATGATGTCGTCGTCCTCGCGCAGTACGTGGTTCACAAAGCGGCGCAGGGCCCCGGGCTTCTGGTTGAAGGTGACCAGGAAATAGTGCTTGCGGCCCTGGTGGCGCAGAGCCCGCTCCTTGATGTCCTCCATGCGGGTGATGTCGTTGTTGGAGCCGCTGAGGATGCACACCACCGTTTTGCCCCGGATTTGGGCGGCGTACTGGTGCAGCACCGAGAGACTGAGCGTGCCGGCCGGCTCCAGCACAATACCTTCCTCGTTGTACATGCGCAACAGGTCCTCGCACACCTGGCCCTCGGGCACCAGCGCCACTTCATCCAGCAGCTCCCGGCAGATGGCAAACGTCAGCTCACCCGGGCACTTCACCGCCGCCCCATCCACGAAGCTCTCGATGTGCTCCAGCGGCTGCCGCTGCCCCGTCTGGATGGCGCGGTGCATGGAGGGCGCGCCCAGGGGCTGCACGCCCACCAGCCGGGTGGCGGGGCTGAGCTGCCGGAACACGCTGCTCACGCCCGCTGCCAATCCGCCGCCCCCGATGGGCATAAACACGAAGTCGATGGGCGCGGAGGCGTCGCGGAGGATTTCCAGGCCCACGGTGGCCTGCCCGGCCACCACGGCCGCATCGTCAAACGGGTGCACGTACACGCCCTGGCGCTGCTGGCAAAACTCCTGCGCCGCCCTCGACGAATCATCGAACGTGGCCCCGGTCAGCACAATCTCCACCTGGTCGCGCCCGAACAGGCGCACTTTGTCCACCTTCTGGGCGGGGGTGGCGGCGGGCATGAAGATGTAACCCTGCCGCCCCAGCAGCTGGCAGGCGTAGGCCACGCCCTGGGCGTGGTTGCCGGCCGAGGCGCACACCACCGGCCGGGTGGCCTCATCAGCCGGCAGCCCCGCCATCTTGTTGTACGCCCCCCGGATCTTGTAGGAGCGCACCACCTGCAAATCCTCCCGCTTCAAATAAATAGTGGCCCCGTAGGCCGCCGAAAGTCCCAGATTGTGCTGCAACAGCGTGGGACTGATGACGCCCTGCAGCGTGCGGGCTGCCTGCTCCACGAGGGGCAGCGGTAGGGCAGGGGTGAGGGTGGCGGGTTGGGCAGAATTCATGCAGAGGGTGAAAACGTAGCGCGCAGCTCCGCTTCGCGCACGAGCCGCAGGCGAGTTCCCCGCGGAAGGAGCGGTACCGGGATACTCGCTTCGCTCGTGCGCGAAGCGGAGCTGCGCGCTACTGGGTTGTGCTTAGTTGCCGTTGGCGGTGAGGGCGTATGGTTCTTCCTGTTCTACTTTTTCGGTGGCTCTGGAGCGCAGCTCGCGCACGGTGGCACCGGTTTGCCAAAGCTCCGAGTCGCGCACTTCTTTTAGTTCGGCTTCCAGCTCCTGACGGTAGCCGGGCGTGGAGCCGCGCTGGATGGTGCGGGCGGCTTCCTGACCCGAGGCTACGCTGTCGTACAGCTCGTTGAGTACGGGCAGGGTAGCTTCGCGGAAGCGGCCTTTCCAGTCGAGGGCGCCGCGCTGGGCCGTGACGGAGCAGTTGCTGAACATCCAGTCCATGCCGTTTTCGCCCACCAGCGGCACTAGGCTCTGGGTGAGTTCTTCCACGGTTTCGTTGAAGGCCTCGGAGGGCGAGTGGCCGCGCTGGCGCAGCACCTGGTACTGGGCCTCGATGATGCCGGCCAAAGCCCCCATCAGCACGCCTCGCTCGCCGGTAAGGTCGGAGTACACTTCCTTGCGGAAATCGGTTTCGAACAGGTAGCCCGAGCCTACGCCGATGCCCAGGGCCACGGCCTTCTCGTAGGCGTGGCCGGTGGCATCCTGGTACACGGCAAACGACGAGTTCAATCCGCCCCCGGCCACAAACAGCCGGCGCAGACTGGTGCCGCTGCCCTTGGGCGCTACCAGCACCACGTCCACGTCGGCGGGCGGGATGATGCCCGTCTGGTCGTTGAAGGTGATGCCGAAGCCGTGGGAGAAGTACAGGGTTTTGCCGGCCGTGAGGTGGGGTTTGAGCGTGGGCCACACGGCAATCTGGCCGGCATCGGAGAGGAGGTTGGCCAGGATGGTACCCCGCTTGGCGGCTTCTTCCAGCCCGAACAGCGTTTCGCCGGCCACCCAGCCATCAGCCTCGGCCTTGCGCCACGAAGCCGAATCGGGCCGCTGCCCCACAATCACGCGGAAGCCGTTGTCGCGCAGGTTCAGGGCCTGGCCGGGACCCTGCACGCCGTAGCCCAGCACGGCAATCGTCTCGCTTTGCAGAATGGTGCGGGCCTTTTCCAGCGGAAATTCCTCGCGGGTTACAACGTGTTCTTCTACGCCGCCAAAGTTGATGGTTGCCATGATGGTTGGGGGTTATTAGTTGGTAGTTGTTCGTTGTTTGTTGTCAGTTCTGAAAGGACTGTCATGCTGAGCGAAGCCGAAGCATCTTTCCCGCTTCGTTCGGGTGATTCACTAGCCCAGGATTTAAACCCTGGGCTACGGAGCGGCTTTGCAACGTCAGCACGCGAGATTCCTCGCGTTGCTCGGAATGACGTTCTGGTGGGGTCACATCGAAAACACCTTGTCGCGGCGGTCGAGGAACTCGTTTTCGCTCACTTCCTCGCCGGGCTGCTGGCGCTCGAACTCGCGGAGCTTGTGGTGAAAGCCCTGGCTGTCCTTGATGATGGCAATGCGGGCCGAGCGCACAAATTCGATGAGGCCGTAGGGGTGCAGCACCTCCAGCAGCTTGTCGGTTTCCTCGCGGTGGCCGGTGGTTTCGAACACCGTGTAGTCCTTGCGAATTACTACCACGCGGGCCCCGTGCTCCCGCAGCAGCCGCTCCACCACGGCCCGCTCGGCAATGACGTCGGTGGGCACCTTGTAGAGGGCCATTTCCTGCCAGATGACTTCCTCGTTGGGGTTGAAGTACACTTTCAGCACCTCCACCTGCTTTTCCATCTGGCGGGCAATCTTGCGCACCACCTCCTCCGACTCGTGCACCACGATGTTGAAGCGGTGAATCCCCTCAATCTCCGAGGGCGAGGTGTTCAGGCTCTCGATGTTGATTTTGCGCCGGGAGAAGATGATGGCCAGCCGGTTGAGCAGTCCCACCTGGTTCTCGGTGTACGCCGTGATGTTGTATTCTTGTCGGTTGGAGGGTTGCTGATGCATGGCCGTCGTGTGGTGTAGAGACGCAATATTTTGCGTCTCCTCGTTGCTGATGTTGAGTGTCTAACCCGACCTCCGGCTGACGTTGTGTGTCCAAACTGCCCTCCGGTCGTTCAACGACGAGACGCAAAATGTTGCGTCTCTACAGCCGTTCTATTTCAGCCGGATTTCGCCCACGCCGCAGCCCTGGGGGACCATCGGGAAGATGTTGTTTTCGCGGGTCACGCGCACTTCCAGCAGGAAAGAGCCGGGATGTTCCAGCAGCTGGCGGAGGGCGGGTTGGAGGTCGGGGCGGTGCTCTACGCGGCGGGCGGCAATACCGTAGCCGTTGGCTACCGTCACGTAATCGGGGCTGGCAATTTCTACGGCGGAGTAGCGCCGCTCGTGGAACATCTCCTGCCACTGGCGCACCATGCCCAGAAACTGGTTGTTGAGCAGCAGAATCTTCACCTCGATGCCGGTTTGCATGATGGTGCCCAGCTCCTGAATCGTCATCTGAATGCCCCCGTCGCCGATGACGGCCACCACCGTGCGGTGCGGCGCACCGTACTTGGCCCCGATGGCGGCCGGCAAGGCAAAGCCCATGGTGCCTAGGCCGCCGCTGGTAATGCTCAGGCGCGGGTGGTTGAGGCGGGCGTAGCGGCAGGCCACCATCTGGTGCTGGCCCACGTCCGTCACAATGATGGCCTCGCCCTGGGTCAGCTCATTGAGTTGGTGAATCACCTCGCCCATGGTCAGCTCGTCCTGAGTCGGGAACAGCTCGTCCTGAATCACAGCGGCCACTTCCTCGGCGTCATGGTCGCGGAAGCGTTGGTGCCACTCTGGGTGCTGACGGGCTTCTATTAGCTGCGTGAGCAGGGGCAGGGTTTCCTTGCAGTCGCCCCACACCGGCACGGTGGCCGTCACGTTTTTGTCGATTTCAGTGGGGTCGATGTCGAGGTGAATCACCTGGGCCTGGCGGGCGTATTTGTCGAGGCGGCCCGTTACCCGGTCGTCGAAGCGCATGCCGATGGCCACGAGCACGTCGCATTCGTTGGTGAGGACGTTGGGGCCGTAGTTGCCGTGCATGCCCAGCATGCCCACGTTCAGCGGGTGGCCGGTGGGCAGCGCCCCGGCCCCCAGAATCGTCCAGGCCGCCGGAATGCCGCTTTTCTCGATGAATTCCCGGAACTCGGCTTCGGCCTGGCCCAGCAGTACACCCTGGCCCCAGAGTACCAACGGGCGCTGGGCCTGGTTGATAAGCTCGGCGGCGCGCTGCACGTACTCGGGGCGCACCACGGGCCGGGGCCGGTAGCTTCGGATGTGGGTGCAGGGCGCGTAGCCGGCGTGCTCGAACAGCTGCAGCTGAGCGTTTTTGGTGATGTCGAGCAGGACCGGGCCGGGCCGGCCGCTGCGGGCAATGTAGAAGGCTTTGGCCAGCGCGGCCGGAATATCCCGGGCGTCCGTTATCTGGTGGTTCCACTTGGTAACGGGCGTGGTGATGTTCAGAATGTCGGTTTCCTGGAAGGCATCGGTGCCCAGCAGATGCGCGAATACCTGCCCCGTGATGCACACCAGCGGGGTGGAGTCAATCTGGGCATCGGCCAGACCGGTGACTAGGTTGGTGGCCCCGGGGCCGCTGGTGGCAAACACCACGCCCACCCGCCCCGAGGCCCGGGCGTAGCCCTGGGCGGCGTGAATCCCCCCCTGCTCGTGGCGCACCAGCACGTGGTTGAGCTGCTCCTGAAAATCGTACAGGGCATCGTAAATGGGGATGATGGCCCCGCCGGGGTAGCCGAAAATCGTGTCCACGCCCTCGGCCACCAGGCCCTGCAACAGGGCCACGGCCCCGGATACCTGTGGGGCGGCCAGGGCCTCAGGCGAGGCTGGCGCGGACTGAAGCTGCGGATTCGGGAACATGGCGGTGGTCGGCTAAGTCGGTGATGCAGCCGTGGCTGGCGTCGCTCACGGTGCGGATGTATTTCAGCAGCACGCCCTGGCTAACCGGGGGCGCGGGTTGCTGCCACTGCTGGCGGCGCAGGGCCAGCTGCTCGTCGCTCAGGGCCACGTCCATGGTGTTGGCGGCGGCGTCCAGCGTAATCCAGTCGTCGTTTTCCACCAGGGCCAGCGGGCCGCCGTCGTAGGCCTCGGGGCTCACGTGGCCGATAACGAAGCCGTGAGTACCGCCCGAAAAGCGGCCGTCGGTGAGCAGGGCCACCTTGTCGCCCAGCCCGGCCCCGATGATGGCCGAGGTGGGCTTGAGCATCTCGGGCATGCCCGGCCCGCCCTTGGGCCCCACGTACCGGATGACGACGACGTGGCCCGGCTGAATCAGGCCCTGCACAATGCCCTCGTTCAGCTCCTCTTCCGAGTCGAACACAATGGCCGGGCCGGCGAAGCGGGTGCCTTCCTTACCGGTAATCTTGGCCACCGCGCCCCGGGGAGCCAGGTTGCCGTACAGAATCTGAATGTGGCCGTCGGGCTTGATGGGGTTATTGGCGGGGCGCAGAATGTCCTGCTCGGGGCCCAGCGGGGCTACGTCGGCCAGGTTTTCGGCCAGGGTGCGGCCCGTCACGGTCAGCAAATCCCCGTGGAGCAGGCCGGCGTTGAGCAGGGTTTTGAGCACGGCCGGCACCCCGCCCCGCTGTGAGAGGTCTTCCATCAGGTATTTGCCGCTGGGCTTGAGGTCGGCCAGCACCGGCGTCCGGTCGCTCACGGCCTGGAAGTCTTCGAGCGTGAGCCGGACGCCGGCGGCGTGGGCAATGGCCATGAGGTGGAGCACGGCGTTGGTGGAGCCGCCCAGCACGGTGGTCACCACCATGGCGTTTTCGAAGGCCTCGCGCACCAGAATGTCGCGGGGTTTGAGGTCCAGTTCCAGCAGGCGGCGCAGGTAGGCGCCGGTGCTGCGACATTCCTGCTGCTTCTCGGCACTTTCGGCAGGAGCTGATGAGGAGTAGGGCACGCTCAGACCCAGCGTTTCGATGGCGGCGGCCAGGGTGTTGGCCGTGTACATGCCCCCGCAGGCTCCCGGGCCCGGGCAGGCGTTGCGGATGATGCCGCGGTAGTCCTCGTCCGAAATCCGGCCCTGCAGTTTCTGCCCGTAGGCCTCAAAGCACGACACAATGTTGAGCTGCTGCCCCTTGAACGTGCCGCCCCGGATGGTGCCGCCGTACACCATCAGGCTGGGGCGGTTGAGGCGGGCCATGGCAATGAGGGCCCCAGGCATGTTTTTGTCGCAGCCCACCACGCAGGCCAGGGCGTCGTAGTTGTGGGCCCCGGCCATGGCCTCAATGGAATCGGCAATGATTTCCCGGGACACCAGCGAGTAGCGCATGCCCGGCGTGCCGTTGGTGATGCCGTCGGAGATGCCAATGGTGTTGAAGCGCAGCCCCACCAAATCCTGCTCCTGCACGCCCTGCTTCACCGCGTCGGCCAGCTGGTTGAGGTGCATGTTGCAGGTATTGCCCTCGAAGCCTGTGGAGCAAATGCCCACGAATGGCTTGCGCAAATCGGCCTCCGCAATGCCGGAGCCAATCAGCATGGCCTGCGAGGCCGGCAGACTGTCATCCTGGGTGTAAATGCGGCTGTATTTGTTGAGGACCATGTGTGGGAATGTGCGGAATGTGCTGATGTGGAAAATGTGCTAAATGTTTACAGCACGTCATACTGAGCCCCGCGAAGCATCTCTACCGCTTCGTTCAGGCGGGGTGCCTCACCCCCCGGCCCCCTCTCCTTCAGAGAGGGGGAGCCTGATAATTAGCGGGGTAGGCCGCCGGGGGTGGCGGTTGTAGAGACGCGACATTTCGCGTTTCGTCGTTGCTGACGTTGAGGGTGTTGGCTGTGGATATCGTGCAGCAGTGGTTGTTCTGACGCCGAGACGCGAAGTGTCGTGTCTCTACAGTGCAACGCCTACTGACTGTCCCGTGACCAGCGCCTGGTAGTGCTGGGCCAGCATCCCGCCGATGGTTTGCTGGAAGGGCCGCTCAAACGTCACCTCATCCACGGAGGCAATGCCGATAACTTCGGCGGCGGTGCCCGTCATGAAGGCAGCTTCGGCGGTACGCAGTTCCTCGGGGCCGAAAAACCGCTCCGTGACGGTGATGCCGGCTTCGCGGGCCAGGTCGATGATGGTGTTGCGGGTGATGCCGCGCAGGATGCTGCCGGCCGGGGGCGTGACCAGCTCGCCCTGGCGCTCAAAAAAGAAGTTGGCCCCCGGCCCCTCCGCCACGTTGCCGTGCATGTCCAGCAGCAGGGCCTCGTCGTAGCCCCGGCTTTTGGCCTCAGTGCTGGCAATGATGGAGTTGACGTAGTGCCCCGCCACCTTGGCCTCGATGGGCACGGCTTTGGGGTTGGGCCGCTCGTAGGGCGACACGGTGAGGCGCAGGCTTTGGTCGCCGAGGTACTTGCCCCATTCCCACACGGCCACCAGCACGTTGCTGGTGCTGGCCGCCTTCAGGCTCATGTTAGGCGCGCCGGCAAACACCAGCGGCCGGATGTATGCGTCCGTCAGGCCGTTGCGCTCCAGCACCTCGTAGCTGATGCGGGTGAGCTCCTCCACCGAGTACGCCAGCGGCAGGCCAATAACCCGGCAGGAATAATGTAGCCGTTCGAAGTGCTCCTCGGCCTTGAAAATGCGGGTGCCGGCGGGCGTGCTGTACGCCCGGATGCCTTCAAACACGGCGTAGCCATAGTGCAGCGACTGGGCATACACGCCGCAGGTAGCCTGGGCGGCCGGAACAAATTCGCCATCCAGGAAGGCAACGGTATCGGGGGAGTAGTACATGAGCGGAAGGCGGCACGCAACCGGGCAGATTGGGGCCGCGGCGGTTTAGCGGAGCAGAAAGGGAAAAGCCGGTGAGCTGGGCCGTGCAACCTGCGGGCCTTGGTTTGATTCTATTCGGAGCAGGGCGTAGGAGCCCACTACGGCCGGGCCGGCCGGAGCCGCCGTGAGCAGGGTGGCCCGCCAGCCGGCCCCGACAAATGCAGAAAATAGTGTGGCCAGGGAAGTGGAGAAGTGCGCTGACATAGCATCTTTGGGCTGAAATACAGTTGCGAAGTACTAGCCCAGGTATAGCCGCCTAAAACTTCTTTCTATGCGTCTTACTATTTCTAAAAAATGATATTTTGTTAGTAAGTATCATATTGTCAAGTAGTTGATTTTTGAAAACGTACAATGCCCAACGAAAGCACCGACCCGGTTTTTCAGCTGATAAAATCCCTGACCCGCACCGAAAAGCGGCACTTCCGCCTGTTCGCCAATCGCCAGGGCTCTACTGATGGGCTAAAGTTTCTGCAGCTTTTCGACGCTCTTGATGGGCAGGAACGCTACGACGAGGAGCGGGTGCTGGCGCAGGTGCCAGCCATCAAAAAAGTGCAAATGGCCAACCTCAAGGCTAACTTGTACAAGCAGCTGCTGGCTAGTTTGCGCATGTACCACGCCGGCCACAACCTCGATATTCAACTGCACGAGCAGCTTGATTACGCGCGGGTGCTCTACAACCGGGGCCTCTATCAGCACAGTCTGCGGATGCTGGAGAAAGTGAAGGCCGTGGCGCTCCAGGCGGAGCTGCGCCATATTGTGCTACTAGCCCTGGATTTCGAGAAGCTGATTGAAGGCCAGTACATCACGCGCAGCATTCGGGGGCGGGCCCGGCAGCTTTCCGACGAGGCTACCGATACGGTGCAGCACATTGGGCGGGAGCATGAGCTGTCGAACCTGGCGTTGCGCATGTACGGGCGCTACCTGAACATCGGGCACACCCGCAACCAGCAGGACTACGAGAAGATAACCGCCTATTTCCGCCAGGATTTACCGGAGCTGGACCCGCGCCAGGCCAGCTTTTTTGAGCAGCTGTACTTCTACCAGGCGCACGTGTGGTACTACACCATCACCCAAAACTTCCGGCAGTGCTACCGCTACGCCCAAAAGTGGGTGGATTTGTTTGCGCATAACGACTTGATGTGTGAGCAGCAGCCCATGCTCTACATAAAAGGGGTGCATAATGTGCTGGTAACCACCTACAACATGCTGTATTACAGTCGATTTGAGGAGGTGTTGGGCCAGTTGGAAGCCTATGCCGCCGACCCCGACCGGCGCAGCAACCCCAACATCGACGCCCTACTATTTCTCTACATCTACACCAACCGGCTCAACGGCTACTTCATGCGCGGCGAGTTTACGGCCGGCCTACAGTTGATTCCCGAGCTGCTGGAAAACCTGGAGCGGTTCCGCATGCAGCTGGATTCGCACCGCCGCCTGGTGTTCTACTACAAAATTGCCAGCCTGTATTTCGGCAGCGGGCAGCCTAACAAGGCCATTGAATACCTGGAAAAAGTCATCTACTTCAAAGAAGCTACCCTGCGCGAGGATATTCAGTGCTTTGCCCGTATCCTCAACCTGATTGCCCACTACGAGGCCGGCCGCGACGAAGCCCTGGAATATCAGATCCGCTCCGTATATCGGTTTTTGGGCAAAATGAACGACCAGCAGCAGATGCAGGAAGCCATTTTCCGGTTTCTGCGCAACCTGGGCAACGTGGCTCCCTCCCAGCTCAAGGAGGCCTTTATCAAGCTGAAAAACGAGCTGACTACCATTGCCGAAGACCCCTACGAGCGGCGGCCCTTCCTCTACCTTGACATCATTTCCTGGCTGGAAAGTAAGATTGAGAACGTGCCCGTGCAGGAGGTCATCAGGCGCAAGTTTGCCCACCTGAAGTAACCGGCAGCCGGTATTTAGCGCGCCAACAGCGGCTGGCCCTGCATGGCTCCGATGAAAAGCAGCGCTACCGCACCAGCGTAGAGGGTGGCCCCCAGCCAGGTGAGCAGGGTGGCCCTTGACGGAATGCGGCGGCTTAGCCACCAGCCCAGTAGCGGCAAGGCTTGCAAGGCGTGCATACCCAGGAAATGGGCAATGCGCAGGTCGCCGGCGCGGGTGCTCCAGCCCAGGCCCGGCAGGCCGGGGCCACCATCGGGGGCGCCCACGGTGTGGCGGTTCAGGCCAATCATGACGCCGCCCAGCACTGAGCCTACCAGAAACACCAGCAGTCCCAGCCGGATGCCCCATACGTAGCCGGCCGGGCCCTGGGGCCGATGCCGCCACACCAAGTACAGGGCCGCCAGGGTAAGCACGGTATTCGCCGCAATAAATACGCCCATCAACTGAAACACCACGATGTCGAAGACGGAGGCCACATTGTAGTGGGAGGTGGTGCCCCGGGCCGCCTGCAGAAAAACACAGCCAATTTCGACCACCATACTCGCGGCCACGCCCCAACTGATGCGGCGCACGGCCCGTTGGGCTACGGGAGGTAGAGCGGCCAGCAGCCAGCCCAGCGTCCAGGCGTAAGCTAACACGGACAAGGAGAATTTGAGCGGCTTCAGCCACACGGGTGTGCCCGTTACCACGCGCACATCCAGAGGCAACAGCACCAGGGCCACGCCAAACAGCAGAACATGCAGCCAGCCGGCAACGCTCAATACCGGGTTTGCACGGTGCAGCGTCCGTAGCCAGGTGCTAATTGGGTGCAGGGCCAGCGAATTGGTAGGCAGAGGTAGGGCAGTAGACATAACCAGCGAGATTAAGCGTGAGAAATCAACTCCGAACGACCCCAAAAGCGCCGTGCCACCGCGTACAGCAGCAGGCCCACCGGCCCCAGCAGAAATGTAAAAACCAGGCAGGGCACCAGCAGCAAGTGGGGCACCCCACGGCGGCGGGCATCCAGGCTTTCCCAAATGCCCAGGCACAGATCAAAGCACAGATAATGCACCCAACCCGCCAGTAGGGCCCAGGGGTTGCGGAATAGCGCGTCTACTTCGGCCAGAGAGCTAAACCCACCTTCCTGGGCGTGAGGCCCCAGATAATGGCTCCCAATGAGCAGCGCGTAGCTACCGGCCAGCACCAGCGGCAGAGCCCCACTGAGCACCAGCTTTTGGGTGAAGCGCCAGCGCGGAGCCAGCACCAACAGGGCCCAGCCTAGCATAGCCAGCGGGTTAGCCAGGGAAAACAGAAAATCGGGAGTGAAAGCCATGCGCCGCGTGGTTGGTTTGATGCTGTAAACATGCAGCAAAGCTTCCGTATCATCCCCCTGATTCTGGGTGAACTGCGCGTGGCTGGGGGTGAACCGGAATAGGGCTGGGGCGAACCGGTAACTCCTGCGGCGCTCCGTCGTACCTTTGCGCTGTGGAAGATGCTTGTTTGCGTAGCGTATTACTCGGGGCTGCCTTGGCTCTGGCTGGCGGTTCAGCCTGGGCCCGGCCCCTGGTTGGTGGTTCCGCCCCGGGGGCAGATGACAGTACGTTCGTGCGCCAGTCGCACCGCCGGGCCGTATTTCAGTTCGACCAGCGCTTTTCCATTCTGAACGGGAAAGTGGTGGGCATTAACGGGGTGAAGGGCGGAATTGAGTGGCGCGGGCGCTGGCGAGCGGGCCTGGGTATATACCGCCTCTCGGGTGGCGTGCCCACCCGCGTGCCCCAGCCGGTAGGCACCCCCGCCGGTACCCGCGACGAAGTGCGCTTCCGCTACGTGGCAGGCTACGGGGAGTACGTTTTCATTGGCAACCCGCGCTGGGAGCTGAGCCTGCCGCTGCAGGTGGGCGTTGGCAACTACTACACCAAATACACCTTTCCCGATGGGGGAGTGGAGCGCACTAACAACCAGATTCTGTATCTGGTGGAGCCCTCCGTGGCTGCGCACTACCGCATTTTCCGGTGGGTGGGGCTGGGGGCCGGTACCGGCTACCGGCAGGTGTTTGCCTCGGGCTCACTACCCGAAGACCAAATCAGCGGCTACATCTTTTTCGGCCGGGTCAAGCTTTTCCTCGGCGACTTCATCAAAGTAGTACGCGGGCACGAGCCCTTATTCACCCAAAAAGGGCTGAAAAGAGGATAGAGGTAGCTGCGTGCGCGCGTCTACTTTACTGTGCGGAGTGTGCTCAGGCGGTCTAGTTTGCCTGAGGCAGTGGTACGAAACTCGGGTACCGCCACCAGCTCCCGCGGTACTTCATACTTGTCAAGGCGTTGGCGGAGCAGCTGCAACAGGTGCTCCTGCTGAGCTGCTGCCAGCTTCGGGCCTTCCAGGAAAGCGGTTACCTGCTCACCCAGGCGCTTATCGGGCCGGCCGGCCACAAAGGCACGTCGGCCCAGGTTCAGCTCCGTCAGGGCCACTTCCAGCACCTGCTCCACCTTCTCGGCCTGCACTTTCACTCCCCCGGTATTGATGACGAAGTCGGCGCGGCCCAGCCACTCGAAGCTGCGGCCATCCGGAGCCAGGGCAATCCGGTCGTTGGTGGTAACCAAGTGGTTTTCGGTTACATCGGCGCGTACCGTGAGGCAGCCGCGCGTATCCTGGCTCACCTCAATGCCCGGCAGCACGCGGTAGCTGGGCTGCACATCGGGGCCGTTGAGGCGGCGCAAAGCTATGTGGGAGGCCGTTTCCGTCATACCATAGGTAACATATACCGGCACCCGCAACTGTTGAATTTCTTTCTCTAGACTTTTCTCCACGGCCGCGCCGCCTACCAGAATGCCCTTAAGGCGGTTGAGGCGCGAGGCCTGCCCGGCCGCCAGCACGGCCCGCAGCTGCAGAGGCACGAAGGAAGTAAAATCAAACTCAGCCGCCGCCGGCACCAAGGCAAACGGGTCGGCGTGGGGCTCTACAATGGTCAGGTGCATGCGCCGTTCCAGGCCGCGCACCAGCATCATCAGCCCGCCCACAAACTCGCAGTTTAAGCACACCAGCATCCGGTCGCCGGGGCCCAGGTCAAAGTAGTCGCCGGTGCGGCGGGCCGAGGCTTCCAGCTGCCGCCGCTTCATTTGAATCAGTTGGGGCTGGCCCGTGGAGCCCGAGGTGCGCAGCCCAAACTCCTGGGCTCCGTTCAGCCACTGCCGCACAAAATCCAGTACCCGCGCCTCGTACCCGTTTAGCTCCTGGGGGGCGCGGGCCGGGTATTGCTGAATATCCTGGTAGCGAAATTCGCGGCCATTAAGCAACAGGGAGTCGGGGAGTAGTGCGGTATCGGAAGTCATACGGGAAGTTGGTAAAGGCGCGGCAAGATAGATGCCGCTAGAACCACTTGTGCGTACGAAAATCCTGCCTCGGAGTAAACATATCAGCCTGCGCCTTGACTTTGAGGTAGTTAAAATGGTATATTACCTACGTCACCAACCGTCAGCCGCCATGCATACCACCGTATCCAGTCCGTTTGTTCTGGTCAGAACGTTTGTGTTCCGGCGCTACCTCACGCTCAAGAGCGAGGTATCCGCTCCGGTTCAGGACTCTGTCACTGCCGCGGCCCGGCGCGCCCGAAAACAGCTGAAGAAACAAGCCAAAAGTGAGCGGCTGCGTAACTTCTTCGGGTGGTGCGCCGGCTGCGAGGCCTACGGCTCCATATTCTAGTATCCAGGGTGCCCGGCGTCCCTATCGGCAACGGCTGGCTTACGGAGTGGCCGGGGCCGGATAATCGTGCCAGGCCACGTACTGCCACGGGCTGTCCGGCGACTTCACCAGGTACGCCACTATTTCGGCCAGCTCCGCGTGCGAGTCGCTTTCGGGTGACCACATAAGACGGCCCGCCAGAAAGCTTGCGGCAAAGCTTTCCCAGGAGGTAAAGTCGCGCAGGGCCCGGCGGGTGGCCACGTCAATGAAGGGCCACACTTGCTCCCACGAGAGGTACCCGTAATCGTGGCACCAGCGGGCCACGCATGCGGAGCGCACGTAATCCCAAGCAGCAATATTTTCAACACTCCGGACTGCCGGCAGCGGGTGCGCCGCAAACTGCCGGCGCCAGTGCAAGGACTGGTGTTTGAGCTGGGCTTTGAATTTCTGGCGGTGGCCTTCCCGTTGCAGCCAGTTCAGAATATCCAGTGCCTGCTCCGCGTTGGCAATACCCCACCATTCCTCCATCGACTCTTTGCGCTCCGCAAGCTCACCGGGCTTGAGCTGGGCCAGCAGGGCAATGGGCACATCGGACCAGTAAAACAGCGGCAGCCCCCCGGCCATTCCTCTGATTTGCACCGCGCTCAGGACCTTGGTAGGCTTGGTGAGGTCATAGAAATCCAGGCTGCGGGCCCCATATATCCGCAAGTTTGCTTTTTCGAGGGCTGCTGCCTGGCGCCGGGCTGGGGTCAGGTCCAGGAGAAACCCGATAACGCGCTTCATACGAGGGATTGGCTAGAGGATAAGGAAAGGAAATACGAATGCCCGGCCAGGATGCTGCCACCAGGTCAGGCCGATAGGTAGGCGTTGATTCTACGCTAAAAAGTAAAAAGAGTAGCCCAGGGAGGCCACTCTTTCTGCGGCAGAACTGTCTGCCAGAAGAACAACAAGGCCGCTACTTAGCCGGATCCGGCTTGGGTAGCACCCGGAAATAGGTGGCTACAAAACGGTTATTCACCACTTCGCCCTGCACCTCCGCCTGGCGAATGGCCTGGCAGAAGCCGTCCTTGGCATGGGCGTCGCCGTGGGAGTCGATGTTGGTGCCATCCACGAAGTAGGCTTGGCCATTGATGCGTACGGCTAGGTCGCAGCTTTTGCCGGGCAGGCCCAGGCGGCACTGCCCACAGGAAGCCTCAACTACCTGAACCGACTGCCCAGGGTTAGGAGTAGAGGGGCTGCCCGTTTGTTTAGCAGCGGCGGCAGGCGTAGTCTGGGCGTGAGCAGCAGCTCCCAAGAGCAGAGTTAGTAGCAGGGGCACGTAAGTAAGCTTCATCGGAGGCAATGGTGCAGGCATGGTTGGTAGCGGTAGGTGCAAGGTACATTACCAGAACATGCACGGCAACTGCGCCGAGTGCAGCAAGTGAGGCAAAAGCCTTCAATGGCCGGCCACCGGGAGCTCAACTGCTGGCCCTTCTCTCAAGCCGTACGCAAATAATGGTCTAGAGCGGCAATGGTTGCTACGGGAGCATTCAGGTGCGGGTAATGGCCCTCGGTATTCAGAATTTTCAGCGTGCTGCCGGCTAGGTTGGAATGCAGGTATTCTCCCACCACCGCCGGGGCCACGGTATCCTGGGCGCACTGCACAATGAGGGTGGGTACCTGCATAGAAGGCAGGGCCGAGCGGTAATCGGAGAGAAAGGTGGCGTAGGCAAACTGCCGGGCAATGGCGGGGTCAACCTGCATAAAGCTGGTGAGCAGCTCATCCAGCAACTCCGGCCGCATGTCCCCGCCAATCAGGGAGGGCACAATGGCCCGCGTCCAGGCGCGGTAGTCCCGGTCCAGAAAGCCCAGCAGCTCCTCTAAATCACTTGGGTCAAACCCACCGGCATACTCTCCATCATTTATGTAGCAGGGCGAGGCGGCCAGCAGCACCAGGCGCTCAAACAGCTCCGGCTCCCGAATAGCGGCCAGAATACCAATCATGCCGCTCACGGAGTGACCCACATACACCACCTTAGGTAGGTTCAGAGCCCGCAACAAGGCTATCAAATCAGTTACGTGGCCATCCAGTGTGCCATAGCGGGCAAAATCGTAGGCCGAGGAATCGGAGTTGCCGGCCCCCATCAGGTCGAAAAGCACTATCTGGTATTTCGAGGCGAAGGCCGGGGCCACGTAATTCCAGCTGTGTTGATCAGTGCCGAATCCGTGCGCGAATACCAGCGGCTGCGTTCCATGCCCGTACGTGGAAACGCAATGGCGTTGTAGGATATCCATAGTAAAAAACAGCAAATCAAAGGTACTGAACCCCGTAAAGGCCTGCTAAGCGAGAAGCCCCAGCACATCCATACGCCATAACCTCTGAAAATTGCCGCGTTCAGGCAAGCGTTTCCCGATATAGTTCTTTTTTTCAATGTGGGAAATGGTTTCATGGATAAGTCAAGGCATTTATAATACTGTTAGCCAACGTGATAGTACAATACATGGGCTGATCTATACACAGTGTATTCCCAGAATAGAATCAACGCAAAAAGGCCCGTGCAGGTAGCACGGGCCTTTTTTGCGGCTATTGGGGTGGTTACGGGAACTTGGGGTACTTCGAGAAATCGGGCTTGCGCTTCTCAATGAAGGCGTTTTTACCTTCTTTGGCTTCCTCGGAGAGGTAGTAGAGCAGGGTAGCGTTGCCGGCCAGCTCCTGAATACCGGCCTGGCCGTCCAGCTCGGCGTTGAAGCTGGATTTGAGCATGCGCAGAGCCAGGGGGCTTTTCTCCAGGATTTTGTGGCACCAGGCCACCGTGGTTTCCTCCAGCTTATCCAAGGGAGCTACCTTGTTTACCAGGCCCATGTCGAGGGCCTCCTGGGCGTCGTACTGGTCGCAGAGGAACCAGATTTCGCGGGCCTTCTTCTGGCCTACCACGCGGGCCAGGTAAGAAGCGCCAAACCCACCATCAAACGAGCCCACGTTGGGCCCGGTCTGCCCGAAGCGGGCGTTATCGGCGGCAATGCTCAGGTCGCAGACTACGTGCAGCACGTGGCCGCCCCCAATGGCCCAGCCGGCCACCATGGCTACCACGGGCTTGGGAATGGAGCGGATCATCTTTTGCAGGTCCAGCACGTTCAGGCGAGGCACGGTGTCTTCGCCCACGTAGCCGCCGTGGCCCCGCACGCTCTGGTCGCCGCCCGAGCAGAAGGCTTTGCCACCCTCGCCGGTGAGGATGATAACGCCGATATCGGTGCGGTTGCGGCAGATATCCATGGCCTCAATCATCTCCTGCACCGTGAGGGGCGTGAAGGCGTTGTGCACTTGCGGGCGGTTGATGCTGATTTTGGCGATACCGCCAGCCTGCGTGAAAAGAATTTCGCGGAACTCCTTGATGGGAGTCCAGGTAAGTTGTTCGGCCATGAGAGGGGCAGTTACCTTGGTGAATTAGAAAATGATGAACGTACCGCCGCGCGGTAGTGCTCAAAGAACTCGGCGTTGGTGGGGCTGTCGGTGGTTATTTCGAGCAGGGCCGCGCCGGATTCCGCTGCAAAGAAAACCGGTAGCGCCGACTCTAGTTCAGCAAATGTGGAAACGGGCAGGTAGCGCAGCTTAAAATCCCGGGCGGTATTCTCGGCCGTGAGGGGCTGGCGGGTTTCAAAAAACTCCTCCAGCTCCGGCTGCTGCCGGGGCCCGTCAATAAGCCGGAAAATGCCGCCCGCGTGATTATTCAGCAGAAGTACCTTCAGATTAGGCGTGGGGTAATTATGCCAGAACGCGTTTCGGTCGTAAAAAAACGCCACATCACCAGTGAGCAGCACTACGGGCCTATTAGGCTGGGCCAGAGCCGCGCCCACCGCTGTGCTGGTGCAACCATCAATACCACTGGTGCCCCGGTTGGCAAATACCTCTACCGAGCGGCCCGCAGGTAGGCCCAAGATATTGGCATAGCGCACGGCCATGCTATTGGCCAAGTGCAGGGCCGCCCCGTCGGGAAGCTGTTGCAGGGCCCGGTAAATGGCCGTAAACTCGTTGAATAACTGATTCGGCTGCTGCATAAAATTCCGCAGAAAACCAGTGGCCCAGTTCTCGGCCGCCTGCCAGGGCCGGAGGTAGGCGGCTTTGGTGGTAGCCTCCGCATCGGTAGCCGCCCACGTCAGACGCACCGGCTCCCCAATCGGCTGGGGGCGGGATGCTACGCGGGTGGCGTCCTGCGCTATGGCGTGGCCCCGATTGGGTTCGAATCCCTGCGGCTCCACAGAATCTGTGGGACCAGCTGGAACCGAACCAACAACTTGTTGTGGAGCAGACATAAGCTGGCCAGCGTTTAGCTCCGCAAAGAAGTCAGCCGGCTCCATCCGCACAATTTTGGTGAGCGACTGGAAGGTGTCGGCTACGGCTCCGGCGGGCTGGATGTGCCAGTGCTGAGCGGGTTTGGCGTTGCGCAGGTACAGCTTGAGGGCCTTGGAAATCAACGACTGACCGAAGGTGATGAGCAGCTCTGGTTTCAGGGCCTCTTTCAGACCTGCCTCCGGTACAGCCATAAACACGTCCTGCCGGCCCAGGGGGGCGTTGCGCTGGTCGTAACTAGCCGCAGCGGGCAGGTGCAAATTAGCAATCAAATCACCCACCACCGGCACCTGGTGAGCAGCCGCAAACTGCCGCACGGCCTGCAGCAAATCGGCGTCGTAGCGGTGCTGGCCGGCTACCACCAGCACGCGGCGGGAGTTTCGAATAGTCTCCCGCAGCTCCTGCAATTGGGCAGCCGGAAGTACCGGCCGACCGGGCAGCTCCCGGGTTATGCGCACCGGCCCAAACTGCAGCTCCTCGCCCTGCTTAGGGTAAAATGGCTCCCGCAATGGCACGTTTACCTGCACCGGGCCAGCCGGAAACTGTTCGGCCAGGCCAATGGCTTCCGACACTATGCGGGTGGCGTGCCAGAGGGCATCGGGGTGGGTAGTATCGGTGGGAAAAGTGAGGCAGCCCTTGGCGTGGGCCCCGTACAAATCAGCTTGGCGAATGGTCTGGCCGTCGAGTTGGTCAATCCATTCCGGCGGGCGGTCAGCGGTAAACACTATCAGTGGAATCTGCTGGAAATAAGCTTCTGCCACGGCCGGAGCGTAGTTCAGCCCCGCCGTGCCGGAGGTGCACACCAAGGCCACGGCCCGCCGCTGCGCCTGGGCCAGCCCCAGCCCAATGAAAGCAGCAGCCCGCTCATCGGGCACCGTGCGCACCTTGATATCCGGGTGGCGGGCAAAGGCAATAGTCAGGGGCGCGCACCGGCTGCCCGGCGACAACACCACATCGGTAACACCCAGCCGGGCGCAGATTTCGGGGATGTTATGAACGGCTTGCAGAGGAGACATAGAGCAAAAAGTAGCGGAACGCGGAAGCCACAACAGAGAGGTTAGAGTTGAATATGCTCAGGATTTATTCTCGCTTCGCGCATGATGTCGCAGGCCACATCATACAAGAATTCACGTTCCTCAGTATCAAACTCAACTATATCCCACTCGTCTAGAAATGACTGCACGGAGACTGTCAATTCCGGGCTGCCTGGCTCGGCCGTGGATATAGCCGCCTGCAGATGCCGCACAAAACCGGTAATAGCGCCCTGCATACCCTGTTGCACCTTATCAGGTGACGGATACAGGCCCCGCGCATCCCAGCGCTCCTCCGGGAAGTTGTTGTGGGTGACGTACATTTCGAGCTTCTGGTGAAGGGTAGTATCCATACGGGAAAGGCAGTAGGTTGATAGCACGTAATATCAAGCGGAAGCCGGGGCAGGTGTTGCCAAAATAGCCCCAATGGTGCGCAGCTTCAGCTCCGTTTCCTGCCACTCCCGGGCTGGCTCGGAGTCAATGGTCAGGCCGGTGCCCGCGTACAGAATGGCTTCCTGGGGCCGCAACTGCAGGCAGCGGAGGTTTACGTAGAGGCGGGCTACTCCGGCATCGGGCAGGTTCACGGGGCCGAGAAAACCGGCGTAGTAGGCCCGGTCATAGCCCTCGTGCTGGCGCAGGAAATCAAGGGCGGGCTGCTTGGGCACCCCGGCTACGGCCGGGGTGGGGTGCAGTAGCCGAAGCATATCGGTGCCGAGGGTGGGGAACGGAACCTCATTGAGCTGCACGGCAAAATCGGTGCGCAGGTGCAGGAGCTGGCCGGCCGTTACGGTGCGGGGGCCTTGTTCATCATACTCGCGCAGGCGCAGCTGCTTGAAGCAGTTCACGATGTAGCGGGCCACCATAGCGTGTTCCTCCAGGTCTTTGCCGGCCCAGCGGGCCGTGGCGGGCTTCATGCCTGGCAATAGGGGCTGGGTGCCAGCCAGTGCCATCGTCCGGAATACGTGGGTTTCATCTACCTCCGCCAGCACTTCGGGCGTAGCTCCCAGCCAAGTGCCCACGCCCGGCGCACTCACCAGCGAGATAAACGCATTGGGGTAGCGCGTCTGCAGGTCTTCAAACGCGGCCAGAGCATCAAACCCAGCTGGTAATGGCTGCCGCACGGCCCGGCTGGATACCACCTTGCGCACCGTGCCGGCCTCAATGGCGGTCACACCGGCGGCCACCAGCGCCTCATACTCCGGGCGCGAGGCGGTGGCGGGCACCGGCTGCCGGCTCACGTGCCAGGGCAGCTCGGCCGTATCGGAAAGGGCAGCAAACCGCTGGCGCAGCTCCGGTAACCGGGATGCGGCAGCGGGGCTTACCTGAATTTCCTCGGGCTTGGCTAGGTCAAAAAACAGGTCGGCGGGCAGAAACAGCGGCGGGTTATGGTCGGAGTCCCGGAAAGGAAAAAAAGCAAAACCGGCCGG
The DNA here is from genome assembly GCF_032464715.1 of Hymenobacter endophyticus. Taxonomy (NCBI): domain Bacteria; kingdom Pseudomonadati; phylum Bacteroidota; class Cytophagia; order Cytophagales; family Hymenobacteraceae; genus Hymenobacter; species Hymenobacter endophyticus. The sequence continues at coordinate 108,858 of NZ_JAWDJT010000015.1, read as the reverse complement.
GGCAGTGGGCTCCAGGGCCGGCGGCAAACCCGCGTAGGCCGAATCAACCTTCAGACACAGGCACAACCGGGCGTGCTGGGTGTTGGGCAGCCGCCACAGCGCCACCGGCCGGCCGCTGGTGAGGGCCAGGGCCACCAGCCGCCGCAGCCGGTCGGCTACGGGTAGCTCCGGCTGCCAGGAAATCCGCTGCAAAGAACTCATGCCTGGGGCTTGGCTTGCGGCAGGTCAATAACGGCCATGGTAATGCGGCTGATGCATACCAGCGCCCCGGTTTCCTCGTGCGTAATCCGGATTTCCCACACCTGCGTGCTGCGGCCTACGTGCAAAGCCGTGGCCCGGCCAATCACGTGGCCGTCGCGCACTCCTTTCAGGTGATTGGCGTTAATTTCCAGGCCCACGCAGGCTTGCTTGGTGGGGTCTATTTTGGTGGCGGCGCCCACGCTGCCCAGCGTTTCGGCCAGGGCCACTGAGGCTCCGCCATGCAGCAGGCCCATGGGCTGGTGGGTGCGCCCATCCACGGGCATGCGGCCCTCCAGGTACTCGTCGGTGAGGGCGGTGAGTTCAATGCCGAGGGCGTCGGCCAGGGTAGGGCGCTTACTTACCCAATTGTTAAGTTGCTCCAGCGTCATAGCGGGCGAAGAGTACGGGGGCACCGGCCGGTTGAGAGAAGTCGGTGACCTGATAAAAGGTCAGAAATGCAACAGGTATACAACCAAATCGAGGCGAAAAGGTACGGTGCCGGCCGCAGGTTGTTGGTGGCAGGAGGCATAACCGGAGCATCCGGATAGGAGAAAAGGCCGTACTTTAACCAACACAACAGCAAAAGCAGCGGGAAATGAGCGTCAAAAAAATCTACCTCATTCGCCACGGACAGACGGATTTCAACGTGCGCGGCATTGTGCAGGGCAGCGGCGTCGATTCTTCGCTGAACGAGGCCGGCCACCGGCAGGCGGCCCGCTTTTTTGCGGCCTACCGCCACGTGCCCTTCGATAAGGTGTACACCTCCACGCTGCAGCGTACCCACCAGTCGGTGCGGGGCTTCCTGGAGCTGGGCCTGCCGCATGAGCAGCACGCCGGCCTCAACGAGATTAGCTGGGGCACCCGGGAAGGCACCCGCATTACGCCCGAAGAAGACGAGGAATACCATACCGTGCTGCAGGATTGGCGCGCCGGCCGCACCACTTCCCGCCTGCAGGGTGGGGAAAGCCCCGAGGAAGTGGCCGCCCGCCAGCGCCCGGTAGTTGATCTGATTACCAGCCGGCCCCACGAAGAAACCGTGCTGGTGTGCATGCACGGCCGGGCCATGCGGGTGTTGCTCTGTCAGCTGCTGGGCTATCCGCTCAGCCAGATGGACAGCTTCGAGCACCACAACCTTTGCCTTTACCAACTCGACTACACCGGCTCCCTGTTCACAGTGCGCAGCTTCCTGGATGTGCGGCACTTGCAGGAAGTGGTATAAATAGGCGAAAATTCGCTGCGGGCGGCTGATTTTACCAACTACAGGTTTCGTTTGCAGCCCCGATTTTTCGGGCTAATTTTGACCCACTCAACCCAACGACGATACCGATGGCCGAACTCATAAAAATGCCCAAGATGAGCGACACAATGACCGAAGGGGTCATTGCTGCGTGGCTCAAAAAAGTAGGCGACAAAGTAAAATCCGGGGACATTCTGGCGGAGGTGGAAACCGACAAAGCCACGATGGAGCTCGAAAACTACGAGGACGGCACGCTTCTTCATATCGGCCCGAAAGAGGGCGACGCAGTACCCGTTGATGGCCTGCTGGCCATTGTGGGCAAGGAAGGCGAGGATATTTCGGCTCTGCTCAGCGGTGGCGCAGCCCCCGCGGCAGCTCCGGCTGAGGCTCCGGCTGAGGCGCCCAAAGCCGAAGCGGCAGCCGCCCCGGCTCCGGCTGCCCCAGCGCCCGCGCCGGCCGCTGCTCCAGCGCCGGCCCCGGCAGCACCTGCGGCTGCGGCACCTGCCGCCCCGGCTGGCAATGGCAAGAAAGCCACCATCATCCGGATGCCGAAAATGAGCGACACGATGACGGAAGGCACTATTGCTGCCTGGCTCAAGAAAGTCGGCGACAAAGTGAAATCCGGCGACATCCTGGCGGAAGTGGAAACCGATAAAGCCACCATGGAGCTGGATAACTACGAGGATGGCACCCTGCTCTACGTAGGCCCGAAAGAAGGCGAAGCTATTCCCGTGGATGGCATTCTGGCCATCATTGGGGAAGAAGGCGCCGACGTACAGGCCCTGCTCGGCGGTCAATCGGGCGGTAGCGCAGCCCCGGCCCCGGCCGCCGCTGAAGCTGCTCCGGCCGCTGCTACTACCTCGGCCCCCGCACCTGCCGAAGCTACCCCCGAGGCTGCTCCCGCCCAAAACGGCGGCCGCATCTTCGCCTCGCCGCTGGCCAAAAACATTGCCAAAGACAAGGGCATCGACCTGAGCACCATTAAAGGCTCCGGCGAAAACGGCCGCATCGTGTCCCGCGACCTGGAAGCCGCTCCGGCCGCCGCGGCACCAGCCCCAGCGGCCCCGGCTTCGCAGCCGACTCAACCGGCCAATGTGCAGTCGGAGTATATTCAGGCAGCCCTGCCGGAACAGCCGAAAGCCGCTCCTGCCGCCGCTCCCGCGGCTCAGCCCGCCGAGGGCACGTACACCGATACGCCGGTGTCGCAGATGCGCAAGGTTATTGCCCGCCGCCTCTCCGAAAGCCTGTTCACGGCCCCGCACTTCTACCTGACCATGGAAATCCTGATGGACCGGGCCATGGAAGTGCGCACCCAGCTCAACACCCTGTCGCCGGTGAAGCTCAGCTTCAACGATATGGTTATCAAAGCTGCCGCCGTTGCCCTGAAGCAGCACCCCGCCGTCAACTCCTCCTGGCTCGGTGACAAAATTCGTCAGAACAAGGTGGTGAATATAGGGGTAGCCGTAGCCGTGGACGAAGGCCTGCTAGTACCGGTGGTGCGCAATGCCGACGGCAAAGGCCTCAGCAGTATTGCTACCGAGGTGAAAGAGCTAGCTGGTAAAGCCAAGAGCAAGAAGCTGCAGCCCGCCGAGTGGGAGGGCAGCACCTTCACCATCTCGAACCTGGGCATGTTCGGCATTGAGGAATTCACGGCCATCATCAACCCCCCGGATGCCTGCATCCTGGCCGTGGGCGGTATCAAGCAAACGGCCGTGGTGAAGGACGGGCAGCTGGCCATCGGCAACGTGATGAAGGTAACCCTGAGCTGTGACCACCGCGTGGTGGACGGTGCCACCGGTGCCGCCTTCCTCCAGACGCTGAAAGCCCTGCTGGAAGACCCCATGCGCATGCTCATCTGAGCTGTGTAACACGGTAAATAGAGAAGCCAGCCCTTTGCCGGGGCTGGCTTTTTTATTGGGACGGCTCCAAAGTAAAGGATAACAGTAAGCGCTTCAGGCCCGGCAGATGCTGAAGTGTATCGTAAATGATCTATACTTACCGGCAGCGGAGCTTGCGCCGGCGACTCTGCGGTTTGTGTACGTTCACCAATCAGCAGATACTATGAAGCAGCCTCTATTGGCTCTGACGCTCGGCGTCGCAAGTGTAACCACCGCCTTTGGGCAGGGCCAGACTTTGACCGGGCAGGTGCTGGACAGCGCCGGTAAACCCGTTATCGGGGCCACAGTGGTGGAAAAAGGCACCAACAACGGTACCGCCACCGATAACGCGGGCCGCTTCACCCTGAAAACCCGCACGGCCAGCCCCCGCCTGCAGATCAGCTCCATTGGCTACGGCTCCCAGGAAGTGGCCGCTACCGGCGGGGAGGTGAGCGTGCGCCTCGCAGATTCCTCCACCAGCCTCGGCGACGTGCAGGTGGTGGGCTCGCGCAGCCAGAACCGCTCCGTCACCGATTCGCCTTCCCCGGTGGATATCATTGACCTGCGGGAGGTGACTACCAAAACCGGCCAGCTCGACGTGAACCAGTTGCTGCAGTTTGTGGCGCCCTCGTTCAACTCCAACCGCCAGACCGGCTCCGACGGTGCCGACCACGTAGACCCGGCCTCGTTGCGCGGCCTCGGCCCCGACCAGACCCTGGTGCTGGTGAACGGCAAGCGCCAGCATCAGTCGGCCCTGGTGAACCTGTTTGGCTCCCGGGGGCGCGGTAACACCGGCACCGACCTGAACGTGATACCCGCCGCCAGCATCGAGCGAATTGAGATTCTGCGCGACGGCGCGGCGGCCCAGTACGGCTCCGACGCCATTGCCGGCGTGATTAACATTGTGCTGAAAAGCTCCGTGAACGAGCTGACCGCCAGCGCCAATTACGGAGCCTACGAGGCCAAGTACCGCTTCGATGACCAGCTGTTCGACGGTGGCAACCTCAACGCCAACGTGAACTACGGCCTGGGGCTGGGCGAGCGGGGCAGCTTCGTGAATGCCACCCTCGACTTCAACCAGCGCCAGCATACCCAGCGGGCCAACGTGCCCAACCCCGACGGCTTGGCCCGCCGCGAGTACGGCGACCCGAAGGTGCAGAACCTCTCGGCCTACCTCAACTCCAAATTCGCTCTTTCGGAGCGCAGCCACATCTACGTGTTTGGCGGGGCCAACAAGCGCACCGGCGACGCCTACGCCTGGACGCGCTTCGCCGACGACGACCGGAACGTGCCCACCATCTACCCCAACGGCTTCGACCCCATCATCAGCAGCGACATTTGGGATGCCTCAGCAGTAGTGGGCCTGCGCACCAAGCTGGGCGAGTGGGACCTGGACCTGAGCAACAACTTTGGCTCCAACCGCTTCGAGTATGGGGTGAAGAACTCCCTGAACGCCTCGCTGGGCGCAGCTTCGCCCACGTCATTTAACGCCGGGGGATTCCAGCTGCAGCAGGATGTGGTGAGCCTGGGCCTCACGCGCAACTATACAACTGTGCTCAACGGCCTGAACCTGGCTGCCGGGGCCGAGTTCCGGCGGGAGTGGTACTCACTGTTTGCCGGCGAGGAAGCCTCCTACCGCAACTACGACCCCAGCAAGTCGGGGGGCTCGCAGGGCTTCCCGGGCTACCAGCCCAGCGACGCTATCAAGGCCGACCGGGACAACGTGGGGGCCTACGTAGATGCTGAACTGAGCGTGACGCCGCAGTGGTTGCTGGCCGCCGCTTTGCGCTACGAGCACTACACCGACTTCGGCAGCACGCTCAACTACAAGGCCTCCACGCGCTACAACCTCACGGAGTTTCTGACGCTGCGCGGTACCTACAGCACCGGGTTTCGGGCGCCCTCGCTGGCCCAGATCAACTTCAACTCCACCTTCACCAACTTCATCGGCGGCGACCCGGTGGAAGTACTGCTGGCCCGCAATAACAGCGCCGTTACCCAGAAGCTGGGTGTGCCCGCTCTCAAGCAGGAAACCTCCAACAGCGCCAACCTGGGCCTCACCAGCCGCATCGGCTCCTCGCTGAGTTTGACAGTGGACGGCTACTACATTAAGGTGAAGGACCGGGTGGTGCTCACCAGCCAGTTCTCGGCCGATGACCCGGTGATTGGCCCCGACCTGACGGCGCTGAATGTGGACCAGGCCCAGTTCTTTGCCAATGCCGTGGATACCCGCTCGCTGGGTCTGGATGTGGTGCTGAACCACACAGCTACGCTGGGGGAGGGGCGGCTGAACTCGTCGGTGGCGGCCAACATCAACCAGCTCAAAATCGACCGGGTGCAGACGTCCGGGCGGCTGGCGGGCCGGGAGGATGACTTCTTCGGGCCCCGGGAGCAGGCCTTCGTAAAAGCTTCAGCCCCGCCCTCCAAAATCAACCTGACTTTCGATTACGAGCTGGGCCGCTTCAGCACGCTGCTGCGGTTCGTGCGCTTCGATAAGGTGCGGCTGGTGGACTTCGACGGCAACGACATGAACTACGCGGCCCGCGTGACCACCGACCTCACCCTGAGCTACGCCCTGACGGACCACCTGCAGTTCTCGGTGGGCAGCACCAACCTGTTCAACCGCTACCCCACGTTCTTCAATCCCAACAACACCGAAACCGGCGGGGCCTGGGACCCCGTGCAGATGGGCTCGAACGGCCGTTTCTACTTCGCCAAGCTCCAGGCCCGGTTCTGATAGGTCGCAGAATGCTTTTCTAAATTGAGTTGGGTCTGAAAAGTTGTTCCAACCCACTGAACGTCATGCAGAGCCGGAGGCGAAGCATCTCGCGTGCTGATGTTGGATTACTATTGCAACATCAGCACGCGAGATGCTTCGCCTCCGGCTCTGCATGACGCTTTATCGACTTACTGTCCACCCTATTCAGCCCGTCATGCCGACCAAAGTCGAAGCCTGACGGGCTGAATGGTTATAGGGGCTGACCTGGATGCAGCCTTGCGCGCACAAACCCGACCCCTAGGCAGTGCGCGGAATGTGTGTTACCTTCCGCCTCCGCCGGAAATAGGCGGTTTTATCACCTTCTCTAAACCCTATGCACAAGTATCTACTGGCCCTTTCGGCCGCGGCAGTGCTGGCTCCGGCCGCAGCCTCGGCCCAGCAGCGGCCCGTTCTCACAGCCCAGGATTATGCCCGGGCCGAGCGTTTTCTCGGCTATAACACCTCGTCCCTGATTGACGGCAGCGCCGGCCAACCCAACTGGCTCGGTAATGACCGGTTCTGGTACCGGGTGCTCACGCCCAAGGGTAGCGAGTACGTGCTGGTGGATCCCGCCCGCAAAACCCGCTCCGCCGCTTTCGACCAAACCAAGCTAGCAGCCGCTTTATCTTCGGCCAGCGGCAAAACCTATGAGGCCAGTCGCCTGCCCATCCGCGGCCTGACGTACTCACCCGACGAAAAGAATATTGCCTTCTCTGCTGCTGGCAAGGCCTGGAAGTACGACGTGTTGAGCGGACAGCTGACGCCGGATGCAGCGCCGACAGCCCCGGCAGCTCCCGCCGCCAATGGGGGCAGGGAGGTGGAGTCGCCGGACGGAAAGTTGGCTGCTTTCATCAAGGACGACAACCTGTGGGTGCGCGATACTAAAACCAACCAGCTCACCCAGCTCACCACCGACGGCACCAAGGACTACGGCTACGCCACCGACAACGCCGGCTGGACCCACAGCGACGCCCCGGTGCTGCGCTGGTCGCCCGACTCGCGTAAGATTGCCACCTTCCGCCAGGACCAGCGCAACGTGGGCAGCATGTACCTGGTGAGCACCAATATCGGCCATCCGAAGCTGGAAAGCTGGAAATACCCCCTGCCCGGCGATAAGGATATTGCCATGATTGAGCGGGTGGTTATCGAAGTAAACACCCCGAAAGTGGTGCGTTTCCAGATGGCTCCCGACCCGCATCGGGGCACCCTCTCCGACGACATTTCCAGCAGCGGCACCTTCGACGACGTGGACTGGAGCCCCGACACCCGAGAGCTGGCCTTTGTTTCGACTTCCCGCGACCATAAGGAGGAGAAATTTCGCATTGCCGATGCCTCCACCGGCACCGTGCGCGAGGTGTTCACCGAAACCGTGGCCACGCAGTATGAGTCGGGCCAGGGCGCTATCAACTGGCGCTACCTGCCCAAGAGCAAGGAAATTATCTGGTACTCGGAGCGCGACAACTGGGGCCACCTCTACCTCTACGATGCCGGCACCGGCAAGGTGAAGCGCCAGATTACCAAGGGTAACTGGTTGGTGACGAAGCTGCTGCGCGTGGATGAGCAGAAGAGAGAGCTGTACTTCCTGGCCGACGGGCGGGAGCCGGGCAACCCCTACTTTACCCACCTCTACCGCATCGGGCTGGATGGCAAAAACCTGAAGCTGCTCACCCCCGAGCCCGGTAACCACCAGGTGACCCTCTCGCCCTCGGGCCAGTACTTCATCGACACCTACTCCCAGCCCGACAAGCCCGGCCAGACGGTGCTGCGCGCCGCCGACGGCAAGCTGGTTTCCACCCTAGAGAAAACCGATATTTCCCGCCTTACGGCCACCGGCTGGAAGGCTCCCACGCCCATCACCGTGAAAGCCGCCGATGGCCAGACCGACCTCTACGGGCTGATGTTCACGCCCACCACGCTGGACGCGGGCAAGAAATATCCGGTTATCGACTACATCTACCCCGGCCCGCAGGGTGGGGGCGTGGGCAGCTGGGCCTTCAGCGCCGCCCGCAACGACAACCAGGCATTGGCCGAACTGGGCTTTGTGGTGGTAGTAATTGAGGGCAGCTGCAACCCGCTGCGCTCCAAGAGCTACCACGATGCCTGCTACGGCAACATGGCCGAAAACACCCTGTCGGACCAGATTTCCGGCATTAAGCAGCTGGCCCGGCAGCACCCGTACATGGATGTGAACCGGGTGGGCATCTGGGGGCACTCGGGTGGGGGCTACGCCACGGCCGCCGCTATGTTCCGCTACCCCGAGTTCTTCAAAGTGGGCATCTCCGAATCTGGCAACCACGAGAACCGCAACTACGAGGACGATTGGGCGGAGCGCTATATCGGTCTGCTCAAAACCAACCCCGACGGCACCACCAACTACGATAACCAGGCCAATGCTCCTTACGCCAAAAACCTGCAGGGCAAGCTCATGCTGGCCCACGGCCTGATGGACGACAACGTGCCGCCCTACAACACCTGGCTGGTAGTAGATGCCCTCACCAAAGCCAACAAAAGCTACGACCTGGTCGTCTTCCCCCAGGCCCGCCACGGCTTCGGTGCGGCCTCGTCCTACATGATGCGCCGCCGCTGGGACTATTTCGTGCAAAACCTGGCCGGCGCCGAACCCCCGCAGAACTACGAGATGAAGCCCGTACCCGACCCTCGCAACGCAGTACAGTAAACAATTCAAAAGCTAGTTCCCCTCCTCATCTGAGGAGGGGAACTAGTTTTTAGCTTTACTAGCTACGGTGCTTGCTCCGGCTGGGCGTTGCGGCCGGATTCCCGTAGCTTTGCGCCTTCCTGTTGACAAACCACCCGTATCCTTTCTGATTTCGCCATGAGAATCCGTTCCACTACCGTGCTGGGCGTGCGCCACAACGGCCAGATTGCCCTCGGCGCCGACGGCCAGGCCACCATGGACAAGCACGTGGCCAAAAGCAACGTGCGCAAGGTGCGCAAGCTGCATGAGGGCCATGCTGCTCGATAAGTTTGAGGAGAAGCTGGGCGGCTACGGCGGACAGCTGCGCCGCGCGGCCATTGAGCTGGCCAAGGAGTGGCGCAAAGATCAGTACCTGCGCAAGCTGGAAGCCATGATGGTAGTGGCCGATAAGGACGAGCTGCTCATCATTGCCGGCACCGGCGACGTGCTGGAGCCCGACTCCGACGTGGCCGCCATTGGCTCGGGGGCCATGTACGCCCAGGCTGCCGCCTTGGCCCTCAAGAAGCACGCGCCCCATCTCACCGCCCGCCAGATGGTGGAAGAAGCCCTGCACATTGCCGCCGACATCTGCATCTATACCAACCACAACCTCATGATTGAGGAACCCAGCTAAGGCCGTTCAGCCTCATGACCGAAAACCTCATCTACCATAACTCGCGCTGGCGTTACGCCCTGCTCACGTTGGGCGGATTGGCGTTTGTGGCCATGGGCGTTTTCATGATTGTAACGGAAGGCAAGTGGGGCCTGGGACTGGTATCTATTGCCTTTTTCGGTACCGGCGTGCTGGTCGGAATCCGGCAGCTGCTGGATAGCCGCCCCCGCCTGCAAATCACCGATGAAGGTATTCTGGACCGCACTCTGGGCGTCGGCCTCATTCCCTGGGCAGACATTGCCGACGCCTACGTGCGCTCCATCAACCAGGAGAACTTCATCTGCCTGGCACTGCACAACGAGGATGAGTACGTGCAGCGTCTGTCGCCGCTGAAGCGCAAGCTGGCCGGCGCCAACTCTGCGCTGGGCTTCACCATGCTATCTGTGAATCTGAGCGGCGTGGACCTAAACCCCGAGCAGCTGCTGGAATACATCCTGAAGCAGAGCGCCGCCACGCAGATGCCCCGATCCTAGCTCAACCACCCGCCCAAACCCTGCTATGGTGAGCAACCCAGCCCCGATAGCACACTATTCAGAATCTTCGATATACTCTTTTCGTATTGAACGATTCCGGGGCTTTTTTTGATAGAACACCGACACCCATTTACTGAACCTACGATCTGATGAACGTAACCAACTTCCTCAAGCACCACTACCGCCACTTCAACGCCGCTGCCCTGATTGATGCCGCCGAAGGCTACAACAAGCACCTGGCCGAAGGCGGCAAGATGATGATTACCCTGGCCGGGGCCATGAGCACCGCCGAAATGGGCATCCAGCTGGCCGAGCTCATCCGGCAGGACAAAGTGCAGATCATTAGCTGCACCGGCGCCAACCTGGAAGAGGATATCTTCAACCTGGTAGCCCACGACTTCTACGAGCGGGTACCCAACTACCGCGACCTGACGCCCGCCGACGAGCAGGCCCTGCTGGAGCGCCACATGAACCGCGTAACCGATACCTGCATCCCTGAAGAGGAAGCCATGCGCCGCTTGGAACACTCGGTGCTGAAGTTCTGGGAGAAAGCCGACAAAGCCGGTGAGCAATATTTCCCCCACGAGTTCTTCTACCAGATTCTGAAGTCGGGCGAGCTGGAGCAGTACTACCAGATTGACCCCAAGGACAGCTGGATGCTGGCCGCCGCCGAGAAAAACCTGCCCATCATCTGCCCCGGTTGGGAAGACAGCACGCTGGGTAACATCTTCGCCGGCCACGTTATTTCGGGCGACATTAAGAACGTACACACCGTACGCACCGGCATTGAGTACATGATTTACTTGGCCGACTGGTATACCCAGCAGGCTACTGAGGAAAGCAAAGTAGGTTTCTTCCAGATTGGTGGCGGCATTGCCGGCGACTTCCCCATCTGCGTGGTGCCCATGCTGCACCAGGACCTGGGCCGCACCTCAGTGCCGCTGTGGGGCTACTTCTGCCAGATTTCGGACTCAACCACCTCGTATGGCTCGTATTCCGGCGCCGTGCCGAACGAGAAAATCACCTGGGGCAAGCTGGGCCAGGACACGCCCAAGTTCATCATCGAGTCGGACGCTACCATTGTAGCCCCGCTGGTGTTTGCCATGGTGCTGGGGCAGTAGTTTGGCCTACATCCAGCTAGTAAAAAGCCCGCCGCTGAACGTCAGCGGCGGGCTTTTGCGTTATAGAAGCAGTCAGCTAGTGTTGGCTTGGAACCGGTGTAAGCTCTTGTGCCGATTGCGCCTGTTGCGTATGCTGTTGATCCTGAATACTTCCTTTGAGAGTATCCCACTGCAGGGCCGCTACGAGCACCCCTATTAAGATGCTTGGCATCAAGATGCCTAATACGAAAGGGAAAAAGCCACGGATTAACCGCCCGACTAGGCCAAGACCGGTATGAGCCAGCAACGTGCTGTATGCCCACGTAGCGTACCCAAATGTTAGCAGGCTAACCCAGAGGCTTACTTGCTGAATTTGGGTGGTGCCGGAATAGAAATACATCAATGGCAGAGAGAGCAACGAGAGGGCGTTGCATGCGGCCGTGATGAAGGCCGTAATAACCAAGCACTCGGCGTAATTGTAACCGCCCCGGCGGAGGAAAAGGCGGGCAAACCCGGCAATAACTGGTATCATCGCCACGTACACCCAGTTGATGTATTTAGCCATAAACTCAGCCCCCGATTTCTGAACCTGGTACATCGCCTCAGGCACCGCTGGATCACGGGGTGGCACTATGTCGATATGAAGCATAGAAATAGTGAAGGCATACAACCCCGTTACCAGTAGCAGCAGCGACAGTGGGCGGAAGTGACTGGCGCGCTGGCCGGCCAAATAGGCACGAATGGTACTGCCAGGGCGAGTGGTGACTGTGCGCAACGAGTATAGTATGCCCTTATCCACGTGCCATACGGAGTGCGGAATATCATGGAGCATGTGCGCCATATTAAGCCGTTGGGTGTGGTGGGCATCCTGGCCGCAGCGCCCACAGAAACGGTCGGGCACAGAATAGCCGCAGTTGAGGCACTCTACCTCATGATGGGCCGCCTCCGCAGTAGTAGAGGCCGAAGTGGGAGCGAGAGTTGAGTTCATTGCAAGGTAGCAGGCAGTGACGGGCAGTTGAAACTAGCAAAAAAATCAAAAGCATAGAGTGTTGCGCAGAGCTTGGCTGGCTTCATGTCCATCGGCTTGTCAGCCTGCTATTCTCAAGCTGTGCAGGTGAATGGAGTATAAGAAAAAGCCCGCCGCTGACGTTCAGCGGCGGGCTTTCTTGTTTCAGAAATTTTACGGTTTCTCCTGCTGGTAATGTTCTCGCAGGAAGAAATGCGCCAGAGGGAGCAGTGCTAGGAATACGAAGGTGGGAGCGAAAACACTACCGTATTCATTCAACAACAAACTGTTGTCGTGGTCTGCCTCATACGAAGCATACCATAGCAGCGCAGCCAATGGAGCGACTAGCAGCAGGTATACGATGAAGACAACTACAGTGCCTGTATTGTGCTTCAGTGCGCTTCGAAGGAAAAACAAGACCAGCAGCCCCCATACTAGCTGCGGCGACCAGATAAGTACAGCAAAGAATATGGTCCAGGCCTGTGCGGAATCAGCACCATCTAAAAGCAGGATAAATTCAAGCATATCAGCTAGGTAAACAGCGTATGGCAGCGAGACGCTACTGGTAGTTTTTCCTCACTTACACCTCCGCTGCCTCCCGCACCGCCTGCCCCACGCCCACGGCCTCGAACGCCTGGCTCAAATCCAGCATCAAATCCTGCGGGTCTTCTACGCCGATGCTGAGGCGGATCATCTGGGGGGAGATGCCCATTTCGTGCTGCTCGGCGGGGGTGATGTCGGAGTGCGTCATGGTGGCGGGGTGCTCGGCCAGGCTTTCGGTGCCGCCCAGGCTCACGGCCAGCTTGATGAGGCGCAGCGCGTTGAGGAAGCGGAAGGCCTCGGCCTCGCCGCCCCGGATGTCGAACGAAATCATGGAGCCCGGCGCCAGGCAGTGGCGCTGGTAGATATCCTGCTGCACAGGGCAGTGCTCCAGGTGGGTGAGGTAGTAGGTGCGGGCCACCAGCGGGTGCTGCCGCAGCCAGTCCGCAATGAGCTGGGCCGAGGTAGCGGCACGCTCCATGCGCAGCTTCAGGGTTTCGAGGCTGCGCATGAGCATCCAGCCGGTGTTGGGGTCGCACATGGTACCCATGAAGGTGCGCATAGCCTTGATTTCCTTCATTAGGGCGTGGCTGCTGAGAGCGGCCCCGGCAATGAGGTCGGAGTGGCCGCCCAGGAACTTAGTGGCCGAGTACAGCACCACGTCGGCACCGTGCCGGAGCGGGTGCTGGAACACCGGGCCCAGGAAGGTATTATCCACCACCAGGCGCACGGGCTTCTCGGGGGTGCTGTGGCGGCGGGCCAGGGCGGCGCAGGCTTCCAGGTCCACAAGGTGGTTGGTGGGGTTGGCGGGCGTTTCCACGAATACCATAGCCAGGCGGCCGGGCGCCAGGCTGGCGGCCAACGCCTCCATTTCCTGGGGCGTGGCGGTGGGGCGGAAGCCCACGGCTTCAATACCAAACTTGCGCAGCACGTTTTTCAGGAAGAAATCGGAGCCTCCGTACACCGGCTCGGAGTGCAGCACCACGTCGCCGGGCTGCAGCAGGGCCAGCAGGGTGGTGCTGATGGCGGCCATGCCCGAGGCGAAAGAGGCAGCTTCCTCGGCTCCATCCCAAAGGCAGAGACGGTTTTCCAGGATTTCGAGGCTGGGGTTGTTAAGCCGGGAATAAATCAGGCCCATTTCCTCCTCGGGGCCCTGCTGGCGCAGACCGTAAGCCAGTTCGAAGAAGGCCTTGCCCTCTTCGGCGTTCTTGAACACGAAGGTGGAGGTCTGGAAAATGGGGGGCTTGATGGCGCCTTCGCTCCAGGCCGGCGTGTAGCCGTAGCTCATCATGAGGCTTTCGGGGCGCAGCGGCTGCCCGCCGATGTGGGCGTGGTCTTGCTGGTTCAGCATAACAGGGTGGGAGTGGGGTGGGTGGGAAAAATGGGTTCTGCGAAGGTAACTTTTCTGCCAGACCTGCGCCCGGCCCCCATGATGCCGTACCTTCGTCCCGTTCCACCCTCAGCCCCCCGCCATGCCCCTCGACCTCGCCAGCTTCCTGCACCATACCCCCGAGAGTGAGAAAACCACCGTGTATGTACATCTTGATGAGGATGAAATAGCTTCCTACGAAGCCCTGTTGGTGGCCCAAACGCGCTGGCGCAAGCTCTACATTACCCTGGAGCCCAAGCGCCGCTACCTCACCCACACCCAACAGCCCGACGGCGAAGAAGTGGAAATCGACTTTCTGCAGGACTATGAGGAGGTAGAAGCCATTATGGAAGATGCCGGCCTCGACGGTATCCACGACGGCGAACAGGGCATCCTCTACCACAACCTGCTGTATTTGCTGATGAATCCGTAGGTGAGTTGTTGGTTGCTGGTTGCTTGGAAATCGGACTGCTGAATAATCCCCTGTCATCCTGAGCGCAGCGAAGGACCTTATTACGTCAGCGCAAATCGGTGCAACGTGGTAAGGTCCTTCGCTGCGCTCAGGATGACAGGAGGCGAATGGCGCGCGGGCTAACTCTACCGTAGCCTCCACCGTTAGCAGTACCCAGCGGCCCGCCAACCGGCCCGTTTCACTGCTAGCGTATTTATGAAAATTAGTCTTTTCTGGCACCGCCGCGACCTGCGTTTCGAGGATAACGCGGGCCTGGCGGCGGCTTTGCAGGCCGAAGAGCCCGTGCTGCCCCTGTTCATCTACGATAAAACTATCCTCGATAAGCTGGAGCCCGAGGATGCCCGTCTCACCTTCATCTTCGACCAGGTGGAGCGGCTGGCTGATGAAGCCCACGCGGCCGATGGCGGTTTCGTGGCCCGTCACGGCAAGGTGCTGGATGTGTTTCGGCAGCTGCTGAAGGACTACGACGTGGCCGCCGTGTACACCAACGAGGACTACGAGCCCTACGCCACGGAGCGGGACGCCGCCGTAGCCGAGCTGCTGCAGAAGCACGGCGCGGAGCTGCGCAGCTTTAAAGACCAGGTCATTTTCGCCAAGGATGAGGTGCTGACCAAAAACGGCAAGCCGCACAAGGTGTTCGGGGCCTACTCCAAAACCTGGCAGGCCCAGATGAAGCCCGAAGACTTCAAGCCTCACCCGTCGGCCCGGCTGCTGAAAAAGGAAAACCTGGCCCAACCCATTGCCGCTGATAAAACCCGGCCCACGCTGCAAAAGATGGGCTTCAAGCGCCACGAGCAGTACACGGTGCCCGCCAAGCTGCCCCCGCCCGGGGTAGTAAAGGACTACGATAAAACCCGCGACACGCCCGCCCTGGAGCGGGGCACCACCCGCATGTCGGTGCATCTGCGCTTTGGCACCGTCAGCATCCGCAGCCTCATGCAGCAGGCCGATAAGCTCAACGAGAAGCTGCTGAACGAAATGATCTGGCGCGACTTCTTCATGATGCTGCTCTGGCACTTCCCCAACACCGCCACCGAGGCCTACGACCCCAAGATGCGCCACTTACCCTACCGCGACGCGCCCAAGGAATACAAAGCCTGGTGCGAGGGCCGCACCGGCCAGCCTTTCGTGGATGCGGGCATGCGCCAGCTCAACCAAACCGGCTACATCCACAACCGGGCCCGCATTGTGGCGGCCGGCTACCTGGTGAAGCACCTATTCATCGACTGGACGCTGGGGGAACATTATTTCTCCGAGAAGCTGCTCGACTACGACATGAGTAATAACGTGGGCAACTGGCAATGGATGGCCGGCACCGGGGCCGTAGCCGCGCCCTGGTTTCGGGTCTACAACCCTGAAACCCAGCAAAAGCAGTACGACCCCGACCTGGCCTATATTAAAGAGTGGGTGCCCGAGTACGGCACCGACAAATACCCCAAGCCGCTGGTGGATCTGAAAGAAGGACGGGACCGGGCCATCGAAGCCATTCGCAAGGGCCGGAAGTAGGAGACTGTTTAGTTGCTGGTTGTTAGTTGCTGGTTATCAGAGTTCGTCATGCTGAGCTTGCCGAAGCATCTCTACCGCTTCGTTGCAATAGCATCAGTTAGCCAGCGGTAGAGATGCTTCGACTAGGGCTGCGCACCCTGGCTTGATGCGCCACATACTCAGCATGACGATTTTTTCTGACAACTGACAACCAGCAACTAACAACTAAAAATCACCGCTTGGTATAGTCGGCCAGCAGACCCTCGTAAATCCAGTTGGCCAGAGCCTGGCGGTTATCGGGCACCACGAAGCGGCGCTGGTCTTTGGCGTTACGGATGTTGCCTAGCTCCATGAACACAGCCGGGGCGTGGCTGGTGCGTACCTCGTACAAGCTACCCCGCTCCGATACGTTGCCGGAATACGGCCGGTTGGGCTGGGCACGCTTGTAACGGTTGGTGAACACCTTATGGATGTTCTTGGCTAACCGCAGCCCTGCCTGGCTGTTGGCGTGGTGGTAGAAGAATACGTCGATGTTCTGGCCTTCGCTGCGGCTGTCCACGTGTAGGCTCAGCAGCCGCTGATAGGCCCCTTTGTGGTGAGCGTACAGCTTGTTTACCTGCGAAATGCGCTGGCGCAGGCGGCCCAGCTGGCTCAGCGGAATGGTTTGGCGCGGGTAAGTAACCTCATCGTAATCAATAGGTAGTACGTTCTGGTCCCGGATACCGTCGTTGGGGTCCTGCACCATTACGTACACCGTGGCCCCATGCTCCATCAGCACCCGAGCCAGGCGCACGGTCACATCGTAGGCGTACTCATCCTCGGCCAGCTTAAAGGAACCATACTTGCCAATGGCGCCGGGGTCGGGGCCGCCGTGGCCCGGCGAGAGGTAATATACTGCCCCGCGCAGGGCCCGGTCGCGCACTGGTACTGGGCTGTAATTGGGCCCGAACAGGTTAGCCGTGAGCATGGGCTGGGTGCTTTTGCCGCGGGAGGTAGGGTTGGTAGCGCGAAGATTGGCCGCTGCTTTCCGCTTGGGCGCGGTGGTTTTCGGCGTGGGAGCGGCTGCCGGCAGCACGTAGCTGCGGCCCACCACCAAGCCCCCGGCCGGAGTCAGGCGGCCCTTATTAAGCTGCCTGAATCGTTGCTGCTGCTGGCGGGTATTGAGGCCGTAGCGCTGCAGTAGCACCTGCACTCCGTCGCCGCGCCGGGCTACTGCTTTGCGGGCTTTAATCTGGCCGAAAGCGCCACCGGAAATCAGAAAGAGCAGAACGAGAAGGGCAGCGGTGCGCAATGACAGGAGGCGTAAATGAGTAAGCGAAACCCGAATTTGAGCCGGTTGGCCCGGTACTCAACGGCTGTAGGCCGGTAGGTTGGCTCACGCAGGAGGTGGTACCAGAATGCAAAAAAGGCAGTAAATCTTCGGATTACGAACAAAAAAGGCCCGCAGCTATGCCGCGGGCCTTTTTATATCCTGAAAATTCGATGTTACTAAGCTTCCCCGAAACCCGTAGCAGTGGCCAGATGCTGCCATTGCTGCAGTTGCTGCTGCACCAGCGCCGTTTTCTGCCCGGCCATCTGGTAAGCATCTGCCCCCAGAAAGAAATGAAGGGGCTGGCGCTCGGTTTCGCTGAGTTGAATGAGGGCGGCGGCGGCTTTTTCCGGGTCGCCGGGCTGGTTACCGTTGATTTGCTGCTCGTGGGCCGTTTGAGAGTCACGCACGGCTTGGTAGGCGGCCAAGGGCTGCTGGGGCGTGCCCAGGGAGCCGCTCGTCAGGAAGTCGGTGCGGAAATAACCGGGATACACCACACTGGCCTGCACTCCAAACTCCTGCACTTCCGCCGCGTACGATTCTGTGAGGCCGGCCACGGCAAACTTGGTGGCGCAGTAGATGCCCCAGCCCGGAAAGTTGCCCGTGAAGCCGCCCACCGAGGAAATGTTGAACACCCGCCCCGCGCCCTGCTGGCGCAGGTGGGGCGTGGCATGCCGCAGCACATGCAGTAGCCCAAACACATTCACGTCAAAATTGCGGCGCGCTTCCTCATCAGATAGTTCTTCCAGCGCGCCAACCTGGCCGAAGCCAGCATTATTTACCACTACGTGCAGGCCGCCCAGGGTACTGATGGTGGTGGCAATGGCCTGCCGCACGCTGTTCTCGTTGCCGAGGTCCATGTGCAGGGGCAGGAATCGGCCGCTACTAGGCGGCACGGCTTGTTGCAGCTCGGTCAGGTTGCGGGAGGTGGCCGCCACCGTGTAGCCGAGGGCCAGCAACTGCTTCACCAGCGTCAGGCCCAGGCCCTTCGAGGCTCCGGTCACAAACCAAATGTTGTTGGTAGTCATGTAATTGGTTGTTTTCGTGATAAGACAGCGAATCGCTCAGGGCGAGGCTTGCGAATTGATACAGCATAGGAAAAGCGGTTAAAGGCGAGGTAGCTACATGGGCAGACGCGCAAGCGCCCGTTTTATTGCAGCCGGCTACGAAATCGTACTATGTAAGTCCTTTTAACCGCCGCTTTCGGCCGCCGTTACTGCGCTAAGCGGCAAGGTGGCCAGGCAGCGGTTTTCGGGTGAAAAACTGGGTGCTGGAGGCCAGGCAGGGCCACGGACGGTGCGACACAAGCCAGCGTGGGTAGATGCTCATAGGTTGCGTGGTTAGTACACTGCAAAACTAGAGCGGGAGCAAGGCCGCCTGCTTGCCCATTTCAAACCAATACTTGCGAAAATCAAACAGCGCGTACGGCGGTGGGCGTGGTGCCCGCCCGCTTGCGGAAGAAATTGGTGAAGTGGGCCGGTTCCTCAAAGCCCAGGCAGTAGCTGATTTCCGCCACGTTCCAGGCCGTGTGCTTGAGCAGGGCGTGGGCTTCCTGCACCAGCCGGTCGGCAATAAGCTGGGTGGTAGTTTTGCCGGTCACTTCCTTCAGGGCGCGGTTGAGGTGGTTAACGTGTACCGCCAGCTGCCCGGCAAAAGCATGCGCGTTACGCAGACGCACCTGCTGGCCCGGCGTTTCGATGGGGAACTGGCGCTCCAATAGCTCCGTGAACAGGGAGGCAATGCGGGTGGCGGCGTTGCTTTCCTGGTAGAGCGTGGTGGCCGGCTGCAGCTTCAGGGCACTGTGCACCAGCTCAAACACGTAGTTGCGCAGCAAATCATACTTGAAGGCATAGTCCGAGTCCAGTTCGGCACTCATCTTCTCAAACAACTGGGTAGTGCTGGCCAGCTGGGCATCGGTGAGAGAATACAATGGCTGCCCACCCGGCCTGAACATGGGTAGTTCCAGCGCCCCAGCAGCTAAATAGCGTTGCAGAAAGGCCTCCGTGAAGATGCAGAAGTAACCCGATTGGTCGTCATCCAACGGCTCCCAATCGTAGGGAACCAGTGGGTTGGCAAACAGCAAGGCGTTGCCGCGGATTTCCACCGTTTTGTCGGCGAAGTGGTAATTGCTGCGGCCCCGTACCAGCGTAATTTTGTAGAAATCCTTGCGGCTATAGGGAAGGTGGCAGGCATTGGGCCCCACAAAATCATCGAGCCGAAATACGTTGAAGTGGCCGATATCCTGCTGCAGATTGTCGGGCAGCCAATGAATCTTCTGCCGGTAAAATTCTTCGAGCGTAGTGAGTTGGGCCATGGCGTGCAGTTACGAGAATCAAACCATTCGGTCCAGTATATGTTTCATGGCTAAATACTGGAAAAGCGCGTCTATGCCAAACAGGTATTACTTGTCTATTCTATCTTTCATATAATGTCCCATTTCAGAAACCTATGGCATCGGCTCTTCTGCCAGCCAGTGTACAAGCAGGATGAGAAATTTGGGCAAATGCGCTGGATTTCCACTGACCGGAAAGGCGGCGGATATTTTGAATGCAGAAGCCGGTTTCAGCCGACCGGGCACATGCTTGATATTGCGGTAGATGCACCCGCAGACGGACCAACAGTTGCTCAGCGAAACTTTTATAAGGATATAGAAACCAATTATTCATGGCTTGTCGGTGTAATGCAGCCCTTGATTGAGGCAGAGTTTCGTAACTGGCAACCTGGTTTTGCCATTCAGGATTTTTCGGCGGAATTATGGCCAGTTGGGTTAGATATACCGCAGCTTATTGACAACAAGCCAGTGAAATGGGAATTGTCATTTGAAACGGCCCACGACCTAAACCACATGGTTACGGTACTATACCAGAACTTCCAGCCGTATGCAGTCCGCGTCGACGGATAATTTCTTTTCCCGGTCCCATGCCTACTCCGCTACCCAAGAAAATACTGGCCCGCCAGCACGAAATAACGGCCGACTTCACTCGCCTCGTGCACGCCCACGTGGACGACCTAGCGGCCGGCCGGTCTACGGAGGCGTTGGAAATTCGGGATTTTGCCGGTCAGCTCTGCATTCATCCCACCCACCTCAGCAACACGCTCAAGCTTACCACCGGCGAGGCCCCCTGCGCCATATATGAGCGCAAACTGGTGGCCGTGTCCAAGGAGTTGCTGAGTAACCGGCAGCAGTCGGTGGCGGAAGTGGCGGCCCGGCTCACCTATGACCCCTCCAACTTCACCAAGTTCTTCAAGCGCTTCGTGGGCATCACGCCCCGGCAGTACCGGGAGCAACTTTGGGAGCAGCAGCGGGCCGAAACTTCGGAAACTGTTACCAGTTAATCTGAACTACTCACCAGAGCGGAGGGGATGCTAAGCGCCACCTTTGCCGTATCATTTAACCCTGATTGATATGAGGACTAGCAAAATAGCCCTGGTAACGGGCGGCAGCCGCGGCCTCGGCAAAAACATGGCCCAGAATCTGGCCCTAAAAGGCATCGACGTGCTGCTGACCTACCACAGCAAAAAAGAAGAGGCGGAAGCTGTAGTGGCCGAAATTCAAGCTCAGGGCCGTAAAGCCGCCGCCCTGCAGCTTGATGCCTCCGATAGTGCGTCGTTTGATGGGTTCTTTGGGCAGGTGCAAACCACCCTCCGCGACACCTTCGGCACCGACCGGTTCGATTACCTCATCAACAACGCCGGTACGGGGCTGTATGCGCCGTTTGCTGAAACCACCGAGCAACAGTTCGACGACATTCTGAACATCCACCTGAAAGGGCCGTTCTTCCTGACCCAAAAGGCGCTGCCCCTGCTCAACGACGGGGGCGGTATCGTCAATATTTCGTCGGGGCTGACGCGGATTGTTCTGCCAGGACCGTCCATTTACGCCAGTGCCAAAACCGCCGTTGAAACCCTAACGAAGTACCAAGCCAAGGAACTGGCCAGCCGCCGTATTCGCGTGAACGTGGTGGCGCCCGGTGCCATCGAAACCGACTTCGGCGGTGGCCGCACCCGCGACAACAAGGAAGTGAATACGCACATTGCCAGCCTGACGGCCCTGGGCCGCGTGGGCCTGCCCACTGATATCGGCCCTGTGGTAGCCTTCCTCTGCACCGAGGAGGCCGGCTGGATCAATGCCCAACGCATAGAGGTATCGGGCGGGCAGAGCATCTGATTGGCATACCTCGAAAGCCACAACGGCCGCTTCCCTACCCAGAGAAGCGGCCGTTGTGGTTGCCGGGCATATCTTGAGCTTAGTACACCTGCACCCTGAAGTGCAGGCCTCCATACTGGCCCATGTTCCGGTCGATGGCATACGCACCGTGCAGAATCTTGATGGCGCTGGCTCCGAGGGCATCCGTTTCGGGCTGATCAATGAAAAACTCCTCGGTTGGACGGATGGTAACGGCGCGCACGCTCGGATCGAAGGGCGTGAGGAATTGCACATCGAGGCGCTGCTGGCGCAGGGTGAGCCGCACGCGGGGAGTACGCAGGGAAGGCCCCTCAGTGCGGGCGGTCATGTCGGCTGAAGCGCCAACCGCGCAGGTTCCGTTGCCCCAGAGGCACTGGTCCATTTTAGAGTACCCCCGCATATAGGAGTCAGTGGAAGTCTCCTGCGCATACTGGTTGGCAGTGGTAGCCCGCGCCGCCGGAGTGCGGGCTGGCACTGCGGCCTGCTCGCAGCCGGCCAGCAGCAAGATAAGGGGTAAGAAGTGTTTCATGGTGAGCTGGTTGGGGTGGGAGGTAGAGAAGCAATATAGCTATTTGTTGATAAGCGCATCCCGGAAAAACAAAAAGGAGGAAACCAGTCGGCTCCCTCCTTTTTTTGGTTGGCTAAGCAGTCAGGAACAACTACCAGCAAACATTACACGTGAAAAAGCGGGCGGGCTGGATTCCAGATACCCCAGGGAATCATGATGAGCACCAGGATGAGTGCAATTAAAAACCAGGTAAAGGCCTTCTTGTGCTTCAGGACAGGGTCGGAGGCTTTTTTAGACAGCGTCCGGCCTACTTGTGCCGCAATTACGGCCAGCAGCATGCCTACCAAGTGCTCCACGGCAAAGAAACGGCTGCCGGCGTCCTTCATAACAGCGCTGCCGGCCGTTTCAAAGGCCTTTATGCCCACGGGGCTGATGAAATACAGGATAATACCCAGTAGCAGCTGCAGGTGCATGGAGCCTACAAAGGAGGCGCCCATGCCGTTATCGGCACCTACGTAGGGCTTGCGGCCCTGCCAGCCCGCAAAGGCCCGGAAAATGGCAATCAGGCCAAAAATAAGAACGAGCCAGCGCGTCCAGGAGTGCAGCAACAGTACGGTTTGGTACATGAACAGAAACGGTCAGAAGGTGAAACGGAGACGGTAAAGGTATTGGTTGGCGGCTGATTGTGCTGCACCATACCCCTACGGCAAGAGTGAGCCGGCGCTAACCTGCACTTAGCCAGCAGTTTCAAACAGAGAGGGAATAGCCTCGTGCTTATGGCCCTCAAAAGTGAAAATCTTCTCCGGAATAAACCGCTCCTCTTCCTGCCGCAGAATAGCCAGATTGGTTACGGCCAGCTTCAGATTGAACGTTTGCTGATTGAGGTACTGCATTACGGGACCCAGCAGCTCCGGAGTGGTATCATGCAGGGCCAGGGAAATATGCGGCAGCCAGCAGTCGGGCCCGCTGAATTTATCGGTGCGCAGGCACAATGGCGCCGTGGCCCGCAAAATGCGTTTGTGCAGGTGGTTAAGGGCATCGGAGCGCAGCACCGGAATGTAAATGACGGGGTTGGGCCCCGGAAATACGCCCAGGCCGGTGGTGTGCGCCACAAACGGCTGGGTATGCCGGGCTACATCGCGCAGTACCTGTTTCAGGGCCGAGAGCTTGCGCACCCCCGCCAGCTGATAGGTAATGTGGGGGTCGGGAGTGGCCTGCACATCATCCAGGCCAAACTCGGTTTCCAGACTCTTGATCAGCCGATTGATCCGGTCGGCGTTCTGGGTGTTCAGAAGAGAAGTTATAGCCAGCATCGGACGGTAAACGGGCAGCATGGCTTATTGGTTGGTAGCAGCCAGTACCGGCTCCCGGAAAACCGCCACCAGAGGTCAAGTACTGTTGAGCTTCAGGCCCACGAACTCACGCATTTCCGTGGGCAATGGCCGCAGTGCCACCAGGTAGCAGGTCCGTTGCGGTGCTTGTTGCTGCGTACTGAATAACAGGCAGCCAGGAAAAAAGCATGCAGGCATAGCGGGGTGGTAGGCAGGTGGGGCGGGGCGAAGGTAGATGGTTCCGGCTGCAAGGTGGTGGCATTGATGTATGCTGGAGGCCTGGGCAGGCCGAATCCGTATAACCCCGGCGGGCGGCTCTTGCGTAAGTCTCGCCGTGCCTGCTTTCGTTGCCTCATCCGTATCTGCTACACCTGTCCGGCGCCACCATTGGGGGCGGTGGCTAATTGGCCTGCTGGCTTTTGGGGCGCTCAGTCTGTGGGGGCTGCTCACCTTCTGGCTCGACCCCTGGCTGCAGCGCCAGGCCGAGCAGCGGGTGTATACAGCCAGCCAGGGCCGGTACCGGCTGCATATTGGCAAGCTGCGCACCCGTTTATGGCCGCTCGGGGCCGAAGCTCATGCCCTACACCTGCGTACCGTAGCTTCCACCCCCGACTCGGGCCGGCTGCCGCGCCTGGAGCTGGCCCTGGGCCGGGTGGCGGTAAGGGGGGTAAGCTGGGGCGCTTTGCTGCGCCGGGCGGAAGTACCGGTGGATAGTATCGTGCTCGACTCAGTTGCCGTGGGGCTACAGCA
This sequence comes from Hymenobacter endophyticus, assembly GCF_032464715.1. Taxonomy (NCBI): domain Bacteria; kingdom Pseudomonadati; phylum Bacteroidota; class Cytophagia; order Cytophagales; family Hymenobacteraceae; genus Hymenobacter; species Hymenobacter endophyticus. The sequence goes on along the minus strand of NZ_JAWDJT010000015.1, from coordinate 84,849 downwards.
TCTTCCTGCCGCCCGCAGTTCTTCGCCCCTGTATGCGCAGCTGCCGGTAGCCGGCCTCCGGGTGGGGCGGCTGGCGGTACGGCACCTGCATGGCAGCTTGGGCCCGGCCCACCGCCCCACCCTGCAAGCCGGTGAAACCAGCCTGATAGTGGCAGATGTGCGCCTCAGCGCCGCTGCCGCCGCTGATTCGGGCCGCATAGGGTACGCGGCGGCAGTAACCGGCCAAACGCGGGGCCTGGCGGTGCAGGTGCCGGGCCACACGGTGCGGGTAGGGCGGCTGCAGCTTTCTTCGGTACTTGGCCACTTGCTCCTGGATTCCCTGCTGCTGCACCCAGCCCAGCCCATCAACCATCGGCGCAGCCAGACCATGCGGGTTAGCCTGGTAGTGCCGCGCCTGCAGCTCATTGGCCTGGATGGACCCCGCTTAGCCCGGCAAGACTTTCGGGCCGATACCTTGCTGGTAAAAAGCCCCCGACTGGCCCTGACCCTGCCCGCCCAGAAGCCACCTAGTCTGCACACGGTGCTGGCAGCTTACCTGCGCAGTTGCCGGCTGGGGGCTTTGGTAGTCACGAACGGGCGCGTGCAGGTAGCGGGTACTGAGCTGGCTCCGGCGGTGGCGGGGGTGGAGCTGGTTGGGTCCGGCTTCCAGGTACTACCCCGGCTGGGGCCGCCCACCGACATGTACTACGCCCGCCGCTGGCATCTGCAAACGGGCAAGGCTACGGCCACGCTTGATGCGCCCTACTACCATATGTCCTGGCAGAACATGCAGGCGGATACCCGCGCTGGCTCCCTGCGCCTACATGCTGTGTCGGTACTGCCCACGTTGTCGGTGGAGGGCTTGGCCCGCCGCAAGGGCCACCAGGCGGCGCACGTAAGCGCCCGGTTCCCGGCTGTGTGGCTGAGCGGCTTCAGCTTCCCGGCTGCCGTAAACCAGGGGGAGCTGCGGGCCGCTGTGCTGGGCGTACAGGGTGCCCACATAACCACCCGCTCCGATGGGCGCTTTCCCGGTAACCCCCGGATTTCCAGCGTAACCCCCGAGGCGCTGGGGCGCTTGCCGTTCCGGTTTGCGGTAAACCAGCTACGCCTAAGGCAGGCCAGTCTGACCATGCTCTACCGGGCACCCCGGCACGCAGCCCCCGGTATTCTGCAGATTACCCGGTTTGCCAGCACACTGCGCAACCTCAGCAACGACCCCGCCCGCATGAGTGCTGCCCGTCCGCTCACGGGTGAGGCCAGCGGTTGGCTCCAGGGCCAGGGCAGAGCCCAACTCACTTTGCAGGCCAATCTGCTTGACCCGGCCGGCCGCCACGCGCTACGAGGTACCTTCTACAGCACGCCGCTGGCCATGCTCAACTCCATGACGGTTCCCACCCTGGGGCTGGACGTACGGAGTGGGCAAGTGCACCAAATCGACTTCCGGATGACGCTGGACCAGCAGGCGGCGCGGGGTACCATGTGGGGCCGCTACACCAACCTCAAGATGCAGCGCCTTAACCGCCAAAACCGCCCCGGTGTATTGCACCGGCTGCAAACTTCCGTCATAAACGGTGTGTTTATCCGCGACAATAACCCCCGCCGGCCGGGAGCGGAGCTGGAACCGGGCACCATCCTATCCAATAGGCAACGGCGGTTCTCGGTGTTTTCCCTGTGGCGGCAGGGCCTGGTGAGCGGCCTGCTCAATAGCGCCGGAGTGCCCAAAGGCCTCTCCAAGAAGCTCAGCGAAGGCCAATAGGTAATGTCAGCGGCTCCAACGGCCAAGCGCCGGGTACCTTGCTTCTGTAAGCAAAGTGTCCGGCGCTTGGCGGCTAATCCTTGTGCTGCTAAAACGTTACCCGCGCAATGGTAAACACCGAAACAGGCGGATTTTGGTTGGCCTGCAAGGCGTTGAGGTTGGAGTACAGTACGTAGCTGTCGGCTCCCTGGCGGCGGGCCAGGGTAGTGGGGTACTGGGGCGGTGTGCTGAAGGTGCCCGAAATGGTGGCCGTAGCCCAGTTATCAGTGGAAGCCAGGCGGTATACCTTGGCCTGGGCGTTGGTTACCACTTGCAGCGTGGTATTATCCTGGAGCAGCAGTCCGTCGGCTCCGGTGAGGGCCTGGGGCAGGGTTACTCGGGTGAGAGAGGCCGGGGCCGCCAGCGGTACTTTAAACAGCGCGCCTTCGTTGGATTTGGCTACCAACAGAAAGCCGCCGGGGTGATACGCAAGGCCGTTGAGCCCAAACGCCCCGGCCGGGGCCCCCAGCTGCGCATCTTCCAGAAACACCGTGGCCGTACCCTGCGCGTCTACCTTGTAAATGATGGGTGCAAAGCTGTCGGTGATGTAGGCGTTGCCCTGATCATCCACGGCAATATCGTTGGCGAAGTGGTTTTGGGTGGGCCGCAGGCCGCCCAGGTTTACGTAGGCGGTGCGCTGGCCGGAGGTAAGGTTGAAAATAGCCAGTCCGGCCAGCTTGCGCTGGGTGGCCGCCGAAGTGCGGGCGGGATTGTAGCCGGGGTCCGATACGGCCACCAGCAGGCGGTTCCGGCTTTCATCAACGCGCATGCCAATCGTAGAAACCAGCACGGCATCATCGGCAAACTGGGTGTACGTGCCATCGTCCTTCACCTGGCCCACTGCCCCCCGGGTTTGGGAGCTTACCAGAAAACGGTTGCCGGTAGCGTCGTACTGCACGCCCTCGGGGTAGAGGCCGGCCTGGGTGAAGGCCACTGTGCTGGGCAGCGCCGGCGAGGAGTCCTCCGCATCATCATCGGAGCAGGCAGTAAGTAGCAGGGCAGCGCCGAATACGGCGGCTAAGCGGCCGAAAAAAGCGCGGGAGTGAAGTTGAAGCATACACCAGGGGAATAAGTGAGGACGCTTCAGTTACGAGGCCGCTGCCTACTAAGGTTGGTACATAATTCGGTAGTGTTGAGCTGCTACTGGCGGGGTACCGTGCTGCTTTGTCGGCGCAGCCAGTTAAAAGCCGTGGCCACATCATCAAACGAGGCTACGGTCGGGCGTTCCAGGTACTGCACAATGGCTTCCGTGGAGTTTCGGCCGGGAAACACCGGCGCATAAATCCAGGCCAGGTAGCGCAGCCCCGCCTCATACATGTCCTGCAGCCAGCTCAGGCTCCATTCGGTGAGTTTGACGGTAGTGGAGGTAATATTGGAGTTGTCGTTCAGAATCTTGGCCGTCGGCCGCCGGCGCATCACCTCGAGCATGGCCAGGCAGCACTGCCGCGACGAAACCGGGTCATGGGCACCTTGCCAGTTCACGTATAGCCATTCATTATCATGGTCGTAGCTGATAGTCAGGCCCGGCTGATCCAGAATAAGTTCAAGTTGCATACCAGCGGATAGGGTGGGAGAAGGGTAGTAAAGCAGGCAGAATAGAGCAGAAAGCAAGAAAAAAGACGCGTAGTCGTCAGCGTGCGTTGCCTGGCTCAGCGGGAAAATATCTAAGAACGTAAAGTACTAAAGTAGCAATACAAGTGGCAAGGCTTTGCGGGGGGTAAATACGATGAACAGTCCTCGTTAGATTTATTTCCGCAGTATCTTGAGGGCATAAACCGCCACTCCATGAACCGCCGAATTTTCCTGCGTAACGGCTCCCTTGCCGGCCTTGCCCTCTCCACCGTTTCGCTGGCCGCCTGCTCCTCCGGCCCCGACAAAACCACCGCCCCGGCGGGCTCCGGCCCCGATGCCTCCGGTTTCGATACGGACTTTGAACTGGCCGAGACGACCGTGGCGGACCTTCAGGAGAAAATGAAAAACGGGCAGCTTACGGCCAGGCGCATCACGGAACTGTACCTAAAGCGCATCGAGACAATTGACAAAGCCGGCCCCAAGCTGAATGCCGTGCTCCTCACCAACCCCGATGCCCTCAAGCTAGCCGACCAACTGGATGCGGAGCGCAAGAGTGGCAAGCTGCGCGGCCCTCTGCACGGCATTCCGGTGCTCGTCAAGGATAATATTGATACCGCCGACCAGCAGCCAACCACCGCCGGCTCCCTGGCTCTGGCCGGCCACAAGGCCCAGCAAGACGCTTTTATTGTGCAGAAGCTGCGGGCCGCCGGGGCTATTGTGCTCGGCAAAACCAACTTAAGTGAATGGGCCAACTTCCGCTCCACCCGCAGCACCAGCGGCTGGAGCAGCCAGGGTGGCCAAACCAAAAACCCCTACATCCTCGACCGTACCCCCAGTGGCTCCAGCTCCGGCTCGGGGGCGGCCGCGGCGGCTAACCTCTGCGCCCTGGCCATTGGCACCGAAACCGACGGCTCCATTGTGTCGCCGGCCTCGTGCTGCGGCTTGGTGGGCCTGAAGCCGACGGTGGGCCTGTGGAGCCGCGCCGGCATCATACCCATATCGGCCACCCAGGACACGGCCGGCCCCATGACCCGCACCGTCCGCGACGCGGCTATTCTGCTGGGCGCGCTGGCTGGTGAGGATGCCCGGGATGCCGTGACCAAGGAAAGCGCCGGCAAAATCCAGCCTGATTATACCACGTTTCTGGATGCCAATGGCCTGAAGGGCAAACGGCTGGGCGTGGAAAAAAACCACCTCAAAGGCTCCTCGGATGCCGTTGCGCTGCTCCAGCAGGCCCTGGAAGTGCTACGGGTCCAGGGCGCTACCATTGTGGAGGTGGAAGTAGAAAAGCAGACAGATCCGCTGGGGGAGGACGAGTATAACGTGCTGCTCTACGAGTTCAAGGATGGGGTGAACAACTACCTGGCTGCGGCCGGGGCCGGTGTCAAAACCCTTACCGATGTTATTCGCTTCAACACCGAGAACAAGGCCAAGGCCATGCCCTTCTTCCAGCAGGAAATTCTGGAAAGTTCCGACAAGCTGGATGGCCTCAGCAGCCCCAAATACCAGGCCGCCCTACGCAAGTCGCAGCAAGGGGCCCGCGCCGCCCTGAATGCCGCATTGCGCAGCAATAAGCTTGATGGTATTGTGGCCGTAACCAACGCCCCCGCCCGCTGCATCGACCTAATCAACGGTGACGGGGGCGGCGGCCCTGGTTTCTCCTCCCCAGCGGCTATGGCGGGCTACCCCCATATTACGGTACCCATGGGCCAGGCACATGGCCTGCCAGTGGGCCTCTCTTTTGTGGGCGGCGCCTACCAGGAAGGAACGTTGCTGACGCTGGCATACGCCTACGAGCAGGCCTCCAAAAAGCGCCAGGCTCCGGAGTTTAAGGCCCCGTTTGTAGGCTAAATTCCCCGGGCCTGAAAAGCCCATTGCGGCCAGCAAAACGAACCACCCGGCACCCTGGAGAAACTAATCAGCTCCAGGGTGCCGGGTGGTTCGTTTTGCTGGCCGCAGCCGTAGGGTAATGCAGGGCCTGGCGGCGTTGCTTGCTATTCTTCGTCGTTAGCGGCTGTGCTGCTGGTTCTCTCGTTGGATGATGAAGCGCTGCCGGAGCCGCCTTCCGCGCCATCTTCGGCGTCCAGATTCAGCTCGTAGCCGCCGCTGCCGTAGGTGGGGCGGCCGGCGGTTTGGCCTACGGCGCTACCGGCTTGGGTGCCTTGGGCTGCCTCAGCAGACCGGTCGTTGGTTTCGTCGGGAGTTACGGAGGGAGGGGTGGTTGCCATAGCTAGGAAAAGTAAGTTTGTACAACAGATGCTTCCCTATACGGCCCATCTGCGCCCGGCAGCTAGTTTTGGCGGCAAAATACGCCCGTGGCTGCGTGGCCTAGGGTACGTACTGCTCCGTGAGACTCACAATTTCACCCTGTTGGGTAACCACCACAAATGGCGCGTACTTAAGCGCGGCGGGCGGAGTAGCCGCTACCTGTGCCGCCGACTGGGGCCGCTGCGCTAGCCCATTTCCGCCGTTCTGCCAGAACCGGAAGGTGGCTCCGGCCCGCAGGGGTAGAGTCCGCTCCTTGGTGTTCTCGTTTACGATATAGTAGTCGTTAGGCACGGAGTACACCGTGTCACCGTTTTGTACTTCCGTCATGGCGTCGCCCCGGCGCTGGGCGGCGGCCACGGCATCGGGGCCTTTCAAGAATTGTACAAAGTCCACCACGGCGTAGTAGCGGCCTTTCTGCTCGTACACGCGCCGCACGTACGCGTGGCCCCGGCCCGTATTGCCCACTTTCTCGGTGGTCGACTGCTCGCCCTCCAGTTCCGTCGGTACCACGTCCCGGGATTCGGCCACGGCACCCTCTTGCTCAGTGGAGCGGCAGGCGGCAACAGTCAAGAGCAAGGCAACGGGGAGCAGGCGGCGGTTCATGCGGCAGGAGTAAAATAGAGAAGTTCAGGCCGCAAGATACAGGCTGAATCGGCCGCTACCAGTTGCGCGGCGAGTACTACACGCCTGGCCTGGTACCGGTAGCTACCCTGCCGGAGCTGCAGATTGAATGGGCAGAGGTGTTTGAGGGGGGTAGAATGCGGCACTACATACATTGAATGTTCCAGCTCTCTGCTACACACTCGAATGTCATATCTCTCAGGAAAAAGATAAAGTGGTGAAGCTGAGTAGAGCCAGCGGCTCGTTCAAGGATAAAGGCCCCTTGCGGAAAATCAACTTCCCAATCAGTAAGTAACTCATAAAAGTATCCCCAAGGCAATTGATGGTTTTTATAGCGGTGCTGACCGTTATAATATCCCTCGTCATTTAGGGAAGTAAAGGAATATTTGTGGCAATTTCGAAACGCCAAACAAGCTTTATCTCCTTCCTGAAATTGCTCAAACTGGAAGGCATTCAGATAAAATTCAAGCTGCACAATTTGTCCTGAAACGGTCAGGTGGGGGCTTGGTGCATTTGGGTCAGCGTTCCAGTTGTGGTTGAGTTGTTGGTAGCGCATAGAATATAGAGCATCTTGTTGTGGAGTAGTCGAAATTGCATCGTCTCAAACCCGTACCTTTGCGGCTTCAAGCCCCGCAAAGTAGATGATTTCCATTACTGACCTCGATTTCCATTTCGGCTCGCGTACCCTCTACGATAAGGCCAGCCTGCACATCAAACCCAAGGATAAAATCGGCCTGATTGGGCTGAACGGCCGGGGTAAATCCACGCTGCTCCGCATTCTGGTGGGGGAGTATAAGCCCGATGGCGGCAGCATCTCCATGAGCAAGGACGTGAGCCTGGGCTTCCTAAACCAGGACTTGCTGAGCTACGATTCCCACGAGTCTATCCTGGTGGTGGCCATGCAGGCGTTTGGGGAGGCCCTGGACATCCAGAAGAAGATTGATGAGGTGCTGCTGGAGTTCGAAAACAACTACACCGACGACTTGGTGGAGAAGCTGGCCGATTTGCAGGAACGCTTCGAGGCCCTGGGCGGCTACACCATGCAGGCCCGCACCGAGGAAATTCTGGAAGGGTTGGGCTTCACCACCGAGGAGCTGCAGCGCCCCCTGAAGCTGTTTTCGGGCGGCTGGCGCATGCGCGTAATGCTGGCCAAAATCCTGCTGCAACAGCCTTCTTTGCTGCTCCTTGACGAACCCACCAACCACTTGGACTTGCCCTCCATCAAGTGGATTGAAAACTACCTGGCCGGCTACGAAGGCGCCGTTATCATCGTGAGTCACGACCGGGAGTTCCTGGACCGTACCACCAACACCACCGTGGAGGTAACCGGCGGCAAGCTGGTGCCCTACGCCGGCAACTACTCCTTCTACCTCGAAGAAAAAGAGGAGCGCAACGCCATTCAGAAGGGCGCGTTTGAAAACCAGCAGGCCCAGATTCGGCAGGCTGAGCGCTTTATTGAGCGGTTTAAGGCCAAGGCCAGCAAAGCCAAGCAGGCTCAGAGCCGCGTGAAGGCCCTGGATAAGCTGGAGCGCATTGAAGATGTAGCCGCCGACGATGCCCGCGTGAACATCAAGTTCAACTTCACCGTCACGCCCGGCCGCCACATCCTGCGTATGGAGCACGTGGGCAAGAAGTACGGCGAGAAAATCATCTTCCGCGACACGCACGTGCACATTGAGCGGGGCGACAAAATCGCCCTCATCGGGGCCAACGGCAAGGGTAAATCCACGCTGATGCGCCTGGTGGCGGGGCAGGAGGCCCCCACCAATGGTAACCACCAGTTGGGCCACAACGTCATCATGTCGTTCTACGCCCAGCATCAGCTGGAAAGCCTGCGCATCGAAAACGAGATTTTGCAGGAGATGGTGGAGGCCGGCTCCAAGCGCACCGAAATGGAGCTGCGCTCCGTGCTGGGTTCCTTCCTGTTCACCGGCGACGAGGTGTACAAGAAAATTAAGGTACTGAGCGGGGGCGAGAAAAGCCGGGTAGCCCTGGCCAAAACCCTGATTTCGGAGGCCAACTTCCTGCTGCTCGACGAACCGACCAACCACTTGGACATGCAGTCGGTGAACATCCTGATTCAGGCCCTCGACCAGTACCAGGGTACCTACATCGTAATTAGCCACGACCGGTTCTTCGTGGAGAATGTGGCCAACAAAATATGGTACATTGAGGACTACCAGCTGAAGGAGTACCCCGGCACCTACGCTGAGTACGAGCAGTGGCAGGAAGACCGGGAAAAGGCCGCCAAGAAGGCCGGCCTTCCTTCCCCCTCGGCCCCTAAGCCCCTGCCCAAGGAGGAGAAGAAAGTAGACGCCTCCCCCGCCAAAACGCCTTCGCCCGATCAGAAGAAGGCTCTGAAAGAGCTGGCCGAGGTAGAGAAGAAGATTGACGAGCGGGAAAAGGAGCTGGCCCAGTACGAAGCCCAGCTAGCCGACCCCCAGATCTACCAGAACGCCGCCCAACTCAAAGATGCTACCCTCAAATTCGAGCAGGTGAAAAAGGAGCTGGCCCAGCTGAATGACCGGTGGGAAATGCTGGCCGAGATGTAAACCGCCTGGTTTCCTGAATTGCAAAGGCCCCCGGAAGTTGCTTCCGGCGGGCCTTTTTTATTATGCGCGACGTTCGTAAGGGGGGCGTTGCGGGGAAAGTGTAGGTAAAATCCGGTATTGCCACCAAAGCCGAGTAATAGTGAGCTATTATACTCTGTGTCTTATTTTATATGGTGTGAAAATATTGTGATGCACTGTACGTGTATTTAGTTACGTGGAATAAGTTGATGCAAATTAATATTGCCGCAGGTAATTTCCTTATCGTTGATTTTGTAAAACAGCTGTTGCTCTTTTATGCGTAGTCCGGTGCGCAAGGTGCCATTTACTCCGTGGGTAGCAAGTGTGACAACGTAAAAGCCACTTGCTTCTTTAGGATTGATAGTTCTTCTCAACGAAGAGGATTTATGAATACCAGCGTCTAAAAAAGGTTTTACGGCTAAACCGTAATTAAACAAGGGCACCTTGGCAAGTGTCAAAGTATCGGCGGGAAGGAGTAGCTCAGTATAGTTACCTGATGAAGGTGGAAGCTCAAATGAGTCGGAGGGGAAGTCAATTGCTAATTCAAAGGGCTTAGCTGTTTCATTGAGTATGCGGGTCCAGAACACCGCATAGATGTATCTTTTTCCAGTAGAGTCAATATAATTGAGTCCGCCTTTTGGAAGGCTGTTTTGTATAGTAATTCTTGCGCCCATTGAATCAACATACTCGTATTCAGTATGAATATACCTTTTCAGTGTGTTAGTGCTTTCGGTGTTTTTGATTGAAGCAGAATTTTTCATGCCAGCAGCCCCTGGCGTTGGTTTGCTGTTCTGCTCACAGGAAAAAAGCCCTGCTGCCGCTATAAGCAGTGTTATGGTGGAGTTTTTCATCTTGTGCATATTATTTCTGTTGCCGGAAACGGCAGTGGTTGTTTTTCTGCTGGCAAATGCCGGCTAGAAGCACTGTAAATGCAAGTCAAAGTCTTGGGCTGTGCGGAGGCCAGCCGGTTGCGTCAGGCAAAATGCGGACTGGATTCCGGTAGCCTTAGTGTTACAGAGGCGGAACAGACGTTTACCGCTGCCACCATCGGTATCCACTTTCCGCAGCCTGCCTGATGACCTACTGTCTGCTTCAATGAAATGGCCCTGGTGCTGGGGAAGATAAGCGGCCGCCCGTACCTTCGCAATATGCGCCTCTCCACCGTTACCCTGCTGCTAGCCGTAGTCGCCGCGCCGGCCTGTGTGCCCCTCGGCACGCCCATCACCGACCCGAATGCCGCCCGCCGACCCGCCACGCCCGGCCAGCGCCCCACCGAGTACTACGCCGATAAAACCCTGCGCTACGAGGATGCCATCTATGACCCCAACGTGCAGACGGTGCAATGCTACGTGCCCACCGGCCAGGCCAACGAGGTATTCAGCCCGCCCGTGGTTGCACTAAGCCAGGGCCAGCAGCCGGTACTGGAGTTTGACGTGCTGGGCGGGCAGGGGCAGCGCCTCACGGCCAAGCTGGTGCACTGCGACCTGAACTGGCAGCCCTCGGTGCTCACGGACATGCAGTTTTTGTCGGAAATCAACGAGCAGAACATTACCACCTACCGGGCCTCTATCAACACCAAAGTGCCCTATTTTCATTACCAGCTGCAAATGCCGCGGGTGAAGATTTCGGGCAATTACCTGTGGCTGGTGCAGGGACCGGGCGGTACGCCGCTGCTCAGCCGCCGCGTGCTGGTGTACGAAGAAGGCGGCGTGCAGATTGCCATGAAGCAGGGTATTCCGGTGGCCGGGCAGGAGCGCTACACCTTGCAACAGGTGGATTTCGGCATCCGCTACAATATGAACGTGGTGAATCCGGCCCAGGAAATAAAAGTGGTGCTGCGCCAGAACTTCCGCTGGGACAATGCCCGCTACAACCTGCGCCCCACCTTCGTGCGCGACGCCGACCGGCAGCTGGATTACCAGTACTTCAACTTCGAAAACGCCTTCCCGGCCCTGAGCGAGTTCCGCTTCTTTGATTTGCGCACGTTCCGCTCCCTGGGCATCGGGGTGGCCAAGCTGGATGCCGAGGCCTCGCCCCGCGCCGCGCTGCTGCAGCCCGAAACCACCCGCAACGGCCAGCGTTACTCCCAGTACGACGACATCAACGGCCAGCGCGTGATTGAGAGCCGGGAGTACGGTAACGGCGACACCTACGGTGAGTACCTGGATGTGACCTTCCAGCTTCGGGCCGAGCAGCCCGCGCCCGGCCCCGTGTATGTACTGGGTGCCCTCACCGACTGGCAGCTCAAGGACGAGTTCAAGCTTACCTACGACGCCCAGAACCAGGTATATCTGGGCCACGCCCTGCTCAAGCAAGGCTACTACAATTACATCTTCGCCACCCAAACGGCCCAGGGCCCCAACAGCGTGTATTGGGAAGGCAGCCACCAGGAAACCGAAAACCAGTATGACCTGCTGGTGTACTACCGCCCACCCGGTACCCGCACCGATTTGCTGGTGGGCTACCAGCGCCTGAATGTAAATCAGCGGCAACCGTAACAAGCAGTACCAACAAAAACGCCGCTTACAAGCGGCGTTTTTGTTGGTACTGCTGCCAGAAGCAGAGTACTACGGATGATTCTGGTGTACAACTGTAAGGTTTTCGCGCCCGTTCTGCACCACGGTACTTGATTCATTGGAGGCTCCTTGGTAGGTAGCGGCCTTGTTCAGGATGCCGGTTTGTTGTTGAATAGCTAGGCCTTGGTTGTTGTCCTGGTCGATGTAGGCTTTATTCTCGTAGGTTGATGCCCCACTCTGGGTCTGGTACGCCTTGTTATCGTTGCCGCTTTGCTCAATGGTGGCTTCTCCCAATGAGCCACTCTGCTGCTGCTCGACGGTGTTGCGGTTGCCGGTTTGGGTAGCTATGGCGGTATTGTCGCTGAAACTCTGTTGCTGACGCAAGCGGTTACCATTGCCGATTTGCGTGCCAGCTGCCTGTTGATTGATGTCGTTCTGCGCCTGGTAGGAAGTATTTCGGTTACCTATGGAGGTCAGGGTAGCCGTACTACCCGGGCCTTGCTGCTGCTGCTCGGCTTTGTTGTTGTTGCCCACCTGCAGAATAGTTGCCTGGGATACCCGGCTGACTTGCTGTTGAAGAGCCTCGTTGCTGTTGCCTACCTGCGTGGCCGTTACCTGGCCGCCTCCCCGCTGCTGTTGCCGGATAGCATTGAGAATACCAGTTTGCGTTGCCGAAGCCCGGTTGCCGGAGAAGTTTCCAGAAAAAGTTTGCACTTGTTCAATCGAGTTCTGAACGCCCAGCTGCGTGGCTGTGGCCCGCCCAATCCGGTCGTTTTGATTTTGCGCAATACTGTTTTGTATGCCCACCTGCGTGGCCGTAGCGGTATTGAGGTACCCCGCCTGGGTTACGGTAATAGCATTGCGGCTGCCCGTTTGCTGGTCAGTAGCCTGGTTGCTGTCACCCACCTGCTGCACGGTGGTGAGGTTGTTTTGTGCGGACGCGGCCATGGGAGTGAAGCCAGCCACTAGCGCGCTCAGCATGGGGAGAAGGAGTTTTTTCATAGCGGAATACATTGGAGCGTGATGATAAGCGTAGTTACTAAATTGTATTTAATATAAAAATATTTATAACAAATAATACATGAACATGGATAGAGCAATCTGTACTGAAGGCTGGCGGGTTTGCAAATAGTGTGGCCAGCGTTAATAGCCGGGGGCATCAGATATGCGTACGTATACGCTCCGCACTATCCAATGCACCCTGCATGTCGCACTATAACCTGATTCTGGTAGTGCTGGGCGTGGCTATTCTGGCCGTAGCTTGGCTGCCCTCACTGCTCAAAAAGTATCCGCTGTCTTATCCTATTCTGTTTGTGGGATTGGGTATGCTGGTGTTCGGGTTGCCACTGGGCCTGCCCAACCCCGACCCGGTAGAGCACTCCTCGTTTACTATGCACCTCACCGAAATCTGCGTGACGGTAGCCCTGACGGGTACGGGCCTTAAGATTGACCGCAAGTTTTCTCTTTGGCGCTGGCGGGCCCCCTTGCAGCTGGTGCTGGTGCTCATGGTAATTACCATTGCCATTTTTGCGGTGGTGGCCTGGAAGCTGGGCGGTATGGCGGCCTCCTCCGCTGTGCTGCTGGCCGCCACTCTGGCCCCCACCGACCCAGTACTGGCTGGCGACGTGCAAGTGGGCAAGCCGGGTGAAGGCAACGAAGATACCGTGCGTTTCTCCCTCACCGGGGAGGCCGGCCTGAATGATGGCCTGGCCTTTCCGTTTGTGCATCTGGCACTGGTGCTGCTGGCTGCTACCTCTTTGCACCTGGGGCAGGAGTTATGGCACTGGGCCTGGATGGATGTGCTCTACCGCACGGGCATGGGCGTACTGGCCGGGTGGCTGGCCGGTAAAGGGCTGTCTTTCCTGATTTTTGACCTTCCCCGCCGCGTTAAAATAAACCCTGAAGCCTACGGGTTTGTGGCCCTGGCCGTCACGCTCACGGCCTACGGGGTTACAGAATTGCTGCACGGCTACGGGTTCCTGGCCGTATTTGTGGCCGCCGTTACGCTGCGCACCCACGAGCGAAGCCATGAGTATCACACCGAGATGCACGAGTTTACCGACCAGTTGGAGCGCCTGCTGATTGTAGTTATTCTGATTCTGTTTGGCGGGGCCATTGTGCGGGGGCTGCTGGAGCCGCTCACCTGGGCGGGGGCCGCGCTAGGGCTGTTTCTGCTATGTATTCTGCGGCCGTTGGGTGGTATTCTTACGTTGGGCCGGAGCCGCGTTACCTGGCCCGAGCGCATCGTTATTTCCTTTTTTGGTATTCGGGGCATTGGCTCGTTTTTTTATCTGGCCTTTGCCATGCACGAAGCCCACTTTGCCGATGGCCGCCAGCTGTGGGCTATTACCGGCTTCACGGTGCTTACCTCCATTGTGGTGCACGGGGCACTGGCAACCCCCGTTATGGACTGGCTGGACCGGCGGCACGGCCGGCCTACGGCGGTGGAGCTGGAAGAGCAGGAACAAGAACAGCAGAAGCAGGAGCGCCGACCCGACGAATCAGTTTCCTGAAAGCGGCACAGATTTGGCGTTGTTGGTGGAAGCCGCTGTAACCTTCATACGGTTCTGGTGCGTTGCAGGCATATCTCCGCCTACTGTATTCTCCTAACCTCTCCTGCCCATGCACTTCATTCACACGTCTATTCTGGGAGCTGGCACCACGCTGGCCCTTTTGTTGCCTCTCCGCCCTGCCCAGCCTGCCACAACCACGGCCGCCCGGCCTGTGCTGCCCGTACAGGGGGCGCAACCTGATCCGCAAGTGGTTGCGCAGTTCGGCCTGTTGGACAACGCCAAACTGCAAACCTATATCGACCAGAAAGGAATGCAGATGGGCCGCATTTCCGACCGCCCTGCCGATGTGAAAGGCTTTACCATCGTCGATTCGCCCATTATCAATGCCTTCGCCACCCCCGATGGGCACGTGTACTTTACGCGGGGCATCATGGCGCACTTCAACAATGAGGCGCAGTTTAGTGGGGTGCTTGGCCACGAAATAGGGCACATTACCGCCCGCCACGGCCAGAAGCAGCAAACCCGCTCCACTATTGCCAACGGGGCCCTCATTCTGGGTTCTATTCTGTCGAAGCGGGTGGCTTCCATTGCGCAGCCGGCCTCACAGGTAGTAGGCCTGGGCCTGCTCAAGTATGGTCGCGACGATGAAAACGAATCAGACAAGCTAGGAGTGAAGTACTCCAGCAAAATCGGCTACGACCCGGCCTCCATGGCCGACTTCTTTCTCACCCTGCAGCGCACCGAGCAAAGCAGCGGCGCGGCCACTGTGCCCACGTTCCTGTCCTCGCACCCCAACTCCGCCGACCGGTACACCAACGTGAAAAAGCTGGCCGCCCAGGCCGAGCAGCAGGCCGGCCGCCAGCTGGCCGTCAACCGCGACCAGTACCTGCGCATGATTGAGGGCCTGCCCTACGGCGACAATCCCCGCGAGGGCTACGTGGAAAACAGCGTGTTCTACCACCCCGATCTGAAGTTTCAGTTCCCGATTCCGCAGGGCTGGAAGTCGCAGAACTCGCCCAGCCAGTTCCAGATGGCCGAGCCCAGTGGCAAGGCCGTGCAGATCCTGTTGCCCGCCGGCAACAAAAGCCTCGATGAAACCGCCCAAGCCTTGGCCCAGCAGCTTAAGCTGCAAAATGCCCAGGCCCAGAAAACCACCGTCAACAACTTCCCGGCCGTAGTTATCCAAGGCGACCAGGTGGGGCAGGACCAGTCGGGGCAGCAGGGCATTACGGCCAGTACTCTCACCTACCTTATCCAAGATGGCCAGACAATTTACGCCCTGGTAGGACTCTGTGGCCCCGGCACCCTCGGCACCTACGGCAGCACTTTTCAGCGCACCGCCGAAGGCTTCCGCCGCCTCACCGATGCCAGCAAAATCAACCGCCAGCCTGAGCGTATTCGCATCAAAACCGCCAAAGCCGGCCAGACGCTGGCCTCAGCCCTCGCCGCCAACGGCGTATCCAGCAAGCGTTATGAGGAAATGGCCATCCTCAACGGTATGAAAACCACCGATAAAATGACCAGCGGGCAGTTGTTTAAAGTGGTGGGGAAATAAAAATATGATTATGTCGAAAAACCGAAGCGCCGAGTGGTTTGAATCATTCGACGCTTCGGTTTTTTATATTGATTTTTAACGACTGTCCATCAGCAGTATAAAGTAAAGTCTGAATTGAAGCTTCGTGTGTGATGGAAAGCACTCCACCATATACCGTAGATATTTCTGTTCGGTGCATTGATTTTCTGATAGGAAAGTGTTCATATAGATCCACGGGTAGCAAATCATAGACCTTCGCAAATTCTAACCATTCATTGAACCTGCTAATATTTACCTGTAACGATTCTGTATCACCTATCGTCCCTCGAAAATCGTCTTGTGTGAAATCATTGAAAGAATTAATGACGCGGTTTATTCTTATAATGAGATATGGCCAATTAGTTTGTTGATAACAAAAGGACTTATTCCAAATAGCATCTAATTCAATAACTAATACTATAGAATTGTCGCCAGGTGAGATTGTATGATGCCAGTAAGAGTCATGAAGTGTGATACTATCCAATAGCTCAGGAAAAGACGTGCTTACGGAATTCTCCCAGTTGAAAGAATAGTTAGCTAGATGTTCGGTCAGCCAAGCAGGGTACAGATCGTCGTGTACGGACATGTTATTATCAAACAAAAAGCGCCCCGGCCGAACCATTCGACCGGGGTGCTTAAGGTACTGGTTGCTGCTGAAGAAACGGCGCTAGGCTTTCTTCACAAACTCGGTTTTGATGACGAGCATGCTGCCACCGGCCCGGCCTTCGATTTCGGCGGGCGAGTTGGTGAGGCGAATGTTCTTCACCACGGTGCCGCGCTTCAGGGCCTGGGCCATGCCCTTCACCTTCAGGTCTTTGGTGATGGTAACCGCGTCGCCTTCCGCGAGCAGGTTGCCGTTGCTGTCTTTTACGTCCATGAGGTGGGAGAGGAGAGAGGCAGAAAGAACGTCATGCTGAGCTTGCCGAAGCATCTCTACCGCAGTGCTAACTAATCGGCACCAAACGAAGTGGTAGAGATGCTTCGACTCCGCTCAGCATGACGGGTAGGTATGTTCTGCTACACGTTGAAGCGGAAGTGCATGATGTCGCCGTCCTGCACCACGTATTCCTTGCCTTCCACGGCCATTTTGCCGGCTTCCTTGATTTTTACCTCGGTTTTGTACTCCTGGTAATCGGCCAGCTTAATCACCTCGGCCCGGATGAAACCCTTCTCGAAGTCGGAGTGGATGACACCGGCGGCGGCGGGGGCTTTGTCGCCCTTGTGGATGGTCCAGGCGCGTACTTCCTGCACCCCGGCCGTGAAGTAGGTAATCAGGTTGAGCAGGGAGTAGGAGGCGCGGATCAGGCGGTTCAGGCCCGACTCGGTAAGGCCGTACTCGCCCAGGAACATCTCCTTTTCCTCGGGGTCTTCCATCTCGGCAATCTGCGACTCAATGGCGGCCGATACCAGTACTACTTCGGCACCTTCCTGGGCTACGTGGGCCTGCAGCGCGGCAGTGTGAGCATTGCCGGTGGTGGCGCTGGCCTCATCCACGTTGGCCACGTAAATCACGGGCTTGATGGTGAGCAGCTGCAAATCGGCTACTGCCTCCAGCTCCTCGGGCGTAGCCTGCACGGCGCGGGCGTTCTGCCCGTCTTCCAGCGCGGCCTTGAATTTCTGCAGGGCGGCTACTTCCTTCTTGGCCACGGCGTCGCCGCCCTTGGCCGAGCGCTCCGACTTCACCAGCTTCTTGTCCACACTCTCCAGATCCTTGATCTGCAGCTCGGTGTCAATTACATCCTTGTCAAACACGGGGTCCACGCCGCCGGCTACGTGCACGATGTTGGGGTCATCGAAGCAGCGGATTACGTGGATAATGGCGTCTACCTCGCGGATGTTGGCCAGGAACTTGTTGCCCAACCCTTCACCCTTGGATGCTCCCTTTACCAAGCCGGCAATATCCACGAACTCAATGATGGTGGGCAGCACGCGCTTGGGGTTCACCAGGGCTTCCAGAATCTGGAGGCGCTCATCGGGCACGGTAATTACGCCCACGTTCGGCTCAATGGTGCAGAAGGGGTAGTTGGCCGATTCGGCCTTGGCGTTGGAAAGGGCGTTGAAAAGCGTGGATTTGCCGACGTTTGGCAGGCCGACGATACCGCAGCGGAGACCCATATGGTGAAATGGTGAGATGGTGAAATGGTGAGTTGAGCCTGTGGCTCACTTCGTGGCGCAAAGGTACGGGGCTTTTTCAAGGAAAGCACGGCCTCCCACAGGTACTGGCGCAGGTGGAACCCGAAGGGCTGAACCGAACCCGCCCCGACGGCTGTTAAGCTGGCATGTGTAATCACCATTCCCCAACCCGTAAGCTGCAGCGCCTAGGGCTGTACCTGGCAGCCGGCATGCTGCTGCTGAGTCAGTACTACTCGTGGTAGCGCCCAGGCCCATAACCACGACGGCGCGCCGAGGCCGAAGCCGGGCGCGCCGTGCGGTGGGAAGTAGTTGAAAACCAAAGTACGTAAAACGTGTTTCGCTAGACTTCCGGGGTTTAGGGGGGTTAGAAATTGTCTTCGGTGGTGCGGGTATAGCCGCCTTCCCGCTCCTCGTAGGCTGGGCGTGGGCGGTCCAGCTCGGCTACTTCCTCGGGCGTCAGCAGCTCCTCACGTACGTAGTCCACGGCGTCCTGCAGGGCATCCACGAACTTGAGGAAATCTTCCTTGTACAGGAAAATCTTGTGCTTCTCATATGAGAAGGTATCGTCGTCGCGCAATCGACGCTTGCTTTCCGTGATGGTCAGATAGTAGTCCTGGCCGCGGGTAGCTTTCACGTCGAAAAAGTACGTGCGCTTGCCGGCTTTAATGCGCTGGGAGTAAATTTCTTCCTGGTCGTGACGGTCTTCCACAGTTCCTTCTAGTAAAGTTTTGTTATTCCAAGATGATTAAAGTTCAGCGCAAAATAGGTAGTTTTCAGTAGATAGTAAAATTTTAAGGGCCGTAATTTCCTATTCCGGGATGAACATGGCAAAAGCGTGTTTGCAGCCGCAGATAAGCCAAAAGTTTGTAATCTACACCAATAAGAAGCTATGGTATTCCGGCAAGATTATATAGGTGAACAAATAGATATAAAAACCTGAATAAACGGTGAACCGCCTGCTCCTACAGGTTTCGTGAAGCCCGCAAACGCAGGGTGGAGCCCGCAATTCCGTTGTATCTTGTGATACTGTTTCAGCCCACTCGTTTTATGCCGCAACCCCTCGATCTGGCCGCCGTTCGTTCCTTCGAAAACCTGGAATTTTTGGCCCGGCAGCTGGTCGAAGGGTTTATCACAGGCCTGCACCAGTCGCCCTACCACGGGTTTTCGGTGGAATTCTCAGAGCACCGTCTCTACAATCCTGGCGAAAGTACCCGCCACCTCGACTGGAAGGTGTTTGCCCGCACCGATAAGCTGTTTGTGAAGCGCTACGAGGAGGAAACCAATCTGCGCTGCCACTTGCTGCTCGATGTGAGCCCGAGCATGTACTACCCCGCGCCCAGCCACGATAAGCTGCGGTTTTCGGTGCTGTGCGCGGCGGCCCTCACTACGCTGTTGCAAAAGCAGCGCGACGCGGTGGGCCTGGTCACGTTTGCCGAGCAGGTGGAGCTGCAAACGCCGGTACGCTCCACCAGCACCCACCGCCACACGCTACTCCTCACCCTGCAACAACTGCTGGAGCGGCCCGCGCCTCCGCAGGCCGCCCGCACCAACGTGGCCGGCGTCATCCACACCATCGCCCAGCAAATCCCGAAACGCTCGTTGGTGGTGCTGTTTTCCGATATGCTGGGCCGCAGCCCCGAGGAGCAGACCGAAGCCCTGGCCGCCCTGCAACACCTGCGTCATCAACACCACGAGGTGCTGCTGCTGCACGTAATGGACCGTGCCACTGAAGCCAATTTTGAGTTTCAGGATCGGCCCTACCTGTTTGAGGACCTGGAAACCGGCCAGACGGTGAAGCTGCAGCCCAGCCAGGTGCGGGAGCAATATCAGACCACCATGCGGCAGTATGAGCAGGAATTGGCCCTGCGTTGCGGGCAGTACAAAATCGACTTTGTGCCGGTAGATATCCGGGAGCCGTTTGATAAGGTGCTATACGCCTACCTGGTAAAGCGCGGCAAGGTGCGGGGCTGAGTAGACCGTGTGGCAAGAAAGCCAATAGCCCGTCATGCAGAGCCGGAGGCGAAGCATCTCGCGTGCTGACGTTGCAATGGTAACTCAACGTCAGCACGCGAGATGCTTCGCCTCCGGCTCTGCATGACGACCTAGAGCGGTTTCATAAACCCGACTGTTCGCGCAATCTGATTGATTTTCTGAATGATGATGCTTTGGTTTTGCCGCGTGTGCGGCCTGGATTACGACGAGTCGCCCTGGGGGCCGGATGGCCGGCAGCCGGATTTCAGCAGCTGCGGCTGTTGCGGTGTTACCTTTGGCTTCGACGACGCGACGCCTGCGGCGGCCCGGCAGTTCCGGGCGCAGTGGCTGGCGGCCGGGGCCGCCTGGTTTTACCCGCGCCAGCGGCCGGCCGGCTGGGAGCCCGCCCCGCAGCTGGCCCAGCTCGACCCGCTTTACCGCTAACCTTTTGCCCGAATGGAGTTTTCCGACCTGCTGTTTTTGTTGATCATGATCTGCCCGTTGTCGGCGGTTATTACCGTGTACATTGCCCATATGTACGGGCGGCGGTTCTGGCCCTGGCTGCTGTTCGGGTTCTGCGTGCCGCTGGTGTCTACTTTCGTGGCTATTGGGCTGGGCATCCGGGAAGCCCGGCGGCGCGAGGCCAACGGCGAAACCAACGACTAGCGTAGGCAAGCGGCAAAGTACCAATAAACGTCATGCTGCGGCTGCGCCTCTGCATGACGTTCTTCTTACCCTTGCGGTGGCACTGCCTGGCCAGTTTCGGAGGCCGGTGTATTATCCAAGGATTGCCAGAGGTATTTGCTGGCCAGGGTGCGGTAAGGCCGCCAGGGTTCGGCCAGCTCCGTCATGCGCTTGAGTAAAGCCCGTCCCGTTTCCTCCAGGCCATAGTGGCGGCGCATGGCGTTCTGAATGCCCAAATCACCTTCCGGAAATACATCGGGCTGGTCGAGGGCAAACATTTGCAGCATCTGGGCCGTCCAGCGGCCCACGCCTTTAATCTGGGTAAGGTGGCGGGTGAATTCGTCGGCGGAAAGCTGGCTGAGGTGGGCGTGGTCCAGTTGGTCGCGCTGGGCAAAATCGGCAATGGCGCGCAGGTAACCCGCTTTCTGCCGGGAAATACCCGCCGCGCGCAAGTCCTCATCCGTCAACAGGAGCAGAGCCGCTGGCTCGGGGTACCCATCGGGCGGAAACAGAGCCTGCACTTTGCGCCAGATGGCGGCGGCGGCCTTGGTGGAAATCTGCTGGCTGACAATGGCCCGCAGCAACGCTAGGTACAAATCCTCGTGGGCCGCCGGCTGAATGGGGCGGCCCTGAGCAACCAAGCGGGCCAGCACCGGGTCGGAGGCGGAAAGGTGCTGCAAGGCCGCAGCTGAATCATGAGCAGAAGTCATAGAGGGTGGGGGGAATAACGGAACCTGGTTACAATGGCGCAATATCCAGGCGCGAGGTAGGCACCGGAAACTCGGCTAGTAGTTCGCCGGTCGGGGAGAGGCGCACGCCCGTCAGGTACATGCCCATGTAGGCGCCGGTATCAAGGTACAGTGTGTTGGATACGGCATCAAACGAGGTGCGCCCATCGGCTGTGGGGGTATGGCCTACCACCTGGCGCCGGCCCAGGTTGCGCAGGGGGCCGCGCCGCCACAGTACGCCTTGGGGGTTCTCGGGGTCAAGCGGGGTGGCAGTATCGGCAAACCCGGCGTGGCTGACCGTTACGTGCTCATTCTCCCACACCAGCGGCCGCTGCTGCAGCCACGCCACATGCTCCCGCCGTGTATCTGGCCGGCCTTTATACTGCTGCACCGTGGCCCGGCCGCCCCACTCCAGCCACGGCGGGTTAGGGCCTTCGGGTCCGTAGTGCTTGAGCATTTCCAGTTCGTGGTTGCCCCGCAAAAATACCGTGTGGCCCGGATGAGCCAGCTCCAGGTCCCGAGCCAGTTGCACGCACTCCGGGGCAAAACGGCCCCGGTCTACCAGGTCGCCCACCTGAATCAGCAACTCATTGGCCGGCTCCCACGCGTGCAGCAACTCCCGGAAAGTGTGGTAGCAGCCGTGCACATCCCCAATGATAAAAAGGTTCATACAGAATTTATGGGGTGTCAACTGAGAAACCGCCCGCCCCATTCCTTGCGAGCTTGCCAGTTACAACGTGCGGCAAGGAATGGGGAGGAAACGGCTTATTTATATAGCAGTTAATGCCGCCTCAACGCGGGCTAGCATGGTATCGTCCACGTCCAGGTGGGTTACGAAACGAATCATCTGGGGGCCAAAAGATGACGCCTTGATACCGTGTTGCTCCAGATGAGCCAAAAATTGCTCGGCTGGCGTAGTAGCCTGCAGACGGAAAATAACCAGGTTGGTTTCCACGGGCAGTACTTCAGCCACGTAGGGCTGAGCCGCCAGCGTGGCTTCCAACTGCCGGGCGCGGCGGTGGTCGTCGGCCAGCCGCTCTACATTATGGTGCAGGGCATACAGACCCGCAGCCGCGAGGTAACCGGCCTGGCGCATTCCGCCGCCCATTACTTTCCGGATGCGCTTGGTTTTCTGAATGAACGCCCGGCTGCCTAACAGCACCGAGCCCACCGGTGCCCCCAACCCCTTGCTCAAACACACCGAAATCGTATCAAACAGGCGGCCGTACTCGCGGGCATCCTGGCCAGTGGCCACCAGGGCATTGAACACGCGGGCCCCATCCAAGTGCAGCGGAATCTGGTGGCGCTGGGCTACTTCGGCAATGGCCGCAAGTTCAGCCAGCCCGTAGCAGCTGCCCCCACCCCGGTTGTGCGTGTTTTCCAGGGAAATGAGGCTGGTGGTGGGGTAGTGGATATTAACGGGCCGGATGGCGGCCTCTACCTGCGTTGCCGTGAGGCGGCCCTGGTTGCCAGGCAGCAATGCCACCGAAGCCCCCGAGTGGAACGCAATACCGCCCACTTCCCAGAGGTAAATGTGGGAGGTCTGCTCGCAGATAACTTCACTCAGCGGCTCGGTGTGGGCCTTGATGGCAATCTGGTTGGTCATGGTGCCGCTGGGGCAAAACAGGCCGGCTTCCAGGCCAAACCGGTCGGCGGCTTCTTGCTCCAGCGCCTGCACTGTGGGATCTTCCTCGTATACGTCGTCGCCCACGCGGGCCTGAAACATGGCTTCCAGCATGGCCGGAGTGGGGCGCGTTACAGTGTCGGAGCGCAGGTCGATTATGGAATTGGTCATAGGAGTTGGCAAGGGAAAAGTGGGAAAGGTTTCCCGGTGTCAAATTTAGTCGTTACTTTTGCCCCTCATTTACAGAAAGACTTTAACCGACCCGGAAAAATGAGCACTACCCGTCTGAAGCGGAAGCACCGCAAGAACATTGCCCGCGCTAACAACAAGCAGCGCATCATTAAGCAACTGCTCCTCACCCCCGTTCTGAAGAACGTGGACCTCGACGAGCTGAAGTCACGCTTCACCAAAAGCGAAGCCACTACCGAAGCCGCCGCCTAAGCGCGTTTCCTGCTGACTTGCCCGTCCCGGAGTCGGTGGGTTGTAAGTCAGAATTTTCGAGAGAGCCTTCCCGCCCCCGGGAAGGCTCTTTTTGTTTGGTTGATTGGGTTGCTCTTGCTTTGGCGTGCTTCTCCCCAAGGACAGATACCTATTTCGGGCCTAACTCCACAGCTTGCAGGTTCTGCACTTTGCCAACGGCTACCTCAAAGCGCAGCAGGGTGCGCACTTTGTGAAAGCCGTGGCGGCCGGCGGCACCGGGGTTGAGGTGGAGCAGGCCCAGGCGCGGGTCGGGCATTACTTTCAGGATGTGGGAGTGGCCGCTGATGAACAGGCCCGGCCGATGCTCCTGCACCAGGGCCCGGCCAGCGGGGCTGTAGTGGCCCGGGTAGCCCCCAATGTGCGTCATGAGCACCCGCAGCCCCTCCAACTCAAAGTTCTGAACCAGTGGTTGCGTCAGGCGCACGTCACGGCCGTCGATGTTGCCGTACACGCCCCGCAGCGGAGCCACAGCCTGCAGCTGCTCAATCACCTCGGCCGTTCCGAAGTCGCCGGCGTGCCAGATTTCGTCGCAGCCGCTTAGGTGGTGCAGAATCCGGTCGTCGAGGTAGCTATGGGTGTCGGAGAGCAGGCCGATTTTTTTCATACGGCAAAAGTAGCAGGCTGCCCCGAGCTGGTAGTCGTCAGGCTGAACCAATTACCCGCCTGGTGCCGACCCGCAAGGAACGGATACCTGACCCCGCAAATGCATCAGCGCCAACTCATCGGGGGCCGCGTACAACTCAACCGGCTACAACCCGTATCTTGCCCGGCCCCCGGCCCTTTCGATTCCGGGGAAATATGCTGTGTTTTGCAGCAACCCGCCCGAATCACCTTTTTGCTCCCCCAGATTACCCCGCGATGAACGTCTTCATCAACGATATTCCGCTGATTATCAAAAAAAACAGCGAGAAAGTATACAAGCACAAGTACGACCTGATTCTGAACCCGGAAGATGAATTCATCTCCAAGGATCTGATTGGGGATGTGCTGGTGCGTGACGTGACCGACGTGTTCGTGGACCGCCTGCTGCGGCTGATGGAGGTGAAGAAGCTCAAAAAGCTGAAGTCGCTGACCCTGCTGGCTCGCAAGAAAAAGCGGCTGATTCTGCACCTGAAAGACCAATTCAAGATTGTGAAGGCCGCCGGTGGCCTGGTCGTGAAGGATGGGCAGGTGCTGATGATCTTCCGCCTCGGCAAGTGGGACCTGCCCAAAGGCAAGCTCAAGAAGGAGGAAGACCCCGCCCTGGGTGCATTGCGCGAAGTGGAGGAGGAGTGCAACGTTCAGATTGAGTTGGGAGAGGAATTGCCCAGCACCTGGCACTCCTACGCCTACAACGGCAACAAAATCCTGAAAAAAACGAACTGGTACATCATGCGCTGCCTCGATGACACGCTCATGAAGCCCCAGGCCGAAGAATACATCGAGGAAGTTCGCTGGATGTCACCCCAAGAGGCGCTGAAGGTGCTCGATGAGTCGTACGCCAGCATTGCCCTGGTGGTACGGCACTACCTACGGGAGGCTGCGGGGCAGGCTCCCGCCAACCAAGACTAGCTTTTTCCTTCACTCAACTTCTCCCTGCTTACCATGCGTCAGCTTCGCTACCTCCCCGTGTTCATATTGTCAGCGGGCCTGGCCGCATGTAGCGGCTCACAGTCGGTATCCGAGTCTGGAATGCCGGCTACGGGTAGCTCAGAGGCTGCTCGCACGGCTGCCGTAGATGTGCCCGTGTTGGTAGGCCGTAACATTGACCAGGTGCGGCGGGCACTGGGGCCACCCCAGGAAACGAAGGAGCAGAAAATAGGCCTGGAACCCACCGCTGAGCAAATGAAGGCGACTCGGGGAGAGGACTGGATTAACACGTTTGAGCGCAAGGGGGTAACCGTAGTGGCCACTTTCAATGCCCGTACCCGCAAAGTGCGCGACTTAGTAGTGGTAGGTTCGGATGAGGATGAACTGCTGCGGAACGCTAACCTGAGCCTCACGGCGCCCGGCTACATGGTGCTGCCCGTGGCCAACCCCAGCAACAACCGGGAAATCATCGGGATGCGGGTAGTAGCCCGCAAATAACACCACCAGAATACAAGCAAAGCAGACGCGCGGACGTAGGCCATAGACAGCCTGCATCCGTGCGTCTGCTTTGGTGCGGATGCTTTAGCCTACAGTTGCGGGGGAGCAGGAAGGGAGAAAGGCACAAAATCATCCACGTTGCCGCCGAAGCGGTGAATTTCACGGATGATGGTGCTACTGATGGCGGCCAGCACCGGAGAGGTGATGAGAAACACGGTTTCCAGCTCGGGATTTACGTGCCGGTTGGCCTGCGCAATGGTGTTTTCGTATTCAAAGTCGGTGGTGTTGCGCAAGCCCCGCAGCAAGAACTTAGCGCCTACTTCCCGGGCATAATCGGCCGTAAGTCCCTTGTACGACCGCACGATTACCCGGGGCTCATCCTGGAAGACGTGCTCAATCAGGGGTATCATCTGCTCCACAGGCAAGTAGCGCTGCTTGCTGCTGTTGTTACCGATGGCAATGATAACCTGATCGAACAGGGCCGCTCCGCGCCGTACCACATCCAGGTGGCCATTGGTGAAGGGGTCAAAGGAGCCCGGAAACAAAGCAACACGCATGGGAGCAGAGGGTAAATGGATAAATGGGCGCATGGCGAAGTGTGGGAACTAGCTGAAAGTTTGCCGGTTCAGCTACTTCCTTGCTCCGCTAGTACAACTTACTCGCACAGGTGCAGGGCATACAGCTCGAAATACCGGTACTCAAACAGGTCGTTGAGACGGTAGCTGTAGCCAACATCGAAAGGCCGGTTGCCGAAGCGCAGGTTGCGAATGTACTTGCGCAGAATAGTGAACAATTCAGAGTCGTGCATCAGGTCGCCCCACACCATTACCAAATCCTGGTCGGGGTTGAGCTGCAGCTCCTGCATAACCAGAATAGTGTAGTAAATGAGGTCCTCGGGGGTACCGAAGGGAAACACGTTCAGAAATTCCGGCTGCTTGCCGCGCAAAGCCAGCACGGTAACCTCTTGGTGCCCGATACTCAGGTACACCCGCCGCGCGCCGCCTGGCTCGCTTTGGTGCGTAACGCCCTGCAGCAGCGCGCTGGTTTGATGCACAAGGCGGCCGGTAGGGTACTGCTGCGCAAACCAAGAAGTTAGCTGGGCATCGGCGGCAAACACGCTGCTGATATCCAGCCCGGCGTGGGTGTAGTGGTGCACCGACTCCTGCGCGGGGCTGAAGGCGTGGTGCAGGCGCAAGTAGGCGGCCTCGTCGCCGGCGCGGAACAGCGGGGCCGGCAGGAGGGTGAAGGCGCGGTTCTGTACCGCCAGCCGGACCCGGTTCCAGCCCGACATGTTCAGCAAATCGTGCTCTGGGGTCAGGGCGTGTATCTGCGCCGCTAGTGAGGTGTCGGCTTCAGGGGCGGCATACTCATCAAGCGCCACAAATTTATTGCGGCGCGCGTCGGCTACCCCCAGGCGCAGGCCAGCCGGACCGGCCGTTAGGTAGAGGTTGTACGCCGCCGGATTCTGGAGGTCCAGCGTTTCGTCGCGCAGGCGGTGCAGGGCAACCGGAGGCATCGGGGCAAGAGCGGTGGACATAGGCAGCGGAAATCAGGCAAGCAGAAAAAACGGCCGAAGCGGTACTAAACCGCTTTTTTGGCTTCTAAAGGTACGAAAGCACGCCTACTGAAACCGTATTTGGGGAATGAATACGTCGTCGGTGCTGATAATGTCGCGCAGCACGGGGTGCACTTGGGTGGGCAGCAGTTGGCCTAGCTGGCGGGGCGTAACGAACTCCAGGTGGGTCAGCAGTTGGGCATCCGGCGTATGCTCAGGGTCCTGACCCAGCTGAGGAGACTGGTTGGGCTGCTGGGGCTGCACTTCGAAAAATAGCTCCAGCGCCTGCAAACCCGGGCTGTTGAACTCGTGCAGATGCAGGAACCGGCCCGTATGTACAGCCAGCCCGGTTTCTTCCCGGAATTCCCTTTCCAGGCACTGGCGTAGGGTTTCCCCAAACTGCCACCCCCCGCCAGGCGGCGACCAGAACGGCAGGTTGTTGGGGAGGAGGCCACGGTGGGCGGTGAGCAGCAGCGCGCCCTTTTGCACCAGCAGGCCGCACACCCGCACCCGAGCCACGCCGGCGTAGGCCTGTAATAGGGAGTCGGGGGCGGAGGCGTTGGAAAAATGCATGGAAGAAAGTTGTCCGGGGGCTAAAACTACAAGCTTCCTTCCAAACGCAGCCTAGCCGGGTGTAGTACGCAGGCCCGCCAGGTGGGCCTTCCGCCGGGCCACCCGCCGTTGCCGCCAGCGCCGTAGCCGGCTCAGCACCCACAGCACCATGCCCACGGCCAGGACCGCTACCAACACGGGAACCAGCAGCCCCAGCACCGAGCCCACAATGGCCAGCAGGTTTTCCAGGGTAGCCAGCACGGGGTTGCCCAGGCCAGCCGTGGTGGCCGTGGAGCCGGCGCGCAGCAGGGAGGTGCCAGTTTGGATGATACCCGCCGTGCTGCCGCCTACCAGAATGCCCAGTCCCCAGCGCACCATCGGCGGCATATCGGGCAGGGCAGAGGTCATGAGTACTGCCCCCGCAATGAAGGAAGCCGGGCCGGTAATGGCATCCAGCACGTTATCCACCACCGGAATGTAATAGCCCAGAATTTCGGCTACAGTGGCCGTGCCCAGCGCCGCTACGGCGGGCCAGCTGCCCATCCAGGCAAAGCCGGGTGCGGGCGTGAGGTAGCCGGTGCGGTAGGCCAGAGAAGCCGCCAGTAGCGGCACAAACACCCGGAAGCCGCAGCACGCGGCCAGCGCCAGGCCAAGGGCACCAGCCAGTAGATAATCAAGGTAAGGCATGGGCGAGAGGAGCTAGGGAGGAAGAAGCTGGGATGCAGGAGGCCGGTCAGAAGGTAAGAAATTATCCGCAACCTCTTTTGCCTCCCGGCTCCCGCATTCCTTTCCGGCTGGGGCCTGACTTCTAGCTGCTCACTAGCTAACTTTACTGCCATATGACTGCTGAATCCCTGGAAACCCGCATCCGCCGCAAGCTTACTCGCCAACACTTCATGCACCATATCGGGGCCGACCTCACCCGAATTGAGGAGGGGCGTGTGGAGGCTGAGTTGCAGTTGCAGCAGCAGCACCTGCAGCACGTGGGTTTTGCCCACGGCGGGTTGGTAGCTACCATGGCCGATTTGGCAGCTGGTTTCGCGGCCGTTACGCTGGTACCCGAGGGCACGGGCGTAGTTACGGTTGAGCTAAAAACCAGTTACCTTCACCCCGGAGTGGGGCAGCGTCTGCGGGCTGTAGGGTGGGTACTGAAAGCCGGCCGACGCCTCCACTTCTGCGAGGCCGAAGTGTGGTGTGACGCGCTGTTGATTGCCAAAGCCACGGCTACTATGGCCGTAGTCGAACCGCCCGTTTAACCCATTTATATGTAGGTACTGAAATCTGCTATTTTCTTCTCACCTTGGAACTATACGTGTGGCTTTTTAGGCCATGATAAGTAGGTATGAAATGGATTAGCGTGTTATTACTAGTACTGGTGTTCGGTAGCCCGGTGCTGGCACAGCGCCAGTACTGGAACGCCGATTATGACTCCCTCTATCACGCAGTAAAGCTACAAACGGCCGATACGGCCCGGGTACCCCGGCTGGCTCATCTGCTCCGCATTACGGAGTTCTCCGAGCCGGTGCGCCGGCAGCAGGCTACCCAAATGCTGGCCGAGCTGCTGCGCCTGAATGACCGCACCCAGCAGCTCCCCACCGCCGCCCCTTACCGGGAAATGCAGGCTGGCCTGCGCTTGTGGCAGCGCGAGCAGTACGCGGAGGCGCTGGCCGCCATGCAACAAGCTATTGAACTCGTCGATGAGTCGGGGCAGGCAGCGCCTTTTCTGCTGATGGATTTGGCACCCATCTACAACAAGCTGCACGAGTCCGATAAACGCTTTACTTACTTCAAGCGCAAGCTGCTGCAGTATCAGGTACGCGGGCTGCGTGAGAACGAAGCGGCTTGTTATGTGGTGCTGGGAGGTACCTACCGCCACCGCGGCGACTACAACCAGGCCATCAGCCACTACCTGCACGCGGCCGATTTGCTGCAGAAGTTCAACCGCCGCATGTACAGCAACGAGCTGATGGTGGCCGGCAATACCTACGCCGAGTGGGGCAACCCGCAGAAGGCCCTGTACTATCTGCGTCAGGCTGCTCGCTGGAACGATAAATCCAAGATTGCCGGCCTGCAGCGCTTTTACTCGGAGCACGCGGTAGCTAACCTGTACCTGCAATTGCACGACCTGCCCGCCGCCGCGCAGTACATCAACAAAGCCCTGCGTACAGCCCGGGCCGACTCCCTGAATTCCGGCATCTATACGGCCTATGCCCTGGTGCTGCAGAGCCAGCTGCTGGTGGCGCAGGGCCAGAGCCCGGCCGCCCTTCCTTTGCTCACCCGGGCTCAACAGCTTGCCGACTCACTGCGGATGGATATTACCGGCCGCCCTGGCGAGTTTGCCCTGGATGCCACGTGGGCCCGCTATTATACCGCTCGGCAGAACTACGCCCTAGCTGCTCAGCACTTACGCAAAGGCTACGCCTTGGCCACCGCCGCCAACTTTCAGATGCTGCGCCCCAAATACCTACGGGAGCTGGTGCGCTTTGAGGGTGCCCACGGTTCAGCTGCTGAGGCCCAGGGCTACAGCTTAGCTTACCTGGCGCTCCAGGACACGCTGAACCGTATGCAGGGCAGCAACTTACTGGCGCAGTACGAGGGCGAACGAATAGAACAAGCTCAACAAGCCCAGATTGCCCAGTTGCGGCACGAAAAGACCATGCAGGCCCTGCGCCTGAGCCAGCGTAACCAACTCCTGCTGCTGAGCGTGGTGGCCTTGGTATTAATTTCGGGCCTGGGCATATTGGTGTACCGCCAGCTGCAAACCAACCGCCAGACCCTGGCCCAGCTGCGGCTAACCCAGAACCAGCTGGTGCAGTCGGAGAAATGGGCCTTTGTAGGCGAGGTATCAGCCGGTATTGCCCACGAACTGCAGAACCCACTTAATTTCATGAAGCGGTTTGCCGAGGTGAGTACCTCTCTGGTAGACAATATGGACCACCAGTCCGATTCGCCGGCCCTGGAACATGAGATTCTACTGGGCCTGCGGCAAAACCTGCAGGAAATCAGCCAGCACGGTATGCGGGCTTCGGGCATCATCAAGGATATGCTGGAACACGCCCGCACGGGCACCACCCAACGCACCTCCACCGACCTGAACGCCCTGGTACTGGAGTACCTGCAGCTGGCCCGCCAGCACCAGGAACTCCAAACCTCCGCCGCCGAGGTAGGCGTGGAAACCGACCTGGCCCCCGGCCTGCCGCCCGTGCCCGTAGTGCCGCCCGATATGGGCCGGGTGCTGCTCAATCTGTTTACCAACGCCTTTTATGCCGTAGCGCAGCGCCAGCAGGCCGGCGAAACCAACTACCAGCCCCAAGTGCGCATTGACAGCCGCCTGCTGCCCGGCGCGGTGCAGGTGCGCGTGCACGACAACGGCTCCGGTATGCCCGAGGAGGTGCGCCGCAAGGTGTTCGAGGCTTTCTTCACTACCAAACCCCTTGGCGAAGGCACCGGCCTGGGCCTGTCCTTGTCCCGTGATATTGTACACAGCCACGGCGGCACCATCAGCGTGGCCTCGAAGCCGGGACAAGGCACGGAATTCATCATCACGCTGCCAACAGAATAAATGCCTCCACCTGACGCCAAGTATTACATAAGCTGGTGCCGTTGGCAGGGGCAGGATTGGTATTCGTTGTGGTGGACTGCTGAGGAAGATGACGGGCTGTGGGCTGACGAATCTGGTCGGGTGCCCCGGTTTGCTTCAACGGCCGGAGTGCGGCAGCTAGCCGATGGTTTGGGCGTGCAGCTGGTGCCGGAAGAGCCATTACTGCAGAAAATGGATGATGTCTTCAACTGGCTAAGCCACCCGGCAAAGAATCCGCCAAAGGAGACTCTCACGGTGTGGAATATGTTCGATGATTTGAGCAGCGGCATTGGCAAGCCGTTTCTGGGTAACCAGAAAGGCACCATCCGGAACCGAGTGTTCGATAAGCTGTATCTGAACGACGGAATAATTCAGCTCAATCAGCAGGGTAGAATGGAGTTCCGTGGTCCGCACACCCACCCCTGGAAACCCGGATGGCGCCGGCAGGAACTGAAGGTATTAAGGCGTATTCTGCAGCAGGGGTTTCGGCTGTGGCTAAAGTACACGTACCCAGTTGCACCCTCGGGAGCCTAAAGCGGCGTAGCTTTGTTCTTGCTGAATACCCTACTATGCTTTCCCTCCGAACTCCTTCCGTCCGCGACTATTTTCTCTACGAGCCCACCCAGGACCAGGCCACGCTGTTTCGGCAGATGGATGGTTTTTTGGGCGATGCGCTGCCGGGACGTAAAGCCTTTGTGCTGCGCGGCTACGCGGGCACCGGCAAAACTACCGTGGTAAGTGCCCTGGTGCAGTGGTTGCACCAAATGGGCCGCAAATACGTGCTGATGGCCCCCACCGGCCGGGCAGCCAAGGTAATGAGCACCTACTCGGGGGTGGCGGCCAGCACCATTCACAAGAAAATCTACCGCCAAACCAGCGGCTCGCCGGCCCAGGGTCTCTCGTTTCAGCGCCAGCCTAACCGCGCCCAGGATACGCTGTTCATTGTGGATGAGGCTTCCATGATTTCCGACGAAAAGGCTTTCGGAGAAAATGGCTTGCTCGACGACCTGATGAACTACGTGTTCGAAAAGCCCTCCAACCGCCTGCTGCTCATCGGCGACACGGCCCAGCTGCCGCCCGTGGGCCAGCTGCTCAGCCCCGCCCTCGATGCCGAGCTGCTGCGCCACCGCTTCCGGGCCGAGGTGTACTCCGTGGAGCTGCGCCAGGTAATGCGCCAGGCCGAGTCGTCGGGGATACTGATGAACGCCACGGTGCTGCGGGAGGAGCTGCGGGAGGAAAAGCCGGTTATTCAGTTTTTCACCAAAGGCTACCCCGATATTTTCTCCATGGGCGGCGACAAGCTCGAGGATGGGCTGCGCTGGGCCTACAAGAACTTCGGCCACGAGAACAGCACCATTATCTGCCGCTCCAACAAAAACGCCAACCAGTACAACCAGTACATCCGGCGCGTGCTGTTTGAGGCCGAGGACGAAATTGAATCGGGCGACTACCTGATGGTGGTGCGCAACAACTACTACTGGCTGCCCAAGGATTCAGAAATCGGGTTTCTGGCCAATGGCGACTTTGTGCAGGTGGTCAAGATCCTGCGGACTACGGAGGAATTTGGCTTCCGCTTCGCCGATGCCCGCGTGCGGCTGGTGGACTACCCCGACGAGCCCGACATGGAGATAAAGCTGCTGCTGGATACGCTGCACACCGAAAGCCCCGCCCTGCCCGCCGACCGGAATAAAGCCCTCTACGAAGCCATCAGCGCGGATTACGCCCACCTCGAAACCAAAAAGGAGCGCACCGCCGCTTTGCGCAAAGACCCGTTTCTGAACGCCCTGCAGGTGAAATTTGCCTACGCCCTTACCTGCCACAAGGCCCAGGGCGGACAGTGGCAGGCCGTATTCGTTGACCACGGCTTTTTAAAGGAGGACATGGTGAACTCCGAGTTTGCCCGTTGGCTCTACACCGCCGTTACCCGCTCCTCGGAAAGGCTGTTCCTGCTCAACTTCAACAAAAACCTTATCGGCGACGCAGCGGAGGAGTAGCCGGTATTCCGGACGGAGCGAAGAATCTGCATCAGTGGTGTAGCGCAATGCCGGACTTCTTGCTTTGTACAGATTAGCAAGGTTTTAGCGGTAACACAGAACCCAAACTGGCCGCTTGTGCGTTACGCTTCACGTGGCCTTCACGCACTAAAGTGAAAACTGGCACGTAACTTGGCCGGGCGGCCCAAACTCGTATTTTTGCTACCTTCCTTAACGCACGTAATATCATGAAAAAAGCACTTTTGCTGGCCCTGTCGCTGTCGGTGATGGGCCTCGCGGCTCAGGCCCAGACGGTTGCCGTACAACCCGCCAACGCCCAAACCAAAGTGGCCGGTCCGCAAATTCAGTTTGAGGAAATGAAGTACGACTTCGGTTCCATCAAAACCGGCGACGTGGTGGAGCACACCTTCAAGTTCAAGAACGTGGGCACCCAGCCGCTTATCATTTCCAACATTGGCGTAAGCTGCGGCTGCACCACGCCCGAGTGGACGCGGGAGCCGGTGATGCCCGGCAAATCGGGCACCATCACGGCCAAATTCAATTCGTCGGGTAAGTTTGGCATGCAGAACAAGGTGTTGACCGTGGAATCCAACTCGGCCAGCGGCAACGCCATGGTAGCCCTGGTGGGTGATGTGAAGGAAGCTGGCGCTACCGTTTCGGCGGCCCCCGCCGCCACCGATGTGGATGCGCCCGCCAACGTACGCGACGCCAAGCAGAAAGTGAAAGTGGGCGACAACAAAATCAAAGCCAAGAAGAAAGCTTCCTAGTAGTTGCTGATTCTATTATCACTAGATAAAAAAGCGGCTTACCAACACTGGTAAGCCGCTTTTTTATCTGTTTTGAGGGCTGCGCTTTTACAATTGGCGGGCCGCCAGCAGCAGTACTATCCAGCCGGCAATGAACAGCACGCCGCCAATGGGCGTAACGGCCCCCAGCTTGGTGACACCCGTGAGGCACAGTACGTACAGAGAACCGCTAAAAACGAGGATGCCGCCCAGCCACAGCCAGGCCACGGTGCCCAGACTACGCAACTCCGGCTTCAGGTACCAGAGTATGCCCACGGCCAGCAGCGCCAGCGCATGGTAAAACTGGTAGCGCACGGCCGTTTCAAAGGTTTCGAAGCGGCCGGAAGCCGTCAGCATCTTGCGCAAACCGTGCGCGGCGAAGGCCCCGATGCCCACGCTGAGGGCACCTAGCAGGGCGGCGAGTTGAAGAACGAGGCGTGCGGTCATGTAGGTGGTTGCTGGTTTTTAGTTGTTGGCTGTTAGTTGGTTAACCTGGGGTTGTCTGGAATAGCCAACTGACAACTGACAACCAGCAACTAACAACTAGTAATTCATCGAGCCCCAAAAATAGCGCTGCCCACCCGAATTAGCGTGCTGCCCTCCCGCAGGGCCAGGGCGTAGTCGGAGCTCATACCCATGGAGACTTCCCGGAACGCTTCGTCCTCAGCGAAGTACAGGGCTTTGAGCTTATCGAAGTAGCCGCGCAGCGCCCGAAATTCCCGGCGCAGCTGGTCTTCATCGGGGGTAAAGGTGGCCACGGCCATTACGCCGGTGAGGCGCACGTGGCGCAGCGCGCGGAACTCTTCGGAGCCGAGTATTTCCTCGGCTTCGGGCAGGGTGAGGCCGGTTTTGGTTTCCTCGTCGGCAATATGAAACTGGAGCAGCCCCTCAATTACCCGGTTGTGCCTGGCCGCCTGCCGCTCAATTTCCAGCAGCAGCTTCAGGCTGTCGATGCTTTGGATGGTGTGCACAAAGGGGGCAATGTATTTGACCTTATTGGTTTGCAGGTGCCCGATAAGGTGCCACTCTACATCGGCGGGTAGCTCGGGGTGCTTGGCCGCCATTTCCTGCACCCGGTTTTCGCCAAAAATGCGGGCTCCGGCTTCGTAGGCTTCCTGAAGGCGCTCCACGGAGTGGGTTTTGGTAACCACTACCAGCCGGGCGGCAGTGCCGGCAAGCTGCTGCTGAATGCGTTGTATGTTTTCCTGAATCACAAGGTTAATCTTCCAGAGCGTTGGTAAGAAAGGTGTTTTTGAGTCCTAGCCACAGCAGCCACAGCCCTATGCACCACACCAGGTACACGCGGTAGTAATCCTGGGTGTTGCGGTAGCGGTTCTGCTTGATTTCCGACTTCTCGTAGCGGTTAATCTGAGTGAACACCTGGCGGAGCCCGGCGTTGTCGGTGGCCCGGAAAAAGCGGCCTTCGCCGGCCTGGGCAATCTGGCGCATGGTGGTTTCGTCGAGGCGGGTCTCCACGTAGCGCGGGCGGCCGGCCTCATCCGTGCCGTAGGGCACAGTACCATCCTGGCCCAGCCCAATGGTGTAAATCTTCAGGCCGTAGGCGTGGGCTAGCTGGGCTGAGGTCAGCGGATCAAGGGAGCCGGCCGTGTTTTCGCCATCCGAAATCAGAATGCAGACTTTGGTACGGGAGCGGGAGTCGCGGAGGCGGTTGGTGGCCACGCCCAAAGCCGTACCAATGGCCGTGCCATCATTCGGAATCATGCCCAGGCGCAGGCCCTGCAAATCGTCGCGCAGCAGGTCGTAGTCGGTAGTGAGCGGGGCCAGGGAATAAGCGTCGCCGGCAAATACTACCAGCCCGATTCGGTCGCCCCGGCGGCCATCCACAAACTCCCGGGCCACGCGTTTGGCTGCCTCCAGCCGGTTGGGGCGCAAATCCTGCAGCTCCATGGAGCCCGATACGTCCAGCACCAGCAGAATATCAATGCCCTGGCCGGTTTGTACCACTCGCTCGTCGGTGCGCTGGGGGCGGGCCAGGGCCACAATCCCGAAACCCAGACTCAGGGCCAGCACCACATCCGGCACGAAGCGCAGCACCGTGCTCCAGTCGCGGGGGAGCTGCCCAGCCACGAAGGCCACCCCCAGCCGGGAGCGGCGGCGGCGGGCCAGCACCCAGCGCAGCACAAACAGCAATGGCACCAGCGGCAGCAGCAGCAGCAGGCGCGGCTGCTCCCAACTGTAGCCGGCCAGGGTGCTGTAACGCACACTATCCAGGAAAGAAGTGAGGGCAGTAGGCCAGAGCATGCAGCTAGGGAAGAGAAGAAGTCAAAAGTAAGCAGTTTCCGGAGGAGCGCCCAGTTGCTGACCACC
Source organism: Hymenobacter endophyticus (assembly GCF_032464715.1). Lineage (NCBI taxonomy): Bacteria > Pseudomonadati > Bacteroidota > Cytophagia > Cytophagales > Hymenobacteraceae > Hymenobacter > Hymenobacter endophyticus. Next base: position 48,961 of record NZ_JAWDJT010000015.1, on the reverse strand, counting down.
AGATAATAGCAGTCAGCCGCAGTTGCTCATTGGTAGTTTCCGGCGAAAAGCGGAATCCGGACTTCCACCACTATGCCCGCTTGCCTCATCTGGAATAGCCTGTCATTCAACAGGCCATTTCAACTAGCCGCGTACACCTTCTGAAACTGCCGCTCGGCAAAGGTGCGCAGCAGCACAAAGGCCAGGTCAGTTTCCGATTCATCTTCCGAAACCTGGTTGCCGTAGATAACCCGGTCGGCCAGGCGCAGGGCTAGGCTTACATCGGCGTCGTCCTGGTAATGGGCCACAATTTCGCGGGTGGTCAGGCTGCTGATGTTGTTGTCTTCGAGAGCGGAGAGGTAGTTTTTCCAGAGCGTAATGGCCCGCTCCATGTTGGTAAGGGAACGGGATAGGGTAAAACGCTCTATGTGGCGGGCATACTGGGCCAGGAAGTACGCGTGGTTTTTGCGCAGGCGGTAGTGGCGGTACCGGCCCCGCAGGCTGCGCCGGAACCCCAGCACCAGCCCGCCTGCCAGCAGGAGCAACCCCGCCAGAGCTGCCAGCCAATACGGGTAGTTAAACCGAGCCTCTACGGGCAGCAGCCGCACGTTTTGGCGCAGTTGGGGCGCGCTGCCCACTACGGTAGTAGGTGCTACCGTGCGCAGCAGCCGTACCCGTGTTGGGGCAGTAGGCAGCAGCAGCGTGTCGCGGCCGCGCAGTAGGGTTACGGGCAAGCTGAGCACCTGCACCGAGTCGAGGCTGAACGTGCGCAGACGGTATACGGCCCTGTCCAGGCTGCGGCCCTGGCGGGTGCGGGTGGGCGAGTAGCGGCGGTCCACGTACTCAAAGGGTGCGAAGTTGGCCGCCGAATCGGGAAAGATGACGGCCAGCTCCGGCGCGTGCTCATACGTCAGCTCATACTCCAGCACCTCGCCCACGCGCACGCCGGCCCGCTGAAAACGGCCCCGGGGCAGACTGTCGGCTGAAGTTTGGGCGGCGGCGGTTAGGCTGGTAAGAGCCAGTACCACCGCTGCCAGCGCCGGGCGTAAGCTACTGCGCAGGTCAGCCACGGCCCCCGCGCTGGTTACGCCGCCGAAACAGGTTTACCAACTGCGGAACGAAGTCAGTATCAGTGGCAATGGACAGGTATTCGGTGCGGTGGCGGCGGCAGATTTGGCCAATCTGCTCCCGGTTCTGCTCGTAGGTGGCCCGGTACCGGTCCCGGAAAGCGGCCGAGGAGGTGTTTACCCACACCGTACGGCCCGATTCCTGGTCGTGCAGCGGAATAATGCCCAGGGGCGGAAACTCCTGCTCCCGCTTATCCAACAGCTGCAGCACCACCAAATCGTGCTTGCGGGCCAGCATCGTCAGCTCCCGCTCGTAGTCGGTGTCGATAAAATCAGAAATCAGCAGCACAATGGTGCGGCGCTTAAGCAGGCCCAGGGCCTGCTTGATACCCGCCGCCACGGCCGTGTGGCGGCTGCGCGGCTCCAGGGCAAACAGCCGCTTAATGAGGGCGTAGGCGTGGCGGGTGCCTTTGCCGGGCGCCAGATAGAACTCTTTCTGGTCGGAAAAGGCCAGCAGGCCGAGCTGGGCATCCTGGCGGGCGGCGGCCAGGGCCAGCACCCCGCAAATTTCGCGGCCCACATCCAGCTTGCGGCGGCCTTCAGCGCCTACTTGCTGGGAAGCACTTACATCGAGCAATAACACTACCTGCTGCTCTCGTTCTTCCTTGTAGGTTTTTACGAAGGTGCCGTGGCCCTTGCTGGATACGGCCCAGTCGATGGCCCGCACCTCGTCGCCGTACTGGTACAGGCGCACATCGTCGAACTCCAGGCCGGTGCCTTTGAATACGGAATGAAAATCACCCTGCAACTGTGCATCCACGGCCTTGAGGATGCGAATTTCCATCTGGCGGAGCTTGCGTACAAGTTGCTGGAAGGGCGAATCGGCAGGTTTCATTACGCCTAAACTACGGCTTCCTCCTAACTTTGCTACCGTGAAACGATATTCCCGCCGCGTACTAACCTGCCTAACGGCGCTGACTCTGGTAGTTACGGCCTGCCAGAAACCCGAGGAAGTGCCGGTGCCACCCCGCCTGCTGCCCCGGGAGAAAATGGTGAGCCTGCTCATTGAGCTGCACCTGCTGGAGGCCCGCACCGAAGCCGCCGCCCTGCCCCAGGACTCGGCCCGGGCCCTGTTTCGTCAGGCCCAGAAGGATTTGTACTGGCGCCACGAAATCGACGACTCCACCTTCGTGCAGAGTTACCGCTACTACGCCATCCACGACAAAGACCTGGACGATATCTACTCTACCGTGGTCGACAGCCTGTCCCTGCGCGAAGTGAAACTCACCACCTCCAGCACCCCGCCCCCGCACCCGTAAGGTGAAATGGCTGGTGAGTTTGCTGTTCTGCTAGCGCCATTCACACAGCCTGCAGCCTGAACAGTAAACTCACCATTTCACCACTTCATATCAGGCGGCTGCCATTGGGTACGGGGCCGGCCAGGGCGGTTAGTACGATGTGGCCCTCCGCATCGGGCAGGCCGGTAACCAGCACTTCCGACATGAACGGGCCAATTTGCTTGGGGGGAAAGTTGACGACGCACAGCACTTGCCGGCCCACCAGTTCGGCGGGCGTGTAGTGGTGGGTTATCTGGGCGCTGGACTTCTTGAGCCCGATTTCCGGGCCTAAATCCAGGAGCAGCTGGTAGGCCGGCCGCCGGGCTTTGGGGAATTCCCGAGCCTCCAGAATGGTGCCGGCCCGGATGTCTACTTGTTCAAATTCAGCCCAGGTAAGCATTCGTAAGTGAGTAAAGGAGCGAATGAGGGAAGCCGCTATGCCAGTGACGCGGACACGGCAATATGCATCACCCGAGCAACAACCCCAAGTTGCGAAGCCGGCTGCTGCCTGGCTTCAGACCCTAAACTGAATAAGAAAACTCACTCATTCGCTCCTTTACTCACTTACCTACTGCAGCGCAAAGGCCTGGGTTTGTACCAGGCGTTGCTGCACCTGCTGCTCCCAGGCCTGCTGGCGGGCCGTGTTGAGGCCGTGGTTAGATTCCTGGTCGTAGCGGGCTTCCTCGCGCTGCCAAGCCAGAAAGGCCGCCTTGGTAATATTGCCGAAGGCCGGCTGCAGGTGCTCACAATCCAGCTTCAGGAGGCTGAATTTCTGCCGCAGCAAGCGGGCGTGCAGCTCCGTCAGGTCGAAGTGTAGCTGCTCGTGGCGCAGCAAAGCCGGCGTTGCCCGGGCCGCGTTGCGCACCCACGACTCGGAGGGCGTGAAAACGGCCTTCACCTGCGCCGAAAACTGGTAATCAACGCAACCCACCTTGGCATCAATAGTGGAGGAGGTAAGGGCCTCCAGGCGGTCGGTATTGGGCCGGGCCTTAAAGTCGTCCCAGGTGAGGGGGCGGTTGGCGCTCCAGGCCAAAGGCGGCAGTTTGGCCGGAGCCTGGGCCGGTGCAGTAACTGGGGTAGCGGAGGCAGATAACAGGCTAAACAGCCAGAGCGGGGCGAGAGAAAACAGCATGCGGCGCTACAAGTGAGCAGGTAGAAGGCAAGGTCAGACGTAGAAGCTACGGAGCAACAACCAGACCAGCGGCCCGGTAGGCGCTTAACGTGCAGCCAGGGCGGGTTCGTTCACTGAGGCCGGCAGCCCTATGCGGCGGTTGCGGAAGCGCACCAGCAGCACGCCCGCCACCAGCGTAAGGCCAGTGAGTAAGCCTATCCACACGCCGGTAGCGCCCCAGCCCAGCCGGAAACCCAGCACGTAGCCCAGCGGCAAAGCCACAACCCAGTAGGCCAGCAGGGCTACCACCGAGGGCACTTTTACGTCTTCCAGCCCGCGCAGGGCGCCCAGCCCCACCACCTGCACGCCGTCCGAAATCTGAAAGGCTGCCGCAATAAGCAGCAGCCCCGCCGCCTGTTTTACCACGGCCGGGTCGTGGTTATAATACTGCGGAATATGGTGGCGGGCCAGAATCAGTACCAGCCCCATCAGGCTCATAAAGGCAAAGGTGATGAGGTAGGCCATAAAGCCCGCTTGCCGGGCCCCAACTCCGTCCTGTGCGCCCATGTACTTACCCACCCGAATGGTAGCGGCGGCAGCAATGCCGCTGGCCGCCATGTAGGTAACGGAAGCCACGTTAATGGCAATTTGATGGGCGGCTTGTTGGGTGATACCCAGCCAGCCCATCATCAGGCCGGCAAAGCTGAAGGCCCCCATTTCAAAGGTCATTTGTACGCCGATGGGCGCGCCCAGGCCCAGCAGCCGGCGCAGGCCCGCCGCATCGGGCAGCAGGTTGAGGGCGGCGGCCTGGCGGTAAGGGCGCAGGCGCACAGCCAGCAGTACGTAGGCGGCCATCAGTATGGCCATGAGTACGCGGGCAATAAAAGTAGCCCAGGCGGCCCCCATCATGCCCATTTCCGGCATACCCAATTTTCCGAATACCAGCCCGTAGCACAGCACCGCGTTGAGCACGTTAGCCTGCACCGACAGCAGCATAGCCTGGCGGGTAAGGCCCAGCCCTTCGGCAAACTGCTTGAAGCCCTGGAATACCATGAGCGGCAGAAAGGAGAGGAACATCACGCGCACCCAGGGCGTGGCCAGCTCCACCACCGGAGCGGGCTGGTTGAGGTGGGGCAGGATGAAGGGAACCAACAGGCCAAACAGGGCCAGGACTATTCCCGCCAGCACGCTCAGCCACACGCCGTTTACCAGCAACCGGCCCAGCAGGGGTACGTCGCGGCGGCCGTCGGCGGCGGCTACCAGCGGCGTGATGCCCATGGTCGTGCCCAGGCCCAGCATCATCACCACCGTACTCACGTTCACGCTCAACGATACGGCCGCCAGCGGAATCTTACCGGTTTGGCCTACCACCATACTGTCGCACACGTTCACTAGCACATGGCCCAGCTGGCTTAGCATAACGGGGTACGCCAGGCTGAGCGTAGGAATCAGATGAGCACGGAAGGCGGAACGGGACATAGCAACGCGGGAAAAACCGCCGCAAAGGTACGAGGAAGTACGCCTCTTATGGGGCCCCGCAGCACTGCTTCACCCAACCAAGTTTGGCTCCAGCTGCCGCAATGCTGTGCTCAAGCGGTTCAGTGCCTCGTGCAGCACCGGCTCGGGCACCGCGTACGAGAGCCGCACAAAGCCGGGCGCACCGCAGTGGCTGCCATCCACTACCTCCAGCCCCGCCTGCCGCAGGTGCTGCACCAGTTGCTCAGCTGCCGCTTGGGGCGTGGGGGCCGGTGGTAGGTAAGCCCGCAAATCAGGGAAGACGTAGTAGGTGGCTTCCGGCACTACCAACGGCACGCCGGGTAAAGTGGCTAGGTGAGCCAGCATGAGGGCCCGGTTGGTGTGTAGCTGACTAACCAACCCACTGGCTACACTGGCGGCAGCCTGCGTAACGGCCAAGGCCGCGTGCTGAGCTGGCACAGCTACGGCCCCGCCGGTAGCATGCAGCCGGGCGGCGCACTGCCGGGCCAGCGGCTCGGGGGCTACCAGGTAACCTACACCCCAGCCAATGAGAGCCAGGGACTTGCTGAAGCCATTGACCACCAAATGCCGGCCCCGAAGGTCCGGAAATTCCAGCAGGGAAGGCGTGGGCTTACTGGCAAAACTGATCAGGTCGTATATCTCGTCGCTGAGCAGGTAGAGGTCCGGAAAATCCTGGGTGACGGTTAGCAGAGCCGCCAGTTCCTCTGGCTGGTATACGCGGCCGGTGGGGTTGCTGGGGTTGGAAAACAGCAGGAGCCGAGTACGTGGCGTGAGGGCGGCCCGCACCTGCTCGGGGTGCAAAGTGTAGCCATCAATGGAGGAAAGCGGCAATTCCCGCACTACGCCCCCGGCCCGGGTAATTAGTTCCCAGAACCCAAACCAGTTAGGCGTGGGCAGCAGTACCTCATCACCGGGCCGCAGCACGGTAGCTAGCAGCAGCGACAGAGCAGCTTTGGCACCGGGTGTTATCACCACCTGTTCGGGTGTTACGCTAGTGCCTTCCAACTGCTGATACCGGCCGGCAATGGCCTCCTGCAACAGGGGCAGCCCCGCTGCCGGAACCACCGGTAGCTGCCCGGCCTGAATACTCCGAATAGCCGCTTCGGCAGCTACTGCCGGGGTAAGGAATGTGCCGTAGCCGGAGGCAAGGCTAAGAATTTCGGGCATATCTGAGAAGCCGACAAAGGCAGCCACTAGGCTTCTTTGTATTGTACACCGTTAAGATTGAATAAGCAGGAACCCCGTATCAGGCAGGTTGCAGCAGCACGTCGGCGAAGAAATCCTGCTCATCCGTGAAAATCTGCTGCACGTGCAGGCCCGCTTCCCGCGCCAGGGCTGTAATGGCAGGGCGGGTGAACTTGTAGGAATTTTCGGTGTGAATCATTTCCCAGGCGGCAAACTCCACCTGCCAGTCCAGGGCGGTAAACTGTACCGTTTGGGCCCGGGTGCTCACCAGGAATGAGCGTACTGCTCCGCTCATCGGGTCATAATCGGTATAGTGCTGCCAGTGGCCCAGGTCGAAGTCGGCACCCAGCTCCCGGTTGAGGCGGTGCAGCAGGTTAAAGTTGAACGCCGCCGTGACGCCCTGCTCATCATCGTAGGCCGCCCTGATCCGGCGCGGGTCCTTCTGCAAATCAAAGCCCACCAGCAGCCGGTCGTCGGGGGTGAGGGGGCGGGCCAGGTTACTGAGAAAAGCGTGGCGGTCTTCGGGGAAGAAGTTGCCGATGTTGGAGCCCAGAAACAATACGGCTTTGCGGCCGGGCCGGCTGGCCATCAGGCGTAGCGCGTCGGCATAATCAGCTACCACCGGCTCCACGCGCAACGCGGGCAGCTCGGCCCGCAGGCTGGCCGCCAGCCCATCCAGAGCCGCCTCCGAAATGTCAACCGGCACGTAGGTAAACCGGGCGTTGCTCTCCAGCAGCTGGCGCAGCAGAATCTTGGTTTTCAACCCGTCGCCGGCTCCCAGCTCCAGCAGAAAGAAATGCTCATCGGGGTTTTGGGGACGCAGGACCTGACCAATGGCGGCCTGGTGGCGGGTAAGCAGGGCAAACTCGGTGCGGGTGGGGTAGTACTCGGGCAAGGCCATAATCTGCTGAAACAGCCGGCTACCTTCATCATCGTAGAAATACATGGACGAAAGTGCCTTGAACGGCTTGCTCAGGCCGGCGCGTACATGCTGAGCCAGGTCGGGGCTGAAGGTGGGCGTAGGGGGCGGGGTAGTTTCGGTGGACATGGAAGGGTGGGGCGCGAACGGAAAGGCAGACATGAAGGGAGCGTGACGGGAAGACAAGCGGTGAGTAAGCGGAGCGCCAGCTCAGCGGGCCAGACGGATACCCGTGAACTGCCAGCGCTTGTCGGCCTGGAAAAAATTGCGGTAGGTGATGCGAATATGGCTTTCCGGAGTAGCACAGGAGCCACCCCGCAGCACCAGCTGGTTGATCATGAACTTGCCGTTGTACTCACCCAAAGCACCGGCGGCCCGCTGGTAGCCGGGGTAGGGGTGATAGGCCGAGTAGGTCCATTCCCAGGCTTCGCCCAGCAGTTGGTGGCACTGGTCGGCGGGGGCGTTAGGGGCCAGCGGCTGCGGGTCGAGCCGGTTGCTTTCCAGGAAGGTGCCCCCGGTGGTGGTGGGCTGAAACTGCCGGGCGGCAATTTCCCACTCCTGCTCAGTGAGCAAACGGTGGCCGCGCCAATGGGCGTAGGCGTCGGCCTCGTAAAAGCTGACGTGGGTAACCGGGGCCGCCAGGTTCACGGGTTGCAGGCCGCTGTGCGTGAAGCGGTGCCAGCGGCCCTCCTGCAACGTCCAGTACAAAGGTGCTTCCCAACCCTGCTGCTGCACCAAGTCCCAGCCCTCACCCAGCCAGTACCGGAAGTCCCGGTAGCCGCCGGCTTCCATAAACTCCAGGTACTCGGCGTTAGTTATTAGGCGGTTCTGCAGCTCGAAGTCGGCCACGTAAGTATCGTGCGGGGCCTGCTCATTGTCAAAGCAGAAACCTTCTTCCTGAAACCCGATGCGGTGCACCCCGCCCGCTACCGGCAGCCAGCTAGCCGGCGGTACGGTTGCCGCCGGCTCCGGGGCCGGGGCGGGCTGGTAAGCCGGGGCCAGGGGGCTGGTGCTCAGGATGTATTTTATATCGGTGGCCAGTAGCTCCTGGTGTTGCTGCTCGTGCTGCAGGCCCAGCTCAAACACCTCCCGCGCCGCTGCCGGCAAGCCGCCACCCTGCGCGAGCAGGCGTTGCATGTGCTCATCCACGTAAGCCCGGTACTGGTACACCTCGTGCAGGGCCGGCCGCGAAAGGGTGCCCCGGTCGGCGCGGTTCACACGGGAGCCCAGCGAGTTGTAGTAGGAGTTAAACAGAAAGGCGTAGTCTGGGTGGAAAACGGTGTAGCCCGACAGATACTCCCGCAGCAGAAATGTTTCCCAAAACCAGGTAGTATGCGCCAGGTGCCACTTGGGCGGACTTACATAAATGACCGGCTGCACCACAGTGTCTTCGGGGAGCAGGGGGCGGCACAGGGCTTCTGTTCGGTGCCGGATGGTGGTGTAGCGGCCCGCCTCGGGAGCCGCAACGGCAGAAACAGGTGAGGCAAAGGCAGGCGCTGGAGAAGCGGACATGGGCAGGGAATGTATCAGGAGCTATACTGCATAACGCGAAACCGGAGCAGTAGTTTTTGGCGCTTACCTTAACAAGAAGCAGGGCGCCGAAGGAAACCGTACTGCTCAGTACATATACGGACTAGCTCATCAGTACAAAGTGGTATTTTAAACAAATAAGCCGGTATTCAGGGCCCAAAGTCGGGATAAAGAGCAACATTCCACCGTACCAGGACGACATTGCCAGCAGTTGACCTTTCCATTCCAATCAACCAACCCGCTATGAACGCCAAGCAAACCACTCGGGCTACTCCCGAAACGCCCGTAACCAAGCGCCCCCGTGGCTTCGCTGCCATGGACGCCGCCACCCAGCGCCGCATTGCCAGTGAAGGCGGCCGCGCCTCCCACCTGAGCGGCCGCGGACACCGTTTTACCTCAGAGGAAGCCCGTGCAGCCGGCCGTAAGGGGGGCCAGGCTAGCCGCGGACGTGGCACTCAGGGCACCGCCGCAGAATAACGCCTCCTCTGAGTACGACGACGGGCCTGGTTTTGCCGGTTCTGTCGCTTAGTGCAGCGCCGCTGCCAGCCGGGTTCTTCCGGCCGGCAGCGGCGTCTGCGTTTTCCGGTGGCGCGTATATTGCCATCTGCCCACCTTCCTGCCCTTATCTTATGCTGCAGCTGCGCTACTCCCGGCGTGATTTACGCTTTACCTTCCCGGCCCGCACCTCCCGAGGAGCCCTCACCCAGCACTCGGCCCATTACCTGCACCTGCAGCACACCCAGCAGCCCCACGTGATAGGCTTGGGCGAAGCCGCCCCCCTGGCTGGCCTCAGTCCTGACCACCGCCCCGATTTTGAGGCTACCCTGGATGGCTTTGTGCGGGAGTTTAACCGGCGGCAGCTCCGGGAGTTGCTGCCCCAGGAGGCCCTGGAGTTGGTTGGCCCTGAGTGGCCGGCCCTGCGCTTTGCCCTCGAAACGGCCGCCCTCGACTGGCAGCACGGCGGCCGGCGCCAGCTCTATGACACGGCCTTCAGCCGGGGCGAGGCCGGTATTCCCATCAACGGATTGGTATGGATGGGCGACGCGGCTTTTATGCGCCAGCAAATAGAGAAGAAGCTGGCCGAAGGCTACACGTGTTTGAAGCTGAAGATTGGCGGACTCGATTTTGCCACCGAACTAGCCATTCTGGCCGAAATACGGGCTGTAGCCGGGCCCGAGCACCTCACCCTGCGCGTAGATGCCAATGGTGCTTTCGGGCCCGAGGAGGCCCTGGGCAAACTGGAGCAGCTGGCCCGCTTTGAGCTGCACTCCATTGAGCAGCCCATTCAGGCGGGGCAGTGGCCCCAGTTGGCCGAGGTTTGCCGCCAGTCGCCGGTGCCGGTAGCCCTGGATGAGGAGTTGATTGGCCTGACGGAGCCCGCCCGCCAGGAGGAGCTGCTGGCACTAACCAAACCGGCCTATATCATTCTGAAGCCTACCCTGCTGGGCGGGTTGCAGGCCAGCCGGCACTGGATGCGCCTGGCCGAAACCCATAGCATCAGCTGGTGGCTCACTTCCGCCCTGGAGTCCAATGTGGGGCTGAACGCCATCAGCCAGTTGGCGGGCCTGTGCGCTACTCCTGGTTTTCCGCAGGGGCTGGGCACCGGGCAGCTCTACCACAACAACGTAGCGTCGCCGCTGCATATCCAGGGTGGGCAGCTGTTCTATGATGGCCACAGCCAGTGGGAGAAGCTGGAGTAAGCTCGGAAATAAACAGCTGCAACTTTCTTTAAAAACAGGAATATTTCTTGTTTGGAGAAGCGTAAATAGGGAGCATTTTCAGTAAATTACCAGGGTACTTCTACGCTGGTTATGGTGCTGAAAATGCGCGTTCTGCTGCTGTTTGCGGGCTGGGGCCGGGTGGCCGGGTGCCTGCTGCTGGCAGTTGGGCTGTGCGTAGGCTCGGCGCAGGCGCAGCCGGAAGCGTTTCGGTTTGCCAAAGCCGGTGCCCGGCAGGTAAAGCTGCCCTTCCTGCTGCAGCGCAACCTGATTGTGGTAGAAGCCTGGCTGAACAACAAGGGGCCGTATAACTTTCTGCTGGATACGGGTATTGGCACTTCCCTCATCACCGACCCCTACGTGGGGCAGGAGTTGAATGTAGCCTTGCAAGGCCGGTTTTTGGTGGCCGGGGCCGGGGAGGAGCGGCCCCTGGAGGCATTTAGGATACCCTCGGTGGCCGTGCGCGTTTCCAACGCTATTGAAGCGCCTAATCTGCCCTTTCTTATCTTATCGGAGGATGTGCTGAACCTGTCGGGCTACGTGGGTATGCCTATTCACGGCCTGTTGGGCGCCGATGTATTTCGCAGCTTTGTGGTAGAAATTGACCCGGCTGAGCAGCAGCTTACCTTTCGCAGCCCAACCCGCTACGCTGCGCCGCGCGGTAAACGATGGGCCCGCATTCCGCTGGATATGGAAGGCCGCAAGTCGTACGTAACCTTGCCGGTACAGCTGAGTGCCTCGCTCACGCTGCCCCTCCGGCTGGTGCTGGATACCGGGGCCGGCCACGCCCTTTCCCTGGAAACCACTTCTGATGAACGGCTGGCCCTGCCCGAAACCCGCCTGCGCACGCCCCTGGGCCGGGGTCTGAATGGCAACATCAACGGCTATCTGGGCCGCGTAGCGGCCCTGCAGCTGGGTCGCTACCGCATGCCGGCCCTGCTTACCTCCTTCCCCGATGCCGCCGATGTAGCCCACCGCGCCGATGCACCCCGCAACGGTAACCTGGGCTTTGAGCTGCTCAAACGCTTCAATGTCATCATCGACTACACGCATAATGTGCTGCTGCTCCGGCCCAACGTGATGTTCAAGGAGCCCTTCGAGCATGATATGTGCGGCTTTGATGTGCTGGCTCTGGGGCCTAGTTACCGACGCTACAAAGTGCTGCGCATTGAGCCAGAGGGCCCGGCAGCTCAGGCTGGCATTAAAGCCGGAGACGAAATCATGTCGGTAAACTTAATTCCGGCCGAGTTCCTTTCATTGAACCAGCTCAACCGGATGCTGCACTCCGAGGATGGCCGGGCCTTGCTCTTCGTGCTCCGCCGCCCCGATGGGGAGCTGTTTAACACCACTGTGCGCCTGAAGCGGCAGATTTAGACGCATAGCGTGCTGGTGGCGCAACCCCGGAGTAAACAAAAGCAGTACATTAGAAGCGCCGCCATTCAGCGGGTTTCGTCCCATCTGCCGTTCTGCCTGCCCCACTCATGGCTCACCCACCCGCTGCCTTGCCCCAGCCGCCCCCCGCCATTCTGGCCAATCAGCACATCTACTCCGACCATTTCGATGAGCAGTTTGTGGAAACCCTGGACCGGAATATTCTGCAGCTCCTGGATCGGGTGTGGTTTCGCTCAAAGCTGGTGGGTTTCGAAGAGTATCCGCAGCGCAATAACCCCGAGCGCCCCTTGATTTTCGCCTCCAACCACTCGGGTATGGCCTTCCCCTGGGATGCTATGGTGGCCCTCTCGCATTTGTGGCGCGTGCTGCCCGACCTGCGCGACCTGCCCCGGCCGCTGTCGGCGCCCATGCTCTCCCAGTCGGCCCTGATGAACCCGTTTCAGGTGCAGGACTTTTGGAAGCGCTGCGGCTGCGTGGATGCCACCACGCTCAACTTCGAGACGATGATGTACTACAACGACCACAACCTGATGCTGTACCCCGAGGGGGTGCCCGGCATTGGGAAGGGGTTCAACAATAAGTACCGGCTGCAGCGCCTGGCCACCAGCACGGTGCGCATGGGCATCCTGCACCGCACCGATATCATCCCGTTTTACACCATCAATGGCGAGTACCTCAACCCCTACACCTACAGCTGGGAATGGGTGAACCGGCTAAGCAAGAAAGTGGGTATCCCATTTATTCCGATGGGGCCCGTAATTCTGTTGGTGCTGTTGCAGCCGTGGTTTTTTTACATGGCTTTCCCGGCCAAGCTCACCTTTGTGTTGGGCTCCCGCATCAAGCCCTACGAGCTAACCAGCAAAACCACCGACGAGCTGACCCGCCCCGAATACGAGGACCTCTCCAACCAGGTGCGTGCCCGCATGCAAACGGAAATGGACGCCGCCGTGCGCCAGTACGGGCAGCACCCTTATCAGTGGAAGGAGCTGTGGCAGCGCATCAAGGAAAACTGGCGGTACTTCCCGTTTTTCCTGCCCTGGGCCTGGCCCGCGCTGTTCCGGGAGTTTGAGCGCCAGTACATGCGCAACGGCCGCCGCGACTTCGACCTGGATTTGCGCAGCCCCGGTACGTACTGGCGCATGTTGTGGCGCAACCCGTTCACCCTTACCTTCTTTATCCCCGTATTAGGCTGGATTCCCATTGCTATTCGGGGCTACAAAGGCCACCGGCTTGGCCAGAATAAATAGGTTTCCGGCTGCTTCTGCTGCCGCGGCCCTAGTACCAGCAGTACCCGTCGCTCTGTTTGCCTCCTCCCGTCTACCATTCCCACCATGCCTTCTACCCAACATCTGCTCCTAAAGCAGCTCCTGACGGCCGGTACCGGCCCGCTGGCCCGCCACCGACCCCGGCTGCCGGCCATGCGGCTAGCCTTTGAGTTGATGTCCTTCGGGCAGCTGATGCCCTGGAACGTCTTTCTGGAAGATGCTGATATTGAGGGGATGCCTGCCGAGTGGGTACGGCCAGCCGGGGCCGATGCCAGCCGGGTAGTGCTGTACCTGCACGGCGGGGGCTACGTGCTGGGCTCCCTGAATACGCACCGGGCTTTGGTGGGTACGCTGGCCCAGCGCTGCGGCGTTACGGCGCTGGCTATCAACTACCGCAAAGCACCTGAGTACCCATTTCCGGCCGCCCTCGATGATGCTCGTTTGGCTTATCACTGGTTGCTCAGGCAGGGCTATGCCCCGGCCAATATTATGGTGGCCGGCGACTCGGCCGGCGGTGGCCTGGCGCTGGCATTGCTCCTGACGCTCCGCGATGCTGCTGAGCCGCTGCCGGCCGCCGCCATCGGCCTCTCTCCCTGGACGGATCTGCTCTTGCCGGTTGGCAAGGTGCGGCGGGTAGCACAGGAGGAAAGCCAGGTACTGGAAGCCTTGGAAATCAGAGGCTGGGGCCCGCTATACGCGGCCGAAACCCCGCTGGCACACCCGCTCCTCTCGCCCGTGCAGGCCGATCTGGGGGGGCTGCCTCCACTGCTTATCCAGATTTCTGATGCCGAGGTGCTCGGCGACGATGTGCAGCGCTTTGCCGCCAAAGCTCGGGCCGCTGGTACCCCCATTACCCTGCAGGTGTTTGAAGGACTGGTACACTGGTGGCACTTGTTCTGGCGCTTTCTGCCCGAAGCCCGCACCGCCCTCGATCAGGTGGCCGCGTTTACGCGACAGGTATGGGCTGAGGCGGCGCTACCCGCTTCCCGGCAAGCGGCCTGAACGGCGAAAGTAGATCAAGCAAAGCTCTTTACTCGCTAAAAAGCGGACTGGAAAAGAAAAATATATACTCAGGCTCAACTATATAATAGGGTTTTCGTAGGTTTGCTGAAAGTAGTATGCTTGCATACTACTTTGCTGGTTTGCTGTTTTTACGCTTTCGTTGTACTTCATTCTCACCCTTACTTCTAACTACCCAGTTTCATGGAAGATCTGTTTAAAAAGTTCATAAACGCCGGCGTCGGCTTCGTGTCGCTCACCAACGAGCGGGTACAGAAAAGCATTGATACCCTGGTGCAGGAAAGCAAGTTGTCGGAGCAGGAGGGTGCCAAAATCATGGACGACCTGAAGAAGAATACCGATGCCAAGCGCAAGGAACTGGAAAAGCAGGCCCAGGGCCTAGCTGCCCGGCTGCTGAAAACGGTAGGGGTTGCCCCTAATGCTGATGTGGAGGAGTTGAAGCGCACCGTGAAAGGCTCGAAGGCATCGGGCGCGGCGGCTACTCCTACCAAGAAGGCCTCCGCCGCCAAAACGGCCGCTCCGGCCAAAAGTGCTACTGCTAGCACCGCCAGCAAAGCGGCCGGCACCGTGAAAAAAGCCGCTACGGCTACTGGCACGGCCGCTGCCAAAACCCAGAAGGCTGCTGCCGGCAAAGCTGGCGCTGCCAAGTCGGAAAGTGCTGGTGCCGGATCGGCAGAAAGCAAGTCCTAAGGAATATCTGCTCGTTTTTTTAAAAAGCTCCGTCCGTGGCACAGCGGGTGGAGCTTTTTTATGCGCTTATTTCGCAGATTGAGGCGTGTATTCTGTAGCCTAACTATTAGTTAGTGCCTGAGTAGCCCGGAGCAGGTTGCCCATCTGTACCACGGAATTCGCCTCCCTTGCTTAAACTCGTGCTTCATGTTCAAAAATACCATCTCCAACCTCACGCGCATCCGGCAGGTAGCCGAGGTACTGATCCGGTACGGATTTGAGGATGTGGTGACGAGTACGGCCCTGCGGCGCCTGGTGCCCAACAGCCGGCGGCGCTCCTGGCAGGAGGGGGAGCAGGCGGTGTTTGAAACCACCCGCTGGCAGCGCATCCGCATGATTATTGAGGAGTTGGGACCCACTTTCATTAAGTTGGCCCAAGCCCTGAGCAACCGCGCCGACCTGCTGCCCGAGGCCCTGATAGATGAGTTTGAGAAGCTGCAGAGCAACGTGCCGCCGTTTCCGGTGGCTCAGGCCCGGCGCATTATCGAGCAGGAGCTGGGCCGGCCGCTGGAGGAGGTGTTCAGCGAGTTTGAGGAAGTACCGCTGGGCTCGGCCAGCATTGGGCAGGTGCACGGCGCGCGCCTGCTCACGGGCGAGAAAGTGGTAGTGAAAGTGCAGCGCCCCGATGTGCAGGAAAAAGTGCGCACTGACCTGAGCCTGCTGCACGAGTTGGTGCGCCTGACGGCCCCCTTCCTGCGCCGCCAAGGCCTGAGTAACCCCCAGGATATTGTGGATGCCTTCGAGCGGAGCATGACCAAGGAGCTGGACTACACCTCGGAGGCCCGCAGTATGGAGCAGTTTCGCAAGCTCTACGAAGACTACGACTCGTTTTACATTCCGCGGCCGTACCGGGAGCTGAGCACCAACCGCATCCTGGTAATTGAGTTTGTGAGCGGCTGCAAAATCACGGATAAGTCCCAACTGCTGGAATGGGGACTAAGCCCGGAAAAAGTAGCCGAAACTGGCATGGACATCTACCTGACCCAGATATTTGAGTTCGGGGCCTTCCACGCCGACCCCCACCCCGGCAACGTGCTGGTGCGCCCCGATGGTACCCTGGTGCTCATTGATTTTGGGATGGTGGGCCGCCTCACGCGCCAGCAGAAATACGCGTTTGCCGGCGTGTTTATCGGTATGGCCCGGCAGGATGCCCGCAGTATGGCCCTCAACTTCCGCCGTCTGGCCATTACCTCCGAGATACCCGATATGCGCGCCTTCGAGGCCGACCTCAGCCAGCTGATTGAGGATTTTGCCTTGCTGGACGTGAAGGAGATGAGTATGTCGGACCTGGCCGACGCCTTGCAGGGCATCATCTACCGCTACAAGCTGCAGGTGCCCGGGGCGGTATTTCTTATTCTGCGGGCCCTGGTGATTCTGGAAGGCATTGGCAAGGTGCTACACCCGCGCTTCAACACGTTTGAGTTTGTGCGGCCGTATGGGGCCCGCATTGTGGGCGAGCAGTACTCCATGGAAAATATCCAGAGTGAAGCGCTGTATACGGGCACCCAGCTGCTGGCCTTGCTGCAAACCCTGCCCACCGACGTGCGCCAGATCATGCGCAAAATTTCCCGCGGCGACCTGCGGGTGCGGGTGGAGCTGAGCGGCTACCAACTGCTGCTACGTAAAGCCGACCAGCTGGTGAGCCGCAGCATACTGGCCGCCATTACGGTGGCCGTTATCCTGTTTGCGGGGCTGAGTTTGCTGGGGCACTACTCGCCGGCTATGCCCTACTACAACGGGCTGCCGGGCATCACCTGGTGGAGCATTTCGGTAGCGGTGTTTCTGGTGCTGCTGCTGCTGCTGCTGGATGGCCGCCGCGAAAAGCGGCGGGAGTAGCGCAACTGGCGCAAATCCGCAGGAATGGGTGCCGTTTTATTCAAACTGGAAAGTCTGATGGAAGTTGCCTTGATAGGTGCTTAACGGTGTTTGGGGCGGGGTTTTCGGTGGTAACTACCGGGCTGTTGAAAGTCGGATAACGCGGAGTTCAGGTCGGCAATGCATGCCGGATCAGCGCAACTTGCCGACGCTTACACCACAACCCGTAGGCGTACTTTCACATGGCACTTCGTCTAACTCTTGCCGCATGCAGCTCCATCCACCGGTTTGTGCTGAGTGCTTTCCTGGTCGGCTCAGTTCTGGTTGCTCAGGCCCAAACCACCGACGACCAGGAATCCTACGAAACCCAGAAGCGTCTGAGTGTGGGCGTCACAAAATACGCCGAGGCGCGGGCGACCCTCACCGGCTTCATTCGGAGCCGGGCGACGCGGGTGCAGAAGCAGGAGGAAACCCCCGAGCAGCTCACCGCCGAGTTCAGCCTGCCCACCCGCGAGCTGTCCCGCCTGGACTCCCTGACGGCAACGCTGGGCTATGTGCTGGAAAACAACCTTAACGCCCGCAACCTCGCCCCGCGTTTGCAGGAGTTGCGCACTCTGGAGCAAGCTGAGGCCACTCAGCTTGCCCGCGCCGAAACCCGTCTGCGTGACCCCAAGCTTACCAAGCAAGAGCGGGAAGACGAGCAGGAAAGTGTGGCCCGCCATGAAACCCGCTTGCAGCAGCTCCGGCAGCAGCAGCAGCAATTGATCAGCCACCAGGGGCAAGCCCATGTGACGCTCCGGCTGTTTGATGAAATCAGCTTCCCGACCGGGAACCGGCGCGTGAGCTTCGTGAACATGCCGGGAGTGGAGTACGCCTACCTGCGCCTCGATAACCCCAAACTGGGCCTGACCAGCCCGGCCTACCAGGGTTACGCCATCAAATACCTGTTTACCCGGGGCAAGAGCTACTTCAACCTGGGCGTGTACAAACCCACCACGACCAACAAGACGGATTCGGCCTTCGTGAATGAGCTGTTCGTCATCAACTTCGGGCAGGATTTTTACCCGCGGAACTTTGGGCGGGGCCGCCGCCGCTACCTCAACCTGTATACCAGCTACCAGGTGGGCGGCTTCATCCTCAACCGCAACGACGACCAAAAGAATGACTTCATCCCCAACCTCAACCTGGGCCTGGGGGTGGAGCTGATCAAAACCCGCCACATTCTGCTCGATACCAAGGCCAGCTACTTCGTGCCCCTTAACAGCCGCAGCCGCGACCTGCGCGGGTTGCTAGGTCAGGCCTCGTTCAATTTTGTGTTTTAGTCACGAATGTTGATAGAGGATGCGCAGTAGCTTAAGTTGGGGTAGTTATAAAACAATAAGAGCCGCCACACTCAGTGTAGCGGCTCTTATTATCCTGTCAACTCAGAAAACTATTTCAGCTGCATGTCGTCGATGATGCGCTGGATTTTTTCGCCGGCCAGCTTGTCGGCCAGGTCGAAATCAACGGCGGATTTCAAGGGTTGCCGTACGCTGAAGTAGAACTTGATTTTGGGCTCGGTGCCGCTGGGACGGGCGGAAATCTTGCTGCCGTCTTCCAGAATGAACTGGAGCACGTTGGAGCTTTCCAGGCCGGTTTCGGTTTCCAGGTTAGTGCGCAGGTCGCGGATGCGGCCGGTTTTGTAGTCGCGCAGCTCCGTTACGGGCAGGCCGGCAATAATGCGGGGCGGGTTGGCCCGCAGCTCCGCCATCATTTCCTGAATTTCCTCGGCCCCGCGCTGGCCTTTTTTGGTGAGCGAAATCAGGTGCTCTTTGTAGAAGCCGTAGGTGCAATACATCTGCACCATTTCCTGGTACAGAGTGCGGCCGTGGTCCTTGGCTACGGCGGCCATTTCCGCTAGCAGGGCGCAGGCCGAAATAGCGTCTTTGTCGCGCACGAAGTCGCCAATCATGTAGCCGTAGCTTTCCTCGCCGCCCCCGATATAGTTCTGCTGGCCTTCCAGGTCGCGGATAATGCCGGCAATGTACTTGAAGCCGGTGAGCGTCTGGTAGGCCTTTACGCCCTGCTGGCGGGCAATATCGCCCAGCACGTCGCTGGTGACAATGGTGTAGACAATGAAGTCCTGGTCGGTGGTTTTGCCGGCCTGGCTGCGGGCCGAGAGCAGGTAGTGCGTGAGCAGGGCGGCCGTTTGGTTGCCGTTTACCAGTACCCACTCGCCGTGGTTGTTTTTCACGGCAATACCCACGCGGTCCGAGTCGGGGTCGGTGGCTAGTACCAAGTCGGCGTCGAGGGTTTTGGCCTGGTCTAGGGCCATCTGCATGGCTACTTTCTCCTCCGGGTTCGGCGACTGCACGGTGGGGAAATTACCATCGGGCGTGGCCTGGGCCTCTACGATGTGTACGTTGGTGAAGCCCAGCTGGGCCAGGGCCGGGGGCACCATGGTAATGCCGGTACCGTGTAGTGGCGTAAACACAATTTTAAGATCGTGCTGGCGCTCAATAGCGGCGGGGTTGATGCTCAGGGCTTTTACCTGGGCCAGGTAAGCCGCGTCCAGCTCCTGCCCAATCAGGTGAATGCGCGAATTATCGGCCTCGAAGCGGACATCGGCAACGGACTGAATGGCCTCTACCTCCCGGATGATGTTCTTATCGTGGGGCGCTACTACCTGAGCCCCGTCGTTCCAGTATACTTTGAAGCCGTTGTACTCCTTGGGGTTGTGGGAGGCCGTAACTACGCAGCCGCTCTGGCAGCCCAGGTGGCGGATGGCAAACGACAGCTCGGGCGTGGGCCGCAGGGCTTCAAACAAGTACACCGTAATGCCGTTGGCCGAGAAGATGCCAGCTACCAGCTCGGCAAACAGCCGGCTGTTGTTGCGCGAGTCGTGGGCCACGGCCACTTTAATTTCCTGGCCCGGAAACGACTGCACCAGGTAATTGCTCAGGCCCTGGGCCGCCATTCCCAGCGTGTAGCGGTTCATGCGGTTGGAGCCCGCGCCCATGATGCCGCGCAGCCCACCGGTGCCAAACTCCAGGTTACGATAAAACGCATCCGAGAGAAAATCTTCCTGGTTTTGAGCCTGCAGGTTCCGGATTTCGGCGTGGGTGTCGGGGTCGTAGCTGTCGGTGAGCCAGGAGCTGATCTTGGCTTGAATGTCGGGCGTGAGGGCCATGGGATGGTGCTTTGGGGGATAAACTGAGTTCAGAGAACGGGAGTAAAGAAAAGAGGTTTTCCCGTCATTGCGGGTAGGCAACGAGTAGTTAGGTTAAAGCTAAAAGCTAGTTCCCCTCCTTGAAAAGGAGGGGCTAGGGGTGGTTGATTGTTGCTGAACGATGATTAGAACTAGCTCTAAAACTTGTTCTGCCGTTCATCAACCACCCCTGGCCCCTCCTTTCTAAGGAGGGGAACTAGACTTTAAAATCCTGCTTATAGGTTGCCGCGCAGGGCCTGCTCCCGTTCAATGGCTTCGAACAGGGCTTTGAAGTTGCCTTTGCCGAAGCTCTTGGCGCCTTTGCGCTGGATGATTTCGTAGAACACGGTGGGGCGGTCCTCTACGGGCTTGGTGAAGATTTGCAGCAGGTAGCCTTCCTCGTCCCGGTCTACCAGCAGGTTCAGGTCACGGATGCTATCCAGGTCCTCGTCGATGTGGCCCACGCGCTCCAGCAGGTCGTCGTAGTAGGTGTTGGGCACCTGCAGGAACTCCACGCCCCGGCGGCGCAGCTCCGTTACCGTCTGGCGGATATCGTGGGTGAGCAGGGCCATGTGCTGCACGCCGGCGCCGTGGTAGAAGTCGAGGTATTCCTCAATCTGGCTCTTTTTCTTGCCTTCGGCGGGCTCGTTGATGGGGAATTTCACGTAGCCGTTGCCGTTGGAAACTACCTTGCTCATCAGGGCGGAATACTCGGTGCTGATGTCGTCGTCGTCGAAGGTGATGAGCAGCTTGAAGCCCATTACGTCCTCGTAAAACTTCACCCACTCGTTCATCTGGCCCCAGCCCACGTTGCCCACGCAATGGTCCACAAATTGCAAGCCCACGGGCGCACCCTGTGGCACGTTGCTGGTTTTGGCCACGAAGCCGGGCAGGAAAGGACCCGAGTATTTGCTGCGCTCCACGAAGGTGTGGATGGTTTCGCCGTAGGTGTAAATGCCGGCCATGGTCACCTCCCCGTGCTCATCCGATACGGTGTAGGGCTCGAAGGCGGGCTTGGCGCCGCGCTTGGTGGTTTCCTCGAAGGATTTGCGGGCGTCGTCCACCCACAGGGCCATTACCTTCACGCCGTCGCCGTGCTGGGCTACGTGGCGGGTAATGTCGGAGTCGGGCAGCAGGGAGGTGGTGAGCACCAGCCGGATTTTGTTCTGCTGCAGCATGTAGCTGGCCCGGTCGCGCTGGCCGGTTTCGGGGCCGGCGTAGGCTACCAGCTCAAAGCCAAAGGCCGCCTGATAAAAGTAGGCCGACTGCTTGGCGTTGCCCACGTAAAACTCCAGGTAATCAGTGCCGTTGAGGGGCAGAAAATCGTGGGCGGGATGGGCCTGTACGGCCGGCGAGGTCATGGTTTCCATATGGGAATGGCTTGGGTGGCGGGTGGATAGTTGACTGGGGTAAAAATACTGGTTTGGGCCAAATGATTCCCGCTGAAGGTCAACGATTCAAGAAAGGCAAGCCAAAACCGGCGCGGAAACGTATGTAGAGCAAACCCGGAGGCGCGGGAAACTGCCAATTCCTCCCCACCTTTGCACCTTAACCTACTACTTCAACTAGTATGAATTCGGAAGAGCTGAACCGCGCCCTGGTGGCCCTCATCGAGAAGAAAGCCGAGCTGCACAAGCTCACCTATGACGATGCCCGCTACGACGATGTAGAGGAAGAGCTACACGACCTCGAAGACGATTTCAACGACGAATACGGCGCTTTCTTGGAAGCCGCCCTGGAAAAAGTACACTCCGACCTGGGCTCCGACACCGACGTGCTGCTGCCCACGGCCTACCTGCCGGTAAACACCAGCGGTACGCCCACACCCAAAGAGGGCGTCTGGATTGACTCCGAAAAATACTCCGGCAAAGAGGCCCGCCTCACGCTGGTGCCTAACCCCATCCGCCTGGTGCTCACGGTAGGCAAAGCCGTGCAGCAGGAAGTGTGGAAAGCCTAAATCAGCGCTAAAAAATAAAAGGTGACACGTCAGGAGTGTATGCTTCATAAGGAGCTTCTACTTTTGACGTGTCACCTTTTTCTTTTTGTATGCTCTACCGCATTGCACAGCCCGCCGACTGGTACCAAGCGCAGGAAACTGGCTTTTTTGAAAGTGCCGATTTAGCCGCCGAGGGGTTTATTCATGCTTCCGAACTGGTTCAGGTGTTGGAAACAGCCCGGCTATACTACCGGGCCAGCCCCGGAGCGGTGCTGCTGGAAGTGGACGAAGCTGCTTTGGAAACTGCCGGAATCCGGGTGGAGCGGGAATGGGCCGAGCGTCGCCAGGCGTACTTTCCGCACGTATTCGGGCGCATTCCGCTGGCGGCAGTGCGGCGTTTCTGGGCATTTCCGGTGGCCGATGATGGCGCCGCCCAACTGCCTGTTGAAATAAATTGAGCAAAATTGGAACTATTCTTGCAACGGCACAATCAGCGGCCGGACCATCGGTTGGTCCGGCTGTTTCTGTTACCATCTATTCCTCTTATTCAACGCTCATGATTACCTCTACACGTCTGTTTTCTATGCTATTAACCGGAATGCTGGCCCTGCTCTTATCCGCCTGCGGGGCCAGCACCTTCCTGGCCGTGGAGCCAGCCCAATCCAACGGCCCCTGGGTAAACGGGCATCCCACCAGCGTAGTCAGCCACCCCGATAGTGTGTACGTGCGCGCCGGCTTCATTCAGGCTGATGACAACGAGCTGGTGTTCGAAGTGGCCTACCTGAACTATTCCGACAAGCCGATTCTCATTGCTCCCAAGACCTTCTATTACATGGCTGTTCCCGATACGCTGGCCGACAGTACCCGCGTGCCGACTCAGTTCTTCGAAGCCCGCCGCCTGGCCGCCGACCCGGAGGTGCGCCTGGGCCAATTGCAGGCCAAACTGAAGGAGCATGAGCGCAAGGCCGATAACGTGAGTTGGTTTGAAATCCTGACCAGCGCAGTGAACATTGCTGAAGACGTATCCAGCATCAAGAAAAAGGAAACCGACCAGCAGATAGCGGAGCGGGAAGCCCGCCACCAGGACAGTCAAGCCTTTTTCGACAACCAGCGTCTCGACCACGCCGAGCAGGCAGATCATCTGTACTCCCAAACTACGGCGCTAGAAGTGGTGGTGCTGCGCAAGAACACGCTGGAGCCCGGCCAGGGGCTGCGTGGTCAGGTGTTTTTCCCGCGCATGGATGTGGCGCGCAAGCTGCGACTAGTGGTATTCTTTGATGAACGGCCGGTGCAGTTCACCTTTAACCAAACGCTGCGGGGCACCCGGCAATACCAACCCGCCCCCGCCGCCGTAGCTCAAACGCAACCGCACTAACGTAAAAAAGGCCAGCAGATGTATCTGCTGGCCTTTTTTATGCTCTTGCTGGCGGGCTATTTCAGCCCAACCAATACTTCCTGGTTTTCCCAGCGCAGAATCAAACCTTGGGGCGTTACCTCGTACACCAGCCGCTCGGCCATGCTGGGGGCTTTGCGCGGGGTGGCCATTACGCGCAGGGCATCTTGCTTTTCATCATATTTGAAAGCGCCCCACTGCTTGGCCGTTTTGTTGAAAATGATGGTCCACTGCTTCTCCGTGGGAAGTACGAACAGCGCGTAGGTGCCGGCAGGTAAGGATTTGCCTTCTACAGTCAAAGGTTGGTCGGTGGTGAAGGTGGTGGCCTCGTTGGCGCCGGCTCGCCATACCTGGCCGTAAGGCACCAATCCGCCCCAGATGGTGCGGCCCTTCACGGCGGGGCTGCTGTAGGCTACCGTAACGGTGGCTTTGCCAATTTTGCCGGTAGCCGTAGCCGCCGGGCTGGGTTTTTCCTTGGCAGCGTCCTGAGCCTGGCTGTGGCCGGCCCAGAGGATACCGACGAACAATAGCACCAGCACGCGGAAAAGACGGAGGTTTTTCATAATGTGGGAAGGAGAGTGGTGAAAAAAATACCCAGCCCCCGAGTAGGAGGCTGGGTAAATTACAAAGTCGGGACCAATTGGTTTCGGCGTCGGCTTAGAGAGCTTATACAAAGTCGGCCAGTTCCAGCCAACGCATGCCTTTATCGTCGAGGGCTGACTCGGTGCGTTTCAGCTCGGCGGCCCAGTCGGCCAGCTCCTGGTGGGAACCGCTGCCGGAGTTGAGCTTCTCAATCAGCTCTTCTTTCCGGGCTTCCAGCTTTTCGATTTCCTTTTCCAGGGTTTCGTACTCCTTTTTCTCGGCGAAGGTAGCCTTGCGCTTGGGCGGTGCGGGTGGGGAAGGAGCGGGTACTGGGGCAGCGGCTACGGCCTTAGCAGTGGCGCGGGCGGCTTTGGCTTCCTTCTCGGCGGCTTCCAAAGCGGCTTCGGTTTCGCGCTCCGCCAAGTATTCGCGGTAGTCAGTATAGTTGCCGGGGAAGTTGAGCACGGCCCCACCGGGCTCCAGCACAAACAGGTGCTCGGCCAGCTGATCAAGGAAGTACCGGTCGTGGCTGACGATGAGCAGGCAGCCGGAGAAGTGCAGCAGGAAGTCTTCCAGAATATTCAGTGTCCCGATGTCCAGGTCGTTGGTCGGTTCGTCGAGAATCAGGAAGTTGGGGTTCTTGATAAGCACGCGCAGTAGCTGCAGCCGGCGCTTCTCGCCCCCGCTCAGCTTGCTGACCAGCGTGTACTGCTGGGCCGGCGGAAACAGGAACAAACTCAGGAACTGGCTGGCCGTCAGCACGTCGCCGTTGGCCAACTCCACCACCTCAGCCACTTCTTTCACAATGTCAATTACCCGCTGCGAAGGGTCGAATTCCAGTTCCGTCTGGGTGTAGTAGCCAAACACGGTGGTCTGGCCCACGTCTACGGTGCCGGAATCGGGCTTGAGCTTGCCGGTGAGCATGTTGAGTAGCGTGCTTTTGCCCGCGCCGTTGGGGCCCACCAGGCCAATGCGGTCCTTTTTCTTGAATACGTAGCTGAAATCATCCAGCACTACGTTCTCCCCGAAGGCCTTGTTGAGGTGGCTGGCTTCGATGATCTTGCCGCCCTGACGGGTGGTTTTCACGCTCAGCTCCACCTGCTGCTTGCTCAGGTTGGTACTGGCCTTCTCCTTGGTTACGTAGAAGGCGTCGATGCGGGCTTTCTGCTTGGTACCGCGGGCCTGGGGCATGCGGCGCATCCATTCCAGTTCCTTCTTGAATAGCTGGCGGGCCTTCTCCACTTCGGTGGCCTGGCGCATTTCCCGGTCGGCCTTTTTCTCCACGAAATAGGCGTAGTTGCCTTGGTAGCGGTACATCTGGCCTTTGTCCAGTTCCACAATTTCGTTGGCGACTTTATCCAGGAAGTACCGGTCGTGGGTCACCATCAGCAGCGTCAGGTTTGGCGACGACAACCGGTTTTCCAGCCACTCAATGGTGGCCAGGTCCAGGTGGTTGGTTGGTTCGTCGAGCAGCAGCACGTCGGGCTCCTCGATGAGCACGCGGGCCAGGGCCACGCGCTTGCGCTGCCCGCCCGACAGCATGCTGATGTTGCGGGTCAGGAGCTCACCCAAAATGCCCAGGCGGCTCAGAATCTGCTGCACCTGCGCCTCGTAGTCCCAGGCGTTGAGGGCGTCCATGCGCTCCATCACCCGCTGCAGGTCGTCGGGGTTGTGGTTGGGGTCGTTTACTACGTGCTCGTACTCCTTGATGGCCTTGAGCGTGTCGTTCTGGCTGGCGAAGATGGTTTCTTCCACCGTCAGCGTTTCGTCGAAGTTGGGGTTTTGGCCCAGGTAGGTTACCCGAATGCCCTTGCGCACGCTCACCTCACCGGTATCGGGCGGCTCGATGCCGGCCAGCACCTTCATCAGGGTAGTTTTACCAGTACCGTTGATGCCCACAAAGGCCACGCGCTGGCCCTGCTGCAGACCAAAGTTCAGCTCCTTAAACAGCCAACGGTCGGCGTAATTTTTTCCGAGGTTCTCGGCAGATAGCAAATTCATGCTACAAAGGTACACTGTGGTGAAATGGTGAGTTGGTGAAATGGTGAGTTTTATGTTCAATCTGCGTCAGCCACGCTAGCAAAACATCAAACTCACCATTTCACCAACTCACTATTTCACCAACTAAATCACCCGCACCCGGTCCCGGTTGGCGTCGTCGCGCAGGATTTCGAGGCCACGGTAGGCCAGGGGGCGGCCGGTGTTATGCGTCAGAGAGCCGCCGTCGGCGTGCAGGTGGGCCACGTCTAGGATCAACTGCGTGTATTTTCGCTCACCTAACTCAATGGCAACGGGGCGGCCGTGGCTGGAGTCGAAGGTGGCCAGGGCCTGGTCAATTTCTTCCAGAATCTTACTCATAACGCGGGAGGTAGAACGGGGTCAGTGCAGAAATATAAAAAATTGCCGGGATTCAGCGTGTTTTTCAAACCAGATGCCGGTCCGGCGGCGGCACGCCGTCGGGCCGGTTGTTGCGTGCGGCCGTTGTGTCGTCATCGTTCGGAGGTCAGCGGGCTTCAACCGGCCCGACGGCGTGCCGCCGCCAGACCGGAACAACTACTACAGCCGCTTTCCACCGCCGATTTTTCCCCCAAACCGGGCATAGAAAAGCCCCGGCAACTCCTGTTTTGGAGCCACCGGGGCCTTTCGGTTCAGTGAGCTGAAAACTACTTTTTCAGCATTTTCAGCAGGGCTTCGGCAGCCGGCTCCGAGGAAGCCGGGTTCTGGCCCGTAATCAGGTTGCCGGTCTGGGTGATGTAGGGGGCCCAGTCGGCGCCTTTGGAGTAGTCGCCGCCGTTTTCTTGCAGCATATCTTCCACCAGGAAGGGCACCACGTTGGTCAGCTGCACGGCTTCTTCCTCGGTGTTGGTAAAGCCGGTTACCGACTTGCCTTTTACCAGCGGCTCGCCGTTGGCGGCTTTCACGTGGCGCAGCACGCCGGGGGCGTGGCACACGGCCGCTACGGGCTTACCGGCGGCGTACAGGGTTTCAATCAGCTCAATCGACTTTTTATCCTCGGCCAAATCCCATAGTGGGCCGTGGCCGCCGGGGTAGAACACGGCATCGTAGTCGGCCGCCGATACGGAGTCGAGGGTTACGGTGCTGGTCAGGGCCTGCTGAGCAGCGGGGTCGGCTTTGTAGCGCTTGGTGGCATCGGTCTGGGCACTGGGGTCGTCGCTCTTGGGGTCGAGGGGAGGCTGGCCGCCTTTGGGCGAGGCCAGGGTCAGCTCGGCACCGGCATCCTTGAACACGTAGTAGGGCGCGGCAAATTCTTCCAGCCAGAAACCGGTTTTGTGGCCGGTATTGCCCAATTGGTCGTGCGAGGTAAGCACCATCAGAATTTTCATCGGAAAGAAAGTTTGGAGGGGAAAAAGAAAAGAAAGCTGCGGCCGGTTAAGCCAACAACCGGTAAAGCGAGACGTTGCGCTCCGTGAGCAGCGGCACAATCTGGGTAGCTACCAGGTTCTTATAGTGGGCCGAGGCCACGTGGGCATCCAGCGCGGCCTGGTTGGCATACTGCTCATAGAACAGGAAATGCGTCGGGTCCTTGGGGTCCTGATGGGCCACATACAGCAGATTGCCCGGCTCATGGGCGCGTACGGCGGCAGCGGCTTCCTGCATGAGGCGGCGCACGGTGTCGGCGTGTTCGGGGCGGGTGCGCCACTCGGCGGCCACACAGATAATATCAGCGTTGGTTGACATAGGTCAGACGGTTACGCTAGGCGACTTTCACAATGGCTTTGCCGGTGTTATCACCCTTGAACAGACCCAGGAAGGCGGCCGGAATCTGCTCGAAACCTTCCGTAATGGTTTCCTCAAACTGCAGCTTACCTTGGCCGTACCACTCCGTCAGCTGCTTCACGCCCTCGGGCCACCGGGGCAGGTAGTCGCCCACGATGAAGCCCTGGAGCTTGGTGCTGGTTTTGAGCAGCTTGCTCTCGGGGCGCGGGCCCACGGGCGCTTCGGTGTTGTTGTAGGTCGAAATCTGGCCGCAGAGGGCAATGCGGGCGTGCTTGTTGAGCAGGTCGTACACGGCATCGGTAATGGCCCCGCCCACGTTGTCGAAGTAGCAATCCACGCCGTTGGGCGCGGCAGCGGCCAGGGCGGCCGGAATGTCGGCGGTTTTGTAGTTGAAGGCCTCATCGAAGCCCAGTTGCTTGAGGTAAGCCACTTTCTCGTCGGAGCCGGCCGTGCCAATCACGCGGGCTCCCTTGATTTTGGCCAGTTGGCCTACTATCATGCCCACCGCACCGGCCGCGCCCGATATTACTACCGTTTCGCCCGGCTTGGGCTGGCAGATATCAAGCAGCCCGAAGTAGGCCGTGAGGCCGGGCATACCCAATAGCCCCAGGAAGTAGCTGATGGGGGCCTGGTTGGCGGGCACGCGGTTGAGGCTGGCGGCCGGGGCTACGCTGTACTCCTGCCAGGGCAGGTTGCCCACTACAATGCTGCCCACCGGCAGGTTTTCGGCCTGGCTTTCTACCACCTCGGCCACTACGCCGCCGGCAATAGGCTGGCCTACTTCAAACGGAGCCACGTACGATTTGGCGGCGCTCATGCGGCCCCGCATGTAGGGGTCCACGCTCACATAGCGGGTTTTGAGTAGTACTTCGCCGGCTTTGGGTGCGGGCAGCTCGCGGGTTTCAAACTGAAACTGGGCCGCCGTAGGCTCGCCCTGGGGCCGGCTGGCCAGCAGAATGGTGTTGGTTTGCATAGGAAGGAGGAAAAGGAAAAATGAGCGGATTCCGGTCACGGGCAGGGTGCTCGCCGCGGCCGAATGAGGTGTAACAGCTCAGCCGTAAAAAGGATTGAGGGCTGAATACGGACAGCGCGGTACCCCGCAACAGCCCATATTCAGCCCTCAACTAAAGGTTTTACCAATTAGGCGGCGTTGGTAGTGGTGGTCAAGTTCACCTCAATGTTGCCTTTGGTAGCGCGCGAGTAGGGGCAGATGCCGTGGGCGGCTTCCACCAGCTGTTCCGCCTGGCCCTGCTCGAAGCCGGGCAGGTTCACGTGCAGGTCGGCCGAAATGCCGTAGCCGCCATCTTCCGCTTTACCGAAGCCGATGAGAGCTTCTACGGTTACGTCCTGCAGCTTCACGCCAGCCTGGCGGGCCGCAACGCCCAGCGCGCCTTCAAAGCAGGCAGCGTAGCCAGCGGCAAACAGCTGCTCGGGGTTGGTAGCGCCGGCTTTGCCAGGGCCGCCCATTTCCTTGGGGGTGCTCAGCGTGAGGTTCAGCACGTCGTTGCTGGTGCTGATAGCACCGTCGCGGCCACCTTTGGCTTTGGCCTGAGCCGTAAATACTTTCTCGATTTTCATGTGAAGGGAGAAAAAAGAATGAAACTGAAACAGAAAGGCTGAACTACCTCAGCCGGGTAAGCAAGTTATTTAGCTGGTCGCGCAGGGCTTCAAACTCCGTCAGGGGAAAACCCATTTTCTCAAACAACTGCTCGGGAATGCGGCAGGTTGGCTGCCGTAAAGCTTCCCCGGCCGGCAGCAGCCCGATAATAACAGACCGCTCGTCGCGCGGGTCGCGGCGGCGACTGATAAGTTGGCGCTGCTCCATGCGCTTGAGCAAGGGCGTGAGCGTGCCGGAATCCAGCAGCAGATGCTCGCCCAATTCCTTCACCGTACGCTCCTGGTGCTCCCACAGCAACAGCAGCACGAGGTACTGAGGGTACGTGAGGTCAAATTCCTGTAGCAAGGGCTGGTATGCTTTGGTAAGCATGCGCGAAGCCGCGTACAGGGGAAAGCATAGCTGATTCTCCAGTTGCTGGATTGGATTCACAGATGATACAGAAGCAGAAGATGCGTTCATGGATGCAAAGGAAACAAGTTTGATTGAATAAAATTTAATTGTGTACAATTAAATTTTATTTCTTGTAGTCATTGCACGCTATACGTACTGTTACAGAACCCGTTAGAAATCAAAAAGCCGTGCCGCTACTAGCGGCACGGCTTTTTTGGGGCGGTAAGGTGCCTAGGCTTGCTGGTAGCCCTGCATGCCGCCAATCAGGTTCCGGACGTGGTCGAAACCATGCTGGGTCAGGAAGGCCTTAGCGGAAGCGGAGCGGCCTCCGCCCTTACAATGCACTACTACTTCCTGGTGCTTGAGGTCTTCCAACTCGTCCAGCTTACCAGGCAGCTCGCCCAGCGGAATGTTGCGGCTGCCATCAATGCGGCTTTCCTCGTTTTCCCAGGTTTCGCGCACGTCGATGATGATGGGGGCAGAGCCATTGGCCTGGCGCTCTTTCAACTCGGCGGAGGTGATGTCGTTCATACGGGCAAGTTCAGGTTGAGGGGTAGCAAAATGGCCGACTAAGGCCCAGGGTGCAAGGTTAGCAAGAAACCAACAAACTGCCGTGGCTAAGGTTGAGCCAGGGCTAGCCGCTTGGTCACTGTTTGCCCATTGGCCAGGGTCAGGCGCACAAAATACAGCCCGGCGGACAAGGGCAAGTGTAGCGTAGCCTCGCCCGCTTGGTCGGTAGGCTGTTCCCATACCACGCGGCCCAGGGCATCCAGTACGGCAGCGCGGGCGTAACGGCCCTGCACCTGCACTTGCCCGTTGGTAGTCGGATTGGGATAGAGCTGATACTGCGTGGCTACCTCGGCGGGCGCTACGGCAGCGGTGATGACGCCAGTAGTAACCGGCCGCAGCAGTAGGGAGCCGGCCGGAATGTAGCCACCCGTGGTAGCAGTAGACGCCGGGCTCCAGGCTCCAAACTCATTGCGGAAGAAGGTGTTAGCCGGCGGTGCGTTGTTCAGGTCTACCTGAAACTGAACAAACTGCGGGGTAGAAGCCTGCCCGTACCCCGCATAAAAACGGGTAGTTACGGGCACCGGACTATCAAACGGAATTGTAATGAAGGTTTGGCCGGTGGGCAGCGTGGTTGGAATAGTAAAGCTCTTGCTGGCCTTGGGAGTAGCCGCCGGCTGCCCGTTGCCGTTGTCGTCCCAGATGTTGATGGTAATTGTCCGGCCACCAGCCGTCAGCAGCAACGGTGCCAACTGGATGGCTCGAATCTGGTCGGGGCGGTTGAGGTCGAAGCGGAGGGCGTGGTAGCTGGCGGGCCCGGTGGAGGCGGGCGGCAGGCTTATGGTAGCTTCGGCCGTACCATCATCGTAGGCGTAGTAATCGGCCAAATCGGTTATGCGGCTGATAGTATCATTGGACAGCGTGAGTGGGCTGGTTTCGTTGCTGATCAGGTACACGCGCTGCCGTAGCTGCTTAGCCGCCGGAGTAGTAGGCACCGTGGCCCGGCGCGGGTTGCCGATGATAGGCTGCTGGCGCAGGCCTGCATCCAAGGAGCGGTTACCCTCCGCTATTAAACTGCTACCGCCGCCGAGTACGTCCAAGTAGCCTTCCCAGGAAATAGGCGTGGGAGCAGGCCCGGCGTCCAGATTATTCATGCTGGTGGCCGTGCGGTCAGCGAGTTCCTGAGTTGGGTTTTGGTTGAACTGCGTGATGGGCATGGCCGTAAACCGCTTTAGAGCGCTGGGCAGGGGCTTGCTGAGTGCAATATCACGGTAGGCCGAGTCGGTGGCCGTGCGGTTGCGGTCCAGGCGCACGTAATCCACGCTCCAGGCGTCGCGGGCGTTGTACAGGTAGCCGCTTACCCGGATGCGGAACTGGAAGTTGGCGTGCAGGAAATCGGCCTGGTTGATGGGCAGCGCTTTGAAGCGGAAGTTGGTGGTGTCGCCGGGGCTGCGCAACTGCCACACCTGTTGCCACTGGTCGGCGGCGTCCTTGAAGTCAACGTATAGAGCAATAGGCCGCGTGTTGTTGGTGGCAGGTGGCCCCCCAACGGTGCCCGCCTGCCAAAAAAAGCTCAGAAACAGATTGTTGGCCACCGTCTGCCCACTCAGGTCAATAGGCAGAGATGTCAGGGCATCGGCGTCGCCAAGCTGGGAAATGCCGCCCCGCGGGTTGCCTTGCGCATCCAACCCATCCAGCGTAGCCACACCCCGGCTGATGGGCCGGCGCGGAAACCGGTTGTTTACCAGCGCCCCGCCAGTTGTTTCCCAACGCAAGCCATCGGGGGCACCCTCTTTCTGCCGGGAGAAATCATCAAAAAACGGCAGGGTCAGGGCTGTTGGCCGTTGAGCAGCGTTGGGCCGATGGATAATAGCGTGGGGCGGCTCGGCCCCCAGCGGCTGCACTACCTGGGCCTGGGCTTCCACCACAGCCAAGCTGAGCAATGCTGCCGAACTAAAGAAAGAGCGTAAGGAAAAGGTCATATATACAACGTAAAAAAATGCTGAGGGAGGCAGGCTGAGCGGTTATACTCCACGCCCGAAAACCACAAAAGGTTCGTTGTACGTCAACGAACCTTCTGCTGCTTCTATTTTGCCCGGAAATTAGTTGACGGCTTTTACCGGCTCCCGGCCTGCCACCCACAAATCCACCAGCTGACCCATGCGAATGGTGGTGCCCGGGGCAGAGGCGGGGCGTTGCTTTACCACGGTGCCTTCCGTCTGCCCATCTTCGGGCTCCTGATAGAAAATTTCGCCCACCTGCAGGCCCTGGCCCACCAGCAGGGTAGTGGCCTCATCGGCGGGCATGTTCACGAGGTTGGGCACCGGAAACTCCTGGTTGCCCAGGCCGTCTCCCACTTCCAGATCTACGCGGGTGCCTTTGGTGATGGAGGCGCCGGCGGCTATTTCCTTGCCGTTCACCAGCTGCTTGAGCACCGCGTCCTTCTGAATGTTAGGCACGAATTTCAGCTGACCCACCACCAGGTCATAGCTTTTCAGAATCATCTGGGCATTTTTTACCGAGCCGTCCGTGAGCTTGGGCATCTTGATAACGGGCGGGTTTTTCATCGAAACCGACACGTAAATCTTGCGGCCTTCCTTCACCCGCTCCCCGGCTTTAGGCTCCTGGGTAAGCACCGTGCCCGCCGGAATTCGAGCATTGTAGGTACTGTCGTCCACGAAATAGGCTAGGTCCCGCTCATCCAGGTAGTCTTCCAGCGCCGCCTGGTTCATGCCCGTAACCTTCGGTACCACAATGGTTTCGCCGTGGTTGGTGGTGATAGGCAGGTACACATAAAAAAAACCGAACACCAGCGCGGCCGTGGCCACCACAATGATGAGCACGTGCTTGAGCAGGTCGGCCGGCGTATCGGAACGAAAAAAGGACATTAGGGAGAAGCTAGGAGGTAAAAGCTACAAGTAGCCGACAAAGCTAGAAATTAGAAAGGGAGAAGCTAGTCCCCCTCCTCAGATGAGGAGGGGCTAGGGGTGGTTGATGAAAGTTGAACGGTACTGGTTCTATCATCTAGCTCTAGTTGTCAACCACCCCTAGCCCCTCCTCATCTGAGGAGGGGGACTAGCTTCTAGTTACGCTTGAGCCTGCTCTGTACGCTGCTTGCCGAACTCCAGAATCCGGTCAATGAAGTCGTAGGGCGTGTAGCCGGCCAGGGCCGTTTGGTGGAAGATGCAGGTA
Source organism: Hymenobacter endophyticus (assembly GCF_032464715.1). Taxonomy (NCBI): domain Bacteria; kingdom Pseudomonadati; phylum Bacteroidota; class Cytophagia; order Cytophagales; family Hymenobacteraceae; genus Hymenobacter; species Hymenobacter endophyticus. The sequence continues at coordinate 15,854 of NZ_JAWDJT010000015.1, read as the reverse complement.
GCGGGCGTCATACCCGGCAAAGAGTTTACCTCAATGATAATGACCTCCACGGCCCCGTTCTGGCGCACCCGCACAAAGGCGTCGATGCGGGCATAGCCCTGAATGTTCAGGATTTCGGCCACCCGGCGCAGTTCCCGCTTCACCTCCTCCGACACGCGCTGCCGCTCCGTGAGGTCGGCGGCGTAGCGGGCCGGGGTGATGTTCTGGCCTTCGCCGGCCAGGAATTTCTCCTCCAGACTCAGCACCTCACCGGTGGCCAAAGCTTCGGAGGCCTCAAATACCTCGATTTTCAGCTGCCCGTTGTCATCCCAGTGGGTGAGCAGGCCGCCGGTTACTTCCAGGAAATGAGCTGCGCCGTCCCGGTCAATCAGGGTTTCTACCAGGAAGGCTTCCTTCTGCGGGAATTCCTCCTTGAAACCCAGACTGAGCGTGGTAGCGTCGGCGGGCATCAGGTCTTTCTGACTACGGAAGATGAGGCGGGTGAAGGCCTCCAGCTCCGCCCGGTTCTTGATTTTCTTCACGGCCGAGGAGCAGCCGTCGTCGGCGGGCTTGGCAATGAAGGGGTAGGGGAACTGGGTTTCCAGGCTGCGGTAGAAGCCTTCCGCGTCGGCGTCCCACTCCAGGCGGTTAGCCATGCGGTGCTCAGCCACACGCAAACCCGCTTCGCGCAGGCGTTTGTTGGTTTCGAACTTGTTGATGGTGATGCTGGAGCTTTCCACGCCCGAGCCGTTGTAGGGCAGCCCAAATTTCTCCAGCTCCCGCTGCAGGGCACCATCCTCGCCGGGGCGGCCGTGCAGGGCAATAAACACCTCATCTACCATACTCGCCAGCTCCTCAAACGACACGCGGCGCGGCTGAGCCGTGGGCTGACCGGCGTAGGTGCTGGTGATGCCCTGGGCCTCGCGGCGGATGCGCTCCAGAATGGGGTGCAGGTCGTGGCCGGCTTCCATGTATTCCACTTTCTCCCGGATGTCGTCGGCGTTGTCCTTGAGCATCACATTGATGGGCAGCACGTACAGGCGGAACTCCTGGCTGTTGCCGGTCAGGAACACAGGTACTGGCTCATACTTCACCGAGGAGCTGAGCTTCTCGAAGATGTTCCGGCCACTTTCCACCGAAATATGCCGCTCCGAGGAGTAGCCACCCATAATTACGGCCACCTTGGTGCGGGTGCGCTCCTCCGAAGCCCGGGCCGCCACGGCCGCGTCCAGCTGGGCCAGCAGGCCCGCCAGCTTCACCGGCCGCAGCCCGCCGCGCCGCCGCGCCGCCAACGAGGTGCGGATCAGGAACGTGAGGAACTGGCTGGGGTTGAGCCCGATTTCAGCCGCCTGGTGGAAGAAGAATGAAGCCGGCAGCATGCCCGAGGTGGTATTCGGGTCGTTGAGGAACAGCTTGCCATCGGCCCCAATGAAGCCATCCAAGCGAGCGTACACCTGGAAACCAAAGGTGCGGAACATTTCCTCGCAGGCCTCGCGGATGCGCTGGATGTCGGCTTCGGGCAGGTCGATAGGCGTGATTTTGCGGGAGAGGCCGGGCAGGTATTTCGAGCGGTAGTCGAACATTTCCTCGCCCTTCACAATCTCCGTGGGCGGCAGGGCCAAGGGCTGGCCGTCGGCGTCCTCCACCACGATGCAGGAAAACTCGCGGCCCTGCACGAAGCTCTCCACCAGCACCTGAGTTTCGCCCTCCACGCTGGTCAGGCGCACCGCTTCGGCCGTGGCCAGATGCGCATCCAGGGCGCGCAACAGCTCCTCGGGCTGATAAATCAGTTGCGAGTTGCCTGTTGTCCGTTGCCCGTTGGGGACAGTGGCTGGCTCGTTTGAAACCGATAACTCAGAACCGGCAACTGGCAACTCCAATACCACCGGCAAGCCAATTCCGTCGCGGATGTCCACCAGCTGCTGCAGCCACACGGTTTTCTGCTGCTGCGACAGTGCCTGCCACTCCGTTTGGGTTACGGTTTTGCGGAACAGGCTGCGCTCCACGGCGGTGGCGAATTTAGTTACATCGGCTTCGCGCAGGATGCTGATGCCGATGCTGCTGCCTTGGCGCGGGGCCTTGAACACCAGCGGCAGGCCCAGCTCGCGCACCAGGTAATCTAGGGTAGCTTGCGCGTCGGCGGCGTCCCATTCTTCGGCCGTGATGAGGCGGAAGTCGGGCGTAGGGCGGTTCAGGGCTTTGAGCAGCTTTTTCTGGGCAATCTTATCGATGCCGAAGGCCGAGGGCAGAATGCCGGAGCCGGAGTACGGAATGCCGTACCACTCCAGCAGGCCCTGAATAGCCCCGTCCTCGCCGGCCGGGCCGTGCAAAGCCAGGAAGGCGAAGTCGATGAGGCCGGCCAGCTCCCGGGGCTCCACGCGGCGGCCCACTTCCGCGATGATGCGGTCCTGCTCCTCTAGGGGCAGCTCGCCCAGGCTTTCGAAATACATCTGCACCGGCAGCACCGCGGGCGGCAGCGCCGACACGGGCGGGTAAAAGTCGCGGATGGTGCCTTTGTAGATGTATTCCCAGTTCAACAGGATGAAGTTGCCGCGGCTGTCCACGAACACGGGCACGGCCTCAAACAGGGACTTATCCAGATTATCGTACACGGTGCGGCCGCCCGCGAAGCTGATTTCCCGCTCGCGCGACGGGCCACCGAAGAAGATGCCAATTTTCATATCGGGGGCAAAGGTAAAACATCTGTCATTGCGAGGCGGCACGCCGAAGCAATCCTTCCTTATCAAAGCAAAAAGCCCTGACCTATTCGCAAACCTTACGCTGAACGGTTGTAGAGACGCGACACTTCGCGTCTCCCGCCAGAACAACTCCCGACGCTAACATTCAACGCCGAGACGCGAAGGGGCGCGTCTCTACAAGCAACCGGGGCTTGTCATTTTCCGATGAGACATGCCCTGAAAAGGAAGGATTGCTTCGGCGTGCCGCCTCGCAATGACAGATGTTTTTACCTTCGCCCCAGCCAAACCCATTTCCTGTTCCATGAAAACGCTCGATCAGTACAACTTCGCCGGCAAGCGCGCCGTGGTGCGCGTAGATTTCAACGTGCCGCTCGATAAAAGCTTCGCCATTACCGACGATACCCGCATCCGGGCCGCCACGCCCACTATCAAGAAAATTCTGAAGGATGGCGGCTCGGTGGTGCTGCTCTCCCACCTGGGCCGGCCCAAAGGTGGCCCCGAGGATAAGTTTTCGCTCAAGCACCTAGTAGCCCGCCTGGGCCAGGAGTACGGCCAGGAAGTACAGTTTGCCGATGACGCGCTGCAAGCCGAGGACAAAGCCAAGGCATTGCAGCCCGGCCAGATTCTGCTGGTGGAAAACGTGCGCTTCTACGCCGAAGAAGAAAAAGGCAACGCCGAATTCGCGGCCAAACTGGCCAAACTCGGCGACGTGTACGTGAACGATGCCTTCGGCGCGGCCCACCGCAAACACGCCTCCACCGCTGTTATTGCCGACTCGTTTGCCGCCGAGGACCGCGTAGGCGGCTACCTGCTGCAGGGCGAACTGGACAACGCCAAAAAGGTGTTGGAGCAGGCTGAGCGCCCTTTCACCGCCATCATGGGCGGGGCCAAGATTTCCGACAAAATCCTCATCATCGAGAAGCTGCTCGATAAAGTAGACAACCTGCTCATCGGCGGCGGTATGGCCTACACGTTTGCCAAAGCCCAGGGCGGCCAGATCGGCAACTCTTTGCTGGAAGCCGACAAAATGGACCTGGCCCTGGAGCTCATTGAGAAGGCCAAAGCCAAAGGCGTAAACCTGGTACTGCCCACCGACAGCCTCATTGCCGATAAATTCGCCAACGACGCCGAAACCAAAGTGGCCCCGAACGGTCAGATTCCCGACGGCTGGATGGGCCTCGACCTAGGCCCCGAGTCCATCAAGGCGTTCAGCGAAGTGGTGCGCAACTCCAAAACCATCCTCTGGAACGGCCCCATGGGCGTGTTCGAGATGAGCAACTTCGCCAAAGGCACCGAAACCGTAGCCCAGGCCATTGCCGACGCTACCCAGCAGGGTGCCTTCAGCCTCATCGGCGGCGGCGACTCAGCGGCGGCGGTTAACCAGCTCGGCTTCTCGGAGCAGGTCAGCTACATCAGCACCGGCGGCGGCGCTTTGCTGGAGTACATGGAAGGCAAAGAGCTGCCCGGCGTAGCGGCGTTGGGTTAGAGCTGAGAAGTTAAAACCAAGAGCTTAGAGCCAAGAAGCAGTTTCCTAAACGGTGTATACGTGTCGTAGAGACGCGACACTTCGCGTCTCCGTGTTGAACGGCATCGTTGCATCTGCCCGACGAGAAGACGCGAAGTGTCGCGTCTCTATAATACTTGTGCAACCGCTTCCAAGAAAAGAGAGGGGAGATTATCGTTCAGTGGCGCGTTGCCAGCACGATAATCTCCCCTTTCTTTTTTTGACTCTAAGATCTAAACTCTAGGCTGTTTGGACAGTAAGTAAGCCTAAATAAAGCCATGTCATGCAGAGCCGGAGGTGAAGCATCCTGCGTGCTGGCGTTGTACTACCATTCAGACCTCAGCACGTGAGATGCTTCGCCTCCGGCTCTGCATGACGTTCCGCTTGGTAGTAAGAAGCGTTATTGTCCACTCAGCCTAGTTCAGATAAGGCGTTTCCAGATCCTGGCCCATTAGCTTGATAGAATCTTGGGAAAGGCGGCCGGTAAGGCGGGTGCTGAGGGTGCGGTACTCCTGCTCCGACAATACCTTCAGCTGCCGGAGCCAATGCAGGCGGTGCAGCTGCAGCTCAATGTGCCCGAGCGGGTTTACGGCGGCGTATTCCTCGCGCAAATAAGCGTGGGCCCGTAGCTGCATGGCATCCACGAAAGTGCTGAGGGCGGCGCGGTGACGAGAAGAATCGTGGAAAGCGAGGTGGATGCGGTTGGTGGTAAGCAGCACGCGGCGGCCCCGGTAGCGGCGTACCAGCACCACGGCCGCTAAGCCCAGCAGAAAGCTCAGACCACCTACCAATATGGCTGCTGCATCATCAGAATTCTTCGTTAAATGAAGTGCAGCTTGTGCAATGAGCCAAGCTGGTATTACGAAAGGCCGAACCCGCACCGGCTTGGGCTCTTGGTACTCCAGGGTTATGGGAAGCAATTCTTCGTAAGGAATTTCGGTTTCCAGCCGGGCTGCCCCGCGGCGCGGCCCTTGGCTGACGTATAGCCCGTTCGGGCCAAGCACCAGCCGCGTAGAACCCCGCAAAAAGTGATGTTGAGTGAATTGAGGAACCGTCATGCAAAAATGCCAGCAGTGGAGTAGCTCCACAAACCAGCGGAAATCATCAGGAAAGTAAAATAGGGGAGGGCGTGAAGCAGAGTGCAAAAATAAGCAGCATCAGCCAGCCCAGCAGGCGGCGGCCCCTGGATAGCGGCTGCTCCCGGGGCGCTACCGGATGAAAAATGCCGGTAACCCGGGCCAGCAGCAGCCCAAACAACAGCCAGCCCGGCATACCTAGTAACCCCGGCACCGCCGAGGCCAGCGCTATCTGCCCCAACCACACCGCGCCCGCCAGCAACACGGCCCGGCGCGCCGTGGGAACCGCCCGCCGGAACACCAGCCACAGGTAGAGCCCATAAGGAACGGCCCCGTACAACCACATATCAGCGTCCGATTGCAGTGTGAACAGGCCCAGGCCCGCGTAGAAAATGAAGGCTATAAATAATACCACCGATACCCGCGCCGCCCGGCGCGGCCCTAGTAGCCCGTATACAATGTGGCCGCCATCTAACTGCCCAATCGGGAGCAGGTTCAGGGCCGTGAAAAACAAAGCCAGCACCCCCGCTACCAGCACCGGATAATGCACCAGCTCATTCGGGTGCGGCATCCGGGCCGGGTCGGCCAGCCACGCCGCCATGCCTTTAAACAGCAGCGGCTGGGCCAGTACTAAGCTACTGCCCTCCGGCAAAGCCTGGTACACGTGCTGGGCATACTCAGCACCAAAGGGGCGGTACTCGGGGTGGAAACCGTACAGATACTCCACCGACGGCAGATGAGTCAGGCCATACGCCAGCACACCAACCGCCACCACAAATCCGGCCAGCGGACCGGCCAGGCCCACATCAAAAAACTCCTGCCGGGAGAAAATCCGGTCCTTAATGCGGATGACCGCCCCAAAGGTGCCAATGCCAATAGGCAGCGGAATGAAGAGCGGCAGCGTGGCCCGGATGCGGTAGTAGCGGGCCGTGAAGTAGTGGCCAAACTCATGCACCGTGAGTACCCCCAGAAATGGCACGGAGTACCACAGCCCAACTTTCAACGCAGACCATATCTGCTCCCAGGGCTGCAACAGAACTTCAAACGGTAACCAATCGGCCGCAATAAACTGGTTGCGCATCAGCTGCACCCCAGCCAGTGTCGTCGTCAGGGCCGTAAGCAGAAACAACGCTAGGTGTAGGGTGTAGCGCAGGGGGCGGGGCCAGGGCAGCCGCTCATAGCGCCGGAAGGCTGCTTGAGCATCCTGGGCGGCGGCAGCCGGGGTTAAATTGGGGCCCGCGGCTTCAGGCAATGGAAGGAGTAGTGGATTCTCGGTTGGGGAAGGCACGGAGGGCGGCGGGCAAAGCGTCTTGCAGCGTGAGCGGCGGAGTCAGAAAAAGCGTGTGCAGCCCTAGGCGCTGGGCCGTGGCAATATGTTGGGGGCTGTCTTCGATGAACAACGTTTCTTCGGCCTTCCAGTTCATCTCCCGCAGCGCGTGGCGGAAAATTTCCTCCCCTGGTTTGCGCAGCCCCACTTGCTGAGAGTAAAACACCCGGTCCAGACAGTCGGCAATGCCGTGTTCCAAGCCATACTGGTCCTGCAGCCGTCGGTTTATTTCCTCAATATGAATCTGGTTGGTGTTCGATAACAAGGCCGTCTGGTAGCCCTGCGCCCGCAACTCGGCAATGAGGGCTAGGCGCTCAGCTGGCACATCCAGCAGCATAGCGTTCCAGGCCGCGTCTAGTTCCGCATCAGTAGCCGTGAGGCCATAATGCTGCCGCAGCCCCACCCGAAACTGCTCCGGGCTAAGCTGGCCGGTTTCCATCTGGTCAAACAGATCGGCTTGGGCTGCCTGGGTAAACTCAATGGCAGAGCCGTGCCGGCGCATGGCTTCCACAGTCAGGCTGTAATCAATGTTGATGATAACACCTCCAAAGTCGAAGAGGAGGTTAGGCAGGCGATGCGACATAAGTGCGGTGGCTAGGCCCAGACAGGGAAAGCAGTGCTTTTCCTACTCGGTGTAATTGCAAATTCGCCCGTAAAAGTCGAAGTTTGCACAGCTGAAACCAACTGCTGTGTGGTTGGTAAAGCCAAGGGCCTATAGCTCAATCGGTTAGAGCAACTGACTCATAATCAGTAGGTCGCTGGTTCGATTCCAGCTGGGCCCACTTTTAGGCTGCATAAATCATTGTTTTTCAGTGATTTATGCAGCCTAAATTTTTTCACGGGACAACTAGCGGGACATTTTGGGGCGTTATCTACAATAGCTCGTATCTACGCTGGCGATTAGTACGGTTTATTCTATTTTCAAGCCTCACTTATACAAAGTAGGTGTGAGGCCAGAGTTAGAGGCTTCTTTTTTGCAATTCAACCATTTCCAAATACTATATGAGCCAAGTGCTTGAAATACAGATAATGCCCACTAGCGGTTCATTGTATCAGCGAGGTTTCGACATTGATACGATGGACGTTGATGCGGGAGATACATTCAAAATAGAGAAGGGTTTCCAAGGGAGTGTCAGCTGCGATGATGAACAGTACATCTTGAAGCAGAAGGATGCTTTCAGCGGATACATTGAAATTCTTGAAGGAGAAGATACCTTGTTCTTGGAACCCGGCCGCTACCGGTTCCATACCGACGGTATAACTATCGAGCAACTCTAGACTGTATCATTTCCTGCTATGATTCATGTATTGGTAGTACCTGAAACGGACGAGTTCAAAGAATCCGTTTCGCACGAAGACACTATCCTAATTAATCTAAGCTTGGGCAACCCTAAACTCAAGCATTGGAGCGCCCGGTACGTGACCCCCTGCTGGATATATGGCAAAGAGCCTGGTGCCCGCCGTATCTATCATATCTTGGCAGTGGGTAACGATGGAGAAAGCACTGTGCTGACGCTAGGCAATTCGTTTTTACTGCCCGAGGTATGGAACGGGATGGGCCAGTCGCGCCGGTTTGAATACCACCCGCTCCGCAACTTCGGCTTTGTGGAAGTGCAGGAAGGCTTCCTGATGAAATTTAAGGTCTGACGTTCCCGTAATGGCGTCTGGTTCCGTGCAGCTGTGCGGTCCGTTTTTGCAATACCCCTAGTATCCCGCCCCGTGGCCAAGAAGAAAAAAGAAGTTGCGGAGGAGCCGCTGGAAAAGCAGCTCTGGAAAACCGCCGATAAGCTCCGCAAAAACATTGATGCCGCCGAGTACAAGCACATCGTGCTGGGCCTCATCTTCCTCAAATACATTTCCGACTCCTTCGAGGAGCACTATGCCAAACTGGTGGCCGGCGAGGGCGAATACGCAGGGGCCGACCCCGAAGACCGGGACGAGTACAAGGCCGAAAACGTGTTCTTCGTGCCGGAGTATGCCCGCTGGCAGTTTCTGCAGAACCACGCCAAAGTAGCTCAGATTCCGGTGTACGACCCCGAAGGCAAGGGCATCATTGTGGGCATTGGCGGAGCCGTGGACAACGCTATGGACTGGCTGGAAAAAGAAAACCCGCCGCTGAAGGGCGTGCTGCCCAAAGTATTTGCCCGCCAGAACCTGGACCCCGCCAGCCTGGGTGAGCTGATTGACCTAGTAGGCAACATTGCGCTGGGCGACGTGAAATCCCGCAGCGCCGACGTGTTGGGCCGTGTGTTTGAGTATTTCCTGGGTGAGTTTGCGCTGGCCGAGGGCAAGAAGGGCGGACAGTTCTACACCCCGCGTAGCGTGGTAGAGTTGCTGGTAGAAATGCTGGAGCCCTACGAAGGTCGCGTGTACGACCCCTGCTGCGGCTCGGGGGGCATGTTTGTGCACTCCGAGAAGTTTGTAACTCAGCATCAAGGCCGCCTCGACGATATTGCCATTTACGGACAGGAAAGCAACCAGACCACCTGGCGGCTGGCCAAGATGAACCTAGCCATCCGGGGCATCGACAGCTCGCAGGTGAAGTGGAACAGTGAGGGCTCCTTCCTCAACGATGCTCACCCCGACCTGAAGGCCGACTACATCATTGCCAACCCACCCTTCAACGTGAGCGACTGGGGCGGTGAGCTGCTGCGCACCGACGGCCGCTGGAAGTATGGCGTGCCGCCCACCGGCAACGCCAACTTCGGCTGGATGCAGCACTTCATTCACCACCTGGCCCCCACGGGGCAGGCAGGCGTGGTGCTGGCCAAAGGGGCGCTTACTTCCAAAAGCTCGGGCGAGGGCGACATCCGGCGGGCGCTGGTGGAAGCGGGCCTCATCGACTGCATTGTGAACCTGCCAGCCAAGCTGTTCCTGAACACCCAGATTCCGGCTGGTTTGTGGTTTATGAACCGCAACCGGCAGGGCGGGGACAAGTTCCGCGACCGGCGCGGAGAAATCCTGTTCATTGACGCCCGCAACCTGGGCTTCCTGGTAAACCGCCGCACCCGCGAGTTGAGCGAGGCCGACATCCAGCGCATTGCCGACACTTACCACCAATGGCGCACCGAGGGCGGCAGCTACGAGGATGTGCCCGGCTTCTGCATGGCCGCCCCCCTGGCGCGGGTGCAGGAGCTGGACTACGTGCTGACCCCCGGCCGCTACGTAGGTCTGCCCGACGACGAGGACGAGTTTGACTTCACCGAGCGGTTCACCACGCTACGAGCGGAGCTCGAGGCGCAGCTACGCGAGGAAAGCGTGCTAAACGAGCGGATTGCGGAAAATTTGGCGAAGATTTTTACGGCGTAGGAAGATGAGTGGGCAAACGGCAATTTTGTGGGAGGGGGAAACATTGGTTAGCACACTCGTTACTAGTGAGTTAGTTAATGAGTGGCCAGAATACTCCTTGGGAGAATTGGGAAAAGTTATTACCGGCAATACTCCATCAAAGGACAATCCCGGTGATTGGGGAGAAGCAATGCCTTTTATAACTCCCTCAGACTACAAAAACTATCGGAAGAAGGCGGCTCAAAGTATCAGGAGCCTTTCAGACGAAGGAGTCAGACGATTAGCAAAAAGGGTCTTGCCTGCGAATTCCGTTCTGGTAACCTGTATAGGTTCAGACATGGGAAAAGTAGTCATGAATGCTACTGAGGCTGTAACCAATCAGCAGATTAACGCCTTAGTGCCCAATAATGACGTTGTTGACGCTAACTTCTTATACTATAGTTTGGTTAGCCTGCATGAAACATTAGTAACTCATGGCAGTGATGGCACAGCAGTGCCCATCTTAAACAAAGGCGACTTTGAGAAACTCACTGTTCAAATTCCTCCGCTTGCCGGACAACGCGCCATTGCTAGCGTCCTCAGCAGTTTAGATGAAAAAATAGACCTGCTACACCGGCAAAATGCCACCTTGGAAGCCTTGGCGGAAACGCTGTTCCGGCAGTGGTTTGTAGAAGCAACTAATAACCTTAAACCCGGCAAATTTGGTGATTGGGTAGAGGGGACAATTGGAGGGGAATGGGGTAAAGAAGTGTCCGAAGGAGAATTTATCCAGCCAGCTTACTGCATTAGAGGGACTGACATAGCTGATTTGCAAATCGGTCTAGCATACAAGACGCCCTTGCGGTTCGTGAAGCCAAAGAAATTCGAAAGCATTCAGCCGAAAACCGGCGACATTATCATTGAAATTTCAGGTGGTACCGAAAATCAATCTACTGGCCGGGCTTTGTACATAAACGACGACATAAAGTCTTTTTACAGTCAGCCATTGATATTCTCAAACTTCTGCCGGATGATTCGGCCAATCAATGAGCAATATTCCTTTTTCATCTACTTGTACATTCAGTACTTGTATAAGCAAGACGAATTCTTTGGTCTTGAAAACGGGAGTTCTGGTATAAAAAACCTGGACTACAAGGCGCTGCTTTTCGAAATAGAATACCTTATGCCTACAGAAGACCGAGTACTGGAATTTGATAAGCAGGTTAGTCCATATTACTCAAAGATTAATCAGAACAAGCGTCAAGTTCAGACGCTCGAAAAGTTGCGCGACACGCTGCTCCCCAAGCTGATGAGCGGCGACGTGCGCGTGGCCTACTAACCTTTCCACTATCCAATAGCTCTATCCCCGTGCCTTATGACCAAGCTGACGGAAAACGCCATTGAAGAGTACGCCATTGAACTGTTGCAGGAGCTGGGCTACGGCTACTGCTTCGGGCCCGACCTTGCGCCCGACGGGGCCCACCCCGAGCGGGTCTCCTTTGCTGAGGTGCTGCTACTGGAACGGCTGCGCAAGGCCATTGCCGCCCTCAACCCCACCGTGCCCGCCGAGGCCCGCGAAGATGCCCTGCGGCAGGTGCGCAACGTGGCCGCCCCCGAGCTGTTGGCCGGAAACGAGGCCTTCCACCGCCTGCTCACAGAGGGTGTTCCGGTGCAATACCAGAAAGATGGTAACACCCGCGGCGACGTGGTGTGGTTGGCCGATTTCGGTTCACAGCCGGAGCGCAACGAGTTTCTGGTCGTCAACCAGTTCACCATTGTCGAAAACGGCCACCACAAACGCCCCGATCTAGTGCTGTTCGTGAACGGCCTACCGCTGGTGGTTCTGGAACTGAAAAACGCCGCCGACGAGAAAGCCACGCTTCAAACGGCCTTCAAGCAGCTGGAAACATACAAAGCTCTTATTCCAGGCCTGTTCACCTACAATGGCCTGTTGGTGATTTCCGATGGCCTGGAGGCGCGGGCTGGCTCGCTGTCGGCGGGCCTGAGCCGGTTTATGGCCTGGAAGTCGGCCGATGGCCTGGCCGAGGCTTCGCCGCTGGTGGGCCAGCTCGAAACCCTGATTCGGGGTATGCTGGCCCCAGCCACGCTGCTGGATGTGTTGCGGCACTTCGTGGTGTTCGAGAAATCGAAAAAGGAAGACCCCAAAACGGGCGTTATTGCCATTTCGACGGTGAAGAAGGTAGCCGCTTACCACCAGTATTACGCCGTAAATGCTGCCGTGCAATCCACGCTGCGGGCAGCTGGTCATGCCGGGTATAAGGCGACTCCCAAACACGTTTCCACTGGTTACAAGCTAGATGATTCTGACCCCACGCTAGCCGAGGAAGCACCTGAAGTGTACGGCCTGCCTAGCGTGAAGGCCCAGCCGTTCGGCGACCAGAAAGCCGGCGTGGTGTGGCACACCCAGGGCAGCGGCAAAAGCCTGAGTATGGTGTTTTACACCGGCAAAATCGTACTGGCCCTCGACAACCCTACCGTGCTGGTCATCACCGACCGCAACGACCTCGACGACCAGCTGTTCGACACCTTTGCCGGCTCCACCCAGCTGCTGCGCCAAGAGCCCCGGCAGGTAGAGAGCCGGGAGGATTTGAAGGATAAGCTGCGGGTCGCCTCGGGCGGAGTAGTGTTCAGCACCATCCAGATGTTTCAGCCCGAAGAAGGCAACGTGTACGAGGAGCTGTCGACGCGGCGCAACATCATCGTCATTGCCGATGAGGCCCACCGCACCCAGTACGGCTTCAAGGCCAAAACCGTGGACGTAAAAAACGAGGCCGGCGACGTGGTGGGCAAGAAGGTGGTGTACGGTTTTGCCAAGTACCTGCGCGACGCGTTGCCCAATGCCACCTACCTGGGCTTCACGGGCACGCCGGTTGAGAAAACCGACGTAAACACCCCTGCTGTATTCGGCAACTACATCGACATCTACGACATTGCCCAGGCCGTGGAAGACGGGGCCACGGTGCGCATTTTCTACGAGAGCCGCCTGGCCAAAGTCAGCCTCAGCACCGAGGGCAAAAAGCTGGTGGATGACCTCGACAAAACCCTGGACCAGGAAGGCCTCAGCGACCCGCAGAAAGCCAAAGCAAAGTGGACGCAGCTGGAAGCCCTGATTGGCAGCAAGCAGCGCATCGAGAAGATTGCGGCCGATGTGGTGGCCCACTTCGAGCAGCGGCAGGAAGTGTTTGAGGGCAAGGGCATGATAGTAGCCATGTCGCGGCGCATTGCCGCCGAGCTGTACGCGGCCATTGCGGCCCTGCGGCCCCACTGGCACACCGACGACCTAACCACCGGCCGTATGAAGGTGGTGATGACCTCCGCCTCATCGGACGGGCCCGCCATTGCCAAGCACCACACCACCAAGGAACAGCGCCGCCTGCTGGCCGAGCGCATGAAAAACCCTGCTGATGAGTTGCAACTGGTGATAGTGCGCGACATGTGGCTCACCGGTTTCGATGCCCCGAGCATGCACACGCTCTACATCGACAAGCCCATGCAGGGCCACAACCTGATGCAGGCTATTGCCCGCGTCAACCGCGTGTACAAGGACAAGCCCGGCGGGCTGGTAGTTGATTACCTCGGCATTGCCTCCGACCTGAAAAAAGCCCTGGCGTTCTACTCCGATGCGGGCGGTAAGGGCGACCCGGCCGAAACCCAGTACCAAGCCGTGGCCCTGATGGTGGAGAAGCTGGAAGTGGTGCAGGCCATGTACCACGGCTTCGCCTACGACACCTACTACGACGCTGGCACCGCCCAGAAGCTGTCGATGATACTGGCGGCCGAAGAACATATTCTGGGGCTACCGGATGGCAAGAAACGCTACATCAACGAAGTAACTGCCTTGTCGCAGGCGTTTGCCATTGCCATTCCGCACGAGCTGGCTATGGCCGTGAAGGATGAAATAGGCTTTTTCCAGGCAGTGAAGGCCCGCCTGGCAAAGTTTACCACGGGTAGCTCGGGCCGCAGCGACGAGGACATCGAAACCACCATCCGGCAGGTGATTGATAAGGCGCTGGTATCGGAGCAGGTGATAGATGTGTTCGATGCGGCCGGTATCAAGAAGCCCGACATTTCTATTCTCTCCGAGGAGTTCTTGTTGGAGCTGAAAGGAATGCAGCACAAGAATGTAGCCCTGGAAGTTCTGCAAAAGCTGTTGCGCGACGAGATAAAAGCCCGTTCCAAATTCAACTTGGTAAAAAGTAAGTCGTTGATGGAAATGCTGGAAAGCGCCATTAAGCGGTATCACGCCAAAATCATCACCGCCGCCGAGGTCATCGACTACCTCATCAAGCTGGGCAAAGAGGAGGTAGCCGGTATGGATAGCGAGGCTGCTGCCATGGGCCTTACCGAGTACGAGTACGCCTTCTATTCGGCTGTAGCCAACAACGCCAGTGCCCAGGAGTTGATGCAGAAAGATAAGCTGCGCGAGCTGGCCGTAGTGCTCACTGAGCGGGTGCGCAGTAACGCCTCCATCGACTGGACCATCAAGGAAAGCGTAAAGGCCAAGCTTAAGGTAATTGTGAAGCGCACGCTGCGGCAGTTCGGCTACCCACCCGATATGGAACTGCTGGCTACTGAAACGGTACTCAAGCAGGCTGAATTGATTGCGACGGAACTGACGAAGTAATCAAATACAATTACTTGGGACACATAAGCGCAAAGCCGGCACTATCAACGGATAGTGCCGGCTTTGCGCTTATTGAGCAGCTTTAAGTGGCAAAAATTGGTTTTAAACTCCGGTCAACTGGTCTTTAAGCCGGTCAATAGATTTTATATTCTGTACCTATCCGGCCCTGTTCGGCTGTAGCAAATCGGTTCTTCTGGATGGTGGCAACGCCCTCATGGCACCGAATGATAATATCCACCTCATGGCCCCAACTACCGTCTCCCCGATACTCTTTGCCATCTTTGTGGGCGTGGCTGATAAAAATGTGGCTGATATGCTGGCTGAAAGCTGGTAGCTGGCAATCGTTAGCGGTGGCTTTTACGTGGAATGGGTGAATTCCAAGCATCGTAATGGAGTCATACACAATGGTTCGGTATTCAGGCGTACCACCGGTTGGCTGACCGGTTGGCCAACCGGTGCGCTGACCGGTAGGCGAAAGTGCGTTTCCAGCCAATTGACCGGACATTTGACCGGTGGTACCGGTAAGCAGAATCTGCCGCCATTCCAGCTTAGAATTGGGTAACCGGTTGGCGAATAAAAATCGGTCGTGGCGGGTGATGGTACGAGCCTGTTTTTGCCGGAGGGTAGTGCTATTCAGCCCTTCCTCCCCGGAAATGTAGAGCACCTTACGGAAAGCTGCCATTTCATTGGCCATTATCATGCTCATGGTTGATTTGCCACTGCCTGGCAAGCCCCAAATCAACATCTGGAACGGGTGGGTAAGCTCACCCAGGAACTGGCGGAGGGTAGGGGGCAGGGCTGGGCGGTATTGTCCCGGCTGCCGGCCAGCGCGTATTTCACCTGTGAGGGTAGCAGTTAGCAGTGGAGCTTGACCCACTAGGCCAGCAATACCGCCCGGCTTGGGCTCTGTTGAAGCCGATATAAGCTGGCTTTCGGCCATTTTGCCGGCAAAGTCAATCAGGCGCTTAGCAGCGTAGTCACCAATGGAATAGGCTGATTTCCGCTTTTCTCCGGATTTTTCTGTTCTGTTCAACCGGTTGTCCGGCAAACCAGAGTGTCCGGTATTACCGTGTGCTTTGTAGTATTTGCGGCAAGCATCCGTGCAAAACCGGCGATTGATGTTGCCAATGATTGTAGTGCCGCAAGATTGACAATTTTTAGTGTGTGCCATTATAGTGAGGAAATATGCAGTGTGAAAATCCATATCGGAATAAGCATACCACTACACACCAACACTGAGGTGGTCTAGCTAAGCCGGACAGAGTTGGGACGTTGTTTGGAGTTGGGTTTCGAAGTGGTTGGGCGATTGATAGCCGAGTGCCGAATGCCGTCGCTCGGCGTTGTAATAGGCGATGTG